>JBKJKE010000078.1:0-16566 GCA_046597605.1 Limisphaerales bacterium | reverse complement strand
AAGCGCCTCCACAGCTCTCTGGGCTACAAATCACCTGTGGATTTTGAAAAACAAACCTCTAATACTAAATTAACAAATCCTTGAAAGCCCTCACCGCATTTTCGAAGCAAGATCACCGGATACGGAACCGTACGTCCGGTGGTGTGGGAGGACGGTGAGGTTTTATTCCTCACCTCCTACCCGATGGGCAAAGGGCAGCCGCTACAAGGAGGATGGTAAAGTTTCTGCACAGTTTTCCCCTCGCCTGCTGCGTGAGATTACTTGCGCCACTGCGATGGTTTCCGCTGATGGCGGTGTGACCTTCGCATGGTAGATTCCCAGATCCATTCGCTCCATCCGTTCCCGTGTTTCCCGCACCCGGCTCAACTGCCGCTGCCATGCATCATAGCGACGACGGGCCGTTGCGTAGGGCACCTGCTCGGCGACGGCGATGAGGCGCAATAATCTCTGCTCATTGAACTTCGCCCGCTCTATTCCCCAGTGCAATGGGCTATCTGAGGTGCCTTGGAACGTTACTTTCTTTATTTCCCTGACCTGTGCCTGGAATTCTTTGAAAGTCATAAGCTTGGTAGCTGCAATGTTGACCAGCTTCCTTGTCACATCAATCCGTACACTCTACCAATTTAGGGAAATCTATTAAGGCGTTTCCAGAGCTGCCCCGAAATGAAAAAAGCGTCTTCGCTGAGGTTTGCAGGTGTGCGGCGGGGACTTAGGATGATCAAATGGAATTCACTGTCCTGATTGCCGAGGATGATGAAAACGACGCTCTGCTGCTGACGCGCGTGCTCACCAAAATGAAGGTGCCTGCCATGATCCATATTGTCGGGGACGGCGAGGAGGCGATCACCTATATGAAGGGTGAAGGACGTTATGCCGATCGGCAGAGTTTCGCCTTTCCGCGGGTGCTGATCACTGACTTGAAAATGCCGCGCAAGAATGGGTTCGAGGTGCTGGAATGGCTGCGCGAGCACCCGGAGTACAGCATAGTCCCGGTGATTGTCCTTTCCGCCTCCAAAGAAGATAAGGATGTGGTCCGATGTTACCAACTCGGTGCCAACGCCTATTTTCAAAAACCAGCGAAAGTGGGAGATCTTGCCAGCCTCGTTCAAACTAATTTTGAATTCTGGTCGAAGGCGCAGGTCCCTCCCTTGGAACCTTTCGGCAGTATGGTTGAATTAGGGATTCCGAAAAATGAAGAATAGAAACAGCAGATTCGAAGCTCACTGGCTCGTCACGGACCGACGCCGGGGATTTGAGCGCATCCCACCTCGGTCTTAACGTATGTTGTAAGGCGATCCAAGGTGGTTTTGCATCGCTTCTCCTTCCGGGCAATCACCCGGCTCTATTGCGCAACCCCTTTGGGTCGGAGAAGGCTCTAATTCGCGTGCGCTGGCGAAACTCTGTTGGAACAGAAATCGGACGTTAATTGCTCGAAGAGACAGCAGAGCGCATCGAAATCAGTCTTGGTATGAAAAACATCCGCTCCCAATGCGGCGGCGCGTTGTTCGTCCAGTTTCAAACGGCTGTTGCTCAGGACACAAATCGCAGGCTGATCCGCCCGGGCCAGCTTCTGCAAAATGGAGAGCACCTCGAATCCCGAAACCCAGGGCATACTCAGGTCCAGGATCATCAAGCGGGGAAGGCCGTAAAGCTTCCGGTTCGCATAGATCCCTTCGCCAGCGAGGTAGGCCAATGCATCGACCCCACTGTTGACCATGCGCCATTCGACATGGGTGCTCACTTCCTTCCCTGCCAACTGGGCTAACAAGAGATCATCGGTCGAGTCATCGACGACCAGGACGGTGGGGGTGGTTGTGGTGGGCACGGGGGATAGTAGGGCTTGGGAAGGGGCTCCGCGATAAGGGAATTTCGTTCTCGCGGGCTAAGGAAAAGTATATTTGGGGAAAGTATTCAGTGTTCAGTTTTCAGACCTACACGCCCGCAAAGAAGATTTTGCACGCGAGACCCAGGAGGACGCCGATCAGCTTTAGGACGGTAAATGTACGTAATGTAGGATGTTGCTGAAGATAAAGGGAATTCTCCGATTGTTTGCGTTGTGCCAATTGGTAAGGTGAGGGTTAGCTCCTAATCTGTTGTTAAAGTCCTTTCCCTTCAGGTCTTCCTAAAGGCATCGAGATTCTTTCGCGTTAGATTAGGGCTCTGTGGTTTGCCATTGGGGCACTTTGATATGATGAACTTTCGCGCTGCAAATATTCTCCTGGTGGAAGACGATGAAAATGACCTCCTTTTAATGAGGCGGCACCTTCAGATCTGCAAATTCGTCGGGAAGCTCCAGATTTGTTCGAGCGTAAAGGTGGCAATCGCATATTTAAAGGGGGAGGGGGAATACGGAAACCGGGCAATGTTTCCTTTTCCTCAAATGTTAATCCTGGATTTACAATTGCCTGAAGCTTCGGGGCTAAGCGTACTGAAGTTCATGCAACTGAATCCGAGGCTCAAAGTAACACCCACCATTGTCTTTGCAGCTGACTTCCTGCCCGCGAATGCATCAGCCGCTTTTGAAATGGGAGCACATTCTTTTCTGGGAAAAGTAAGCGATTCTGAATCCCAACAAGAGGCCTTGTGTCTGTTGTTCGATTTCTGGTCCGAAAATGTCGTGCCCTCAAATAACTTGCCGGACCGGGCTTAGCCGTTTGTTTGTGTTACCCTCCGAATCGCCGGGACAAGTTTCTCTCCGCCGCGGCCATGGATGAGAAGAGGTTCACCGCTGGTTTTATCACGTTTTCGCAACTCTCATCTTCTCTAAAAAGACGAATAGAATAGCTCCGTGGAGCCTGACCCGGAAAAGCCGAGGATGTTATAAGCTTTCTCCCGGCTTTCCGCTGGACCCCGACAGTCTATTCTTTGGGCAGGGCTCTTCCGGGAATATGAAACATCCTCCAAACTGCACCATCCTCATCGCCGAAGATGACCGAAATGATCAGCTTCTCATTCGCCGGGCTTTTGCCAAAATTTCCACGACCATCAATCTTCACTGCGTGTCCGACGGTTCGGAGGCCATCGCCTATTTAGATGGCACCGATAAATACTCAGACCGCGCAAAGTATCCTTTTCCCTCCATTTTGATTACGGACCTGAAGATGCCTCTTGCAAATGGGTTCGATGTCTTGACGCACCTTGCCTCGAATCCTGAATGGTCTGTTATTCCTGTCATTGTGTTGTCTGCCTCTCCGGACGGCGACGACATCAAGATGGCCTACATGGCAGGCGCCAAAGCCTACCTGATAAAGCCGAGTTCCATCCGTGAGTTGGAGTCGCTTCTACGGAAGTTGTACGAATTCTGGTCCGCGGCGGATGTTCCGCAGGTCGATGCCAATGGAAAATTGGTGCCGACCACAGGCGAAGGCAAAATGGGACATAAAATTTGCTTAAAAACGGGGTAGTCCCCTAAGAGGCACTGCCTAGCTTCCCACCAAAAGAAAAGCCGCTGCTCTCAAAAAGCAGCGGCTGTGACTTAACGAGATTTAGCTATTACCGCGAAATCGACGCGGAAGAGACAACATTCGCCAACGAAGCATAACTGAGCCCCGCCCCACTGATATTCTTTACGGTGAACGTTACCGTCCCACGCGATATTGCGGAGGTCGAAGTGATCGTTGCATTACCGGCGGAGGTCGTGCTCCCGCTCAGGTTGGCATTCGAAATGGCACCTGTGAAATCACCGGTGATCGTTGCCCCGCTGACCGCCACGTTGGAAGAGTCCACTGCATTCACAACAGCTCGGGCCTTGTACTTGTTGCCGGAGGCGACCCAACTCATCGTGATGCTTTGAACATGCACCGATCGCAGCGATTGCGTTGTCGCGCTTGCCTCATTCGAGTAAGCCGAGGAACCGCCACCGTTGACGGCTCGGACCCGGTAGTAATAGGTCGTGGCTGCTGCCAAGCCGGTGTTGCTGTATGAAGTTGTGCCGGAAGCCAATGTTGCAATGTCCGTGTACGGGCCGCCAGCACTCGTGGACCGTGCCACGATGAAATTGTCT
This sequence comes from Limisphaerales bacterium, assembly GCA_046597605.1. Lineage (GTDB taxonomy): Bacteria > Verrucomicrobiota > Verrucomicrobiia > Limisphaerales > JACDHS01 > JACDHS01. The sequence continues at coordinate 12,563 of JBKJKE010000078.1, read as the reverse complement.
TCCGTGGTCGAATTGTCGATCCAGGAAAGATTGATTTGAGAATTGCTTGCCGCAGTGGCGGTAAGTCCGCTGGGAGCGCTGGGGGCAGCTGGAGGCGCCACATGCACGAACTTGATCGCGTCTGCCAGGGCGATCTGCCCGGCGGTGGTGATCGCATCCGTTATGCGCACGTATTTGGTCGTGCCGGTGGTGAAGTTAAATTTCCCGATCAAGTTCCAGGTTCCACCATTGATCTGCTGGTTGACTGCGACCGTGGTCGTTCCGCCATTGTAGGCAATGACGTGGGGCGTGCCGGCGTCGCGATTGGCGCCCTGCGTGTGCCATTCATAAACATTGTAGTCACCCGCCGTCAAAATATTCGGTGTGTATTGCAAATACGCTGCACCAGTTCCCTGGCCTTTGAATCGATAGTCCGTGCCAAACTTATCGGTCGCGCTTGTTCCGGCCGACCAGGTTCCTACGACGGCTGCCGCGGGATTATCGATCACGATATCTGCCACGGAGCCAGCGGCGAGAGTCGTAAAGGTGAAATCTGCGGATGTCGCCGTATTGTTGGCCGCATCGGTTGACCGGACGCGATAGTGATACAAAGTCGAAGGGCTCAAAGCCGTCAGCGCAATTGAGTGATTCAACACCTTCGTGGCATTATTCGCACTGGAGCCATACGAGGTCGTGGTTCCGTATTCGACCACACTGTCCGAACTTTCATCTGTCGTCCATGTGATCGTAGCGGACGTGTCGTTGATCCCACCCGCCGCCACGCCGGAGATCACCGGCGGCGTGATGTCCGCACCAGCCGCGGTCGCAACCCACACCGAGAGCTGGGCGGTGGTGCCGTTGAAAACATCGAGATCCACCGCACCACTGATGCCGGGAACCGAGCCGGTGTTGGAGTATTGCCAAAAGTGCCAGATGCCTCCACCCCATAAGTTACAACCCGAACAGGCGCTCCATGGCGTTCCCGTTTGCGGATCACCCCCGCCGTAATTGGCCACCCAACTTCCAAAAATGGAGGAACTGCTGTTCATGTTGCAGTAAGAGCAGGCACTGGAATACATCACGGGTTTGATCGTGACTCCCGCGGCGGTGGCTTTCGCTACCACGATGTTATACCACTGGCTGGCCCAATCGGAGTAACTGGTCGCGCCGAGATGACCGCCAAACTCCTCCATGTCCAGCATGGGCATGAGCGTTTTGCCATCGGCGTTAATATAAGGGCCGGCGAGGTTCCAGAAGTAATTGGCCTCGACACTCGGGCTGTTCGTCGCCGGGGTAGCGTAATGATAAGCACCCATGAGAACTCCAGCGGCCTTGCCGTTGACCATATTGGCCACGAAATTCACATTCGTCAGATACGCGCCACGGGTGGCTTGAGCCCACGCAAATGCGTAGCCTCCCCCTTTGACGCTCGTCCAATTGATCGTCCCTTGCCAGCGTGAAACGTCAATGCCCTGGGCGCGTTGCGCCATCGCCTGCCCACATCCCAGGGTCAGGAACAGCAAGACGCAAGCGAGGATTCGTCGGAAAATGTTCGGTGGGAATTTCTGCATAGGTATGGGCTTTCGGTTAGGTATTCGAGTGGGAACGCTGCAATTGAAGCCATTTCCTGGGAATATGTCTATCAGGCAATATCTGAAAAGCCGTTGCAATGGATGTGAAGTTTTGTCTCTCGAGGCACGGGAGAAATTTCCCGGCGGTTGCAAGGTGACAATAATTTCCGAATAGGTATCGATCACCCTCATCCTCACCTTCTTATCACTGCCGTTCAGTTAACGAAAACGGCGGCGAAGCCGCCGATGGTAGCGGCTGGGCGCGCTGCGCCGGCCCCGGCCGCGTGCAGCGGGCGGAACTGCCAACGGAGCCTATGGCGTTGTTAAGGCATCATACATCCGTTACGTCCGAGGACAGACCCCTAAACTTCGCAACACGCACTCGCTGCTCCGATTCCGACCGCTGGTACGCGGTCGGGGCCGGCTACCATTGGCCCCCCCCACACCAACCCCCATCCCCACAAAAAACCGCCCGGCGAACCGGGCGGTTTGCGTGGTATTCATCAGGTTACGCGATGAGCAAGACCAACAATTCGCTCAACGCACTTTCGCCCCCGTTGTTCACCGCAGAGACCCCCACCTCCACCGTCACGTTTGCTGGCAGGTTCTCCAGGGTGAAATTGAGATCGGCTGCCGTTCCTACCGCAACCATATCCTGATCCACTCCGACCACCCGTTTCCAGATCCGATAATACTCCGCCCGGGCCGATTGGTTCCATTTCAGCGCGACCTCATTCCCCCTCACGATGGCAGCCAGTTTGGCCGGCGTGGTTGGCTTCTGTTTCACGCCCGGGATCTTGAACCCATAGTCGAGCCAGCGTTCATCCAGGGGCGAGAGCTTCTGGCTGAGTTCCTTCACCATGGCGCTTAATTGGAAACGCAGTGCCGCGAACTTCTCCCGTTGCAAACGACTACGCGTCCGAACGTTCGTGGTTTGGCTTTTCAGATCCTGCCGCAATCCACTGAAGTCGGTGTGCAGAAGCCCGAGGGCCGCCGCGGTGACCCCGCTGGAGTTCGCCTCATTCGCGGGATTGGCGACGAAGTAATCCGCCAGCGACCCCAGCAACGTTTCCAGTTTCGGATTGCTCCTTGGGATTTCCAGCGAGCTGAGAAACCCGGTTTCGACCCAATCCGGGTTGAACTGAAGCCCCAATTTTGGTTTCAACACGTCGCGCGAGAGGGTCGATACGATGCGCGCTTCCCCGAACTTCAGGTCCAGGTCTCGACGCAGGTTTCGCTGGGCCGTAAGCCCCGCCCCATAATTATTCATGGCCGTTTCCGCCGCATTGCGGGTGAGGGTGAGAGCCGCCGCGGTATTATACGCGAGGGTGACTGTTGCCGTGTTCTTGATGTCCCCGGCAATGGCATCCGCGGATGCCGCTAATAGACCGACTTTGCTTTTGGTGATTTTCTGTTGCATAACTGTTTTTTCTTTCTGTTTTTGTTTTCTGTGTCCGTTCAACCCGACATGGATTGACCGAACGTTGATCAGCCCCTCACAGGGGGGGCATCATCTGCTGATACGCCCCCCTGAAATAATTTCGAGTTATTTGGACTGCCGTTTCAGGCCCGGTTCCCACGGAGTTTTTTCCCCGGTGGAACCGTCTGCCCTCAACAATCCATGTTATTGCAAAAATAGTTTCGTTTGGGGAGTGGCAGGTTAATGGGGACATTCCGCGCCACCCCCCTTTACCCCTGATTCTATTGGGGAGAATGCATCAAATTTTTTTTGTTTTTTGACTCTCCTCGCGACGACTGGACAGGAGCAAAATTGCGCTTTCGTCGTCCCATAGAGAGGTGAAAGGCCGGTTTTCCGCCCGATCGGGTCAAAAAACAGCGTCAGACGATGCAGACGAGGTCAAAACAAGTCTCGCAGAGGGGTGAGACGACGCAGACGAGGTCAAAACAAGTCCCGCAGAGGGGTGAGACGACGCGGACGGGGTCAAAACAAGTCCCGCAGAGGGGTGAGACGACGCGGACGGGGTCAGAGCAAGTCCCGCAGAGAGGTGAGACGACGGTTGCCCGAGCCAGAAAAGGGGGGAGCTCAGATATTCTGGAGGCTGGACGCTTTTAGAATCCTTCCCTACCATTAAAGGTAGGTTGGGTGCCAAAAAATGGCCTTTCGCAATCCTAAGATGCATCTCCCGAAATTAATCGCCGTTCTGCTACTCTCGATTGTCCTCGGTTTCAGCCAGGATCGAACCAACGCCTTGCCTGATAGTGGTCCAGGCGCTACCCGTCAAAATGTTCTCTATGTCGGACGGCATGGCGATGATACAACCGCATTGGTGAGCCGCTTGGATAAGCCTTATCTAACCCTTGGCGCGGCCCGGGCACATTCGGAAGACAGCCTGGTCTATGTGTATCCCGGTCGTTACACGAACAATACCTCCCTTGCGACCAATGCCATCAACTACTTCATGCTTCCCGGGGTGACGGTTGATTACGTTGGCAAGCAACTCACGAACATTATAGATGATACGCTCCACGCCGGGGGCATTAACGTCAGCGTCGATGGGTTTGCTGACTTCGCCAATCATTCCACCTATTACGACAGCCTGAACTATTCCGCATTGGTTCTGATTACCAACCCGCTCTCGCGCCTGGACATCCGTTGTCGGGATATGTTGTTAAACAAATCGGACACGGGTGCCATCGACATTCGAAACTGCACTTACGTGAATATTGATGCTCAGAACATGGTCGGCGGAATCGATTGTGGCGGTGTTTACTGGAGGGACGGGAGCGGTATTCACATCAAGGCCAAAGAAATTCGGACTGGAGCGTATGCGCTCTGGGAAGATTCGTCGGGGACAAACACCGTTCAGGACATGTTTGCGGACATTGATTATATCCAGACAGGAGGTGAGGGTGGCATTTATGTCTCCGGCAAGAATCCCAATTCGGCCCTTTGGGTGAGATCGAAAGTAATGAAATTCGAAAGTGTGACCGGGGTGCATCACACCGGTACTTCCAAGTTGTATACATCAGCCCAAAAATACTGGATCACCGGCACGAATGGAGCACTGTTTTATTTGGGTCATTCCGGCCGTTTCTGGGGCGACGGCAACAAGGCCACTTCTGCAGGAGCACCGTTTCTGCTCACGACGGACGGTTTTGTTGATTTAACAATTCAACAATACGAGGAATCAGGTGGGATCGTGGGCGTTGGTTTTGATCTCACTGGGGGCACCGTTTCTGTGCATGGCGGACGAATGGACATCCGGGGAACCTGCGTCAAAAATATCAGCGGAACGAATAACCTGTCTGACATACGACTTGATTCATCGCGAGGAACTCAATCGCCGGTGATAGTCGCCGGGCCGGGTTTGACGCTGCAGAACTGCACCGTGGTTGCAGCGGAGGGCGTCGAAAGTATCACCGCAACGAACGCCCAGACCGTGACCATCCTTGGAACGCTCTCGGTCAATACAACACCGAGTAAAAACATCACCTTCGTCGGCGGGCGGTTGGTCATCGACAATAGCGTTTCATCGACCGGTCCTGCTCCCACTATTGTAGCAGGTCTTGGGGCAGGTTCGTCGCCCAAAGTCTCAGTTGTCGGCGACGACGTTGCTGGGGAGATCACGATCACGACCGGCACTTTGCCGCAGGGTGGGGCAATCATTGCAACAGTTGCGTACCAGAGTTCTCCGTTTGTTCGAGATTCCTACCCCATGATCAGTCCGGCCAACGGTGCCGCAAGCGATCTGCCCTACCTGCCGTTTGTGGATGGAACCACCACCAATTTTTCACTGAACGCCAGGGGCAATGGCTTGCGGGCGGGGACGACCTACAAATACAACTACCATGTGATTGGAAGATGATGGGGACGAGAACACAGCTACGGTGTCACTTTGCGGTCCACCCAGCCGTTCCAGCTCCATCCTTGAACCAAAAATTGGTGGCTCCTGCTTTGTAATACTTCGAGCCCCACGGTGCGTTAATGAGATCGATCGGAGAATTCTCACCTGCCGTGACAATCAAGTTTCCCCCAGTAAAAACAATGTTTGTGCCCGGGTCGATGTTGACCGTCAGAGCTCCGTCGATAGTGACCGTTTGTTGGCTGGGCGCTTCAATGCTTCTGGTGCCGGGGGAGGCAATGAGGGTGCAATTCTTCAGGGTGAGGCCGGAGCCGGTCACATAAACGACGTTGGAAGTGCCGTAGCTGCTATCCATCGACACGCCATTGTAGATTTGCACTCCTCCAATGTGCTGCACACAGGTTCCCGCCGCCCGCATCCTCCCGGGATGAATGTTGTTGGTGCCGCCATAGTGAATGATACCGACCTGCACCTTTTTCAACGGGTCCTCCCACTCTGCCATCAGGCATTCCAGGGTCCCTTTTTCCTGCCACAACCAGCCCCCGCCGTCGCTGGAGATTTTGTCCGACTGAATCCAGTCGTGGACATCACCATGAATCATCATTGCTGGCAGAAGGGTACTGCGCCCCCAGATCTTCTTACTCCCGGAAATGTAATTTTTTCCCAGACTGTTTGCGCCGACATAGTATGCATAGGAATTGCCTTCCATGACGTCGTAGGTGATCCAGTTAATCTGATTGGGATTGTCACTCAAATGAGAGAAGCCGACGGCGGAACGCAGGTAATCCCCTCGGAAATGGGCGTCGTAATGAGTTTTGTCACCAGTGCTGAGGCATTCTAAGGCTGCAAAGGTTAATTCGCTATCCACCGGTCCGGCATCATTCGTAATCGTGCCAATGCGTGCGTGGAAATCTCCACTCCCGTAAGTGACACCAATCGGGGTCACGATATCGTTGTGACCGGCAGTGACAGAGATGAAATCGATGTCAATTGTGGCTGTCTTCACTGCAGTCAACCGAAATGCCGCAAGGAAAATTCCTTGGTTGACCGCATTCGTCCCGGTCAACGAGACGCGGTTTGCGGTAAAATCAAAAACGCTGTTTCTGTTGTCCACCTTAAACATGTCATATCGGCTTTCCGCTGCGGGATTGTGGATGACTGCTCGAAATTCGCCATCCCCTGAGATGGTGTTTGTGGCCGGGGTGGAGGCACTGACGAATCCCGTATTGGTGTTGGCGTAGACAGTTGTGCCCGGCAGTAGGAACAGGTTGACGAGATTCTTTAAAAGGAACCCGTTTGTGTAAATCCCGGGAAAAACATATATCAAATCGTTGGATTGCGATTTGGCCATGGCGTTTCCAACTGAACCCACTGGAGCCGAAATTGCTCCGGCGTTGGTCTCGGAACCATTCTTACCCACGTGAAGGATATTGCCATCTGAGGCGATCGCCGGCAGCGGGCCAAAAGCAACCAGCATCAGGACGCCAATAAATTGAACCAGACTCTTTTTCATATTCTAAAACCGCATTTCGTGTTCCCGATTTGGTTCGCGCCCGTAATTTATTTCGGTCGCTCTTCTGAAACGCCATTAGTTAAGCCTATTCCGCGTCCTGTTTCCAGTTGGAGCTGAAAAGAGCTTTCTTTTGCGACTGTTGCAGGCTTTTAGAGGCAGCTTCTGGACCATAACTGGTTCCCAGGTCCATCATGAGTATGAGTGGAACATCATGAAGTATTGATTTTGACGATATATAGCCGCTTTAATGATCGGGTCGCTAGTGCAGTCGCCAAAGTGTGGTCTGCTTTTCTGCAAGTCCGGGATTCCCCTGAACCTTTGTTTTTCCTTCTTTGCAATTGACCCATCAGGGGAAATCTGAGACAAGATGGAGCGAACCCCGAACCACTTCTGGGCTCGAAAACCGAATTATGGCATCAGTAACGCCAAACGTTGGGCAAAATCGCGCGATTTGCGCAATGCGTAGCGTTTCTATAGCTCCTCCCGAACTTGGTGCCAGTAACTCCTGATAGAACTATGATAAGAAACAAAAAAACCATCGGTTCGCTCTTTACCAGGGCGAAAAGTAAGTTGTTCTCGCGAACAACTTCAAACACCAAGCGATTGATGTTGGCTTGTTCCCTGCTAGGGGCACTTTCCACGCCAGCTAGCGCTATTGTTAACTACACTCAGGACTTCACGACAGGGACTGACTCCTGGATTAGTCGCGGCTCGACCGACGCCAATGGATTCTCAAGTTTCCTGAATGTCGTCGGCGGAAACCCCGGTAACTGTCTCCAACTCACGGACGGTGGTTTCGGTTTCGGCGGTGCGCGAATTGTCACCGGCGTCGCTGCTGGTGAAAACTTCACCTTTACCATCCAGTATAAAATAGCGGCAACCTGGGTCAGTGGTGCTGATCCAAAAATGTTCGTCCGGCAGGAAACCGGCGCTGGAGTCCTCGTTGGAACTGCGGCGCGATCAGTCTCGCTGACTTGCGACAATACATGGCGCTCAATCACCATGACCGGGACCATTGCTGCAACAGCAACCCAGGTAAAATTTGGTATCGGTGATACTACCGGTTCAGGAACCAAAACTTTGCTCCTGGACAATGTAAGCTTCGTCACAGTGAATCCTTCCAGCCTCGCAAGGACATGGGACGGTGGCGCTGCGGACGACCTTATCGGAAGTGCCTTAAACTGGGTGGGTGACGTGGCGCCAGCTACGGGCGACTCTCTCATTTTTGATGGTGCTGTTCGTTTGACTCCGAGCCTCGGTGCAAACTTGAGTGTTCAAGGTGTAACCTTTGCCGCTGGTGCTAGTGCTTTTAGCATTACCAAACCCGCTGCTCAAGTGCTCACCACTACGGCAGATATCATCAACAGCTCAGCCAACTTACAGACTATCGGTGCGCAAGTGACTGTCAGTGGAACTGGCAAGACCATTAATACTGGCGCTTCCGGCATTTCGCTCACAGGCGGCACCGTTGCAGCGAGCGGATTGACTAAGACTGGTGCTGGAACGTTGACGCTGTCTGGCGGAACGGCTCCGAACCTGGCAGGCACGATCGCGGTCAGCGCAGGTACGTTGGCGCTCGGCTCTTCAGAGCAGATCGCAAACAGTGCCCTCATCACGCTCCCGGTCGGCACCATCTTTGATTTGAACGGAAACACAGAAACGATCGGCCGTTTCAGTGAAGCCACCACTGGTGGTGAAGTTCGTCTGGATGCGGGCCAGTTGACGATCACTCCTGACTCTTCCGCTGCTGGCACAACGGCTTACTTCGGCGGCGATATCAAAGGCGATGCAGGCAGTAAATTCGTGAAAGACGGAGCTGGTGAAATCCGTTTGTACAAATCTGCGATGGTCAACACTTTCGAAAAACTCGAAATCAAAAACGGTATATACCGTCTCGGTCATGGCGCTGCTCCAAATGGTACTGACCTGATGTTGGGCGCTGTCCCAGCTTCCTTCACCCAGGACCAGATCACGATGACGGGTGGCACATTGAGTTTCAATGGCCAGACCCCGACATCCAAAATTACGGTTGCTGCAAATCGCGGTTTGACCATTTCGGGCACGGCCACGATCGACGCCCTGGTCGACGCTGCCATTCCTGGTAAAATCACCGGCACTGGAAAACTCGCCGTTTCCGGAACACGCACGTTGGAACTCGGTGGTTTGAACGATTTCGCCGGCGGTTTGGATTTGGGCGGATCTTTGAACGTTGCAGACGCAGCTAACCTCAGCACTGGTACTATCACCTTCCTGTCTGGTGGCAATCTGAGCGTTTCAGCTCCTGGTATCACCATCCCGAACGCCATCAACCTATCGGCTCCTCTCGTCAGCACCTTCAGCGGTGCCAATGCCTACACCCTCAGCGGTGCAGTCAACCTTGGAACAACCGGAACCCGTCCGCGTGTTACCACAACCGGCGCAGCCGTCACAATGAGCGGCGACCTGACCGGAACGATTGGTTTTGTTAAAGATGGCGCAGGAACGCTGGTTCTCTCCGGCACGAGCACCTTCACTGGTGGAACGATCATCAGCAACGGCACGCTCCGCTACGCCAGCACTGGTGTAACCAGCGCAGGCACACTGAATGTGAAGAGCGGCGGCACACTTGCCGGCAGCGGCACAGTTAACGGTGAAGTGACAGTTGAAACCGGCGGAACCATTAGCGCTGGCACAAGCCCTGGCACATTGAACACCGGTAACCTCGTCTGGAACGGCGGCGCAACGAACGTAGTTGAAGTCAACAACGCCACTGGAACACAAGGAACTGACCCGGGCTGGGATTTGATCAACGTGGCCGGCACATTGACCATCAACGCCACCCTCGCCAACAAGTTCACGATCGACGCGATCTCGCTCACATCCGGCAACGTTGCTGGAGCTGCTGATAACTTCGACGGAGTCTCTGATTACTCCTGGACCATTGTGACCACCTCGGGTGGCATCACTGGATTCAATCCGGCTGCATTCAACATCCCTACCACGAAGTTCAATGGTAGCACTGGTGGAGCATTCAGTGTGGCTGTGGTTGGTAACAACCTTGTCCTCAAGTACTCGATCTCCAATCCTCCGCTGATCACCAGCCAGCCTACTGCCAGCCAGACAGTTACTGCAGGAAACCAGGTGGTTCTCAGCACCACTGTCTCAGGCACAGCTCCTTTGGTTTATCGCTGGGAAAAAGACAGCGTCATCGTCACTGACGGTGGTAATATCTCTGGTGCTACCACAGCAACCTTGACCATCAATAACTCTGTTCCTGCAAACAGTGGAACCTACGTCATGATCGTCACGAACGACTACGGCACCGCAACCAGTGATAATGCGGTTGTCAACGTAATCGCTCCTCCGACCATCACAGCCCAACCAAGTGGTGCCACTATCCCTGAAGGTGCCACCTTCAATCCTACCGTAACAGTAGCGGGTGGTGGAACGATCACCTATATGTGGAAGAAGAATGGTAGTAATCTCGCCAATGGCGGAAACATCACTGGCGCGCAATCGAGTTCCCTCTCGATCACGGGTGTCACGATCGGCCAAGCTGGAAACTACACTGTCTCGGTTACCAATGAAGTCGGTAACGTAACCAGTGACATCGCCACCCTCGTGGTTCAGGCAGCGCCGGTTATCACCGCACAGCCGCAGAGTGTCTCGGCCATCAGTGGCACGATTGCAACGTTCAGCGTCACTGCAACCGGTCATGACTTGGCCTACCAATGGAGCAAGAATGGTGTGGCAGTTAGCGGCGCAACCGCGAGCAGCTATCCCGTCACAGCTTCTGCCTCAACGATCGGATACTATGCAGTCCAGGTTTCCAATAATCTTGGATCTGTAACCAGTGCAACGGCGATCCTGACGATCAACAGTCAGTCACTCTTGTACGACACATTCGATACCTATGCAGATCAGGCTGCGTTCGAAGTTGCTTGGCCGAGAGTCACTGCCAACAGTGGTGTGCTCTCTGCTACCCTTCCTTCGAGTGCTCCTAACTCGATCGCCATCGATCTCACGGGAACTCAACGTAACGGCAGGTCCTTCACGGAATCCGGAGTTGTTTCCGCATCCAATCCGGTGACGTTCAGCTTCGACTTCTATGATTCGAATGCCGGCGCCGCTGCCTATCGCCAATCCGCTAACTTGCAGGATACAACAGCCCCCTCAGCGACCGGCCAGTTGGTCTCGATGGGATTGAACAACAATATCAGCAGCACGTCCTACATGGGTCGTCTTCTGGGTTTGGACGGCGGAACAGGTGTAAGCGCCTACTTCCAGTTGAATGATGTTGGAGCTCCCAATCGTACAACAGGCTGGCACAACCTGAAGGTTGTGATCACTGCCGCGGACTTCAAGTTCTATGTCGATGGCATTCTCGCGAAGACGGTCGCAAACACTGGAACGGCCCGCAGCTATGACAACGTTCGCATCGGTTCCGGTCTGTCCGCAGGTGCAGTAGCTAACTACGACAATGTCCATGTTAGCCTACCAGCCCCGGCCTTGACGATCACCGCTCAACCGGCTCCTGCTTCTGTGAACGCTGGAACAACAGCTTCCTTCAGCGTAACCGCTCCGGGTGCTACTACGTATCAATGGAGAAAGAATGGCACAGACATCGCCAACGCCACCACTTCGACGCTGACCTTGAACAGTGCTCTGAAAGCGGATGAAGGTAATTACTCGGTCTATATCAACAACGGCTACTCCTCGGTGGTGAGCGATGCCGCTGCCTTGACTGTGGCTGATCCTGCGATCAACACCCAACCAGCCAGCCAGACCGTGGCTGCAGGGGCAAACGTGGTTCTCTCTGTCAGTGCTGCTGGTACTGGCACCTTGACCTACCAATGGAAAAAAGACGGCGATGACGTCGCCAACGGAACTGATTCGAGCCTGAGCTTGAATGGTGTTACCGATCTTGATTCCGGTAGCTACACTGTGGTCGTCACTGGCGATCTCGGTTTCGTTACCAGCGATCCGGCAGTCCTCGACGTGCAAGACGCCCCGTCCATCGTCACCGGCCCTGCCTCCATCACTCGCAACGAAGGTCAATCGGTTTCCTTCAGCGTAACTGCTGACGGTGACCCTGTTCTGACCTATCAATGGTACAAGAACGACTCCACGCTGATCCCTGGAGCGACACTCGCGACCTACACGATTGGTAACGTGGACGAAAGTGATGCTGGTAATTACAAAGTCACAGTCGTGAACACGGTAGGAACGGCAACGAGCTTGAATGCAACGTTGACTGTCATTCCTGATATCACCGCTCCTGTGTTGAAAGTGCTCGCACCGAAGTTGAACGGTGTCTATACGACCTCCTCCTTGTTGCTGACCGGCACCGTGCTGGACGCAGTGAGCATTGGAAGCGTTCAGTATAACCTGAACGGCGCTGGTTTGGCTCCTGCTGACGTGGTGTTTGTCGCCCTTGGCAAAGCCAGTAACTACACCGCAACTCTTTCGAGCCTGGCACCCGGAACCAACGACCTCACCGTCACTGGCTTCGATAACGCTGGTAATTCCATGAGCCTGAGCGTGAAGTTCTTCTATCACAGCCCGAGCCCGCTCGTGTTGGTGACGAACCTCAATGGCAGCAGCACATGGGGTCCTGGAACCAACGTTGGTTCCGTTCCGAAAGTGTTCCCGCCGGCATTGCTCAGCGGTACCGACCTGTTCGTGGGCCGTACTTAC
>JBKJKE010000059.1:0-14097 GCA_046597605.1 Limisphaerales bacterium | reverse complement strand
CCGTCGGAGAGGCCAAATAATTATTTCACCACTCCGCCGATTCGTTTTTGACGCCAAATAATTATTTGGCTACTCCGCCGATCCTGCCGAGACGACAAATAATTATCTGAGTACTTTTCCCATCCGGCGGAGACGTGAAATAATTATTTGAGTACTCCGCCGAACCGTCGGAGTAGCCAAATAATTATTTGAGCAACCCGGAATATGGAGGGAAATGGGCAGCGAATGGTTCCCTCTCTCGAAAAGCTTCATCTTCGTCTCCAACATTCACTTCCCTTAATCCTCATCCCAATCATGCCGGTCACCTTCAAATTAGTTTCCGGCCAGACACTAATTACAGTTTACTCGTGGTTGCCTTCTCTCCCAAATAGCCGCCCGGCAACCCGGACGGCCCGTCCTTAATTTGCATATCCTGTAAATGACCTTATGGGGTCACCACAACCACCACTTCACTCCGCGCACTTTCCCCACCGTTATTGACGGCCGAGATGGATTGCTTTTTCCAGACGCGATAATACTTGGGCGCGTGCGGATGCCTGCCATTTCACGGTGGCACTGTTCCCGTTCACTGCTCCGCTTGAGCTGCAGTGACGTTCAATGGCACATTCTCGAGGTCCGGACGACCCGTGAGGAACTCGCTGATTGTATCCACAACCAATACCACCTTCGGGATTTCGCGGCACAGCTAACGAGGTGCTGAAACCGGCGGCTGTCCAACTGGCGTTGTGTTCAGATTGGCAGCCTGGCGAACCTCTTGTGGACTACTACCACAATTTTTCAACCTCGCGGCTCCCCCTTCCCTCATTCGCCTTCTTTTCCAAACCCTGTCTGGCCTCAAACACCTAAAAGTCATCCTTCAACTCTATGGGTGAGAAAGGCGGGCTAAACCCATTGATTCTATTGGGGATTGTTGATGTCAGATTTTCGCTTGACGGCGATGAGAAAGCGCACGGAAACCCGGCGGCAATTCACGGCGCCTGGTGCATCTCTCCTCGAATGCTGTGGAGAGACACTTCTCATTTTAAGGAATGCTCCTCGAAAAGCCTTGGAGCCCCTTCCTGAAAAGTCGTGTGGTCTAAGATTGCCGCCCAAGAGTCTACCTTGTAATTTTTCGGCCATGACGACCGGAGCCCCCGCCAAACGCTTCCAGGCGATGCGCGAAAGTGTCCCCACAATCGACCAGGTGATGGTCGAAGAACGCGCCGCTTCTTTCACGAAGCGAAGCATCAAGACCACGGCCAAAATGGCTGGACTCAAGCTCGCCGTTTCCATGATGGATTTGACCACGCTCGAAGGAAAAGATACTCCGGGCAAAGTAGCGTATCTTTGTCGCAAAGCGTTGCGCCCGATCGACGACAAATACGGCGTGCCCAGCTGTGCCGCCGTTTGCGTTTATCCCAACATGGTGAAGTATGCGCGCAAGTTCCTGGGAGATGATTCCGGGGTTAATGTTGCCGCCGTAGCAACCGGTTTTCCAAGTGGTCAATTTCCGCTCCGCACCAAACTCGAAGAAACGCGTCGCGCAGTCGGAGATGGCGCGGACGAGATCGACATGGTGATTGACCGTTGCGCTTTCCTCAGTGGGGATTACGCCAAAGTGTTCGACGAAATTGCCGCGACCAAAGAAGCGTGCGGTGTCGCGCATCTCAAAGTGATTTTGGAAACCGGCGAGCTCGTTACTTACGACAACGTTCGACTCGCGTCACAGATCGGCATGGAAGCGGGCGGTGATTTTATCAAAACATCCACCGGCAAAGTTTCACCCGCTGCCACGATCCCAGTGACGCTCGTGATGCTGGAAGCGATTCGCGATTATTTTTTTGCGACAGGTATCCGCATCGGAATGAAGCCAGCCGGTGGGATTCGCAATTCTAAACAGGCCCTTGCTTACCTCGTGATGGTCAAAGAAACGTTGGGTGACGACTGGCTTACGCCGGACCTGTTCCGCTTCGGTGCAAGCACTCTCGTGAACGATGTGCTCATGCAAATCGTGAAGACGACAGACGGCAATTATCAAAGCTCCGATTACTTCTCTCTCCCGTGAAAAATAAGAAAATTGTTTTACCCGCTTCAGGCCGCAAAGCAAAAGCTGTTGCCGTGGAAATCGCTCCTGCTGCCCACACAGTAAAGGTTATTCCAGAGAAGGACCGTCGCCTGAATTTCGGGAACAAATGGGAATACACGCCCGCGCCCGAATCGGTTCCAGTAAAAATCCAGAGCCGTTACGATCATTTCATCGACGGCAAATTTGTTCCGCCCGCTTCGGGAAAATATTTTCCATCGATCAATCCGGCCACGGAGGGAAAACTCGCGGACATTGCCGCCGGGAACGACAAAGATGTGGATGCTGCAGTGAAGGCGGCGCGTCGTGCCTACGAGCAGGTCTGGAGCAAGATGCCGGGACGCGAGCGCGCCAAATACCTGTATCGCATTGCTCGGTTGATTCAGGAAAAAGCCCGCGAACTGGCCGTGCTCGAAACCATGGACGGTGGTAAACCGATCAAGGAAAGTCGCGACTTCGATCTACCAATGGTGGCCGCGCACTTTTTCTATTACGCCGGTTGGGCCGACAAGCTGCAGTATGCCTTCCCGGGTAAAACGCCGCAATCCCTCGGAGTCGCGGGCCAGATCATTCCATGGAATTTTCCGTTGCTAATGGCAGCCTGGAAGATCGCTCCTGCACTCGCCTGCGGAAACACGGTGGTATTAAAACCGGCTGAAACGACCAGCATCACAGCGATGCATTTGGCGCAAATTTTTCAGGAAGCAGGGTTGCCGGATGGTGTGGTCAACATCGTGACGGGAGCGGGAGAAACGGGGCATGCACTCGTCCAACATGCTGGCATCAACAAGATCGCTTTCACTGGTTCAACTGACGTCGGAAAGATCATCGCAAAGACAGTTGCCGGGACCGGCAAGAAGCTCACCCTCGAACTGGGAGGCAAAGCGGCGAATATTATTTTCGAAGATGCTCCGATCGATCAAGCGGTCGAAGGGGTAATCGCAGGAATTTTCTTTAACCAGGGACATGTGTGCTGCGCCGGCTCCCGTTTATTTGTGCAGGAAGGTGTTTACGCAAATGTCCTTCGCAAACTGCGCACCCGGATGCAAACGTTGCGCGTGGGAAATCCGTTGGACAAGAACACCGACATCGGTGCGATCAATTCCAAACCGCAGCTCGATAAAATCCGAGAGATGGTGCAAAGCGGCATCAGCGAAGGCGCAGAGATAGATCAATGCGGATGCGCTCTTCCAGCAAAAGGTTATTGGTTCGCACCGACGGTTTTGAGCAATGTCACCATGTCACATCGTGTTGCACAGGAAGAGATCTTCGGACCGGTGTTGAGCGTGATGACATTCCGGACTCCAGAAGAAGCGATTGAACGCGCTAACAATACTCCCTACGGATTGAGCGCTGGAGTATGGACTGACAAAGGCAGCAAGATTTTCAAGACTGTCGCAAAGCTGAGAGCTGGCGTGGTATGGGCCAATACTTATAACAAGTTCGATCCGACGAGCCCTTTCGGTGGTTACAAGGAAAGCGGCTTTGGACGCGAAGGCGGCATGCAGGGATTGGCCGCTTACCTGAAATAATTTCCTCCCATCCAAAGCACGAATCAAGACCCGGAGAACCGATCTTCGGTCCACGGATCAGCGCTGTTGGAATAGCCGCGCAGTTCCCAAAATCCAAGTAGGTCACGATCCAGAAAGATGATTTCGCGGATGAACTTGGCCCCCTTCCACGCATAACGTTTGGGAACAATCATGCGCGCTGGTCCACCGTGATCTTTTGACAGTGGTTTTCCGTTCCAGGAATGCGCAACCAACACGTCGTCATCCATGCACACATCCAAGGGATTATTCGTGGAGTAACCATCGTAACTCTTGAAGTATACATGAGAGGCCTCGGCCTTCGGCTTGACCAAATCCGCCAGCGTGAGAAACGCGACCCCCTCCCAGGCCATATCGAACTGGCTCCAGGTCGTCACACAATGGAAGTCACTGGAATCCTTGAATTGAGGCAGGGCCATGAAAGCTTCCCAACTCAGAGTCAGCGGATTCTCCACTTTGCCATGAATCTTTAATTCCCATTTATCGAGAGGCACTTCGGGACGTATTCCGAGGTCGAGCACCGGAAAGTTGTGTACCTGCCTCTGCCCGGGCGGCAACCTGTCCTCGGAACGGGGGACCGCAGCTTTGCCCGACATCTTTTGCGCCCAACGTTCCTTCGCCGCGATATAGGACTCTTTCATCACGCACTCTCGTATATGCAACTGCTTGTGGCCAGCAGGACTCTTCTGGATTGGCCGAAATTCGAGCAACAAAAAAGGCCGCTGTTAGGCGGCCTTTTTCGTGAAAATTAGTTTCCGATTACTTGACCGACTTGGTCCAATCGGCCGGCTTGGCGCTATCCCATGCGTCCCAGGGCACTTCGGGCTTATCAACAGCCTTTTGGTGCAGAAACTCGCGAGCTTCAGGACTCGGTGAATAATCTTCATCCACCAGAATGGTAGGCGTGACGAAAATCAGAAGGTTCTGCTTGGTGCGGCTTTTAGAATCGCTACGAAACAAACGACCGACGCCCGGGATGTCGCCCAAAAGAGGCACTTTCGTTTTGTCGGACACATTCTGATCGGAGATCAAACCACCAAGCACCAATGTTGTTCCACTTGGCACCATCGCTTGAGTCGTTACCCGGCGACGGCTAAAGATTGGCGCAGTGTAAACCTTGTTTTCAAAGGTTTGAGAGGCGTTGACCGTTTCTTTTTGGGAAATTTCGGGCTTCAAATCGAGGAAAACGTTCGAACCAGCATAAATTCGAGGAGTGACGATGAGTTTCACACCAACCTCGTTGATAATTGTATCTCCGACCTTGATTTCATATCGCACTTTTACAGTCGAAGCCTGCACGGCTCCACCAGTGTTCGCGCCTTGCTCCTGCTCCAGAACCGGAATGTTTCGAACGACTGCCAGTTCAGTGGGCTGGCCGTCCAATGCAACTGCTCGCGGCGTGGATAATGTTTCAGTACCGCTATCAGAATTGAAAAAGTTAAGTGTTGCTGCCAAAGCGTCCGTATTCAAGAACGCTACAGGGCCGAAACCTTGCGCAGAACTTCCGATTATACCAGGACCGCCGATGGTCCCGTATCCATCTATAGTCTTATCAACGGCAGGGAATTTAGCAAAAGTATCGGTTATATGGGAAGTCCCCACCTCGACCGTCCTGTTTTGAGCGGTACCAGCCCAGTTGATGCCCTTGGCCGTTTGCGGATTGTTGAACGTCTCGATGAATCGAGCTTCAATCAAAATCTGCCGCGGCGAAATGTCCAACCCGGCGATCGTGTTGGTGATTCGAAATAGCTCTGATTCCGTCGCCAAAATGACCAATTGATTGTTTTTTACATCTGGCAATACCTGGCTGCGTGTCGTAGAGAAGGAAGCCTTTATAATCGGAATCAAGTTAGTCGCATGACTATACTTGAGAGTTACGATCTGAGCCACCAGAGGCTCCACCGCAGCTGGATCCTTAATTGCGACGCGAGAAATTCTTGTCTTGGGATCTTGCGTCATCTGGAAACCGTTATTGTCGAGGACCGCAAACATCGCTTGTTCCGCGGTGACGTTTTCCAGGCGGAAGGAAACATTGTTCGTCATCGTGGCGAGAGCCCTGGGATCAAACAAAAGATTGATACCGGCCTGTCGGGCGAGATTGCGAATTGCATCCGGCAGCGGGGCGTCATCGATGACGATCAGCGGCATGACTTCGGGGTTTGCGGGATTGGCAGCAGTCGGCGTTACTAGAGCGGGAGCCGTATTAGTGTCCTGAGCAACGCCAATCGCGGTTGACGCGGCAAAGGCGAGGGCAAGGAGCAGGCCTGATTTAATTTTCATAGTTATAGGTGTGTTGTTGGGCGCTGTTTGATCACGGCTCGGGACGCAGAAAGATTTCTTTAGGTGCAGGGTCATTTTCAACCTTGATAACGGCTGATCGCTCTTTCACTTCCAATACTTCGATCCGCGCCGTTCCTTTTAGCAATCTCACGGCGCCGGATTCACCAGCAGCAAACGTGTAATTATTGATAAGTGCAAGTCTCCTGCCAACCGGCCCAGAGATGCCTTTGAGAACTATTTGCTCGAGCAATACCGTCTTCCGATCCTCGACCGGCCCAGCCACTTCAGGTTTCTTATGAAGGCGCACGGTCTCGGGGAAAAAAGGATCTGTATAAGATGGCGGCAGTGGCTCTTTGAATTCGAATTCCGATTTTCCCTTTGTGGACTCCTCCGTGGATTCCACAACTTCTTTCGCGGCGGTTACTTTGCCGGTCTTTGGTGGAGCTCCTTTAACTACCTTGGCAGCAGCTACTTTATTAGTAGCAGTCTCGTTGGCAGGACCTGCTGGAGGGGTTTTCTCCTTGCCACAGCCGAGAACACACAACCAGCCAAGACACGCAATCAATGGATATTTATTTCTCATCGCACGGTTACAGCACGGTTGGTGTGATACAGCGTTACAAATTCAAAGGAGAAATTGAGCCGTTCGTCGGTTTGGCCGGGTGCAGGGGAAATATCAAGATTTTGAATTCGAGCGTATGGAAACTCGTTCTCAATATCTGCGAGAAACTTACCGAAATCGTGATAATGCCCGTTTATTTTCACTGGGTAAGAGGCTGATCTGTATGGGAACCGGGGAATGAGTTTGGTATCCACCAGAGTGGGTGGCAATGCGTTGAAGTTGTTCAAAGGCCGGGATGACGTGCTCTGAATCATCCTGCTCAAAAACCACTGAAATAAATCTCCATTCGCCATCGTTTCCTCGCGAACCTGTAATTCGGATTTAGCCTCTCCCAACTGCTCCAGCAGCAAGGGCGCTTGCTTGCTGATTTTCTGTGCGGTGTCGACCTTCCGCCGCATCTCGGCGGCTTTTTTCTCCAGAGCATCAAGACTCGCATTTTGAGCGGAGATCAACCCAACCCAGATAATTCCAACAATAATCAAGGTGATGAACGCTACCAGGAGCAGTTGCTGCTTTTTTTCTTTGCTCAGGTTATTCATTTCTTATGACAGGTGGCAGTTTGCACTCCAGCGTGAATTGAACATATTCCTTTTGGTCAACGAGGTCCTTCGTAGGCGGCGTAACACTCTTCAGTGTTACGAGTTCAATAGGCAGTATCTCTTTGAAATACGGAACAGAAATAAGGGCATTCTTGAATTTGTTATAGTTTTGATCTGCCGGATTTCCGTAATCCCGTGCGTCGACTGTCATGGTGATACTTTCCCGGGAGGTCGCTGGTTTGCCAGGCTCTGCCGCCGTAGTCGCACCTTTCTTTTTAGCAGGGACTGCTTCAGTCTGAAAATATTCGTGAGCTCCGTAGAGATGGAGGACTTGAATTTTCTGGCTCAATAAAGGAGGAATGGCCTGCTGAAATGCGTTCAAGGTAGAACCCCACAAAAACCGATTCGTATAGTATCGATCCAAAGCGGCCACCTTCCGATCGAACTCCGCAATCGATTGTTGATAGCCTGTTACTTCCAAATAGCGCGGCTCGAGCCCCTTCCAGGTTTCCTCAAGTCCTTTCTGTTCCGACTTCAAGGCAATGCTCTTGGAATACAAAACTGCGGACCAGATCAACATCGTAAAAACGACAAGGGCACCGACCCCAATGGCGCGTTTAACCGGATCCTTGCGGCGCTGCTCTTCTGCCGCTTGCGATTCGGCCAATAGATTTAGCTTAATGGGCATACTAGTTCACAGCTTGAAGGGCCGCTCCCATCGCTACCACCAATTGCGGTGCGATTTGCTCGACCTGCGCCATCTGCTCAGGAGGCAGGGCCATTGAAACAGCCGACACTGGACTCCAACTTTTGCACGGAACCATCAGTTCAGATTGCAAGTTTTCCAGAATGAATTCCGACACCGCAGCCCCGCCGGACACATACACCTGGCCAACGGTTTTATCGTGTTGATGTTCAAAAAAATCGATGGAGGCACGCAACTCACGTCCCAATGGTGAGAGCAACGGTTGCAGTGATGTTTCCACCTCGTGCGGCATTCCCATTTTGATCCCCTCCGCCTCTGCATAGGTGACGCCGATCGATTCAGCGAGACCGGCGGTCAATTTATCCCCGCCGATACCAACCACACGGCTGAGCATCAGTTCACCATTCGAAACCACGCTAATGGTGGACGCTTTGAAGCCTATATCCACCAGCGCGAACACCTCCTTGGAATAAATTTCCGGGAAAGCAATTTCGAAAGCGTTTACAGGGCCGACAATGCTCAGGGTGATTTGATCAGCAACCAGGCCTGCGGCTTTCGTAGCTGCCTGCAAATCGTTCAGGAGACGATTTCTAGCCGCACCCACCCAAACCTTGTATTTCTGGGTTGAACGACTCGGATCCTTGGATGCATCTGGGGCACCATCCAGCTTTGGGGCAACCACATAGCAATCAAAAATATGGTCCGGCAACTCCTGTTGTAGATAATTCTTGCTGTTGTATTTCAGCATCAAACGCATTTCAGGAATGGGCATCAAGGGCATATCCGCACTGCGAAGAATGGAATCCGCAACACCCAACGATAAAATCACGACCTTCAATTTCGCATCCAGCGCCTGCATGATGCTCTTGAGATGTTCGGCAAGAAGTTCCGGCGAGATGTTCTTCTCGTAAATGGGAGCATCCTGAATTGTGAAGCGGGTCAGCGCGTACCCTGCACCGCGGCGCTGCAGGTAAACGGCTTTCGTCGTCCTGCTGCCCAAATCAATGGCAACGATCTGGTCACGACCTTTCGCGCGTTTTTTCGATAGTGGCAGAGCCATGGCGTTCTTTTAGTCTAATCTTTGAGACCAATGCAAGTAGCAACTCTTAAGCCGAGTTAAGGAGACGACTCATAAGAAAGTGCGCTAAATGCTAGCGCGAACGTTATGCCCGAGGAGATGCCAACTCGCAATAATCTTCCTAATTTTTGTTTTTCCCCGCAAATCCGCAGTTCCGACGGATTCTCCGCTGCTCTGGAAAATTCGGATCCGCTCTGCAGAAAAAATAGTTAAAAAAAATCCCTAAGGTAAATCCTCAGGGACATCGTTTGAGAAACTTTCGTGAAAACGTTTTATCGGGGGCTCATTGCCAGCAGAAATTCGATGTTGCTTCCGGTCTTTCTCAGCTTGCCCAAAAGCAATTCCATAGCTTCCACCGGAGGCACTCCAGTCAGTGCACGACGAAGCACTACAACCCGACTGTATTCGTCCGGGTGATAGAGGAGTTCCTCTTTGCGCGTTCCAGACAGTTCCACATTGATTGAAGGGAAGATACGTCGGTCGACAAGATGGCGATCGAGATGAACTTCCATGTTACCGGTGCCTTTGAACTCTTCGAAGATGACTTCATCCATGCGACTTCCCGTATCAACGAGAGCCGTCGCCATGATCGTCAGCGAACCACCTTCTTCGATATTACGAGCCGCGCCGAAAAATCGCTTCGGCTTGTGCAACGCGTTGGCATCGACACCGCCGGAAAGGATCTTCCCTGAATGCGGCTGTATCGTGTTGTAAGCACGGGCAAGACGAGTGATTGAGTCGAGCAGGATGACCACATCCCGCTTGTGTTCCACCATGCGTTTCGCTTTTTCGATCACCATTTCGGCGACCTGCACGTGACGCTCGGGCGGTTCATCAAAGGTCGATGAAATCACCTCAGCACCTTTACACGACCGTTCCATGTCGGTGACTTCTTCCGGGCGTTCATCAATCAGAAGAATGAACAGATATGCTTCCGGATTGTTCTTCAGGATAGAGTTGGCCAATTTCTGCATCAGCACGGTTTTTCCAGTGCGCGGAGGCGCAACAATCAACCCGCGGGTACCTTTCCCAACCGGGCAAACGATGTCGACAACACGTGTGCTCAATTCTTCTGGATTTGTTTCCAGCAGAAATCTCTTGTTCGGGAACAGGGGCGTTAAATTGTCGAAATGGGTTTTATCCTTTGCGATGTCGGGATCTTCTCCATCGACCGCCTCCACCTTCAACAATGCAAAAAAGCGTTCCTTATCTTTTGGTGGACGAATCTGGCCGGCGATCAAGTTACCCGTCTGCAGATCGAAACGTCGAATTTGCGATGGGGAGACGTAGATATCTTCCGGGCAGGGAAGATAATTGAAGCTACGAGAGCGAAGGAATCCGAAGCCTTCCGGAAGGATTTCCAATACTCCTTCCGAAAACAACACGCCCGACCTTTCAGCATTCTTCTGGAGCAATTGAAAGATCAGCTCGTGCTTGCGCATGGTACCGAAATTTTCAATTCCCATTTCCCGGGCCATCGCATTTAGCTCAGGCATGGGCATACCCTGCAACTGCGCAATGTTCATGGAAGGAGCAGTGCTATCGCGATTTTCCCCACGGCGACCTCGTCCACCACCGCCACCACCACCACGACGCTCTGGATAAGGCTGTTCCTCGCGTTCATCATACGGAGCCGCCGGCTTCAGTGGCGCCGGCCGAGAAGGCCTTTGAGGCGGCACTTCTGTTTCAACCAGAGGACCGGACACAATGGCATTGTCTGGAACCTCTTCCTCAATCGGTTCAACCTTCGGCTGCGGTTTAGCAGCAGCCCGAGGAACCTCTACCTGCTTCTGCACTGGCGCCGGAGTGACAGTCGACTGCACTTCGATTGGCGCAACCGGGGCGGAAACTTCAGGTGCTTCAACAACCTCAGGAGTTTTTTGGACTTCCTGCTGGGGTGCCAGCTCCAAACTTTGTTGCTTGGGCGACTTCTTTTTAGCGGCCTTCTTTGTGGCTACACGGGGCATAGGATAATTGTACTTCTGGTTAAAAGCTAACTAGGCAGTGGCTGGGGCGCACTGGCAGAGGCTAGGGTTCGACGCTTGAAGACGGAAACTGTTCAATCTTCAGTTAAATCGGAAATTCTTACCTTAACTCAATATGGCAAGGGAAACCGGGCAGTCAAATCGCGCACACGTTGGCGAACTCGATGCGCCGTGTCAACATTCTTGATGTCCATCAACACTTCGGAAATCATGTCTGCAATTGCAGCCATATCTCCCTCTTTCATCCCGCGCGTCGTGACTGCTGGCGTGCCCAGGCGGATTCCGCTTCCCTGGAAAGGAGACCGGGTTTCGAATGGAATGGTATTCTTGTTAACAGTGATTCCTGCTTCATCCAAAGCGATCTGGCACTCTTTGCCCGTCAGGTTACGAGCGCCCACGTCCACCAACATGAGGTGATTATCTGTTCCACCGCTGACCAGGCGAAAACCGTTCTGTTTCATGCCTTCTGCGAGGGACCTGGCATTTCTCACGATCTGTTGCTGATAGTCTTTGAAGGTGGGCTGGGCGGCCTCATGGAAGCAAACGGCCTTGCCCGCGATGACGTGCATTAACGGCCCGCCTTGAATTCCTGGAAACGCCTGAGAGTCAATTTCCTTGCCGTATTTCTCAGGGCACATGATCAAGCCACCACGCGGTCCCCGCAGGGTCTTGTGGGTGGTTGTGGTAACGAAATCAGCATGTTCCATGGGACTGGGATGAACCCCGGCGGCTACGAGACCTGCAATGTGGGCGATGTCAGCGAGCAGATAAGCACCCACCTCGCGAGCGATCTCTCCCATGCGCTTGAAATCGATTACCCGAGAGTAAGCACTCGCTCCCACGGTAATCATCTTCGGCTTGTGCTCACGCGCCATCACCGCCAGTTGATCATAATCGATCAACTCATCCTCTTTGCGCACACCGTAATGCACGATTTCAAAGAATTTACCTGAAAAATTGGCCTTATTACCGTGGGTCAGGTGCCCGCCATGGCTGAGATCCATTGTGAGCAGCTTGTCACCCGGTTTGAGCACCGAGAAGTAAACGGCCATGTTGGCCTGGCTACCCGAATGCGGCTGGACGTTGGCATGTTCCGCCCCGAAAAGTTGTTTGGCGCGCTCGATCGCCAGGCGTTCGATGGTATCTACATTCTCGCAGCCACCATACCAGCGTTTACCAGGATAGCCTTCGGCGTATTTGTTCGTGAGGACAGAACCCTGGGCCTCCATCACGGCACAACTCGTGAAATTTTCACTCGCGATCAGCTCGATATTCTCCTGTTGACGTTGCGCTTCCAGGATGATTGCCTGGGAAATCTCGGGATCAACTTTCTTAAGTTTTAATTCTGCGGGGATTTGATGAGGTTCCATTTTCTTAACACGTTTTTCATGACGTCCGCCTTCAAAGTGAGCGGACAGGAAAGCATCAACAATACGTTTAGCTTCTTCTATGGGGGTAAATCGCGATCCAAGGCAGAGGACATTGGCGTCGTTATGTTCGCGCGCCAGCCGTCCCATCTCTTCATTGAAAACCAATGCAGCACGGATCCCTGGAACTTTATTGGCGGTAATACTCATGCCGACACCGCTGCCACAGACGAGAATGCCCAGTTCGCTCCGTTCGTTTGCGACTGATTCCGCCACTAACTGAGCGTAGTCAGGATAATCAGCAGAGTCTTTGGAACTGGTTCCGACATCCGTGACCGTAATTCCCTTCTGGTCCAGGTGCTGCTTGAGGGCCATCTTCTGGTCATACCCAGCATGGTCGCAGCCGATTACCACCGTCGTTTGAGGATGGGACTCTTGCAATGTCATAGTAGGAACAGCCGTTTGTTCGATGAAATTCAACATCGAAGCTATGCCTTGCTCGATCTGATCGCGGCAATCACAATAAATATCAAACGAACCGCCAATCGGATCCGAGATATCTTTCTCGAATACATCCAGGGTTTCGTCAAATTCGCGAAGCAGAAAAGTTTTTTCGGCGGCCTGGGGATAAAGCAATGTCACCGAATCGACATGGCTGTGGGTCATTCCAAAAATGTAATCAGCCTGGCTCACCACGTCGCCGGTCAGCATGCTGCTGCGTTGACGTGAGATATCGATGCCCAATTCCTTCATGGCGCGAACGGCATGTGGGCTGGGCGCTTGCCCATCAATGGCTCCCACCCCAGCCGATAAAACGCGGTAATCGCCACGACCTCTCACGGTGTGGCGGAATAATCCCTCGGCCATTGGGCTACGGCAAATATTGCCAGTGCAGACGAACAGAATGGTCTTCATCCAAGTAAGCGAGCCAAAGTGCGGTTGAGTCACCAAAACGTCAACGGTAAACGGAAAACGAAATTACGACCTTTCGTGTCGGGTTTTGGAGCACCAGCATCGCTTTCTCCTGGTGCCCCGCGTTCTCGAACCACAGACCGATTATAACTGGAGGAGACTCCGTTCCTGCCTTCCCCTTAGCCCGAGAAAAGCGATTGCGCCAGCTGTCGCAACTTCACCGTGAGGACTAGAGTATCCGAAATATGTCGAGCGCTGTGCTGATTGCTGAAGACGACGAAAACGACGCGATATTATTGCAGCGGTCAATATCGAGGGTTCATACCGGCTACGAGGTCTCGATCGTGCGGAATGGAGAAGAGGCCATGGACTACCTCCAAGGTACCGGCGCCTACTCTGATCGGGATAGATACCCATTTCCTTCCTTCATCTGGCTGGATCTGCGCATGCCCCGAATGGGAGGATTTGAAGTGCTCCTGTGGTTAAAAGACCACCCAGGCTGCAGTGTGATTCCGTGTATCGTTTGGAGTGCCTCGCGCGAACCGGGCGACATCGAGCGAGCTTATCAACTGGGTGCCAACACCGTTTTTAATAAACCCACGAATGCCAAAGAATGGGATTCTCTCGTCGCGGATATCTTTAAATACTGGGCGCGGAGCGAGCGCCCCAGGCGAGCCAATTGCGGACCCATGTTACAAACCCGCAGCTACTGAAAAATAACTTTATCGCCAGAGCAAACAGTTCCTGTTCTTTGATCCGACCTTCCATGTCGCCATATGTGAATAGTAGGATCTTGGACCCAGGCCGATGGCTCACTGCCGTTTTAGTTAAGGAGAGCGCGAAAGCGTCAGGAAGGTAGCGGCCTCGCCGCCTGTTTTTCCTTAACTAGTGTCTGGCCGGAAACTAATTTGAAGTTGACTGGCATTGATTGGGGTGAGGATTGAGGGGAGTGAATGTTGGAGATGAAGATGAAACTTTTCGAGGGATTGGACGTCT
>JBKJKE010000087.1:0-5460 GCA_046597605.1 Limisphaerales bacterium | reverse complement strand
CGTAATTTCAGTGCGAGTCGTTTTGTGCAGGCTTGGCTCGGGTTGTTTAAGCATCAATCCCTATCCCAAATACCCTTTCCACAAAGCGACTCTTTTTTCTATTTCGGAGTTCGGGTTTAAAGGTGTATGCGCCCTGGGGACTTTGGGTATTTCCCTCCAGCACAAACATGCGCATCGTTGACGTGTTCGAAACAGTATTGCCGGTGGAATAGATGTACCACTTGCCATCCAGGCAATGCAGTTCCGGAGCCCAGAGATCGCCGATTATTTCTCCATTGGGTTGAAAGACAGTCGCCCCCACTCGTGCCGCCGCTGTAAAGAACAGAACGGATAGCCCGCCAAAACTTACACATGTACTAGGATTGTAGTATTCGCCCTGCGGAATAAGTGTCGATCAAACTGGATTTCGAATTCCGGCAGGACTTTTCGGAGCCTCACAGGCTTTTCAAAGCCCGGTTGGATGATCGAGAAACGCCCATGGAAGATCAAATTCGTCGGACAAACTTTGCGCGAGGGCTTTGACACCAAAAGTCTCCGTCGCGTAGTGGCCGCCGTAGAACACATTGAGACCAAGATCTTCAGCCATCGCGTACGTCCAATGTGCTCCTTCTCCTGTGATGAAAGTATCTACCCCTTCGCTCACCGCCTTCTTGAGTTCGCCTCCCGCACCTCCAGTGACAACACCGATGGACTTGCAAATCGCCGCCCCCCCCGGAAGCACCGTCGGCGGAGCACCAAGCACTCGTTCCAACCGTTCGGCCAGATCTTCACGAGAAATCGAAAGCTCACCCTTCAGCCCTATCAGTTGCCCCTTCGTCTCGAAGGCAGATTTTAGTTTTTTAAGACCCAAAACGGCAGCTAACTGCGCATTGTTTCCCAGCTTGGGATGCGCATCCAAAGGAAGATGCGAGCTGTAGACCGCAAGGTTGTTCTCAATCAGCAATTTCAGCATCTCACGACGTTTACCAGTCCATGGATGGGTCGGTCCCCAGAACAACCCGTGATGCACAATCAATAGATTCGCTCCGCCTTTCACCGCCATTTGGATGGTGGCGAGCGATGCGTCCACGGTGGCCGCGATCTTGGTCACGGTTCCGTCATTCTCCACCTGTAGGCCGTTGACGGCCCCTTCCCAATCTCCGAATTCCGAGGTTCGCAACACTTTATCGCATTGAGCGACGATTGTTTTTAAAGACGCTTTTACCATGAGATCATTAAAACCTATTCTTTGTAATCCCGCCAAAGCCATTTCATGGCTTCCGGTATAACGACTCCTCCATGTTTCCCGTTGTGTCCTCCGTCACCGCCGATGAATTGGTAGTCATAGCCCGCAAATTTCAGGGCCAAAGCCATGTTCTGATTGGCGAGCCACCAGTTACCGAACACGTTATCGAGATCATTAGAGCCATCCTGGAGGAAAACGCGGATCGGTTTGCGTTCTGCTTTCCGAATGATAAACGGATAGACGTGCCCGCCACGGATGTTCACAAAACTGCCAACCGTGCTGAGCACTTTGCTGAATTCATTCGGACGTTCCCAAGCCACGGTAAAGGCACAGATACCGCCTGAACTCGCACCGCAGATCGCGCGCGATTCCGCGTTGGTCTTGAGATTATATTTCTTACTTACCTCTGGCAGAATTTCATCCAGCAGGAACTTCGCGTAATCGTCGCTCAACGTATCATATTCCAAACTGCGATTCTTCGGACGATCGCCGGGCTTCGCCTCAGCGGTTTGACCGGGGTTGATAAAGATGCCGATAGTCACGGGCAGCTCCTTACGTGCGATGAGATTGTCGAAAACGATCGGAACGCGGTATTCGCCATTGGTCCTGATGTATCCACCGCCATCTTGGAAAACCATAACCGCCGCTGGCTTCGCGGCATCATATTGTTTCGGCACATAGATCCAGTAGTCACGGGTGGTGCCCGGGAACACCTTGCTGTCGTTCCATGAATACTTCGTCACGGCCCCTTGCGGGACGGAGGGATTGAACTGTGAATCCACCCCCAGCACGTAGTCGTCCGCTGCAATGCCGGACACGGCGGTGATGAAGAGGAAGAAAGTTGCGAGCAGTAAGCGGTGCGACGTCATGGGTTCAGTGTTCAGTGTTCAGTGTTCAGCTTTGGCGTCAAACAAACTGCGTAAATGTAAGGGCAACAAAGGAGTAGCTCCCGAACACGAACAAACGAAAGCCGCCACTTCATTTGCCACATCGTTTATGCGTTCTATCCCCCATCCAGAAAGGAGTCCAACTGCAAGGCAGGCGGTGAACGCATCACCCGCGCCGACTGTATCCACCACGGTTGTCTTTAAGCCCGGGTGGTCCCAAAAACACCCATCCGAGTAGATGAGACTGCCACGCTGCCCTCTCGTAAGAGCAATTACCTTGAGGCTGTAGCATTGAGCGAGTGATTCGAGCTGCTCGCGCTCCGTTCCAGGGAGATGCGTTTGCGCGGAGAGATACTTTAATTCTCCGTCGTTCAGCTTGAGAACATTGGCCAGAGAAAGTGAACGCTCCAGTAGCGGTAATGAAAAGTAATCCTGCCGAAGATTGATATCGAGGATCCGTAACGCATTGGTTGGCGCAGCTTCCAACGATGATCGAATCGCATTCCGCGAACGATCACTTCGTTGAGCAAGAGTGCCGAAGCAGACTGCGTCCGCCGAAGCGACCATTTCGCGGATCTTGTTCCCTTCAATGTAATCCCACGCAACATCCCGATGGATCTCGAACGTCGGCTGGCCATCGGCTCCAATCTCTACGCTGACTTTCCCTGTCGGTGCTCCAGGATCAATCTCAATGCCTTCCGTTGGAATGCCGAGTTCCTGCAGGACCCTCAATATTTCTCGCCCGTCCGCGTCATCACCCACCCGGGATATCAATTTTGCATCCGCACCTAATGAGCGGGCATGATAGACAAAATTGCCAGGCGCGCCTCCAAGCTGCCGTCCTCCCGGAAGGTTGTCCCAAAGCACCTCGCCGATGCCGATCAGTCGAAAGTTCATGTTGTGGTTCTCTTGGAAACTCCACCCCGCTGCGCAAGGTAAATACCGGACTTCCCGCTAAAGAAATAGGCAATGAAGCAGGCTGTCGCAAAGTAAACTGCGTGTTCGGACCCAAACAATTCTATCCCCAAAATCGTGCAGGCTAGAGGGGTATTCGTCGCCCCAGCGAAGACCGCGATGAATCCGATCGCGGCAAATAAATCCACGGGCGCACCAAAGACCCACGCGAGTGTATTCCCGAGCGTCGCACCGATGAAGAAGAGCGGCGTCACTTCGCCTCCCTTAAACCCGCAGCTCAGCGTGATCACCGTAAACAAAATCTTCCAAAGCCAGCTCCAGGTATCGGCTCCGCCGGGTTGAAAGGCAGATAAAATCGTCACCCCATCCGGGTCCGGCGAACTCACTCCCAAGCCCAGGTAATCGCGAGAGCCCACCACGTAAACCAAAGCAATCACGATCAATCCACCGAGCAGTGGTCGCAGTGGAGCCCATTGAATTCTTTTGAATGCTGCGCCCAGGCCATGGATCAGCTCAGAAAACAGTAGGCTCGTCAGGCCAAACAACACTGCCGCCCCAATCACCTTCATCATCAACAGTGGTTCCATGTGAAAGCCAAGCGTTGCCGTAACTGGATCTGAAAATGTCAGGTGGTAAATCGAATGCTTAATCCCCCAGGCCGAACAGGTAAAGTCAGCAACCACCGCGGCGATCAAAGTGGGAATGAGTGCCTCATATTGAACACGACCGATGATCAGCACTTCCATCGCAAAGATTGCCCCCGCGAGGGGAGTGCCGAAGACAGATCCAAACCCGGCCGCCACTCCTGACATCAGGAGGATGCGTGTTGTTTGTGGATCCAGTCGAAACAATCGACCCAAAGCAGCCGCGACGCTTCCACCCATTTGCACGGCAGTCCCCTCCCGTCCGGCGGAGCCGCCAAAAAGATGGGTCACCAAAGTGGCTCCAAGCACCAGCGGAGCCATTCGCGTCGGCACTCCCCCTCCCGGTTCGTGGATTTCATCGATGATGAGATTGTTGCCGCGTTCACTCGGACCACCCACCCGGTTATAGATCCAAACCACGATCATCCCGGCCAGCGGCAGCAGAAACAGGAGCCATGGATAGTTCCAGTGAAGACGAGTCACCTTGTCGAGCGACCATAAGAACAAAGCGCTGGCCGATCCCGCGACCATCGCAACGGGCAGAACGAGAAAAGACCACCGCAGCAATTGCACGAGACCGCCAGCGTGTTCCCGATAATTTAAGAAATTCTTCACTCAAACGATCTTCGTGCGATCCGGTGAAGGTTATTCCAGAAGGTCTTCCCGAAGTCCATCTTTCCCATGGGCCGACCGGGTAAGGAGAGCTCGGGCGTACGGGCAGGCCCCGATCGAGTCGGAGCAACCGCTGGGCTGTAGGATGAAATCCCTTTAGGATTTGTAAGACCGGTTAAAGCCTCTTCCGCAAATGTTCGAATGCCCTCTGATTTGAAACGCTACCCCTCACAGGGGCGGCAGAGGTCCCGCGCAGTTGCCCAGCCTCGTCGCAGAGTCGGCAGAGTGCCCGCGCAGTTGCCCGGCCTCGTCGCAGGGTCTACGGAATGCCCGCGCAGTTGCGCGGCCTCGTCGTAGGGTCCACGGAGTGCCCGCGCAGTTGCGCGGCCTCGTCGTAGGGTCCACGGAGTGCCCGCGCAGTTGCGCGGCCTCGTCGCAGGGTCTACGGAGTGCCCGCGCAACGGCGCGGGGTCGTTGCAGGGTCGGCGGAGAGACGTTTTACTCTAAAAATGACTGAACTGGGTCCGTTTTGACCGGTTTTGGGGGAAAAATGATTTTTTTAACTGCGAAATTGATTCATTCGCCTTTTGGGGCAGAAACAACGGGAACCGAGGATTAAGTCATCCTTCGGTTCGAACCACTTGACGCTATCGTTAACTTGGGACACATTCATCTCGTTGCTTTTGTGGGGGCGTACTGGTTTCGACCTGATGGACGCGCTAGAGGCGGCATGCCGAGGATGGTTCGTTGGCCTCGTAAAAAATCGAACCAAAAATAACTGCTAACGAAGAACTAGCACTCGCGGCCTAATGTGCCACGACGTTTGCCCCTAGACGCCTGCTATGGGGAGCAAACGCCATTTGCAGGCAAAACAAGAACTGGGGACAGCGCGGTTTTTGTGGATCTTATAACATGCTGAATAAGCAGCGGAATTCGTGTCCGATCGTCATTCCGTAGCCGACAAATCTTTCGGACTAAGCATGTAGTCGCGGCTAGTAACTTTGTCTGGGACAGGGGTTCAACTCCCCTCGCCTCCACCATTTTAGATTTCGTTGCGAAAAATCGTCCGTGCTGCGCACGGCAACAGTGGTTTCAGCCAATGAATTCCAGGGTTTTTTGAACGAAACAGTTAAGGTCTCGGCAGTCAAAAGTCGGTTCAATCCGACTTTTTTTAGAA
>JBKJKE010000165.1:0-3049 GCA_046597605.1 Limisphaerales bacterium | reverse complement strand
CACTTCGCACGACGCTCTCGAAACTCCGATTCCGACACGCTGGTACGCGGTCGGGGCCGGCGCAGCGCGCCCAGCCGCTACCTTTGGCGGCTTCGCCGCCTTAACTAAACGGCAGTGGGCCGAGGGACTGGGCTGAGGAATTTCCGGCCCTTTGGGCCTAGCCTGGAGCCCGCAAATAAAAACTTCCGAGCAGCAAATGCAATTGACGAATTTAAATCGCTCTCTCCTTTGGCTTTTTCCAATCCCCGGATCTTTTTCTTTCGCGTATTTTGCGTATTTCGCGGTTAATCCTTCCCTTGCCGCCCCGTTGGACGGAACGACGGGGCAGGGGACTGAATAAACATGAAAACGAAACGAGTGGCGAAATCTTCGGGGAAAAAATCCAAACTGGCCGAAGCTAACCGGGCGAGGATCGGGGCGTGGCGCGTGAATGAAACGCACGTCTCCTATATCTATAACCAGATTTTCAACAATAAGTATCCCACCGTTGAGGTTCTGGCCGATGCATTGCGCGTCACTCCCCTTACGATCAAACGGATCATCCGGCATATGAAGCTGAACCGGGATCTGCCGATCAAAACGTCGCGCACCCGGGGGAAGGAAGGGTATTATCTGGTCGGCAGTTTCAGCTCCACCATCGCCCGCACGATCACCGACCAGGAGCTCATGAACTATTTCATGGGGAAACGGGCGATCGAACAATTTCCCGGAAAAGGAGGAAAGAAATTCACGATCGGTTTCGGCAAGCTCAGTCAATTGATCGATGCCCGCACGATCAAGCTGCTGGATGAAATCCAGGATGCGGTTTATTTCCATCCGTTCGCCCCGGAGAAGATCGATGTCGACCTGTTCTTTGGGTTGATGGATGCGGTGGTGGGGAAACGGGTGGTTTTATACGATTACACAAAATTCCGGGCGAAGGTGGCGGAACGGAAGCGGGTCTGGCCGTTTTGTTTCACCTGTCGCGGCGGTGCCTGGTACATGATCGCCTACGACGAGAAGGATGGGAAGGTGAAGACCTTTATGTTGTCGCGGCTGGCGAAGCCGGAGATCACAAAGGATCGGTTCAAGAAGCCGAAGGATTGGAGTATCGAGAAACATTTTGAAGGGGCCTTCATCGCTTTGGCCGGCAACGAGAGCCACGATGTGGTGGTGGAGTTCGATGACTGGGCAGCGGCGTTTATTCGTAATCGCGATTTCACGCCCGATCAGAAGTTTGAAGAGCTGCCGGATGGCGGACTGCGGATGAGCATGCACCTGACAGCGTTGGAAGAGGTGGAGGCGTGGATTTGTTATTGGCGTCAGCATGCGACGGTGATCGGGCCGGCGGCCTTGCGGGATCGGATGGCGATCGTTGGGGATGATTACCGAAACAAATACGGGGGGGAAATTAACCGCGAAGTATGAAGAAGGGGGGAGATTAACCGCGAAATACGCTAAATACGCGAAAAGGGGAATAAAACAGTTAAGCCACTGCAAATGAACGCATCAGAAAAATCGATTGCCTAATGCTGCGGTCTTTATCCTTTTCCTTTCGCGTATTTGGCGTATTTCGCGGTTAAACATTTCTGTTTTCCGTTCAAAAGTATGAGTACTGAGATTTTGTTTAAGGAGGAGAGTTATCGGATCGTGGGCGCCTGCTTTGAGGTTTATCGCGAGAAGGGGTGTGGATTCCTTGAACCAGTTTACCAAGAATGTCTGGAGATTGAATTTCGCCTTAATGGGGTTCCGTATGTCGCTCAGTATGGCCTGGCTCTTGAGTATAAAGGGACACCCTTGCGGCTGACTTATCAGCCTGATTTCATTTGTTACGACAAAATCATTGTTGAACTCAAAGCGGTGAAGGAGTTGGCGGATGAACATCGGGCGCAATTGCAGAACTACTTGCGGGCAACGGGGGTTCAGCTTGGATTGCTGGTAAATTTCGGACATCACCCGAAGATGCAGATAGAACGTATCGCGAATACCCGCAGCCGCTTTTCCGAAGGGTTAAACCGCGAAATACGCTAAATACGCGAAAAGGGGACAAAGGGGACAAAGGGGACAAAGGGGACAAAGGGGAGAAGAAAGAGGCTGGCATGTGCACCGGAATTGTCGGTCATGACGGACGGGCTGGTGTTGCCGCATGCCTTTCGGGCCAGTCCCAAGGTCAAGTCTCGAAAAGGGGCAAAGCAAAGAACGAAGTCAGCTTGCCATATATCCGTTTTTTCCCCTTTTCGCGTGTTTAGCGTATTTCGCGGTTTAATTTCGGTTTTTCCCTCCTGTTTCGTCGTAAGTCGTTGATGCTGAGTAAATAACAAATATAAAAAATATTTTCATTTAAAAAGCTAAGTAGCCGATTTTGCTACTTAGCGCCTGCTAGAATAGTCCTTAGTTCGAAGTAATTCGGACGGTGGGACAGCAGCAGGGTGGGAGTAAGGTAGTAACCAACAAAAAACTACCGGCACACGCCTCTGGAACGGGACGAATGGCTCAGTGTTTGAGCCGTCGGGCCGGGCCGGCTGATGAACCTCCATGGTTAAACAGAGAAAGGTATAAACATATGAGAAATAGAATCAGCAGCACGGTGGCCGGTCGAATCTTCCAATCAGAACGCGCCAAACCGGGCATCCTCGCCAACCTCGTCCCGCTCGGTTACAGCCCCGCGCAAGGCGCTGCGTTTGGCACCCAGATCAATGATGCCATTGCCTCACGCGATGCGCATGCGAGTGCCAAGATGGTGCTCGATAGCGCCCGCACCGCTTACGAGCTGGCCATCAAAACGACGCGTGCCGACGTGATGACGGCGCGGGATCTGTTGAAACCAATCCTGGGCCGCGAGCATTCAGCGGCCTGGATTGCGGCAGGGTTTGCCAACCGTCTTGCGGTCAACCAGAAAAATGCGGATATCCTGGGCAACGTGCAAGGTCTAAAGGCCTACTTCACCGCGCATCCAGGGCTGCATCAAGCTATTGAGAGGAATGAATAAGGATAAGGGTGAGAAGCGATTTTGCGGGACATGCATTGAGGGATCATTTTCAATGGGGCGATGCCAAAGCCGCTACGAATG
>JBKJKE010000110.1:0-27095 GCA_046597605.1 Limisphaerales bacterium | reverse complement strand
TGGGAATGACTCAGCCGTCCCGTCGGGACTCTGACGCAGCTTTGTCGAGTACCCATGGCTCAAGCCAATGGGCTATTATCAAAACTCCCTCCGGGAGTGGCTAAATCGTATTCCACTGAAAATAGCGAGGAACCTGAAAACTGCCACAAACCCACCGCGTCCACTGGCTGTCCCTTCTCCTTGGGGAGAATAGCCCTGTTGGGAATTGCACATCGAACGATTCACATTTCACGCGTCCCATTTCGAGACAACCGTAATGTCAGAAAGGCCATTCCCACAACAGCAAAGACGCTTGGGGATCGCATCCTCCTATCCCGTTATGAAAGAAGACTTAAACAGTGTGAATTGGCCGAAAAGATGGAAGTTTCTGAATGGCTCGTTTCCAAATGGGAAAGGGACATATGTCAGCCGACTGGTGATCAATTGAGACTGCTCGAGAGTCTCCTTGCCCCTCCATTGTAATGAAAGTACAAAATGTGACGCAAACGCGCGCTTGGATTAATAAAAATTTTGGATTTACCGATTGATCCAGACAGCAGTGCGAGGGACTTCTCCAAAATGCTTCGTAAAACATCCTTGGGCGTCGCGCCCAGATCGGGCTAGGCCGATCGCCTCGACTCCTTGACGAACGCCGAATCAGCACTGCAAGCTTTTCTCTTTTTAGGGAGCGTTCGTAGCCGAGCGGCTGTCCTTGCTCGGGGCTGACCTGTTTCCAAAAACGATTCACCCAAGTTATAAAACAGCGATGAGGTGTATCCTGGAAGGTTGTCTCACGGGATCCCTTCCGTCACACCTCTCTTCTGCGCTTAATCAGTTCTTGTTCTGTACTCGGCTCATGTTCTTGGACTTTAATCATTCTCGAAAAGAAGACCGCATTTTTTGCATTGTCTGCCTCGTGCAGCAGGTCTAGGCAAACGAAATAATCGTACCACAAGGGGTCCCTCACCATATGCATACGCTTTGCAACGCGGACATTTAATCTCACTACGAGCAATGGCACCGACTATCGGGGAAATCAGAAAAAGCGCCACTAACACCATAGATTGGGTAAACAAAGCAGCTATACCAACGGCAGCACTCCCTAAAACAAACAAAGCAGTTACGAACTTTTCTTTCTTTCGTACGTTCATAATTCCTTAAGGACAAGTAGCTGAATCTGGAACGCTATTATGATTTACGGATGGACTTCGGAGATCGTTCGAAGTATCGCGCCTTTCTGCATATAGACCATCATATAGAATATCGCTGAGGGCGTCGACAACATCGTTAGCTGTGATAGTCTTACCTTCGGTTGTTGAGAGAGCCGCTCCTACACCAGGTCCCTTTGTGACAGCAAGACTATTCAGCCCTTGATCATCAAATCCGGCCGAACCCGAATATAGCAAAGCATTCACATCAACATTGGCGCCTTTGCCTTCAATGTCTCGCAAGGCAGCCCCACCACCAACCCCAACCCCAGCAGTCATCCCCACAGCCTTCCCGGCTGTAAAGTTGATTCCCGATTCACCAGGAGAGTCCGTATCAATAACTAAACCAACAGAGAGGTTAACGCCCAAATTTCCCGCTGCCAGTTCGCCTCCAGCTAAGACAAATAGATCACATAATCCGAAACTGTCATACTTTGAAAGGGGATTATTGGAAACGAAAGCATGTAAATTCTGGCTCCCTTTTTCTCCGATTGGATCTTTGTTCAACCACCTTTGTAAATTGGGGTCATAAAACCTGTAGCCATAGTAATATATAGAAGCTTTGCCTAAAAATTCTTTGCTTGAGAAGCGATAAGCATTGATCTCAGCCATCGGGCCGCTCATGACAAGAATGTTGCCAAATGGATCGTAATGATACTGCGCGAGAATGGTTTTGTTGGTGCTGATCAGTCCGGTGACATTTCCGTTTCCATCGCTGAAATAGTAAGCATGCGGAGTCGTACCCCCTTGAACCATCTCGGGGTTGTCGGTCCTGGCGAGTAAACCACCAATTCCGCCGGCATCCTGCAAATCACCTGATAGATCCAACCCGCGGGTGTAAGATACGCGGGCGACGCCATTTGCGCCGCGTTCCTGAACCGCAAGCAATTGGTCAAAAATATAACGAACCTCGTTCGTCAAAACCCACACACTTGATTGCCATTTGAAATCCCGGGTGATCCGGCGACGATTCAGCCCATCATACTTAAACTCGCTCCTCCATTTTCCCGAAACATAAACATTGGTCAGTTGGTTTTCCGTATCATATTCAAACGTGCGGGAGCCATCGCTCGTCAAATTCCCATTTAGATCGTAGGAATAAACGACGTTCGTAGCCACCGTCACGGAACTGACATTGGTCGCTTTCCTTCCGTACCAATCTTCAGCTCGGGCGGTAAAAGTATTGATACCATTCGTTAATAAATAGCCTTCTCGAGCAAACGAGCCGTCACTGTAGATCTCATCGTCCGGATCCAGAAGGGATCCATTGACCGACAGAGTATTCAGGTCGGTTGCAGTTACGCCTCCGACAGTTAAGCTGCCTGTTTGTGTTCCGCCGGTGAGCTCATTAGCGTTGTTTACACCAAAAGTCTGCACCAGAGCATTGTTGGTCCGATGCGTTAGGTTCCATGCAGCGTCATAATTGAACCCTGCCCTTTCGTGGAGGCGCGTTTTGATGGCACTCAAAATCTCCTTCTTCGTCTTGGGAGCGTCTGACGTGACCTTAATTATGGCCTCTCGCAAAGACATCGGATTCTTAATTCGTTTAGCTGGTCGCCGTGTTGCTTTAGGTTGCGTTGCTTTCCCAGGAGTTGCCGCGCGAGAGAGCGGAATCTCGCCACCGCCTCCGCCAAGAGCGGCATCAATTGCGCTCAGTCGCTTCTCTATGCTTTCGCGTTCTGCTGTGAGCAATTGGCGCAGGTTCACGAATTCTTTCAGTGCATCTTTTGGCATATGTCAGCGGAATGTAGGCGGTAGCTCCGTGTTTTCAATGCCGGATTCAGCAGTCAAAGCATCCAAGCTTTCCGCGAATATATTGCCGCAAACGGCAAATCTGCACGTCTCCATCCGGAATCCATGTCGCGATAGGATGTTCATTGGACGCGACTCATCTTCCGAGCCGCAATCGTTCATCACAAATTAACCGAAAGGAATACTCATGCCCAAAGCATCGTTCGTAGACTTCAAGGCCGTCAAATCGGCCATCACCATGGAGCAGGTGCTCCAGCGCTACAGCCTTCTCGACCGCTTCAAGCGAAGCGGCGACAGCCTCAGCGGCCCGTGCCCCATTCACAAGGGCGAGAACCCGACGCAGTTCCGGATAAGCATATCGAAGAACATCTGGAACTGCTTCAGCGAGTGCAAGCATGGCGGCAACACGCTCGATTTCATCGCCGAGATGGAGAAGGTGAGCATTCATGCAGCCGCCCTCAAGGCAATCGAGTGGTTTCATCTCGATACTGAATCCATGTCGGCCAACGCCGACGGAGATAAGGAACAGCCGAGTGAAACGACTGAGGAGGCGCATATTGCTCAACCGAAGCCAGCTTCAAAGAAAGCAGTGGCGGAACCGCAGACATCAGGTCCGAACAAGCCTCTGAAGTTTCGCTTGGACAAGCTTGAACGCGAGCATCCGTATCTCCTTGAACGTGGGCTGACGCTCGAAACCATCGTGGATTTCGGCGTGGGCTTCTGCGCAAAAGGCATGATGGCCGAGCGGATCGCCATTCCGATCCATAACGCGGAAGGAGGAGTTGTCGCATACGCAGGCCGCTTTCCCGGAGAACCGCCGGAAGGCACGCCGAAATACAAGCTGCCGCCAGGCTTCCGAAGATCGCTGGAGTTATTCAACATCGACCGCGCAATAAAAGAACCGGCGGATGCGCCGTTGGTGATCGTCAAAGGGTTCTTCGGGTGCATGAAGCTTCATCAGCTCGGGTGTCGCAAAATCGTCGCCCTCATGGACAACGCCATGTCAGCCGGGCAGGAAGACTTGCTCCGGAAGCACATTGACCATTGCAGCCACGTCATGCTGATGCTTGATGAGACCGAGGTCGGACGGGCAGGACGCAAAGACATCGCGCTACGCCTGGCTAAGTTCACTTTCGTGAAGATTCATATATTCGCGCAGGAGGGACAGCAACCGGAGGACCTGAACGCCGACGAAGTGGCAGCATTGCTTGGGAGGAAGAAGCCATGACGGACTTGCGACATGGAAAACCGGCCAGTTCCCTGCTTTTGGAAGAAGCGCCGTCAGCCTACGGAACCGCAATTGCGAAATTCCGCCTTGGCCAGACGGTGTCAACGCCAAACGCCCTGGAATTGATCCCGCAGGATGAAATCCTCAGAGCTGTTACCCGACACCAAGCCGGTGATTGGGGCGAAGTGACAAAGGACGACTGGAAGGCTAATGACCGCGCTCTGTCCCAAGGTGGGCGGCTGCTCTCCGTATATCGGTCAGCCAAAGGTGTGAAGTTCTACCTCATCACCGAAGCCGACCGGTCGGTAACGACGGTCCTCCTTCCCGAGGACTATTGACCTCCTATGAAAGCAAAGTCGCACCCTCGCGACTTCCGCAAGATCCTTGAGTGCATCTCCCATCGTCATGACATCCGGCGCGTCTTCGACGCATTCACCCGTTTCGCGGCCTGTGCGCTTTCCGCGCAGACCCGCGAACCGGAATATCTCGAAGAAGCCAAACGATGGGAGAAGCAGGAACTGGAGCTGTTCGCGGAAGCATTCGCCGCCCTCGTGCTCGAAATGGAGTCCAAGCCGTTTGAAGACGTCATCGGCGGATACTATATGGAATTCGCCATATCTCAGAAGGGGCAGAAATGGAACGGAGAGTTTCACACGCCGAAACACATCTGTGACCTCATGGCGAGAATCACGCTGGGAACC
This sequence comes from Limisphaerales bacterium, assembly GCA_046597605.1. Classification (GTDB taxonomy): domain Bacteria; phylum Verrucomicrobiota; class Verrucomicrobiia; order Limisphaerales; family JACDHS01; genus JACDHS01. Next base: position 22,227 of record JBKJKE010000110.1, on the reverse strand, counting down.
CCGGAATCATTCCCAACCGAGGGCCCGATCACTATATGTGAACCGGCCTGCGGCGCGGCAGCGATGATTCTTTCGCTGGCGGAAGCCTGTCCGCCCGAAGTCCGCCGTCGCCTTCGCGTGACGGCCATCGACATCAATCGCACCGCCTGTGACATGGCGTTCATCAACACGACCCTGTTGGGCCGTTCCAACGCGAGTGATCCACGGCAATGCATTGTCGATGGAGTGCTGGGCCGCTTGGTCCAACATTCATTACATAATGCCCTGGTTGCCACTTGCGCTCCGAATCCCGACGCCCGAAGCGATGGAACAAGGAGAACCGCCGAAGCCTGCCGAAGTGGAACGCATCAAGGTTGCCCTCGGCCAACAGGAGTTGGCATTCGGATTCTAATCAACAGCCTCTCTCATCCGAGAGGGGTTGCTTTCTTCCCTGCGGCACTTAGCCGCTTCCCATTTCTCGCTGCAAATCAAATGCCGTCCTGCTTCCAGCGAGAGTTACCAAACCAGAAGCGACCTGTTAGAGCAGGTGGACGGCAAGAAAGAGAGTTACGTGAAAAAAGATGTTTATCAAGTTGTGACAGATCGAATCATTAGTCTGCTCGAATCCGGAACCGTTCCGTGGCATCAGCCGTGGAAGGGTGGAAATCAGGCACCGCAAAACTTCGTGAGCCGAAAGGTATACAGAGGAATCAATTTCTTTCTTCTGAATGCCACTGGTTATCCGTCTCCGTTTTGGCTTACGTTCAAGCAGGTGCAGTTACTCGGCGGTCACGTGAAGAAAGGGGAGCAATCATTTCCTGTGGTGTTCTGGAAGATTCTGGAGGACGTGCAGGAAGGAGAAACGAAGCGTATTCCCTTCTTACGGTATTTCACAGTATTCAACATCGCTCAATGCGAAGGGATCGGCACACCGCCACCACTAGTTGGACTTCCAAGAGACAGCGCCTTCAAACCGCTCGACACATGCGAACGAGTGCTGTCTCAAATGCCAAAACCTCCGAAGATCATTCATGATGGAACACGCGCCTGCTATTCCCCAGTTCTGGATGAAATCAGCATGCCAACAGCAGAACTCTTCGAATCAGCCGAAGCATATTACAGCATTCTGTTTCATGAAGTGATACATGCTACAGGACACCTGTCACGGTTGGGTAGAAAGGAAATCTGCGAATCCAATCGATTCGGCAGTGATCCATATAGCCGTGAGGAACTGGTCGCAGAGATGGGATCAGCATTCCTTTGCGGTCATTGTGAAATAGAGAACAAAACAATTGACCAATCAGCAGGCTATATCCATCACTGGCTTGAGCGCCTGAAGGACGATCGCAAGTTGGTGGTGCATGCTGCAGTTCAGGCGCAGAAAGCGTGCGACTTCATTCTCGCGGTTCAGCACGTCATCGATGAAGGACCACAAGACCCGCAGCCGAAGGAATACAAGGTTGTCTCTTTGCGAGAATGTCCAACGCCGCATTCAATGCAAATGTGCGACACTCCGCAGAAGGCAGTCGAGTATTGGGACCGGCACGTCAAAGCGCATCCGCATTTCAATCCGGAGTGCGAATGCTTCGTGGTATTGCTGCTCAACACACGTCGCAGAATCAAGGGGCACCACCTGGTGAGCACTGGCACGCTCGATCAGGTTGTTGTTCATTCCCGTGAAGTGTTTCGTGCCGCTGTGATTGCAGCCGCTTCGGCGATTGTGATTATGCACAATCATCCAAGCGGAGAACCGCAGCCGTCCGAAGCCGACATTAAAGTGACCCGTGATTTAATTCGGGCTGGTCAATTGATGAAGATCGAGGTTTGCGATCACGTGATCGTTGGAACAGGAAGTTACCTGTCATTGCGTGAGCTTGGTTACTTCTATTCCTAAAACACACCCCGTTCGAAATGAACGGGGTTTTTTATTCGGATGGACCGATATACTTCTCGTGCCGGTTTTTTTCTTTTCGTTGATGACAATCGGAGAGCCTGCTTCCATGCTACAATCTAGAAATGGTAGACAGATTGCCAATTGGTGCGGTAATCCGCAAAATTTTGCCGCAGATTGTAATTCTTACAGTCATTGGTGTTCTCTATTTGCTTTCACATGTCGCCCTGATTCCCTCACCTATGGAGTTAAACCGTTTGCTTGTTGAATCCTTCAAGCACTATGGCCTCCCTTTAATAGCGGTGTGTGCATTTCTGGAAAACCTCATTGGAATTAATGCTTATTTTCCAGGCGCGTTCACGATTCTGACGGGTATGGCTTTGACTGCCGGGAATCCGACTCAGGCAATTGTGACGTATTTTGTCATCTATTTGCCATCATATGCAGCCAATGTTGTTAGCTTCTATATTGGCTTTCTGAATAAAACGGATTCTACGAATAGACCTCCTCCAAAAAAAAGAAATCAGATGCTCTGGTTTCTTCTAACCTACTGGCATCCCCAATTGGCGGCAGTAACTGCTTACTCAGCAGGAGCAACCAGAGCTGCGACACCCAAATTATTTATTCAATACTCATTGCAATCCAGTTTTTTCTGGAGCGTCTTTTGGGCAGTAATCATTTACCGCTTCGGAATTTTTGCGGATGTAGGAAAAAGTTTTGTTGCTCTCTTTTTAGGTTACGTGCTGATATGGGCTGCCTTCGATATCTACAGGTGTCTTAGACGTCGTCCGTTGGTTCTGCCGCAAAACTAGCCCTTCCGCTTTTTGCTGCGCAGATCTTACAACGTTCCATAAAATCCGACCTCCTGGCAAAAACCCTTCATTTTCATTGATCGGAAATTTGGCCAAAAGACTCAAATATTCTTCCCGGCCTGAAGAAAAGAGACAGTTTGTTTTGTGCTCACGCTTATCCTCCTCCAGGTCCAACACGTCATCGACAATTTGCATGATTATTCCAAGATGATTAAAATCGGTCCTTTGTCGGATATAGGATTCGGTGTTCATCAGTTTTGTGACAAACTCCAAAGCAACGGTTCCGCGAGAAAGCCCATCTTCCGTTAGTAAATCCATTTTTTCCTGTTTGTATAAAGTTAATGCCAGTTCCGCAGCTTCTGCTGGCACCGATCGTCTTAACAAGGATTCAAAACTCTCAAACAATTTGGGATCAAAGTCTCGCCAATCAGTAACGACATCGTAAGCGCAGCAGAAAAAAGCAGCCTTTCCTGCTCCCATTAGGGAACGCGGTTTGCAATCAGGAGCAAAACCTCGATAACACAGCGCGAGATGAACTGATTTCAACCAATAACGCCGTCGTTCTTCAGCCTTAATTTGAAAAGTTTTCTGATGCCGGAAACTCCAAAAAAATGCGACCAACGCAGCGAGGAAGTGACTGAACATAACCGTTAGAAGATCCACCAAAAAACCGGGAGCAATAGCATGGCCAATCGTGATCGTTGCGTGAATGCTTTGAAGTGTTCAGGCAACTCATGAAAGGTCTTTAGACCAATAACAGGTGGCAACATCAGTGCCACGAAAAGGATTGCTGCAAAAATATGAAGGCCGGCAAAAGACAAAGGATTCTGTTTTGCAATCACCAGGATCAGGAGTAGAAATGTTCCTAAACAGTTAAGGGCCAGACTCAAATTTATAGCAAATTTTCGGCTGAAAACTGTAGCGAATGTTCGCCTCTTCTCACGAAGGTCGCCCCGAAAATCTTGGGCATCAAAAATTATCTCTCGTCCGAGTAAGAAGATTGTTGCTAGAAAAATAATGATCCATTGAGATGCGCTTGGCTGAACAGCAAAAACAAGGTTGGGCAACCATAAAGGCGAACCACCCAATATCGCGGCTAGCAAGGTTGCAATGACTAGTCGGGGGCGTGCGACATAAGTGTAGAGCATCAAGCCTAGTAGTATGCACCCCATCGCGACCACCGCTCGCAAATCGAGCAGCAAGCAAAGGCCAATTGCTGAAACTGCAAAAACAAAAGCTAAATATTTTGCAGTTTTTACCACATTGAGAGAGGCGTTCTCAAGTCTGCCTGCGCGGTTCTCTCTATCCACCTCGATATCTTTCAAGTCGTTGATCAGAAACCCATATGCTGAGACACAACAAAGCGATAAGCTCAGCAACAAACTTTCAACATACGAAAACGTGAGAAAATAACTAATGAGACTGGCATTGACCAAAATAGGCACCCACAAAATTATTCGGGCGCTTTGTAATGCTCTAAAAATGGAAGTTAAGGACAGCATGAATTTTAGCTGACTACCGCAGTTTATTCACCAAAGCCAGAGCCGCATGATCAATAGCGTATCCCTTCACTTCTGCCCCTTCTTTAATCAAAGAGTGCGAAGCTCGTTTTCGAAAAATGCCATTTGTTGCACCCGCTATCAGTACAAACACTACTAAGTATACCACAACCTCAACTCGCATCATCCACAGTTCATTGAATGACAACACTTTGCTGATCGGGCCAAAGTGATGTCGTGCTTCAGATAACAAACCAAGAACGCACATGAGTATCGCAATAAACCATTTCTTTCCCTCAATTGGCATCCAGCCCTCCAAACAATCCTGAAATTTCTTATTCTCATTAACGCCCTGTAACGCCGTCTGAAATCTTGTTCTCTCCGCTCTCGTGTCGATTTTCTCTTCGGAAATTTGAAAATGTCGAGCCAGTTCACAAAACACTCCGTATTGTCTCGAAAAGACACGCAGCCACGAAAGTCCCAAAAACAGTAAAAACGCATCGGGGCGAATCATAGACAGCCCGAAGAGAACTGCCTGAAGTAAGGCAATTCCAAAATCGGCACCAAGCTTGTGATTGGGAATTGGCGGCATCGTTAAGATTGAATTGTGATATGTGACGTAGTAGGCCGCTGTGAGATAGCTGAAAGAAGCAGAAATGATCAAATACTGACAGATCTGATAGAATTTCAGCGAATCAAAAATCCCGGGAAAAGCCTTGAATACGGCTATGCCGCCTACCGCCGCCATTCCAAAACTAACGAAACCGAGAATATACGAAGCCAATAAACTACCAAAGACTTGTTCCGAGACACGATAGGTGTAGGAACTGCAGGCTTCCTTGTAAGATAAAGAAGGCCAGGTGATCTTTGTTCCTGGTATGAGCCGATCGGCTTCACTCGAATTAGGGGGTAATGGAGATTTTGCCTCAGCAGCCATAGTCAAAGACAATTTCAGAGTTTTTGAAAAACACAACTTTCTTGTTCGCTGTCTAGCAACGCTGCGCTTTCGATTTTGCGGATTTCATTAGGAATGACGGTTGCTTTCCTGTTCGAGGGCGTCAATGAAATTATAATAGAGAAAAAGTAACCAGAACCTCAACAGATTAGGAAAAAGCTCGTAGGAACGAAACAACAATTCCGTTGTTAGTTTTAGACCACTGAGGAATTGGTATTCAGTCTCGCCGCCCCCAAGTTAACCTGATATGCAAGGCAGTGTTCCTTTGGAATCGTGTCTGACCGGAAACACTTCAACGCAGCAGTTCTATCCAATGGGCGTTTGGTCATATCAAGTAAGAAGTTGGCCTGGTCTAGCCAGGCTCGCTGGTTATTCACCGACTAAACTTGCGCGTTTGTGCAACATTTCCTTGCGGCACCTGCAACGCCACTTCCATGACGTTTTCGGACTGGAGTTACGTGCTTGGTTAACTGCGGTAAGATTACTGGACGCCACGCATTTGCTTGGGAGCAGAACTATCAAAGAGACGGCTTTTCTGCTCAGGTTCAAACGGAGCAATCATTTCTCCCGAGAATTTAAAAAATACCATGGAGTCACGCCGGAACAATTTCTCAGACGGAACACACAGCAGAATCCCCAAGTGGAAATAGAAATTCTGCGTCTGCAACAGTTGACCGATTCCACGGTTGTCGCGTTTAGATAGCAAATGGCGCGTTTAGAGCCTTCATTGCACTTGTGATCGTGCATCGGTTTTCGTTCACATCCATTCATGTCTACTCCAAACCCTCTACACGAGCAAACCCAGCAGGTTTCTTCATCTACGTCTCACCCTGAACACCAAGCGGTCAGTCTTAACAGATCCCATTTGGTGAATATCTGCGCAATCGGCTTGCTGATCTGCTTTTTCATACCCTGGATCAACTTCTTTGGCTTGCGTCCGTCGGGGCTCGACTTCGCCAAGCAGGGCGGCAAAGGGCTGCTGCTTTGGAGCATTCCAATATTCTGTGCTATTACAGTTTTTGCGACGGTTACAAAACGCAGCTCGAAAATAATCAGCCAACTCACGGGCTCGCTGCCTTTTTTCGTGCTGGCTTATGGCCTGCATCGGGAGAGCAAAGACATAATTCAGGTTCTTGGCGCAGGCGCGTGGATCGGGCTGGTTCTCGGCTTGGCGTTGTTCATTCTGCCGCGCCGTCTGAAATAACTCCCGAAATGTATGGCAAACGAAATATCGGAATCGTTGAGGAAATTCTTTTCACCCAAGGAAGAAGTCTACAGCCAATGGTATTCGTCCGTGGACAATTTCCAATTCGGCACGTCCGAATTTTACCAGATGGTCGAGAAGGAATTGGAAGCCAGAAAAGTTCCAGGCCTTGAAATGTCCCGTATAGAATTCAGTGAGGGCGGCTTGCTCTCAGATAAACGTGAGTATCTGCGACTGAAACGGGAACGACTTGTGTTCGATATTTGCGCCGCTTCGTTCGGCACGAGCTATTTCTTTTCCTTTCGATCCGTGCAACTTCCTTTGGGCATCAAGCCAATGGAACTCCTTGTTTTTATCATGGGCCTCGTACTGGTATTCGGCCTACTGGTCAAATTGTTGGGAACTATCTATGGACTGTTGGCTTTGCTTGCAATCCTCGGCAGCGGCATCTACGTCATGCGCAATTCCCTTGCGCTTGGCTTGAAAGACTTGGATTCGACTTTGCTGAAGACGCCAGTCATCGGCCCGCTCTACGAAGTCTTTCTTCGCAAAGAGACCTATTTTCGCCAGGACACAAGGCAGATGTATCTCACGACGGTGGATGCCATCACCAAAATGCTGGTTGAAGAAGTCACCGCGGCCAAAGGAATCAAGCTGCTCAAACAGTATGAGCGCAAGCCGCCCGGCGGAGATTTGTATCAGGCCACGATCAAACGCCTCGATGGAAACGACAGCCCTTTCGAAGCCGTAGCGTAGTTGCATGGCCTCTATTGAAGAAAAACTCAGCGAGCAATTCTATGCATGGGAGCAGCGTGGACGAGGCTGGCAGATTTGGAACACGCCCGTCTCGCCAGAACCACCGTTCCGTCCATTCTATAGCCATTGCGTCCCTCGCCAATCGCTGCCAGACGACGGGCGCCGACCGACCTTTCTTAGTTCATTCATCTCCAAACTCAGCAATAAATTAGCAGATCAGAAAGAACCGGAGCCGGTTAGCGAGGACGAAGAAGAACCGGAACCAGATTTGCATGAGCGCGGCGAATTGGTTGAACTCTTTGCTTCCCTACCAGCCACAACGACAATTTCCAGAGAGGTTTTTGAGCAGTTTCTTTCAAGCCTCACCAATTGCCGGGAGCCGATAGCATTTGAATTGATTGGAACGCACGACAGCATCACGGCGCAGTTGGTAGCGTCCGAATTCGACGTTGATTTGATCCGGCATCAACTTGAGGCCCATTTTCCCGAAGCGGTTTTCACAAAGCAGGTTTCGTTTTTAGAAGAGAAATGGAATCAGGCGGAGGCAGAAAAATCCGTCATTTTCGAGTTTGGCTTGGCACGGGAATTCATGCTTCAAATTGCGCCCGTCCGCAATTTCAACCTCGACCCTTTCATCGGACTCACCGCGGCAATGTCGAATCTGCGGAAAAACGAGTTGGCACTGTTTCAAGTCATCTTTGAGCCAGTGCGTCATCCGTGGGATGAGAGCATTTTGCGTTCAGTGACCGATGGGAACGGAAAAGATTTTTTCGTCAATCGGCCGGAATTGGCGGGTGAAGCCAAAAAGAAAATTGCCCGACCGCTGTTTGCCGCTGTCGTCCGCATAGCGATCAAGAGCGACGGCAGAATGTTGGACATTGCCAAGGACCTCGCGGGCGCGTTGACCGTGTATTCCAATCCGGCAAGCAATGAATTCATCCCCCTCGAAAACAGCGATTACAATTTCATCGAGCATGAGGAGGATTTGTTGCGCAGGCAGTCCCGACGCAGCGGAATGATCTTGAACAGCGAGGAACTGGTCTCCCTCGTTCATCTTCCCTCATCATCTGTCCGGGCCCCGAAGCTCAGACGCGAGGTGCAGAAAACCAAAGCCGCTCCTGAAATCGCACAGAATCGTCACGGGTTGTTGTTGGGGATAAATACATATGCCGGAATAACCAATGAGGTCCGTCTGAATGCCGAGCAGCGCGTTAGACATACCTACATCATCGGGACCAGCGGAACCGGGAAATCGACCCTGCTTTTCCAGATGATAAAGCAGGACATGGAGAACGGCCAGGGATTGGCCGTGTTCGATCCCCATGGCGATTTGATCGACAAAATCCTCGGCGCAATTCCCGAACACCGCATTAACGATGTCGTTCTGATCGACCCAGGCGACGAGACGCATTCAGTCGGTTTCAACATTCTGTCTGCGCATTCCGATCTTGAGAAGAATCTCTTGGCCTCAGATCTCGTTTCCGTATTCCAAAGATTGAGCACGTCCTGGGGCGATCAAATGGGATCAGTTTTGAATAATGCCATTCTCGCGTTCCTCGAAAGCAGCAGAGGCGGAACGCTCGCCGACTTGCAGCGATTCCTGATCGAACCTGCCTTCCGGAATGAATTCCTCAGAACGGTGCAGGATTCTCAAGTCCTCTACTATTGGAAGAAGGCATTTCCGCAGCTCACGGGAAATAAGTCGGTCGGCCCCGTGCTTACCCGCCTAAGCGGATTCCTAGATCGCAAGCCCATCCGCTACATGGTCACGCAGAAGGAGAACCGAATCGACTTCGCGAACATCATGGATACGGGGAAAATCTTTCTCGCGAAGCTGTCCCAGGGCCAGATCGGTAATGAGAATGCATATCTTTTAGGCAGCTTCATCGTCTCGAAATTTCAACAACTGGCAATGAGCAGGCAGGCACAGGCAGCTTCCGCCCGCAAGGACTTCTGGTGCTATTGCGATGAGTTTCATAATTTCATTACGCCAAGCATGGCGCAGATTCTAAACGGGGCTCGAAAATATCGTTTGGGATTGGTTCTGGCGCATCAAGAGCTGCGTCAACTGCAACGTGATTCGGAAGTCGCCAGCGCTGTCCTTTCGAATCCATATACCCGCATCTGCTTCCGCGTCGGCGACGATGATGCCAAGAAGCTCGGAGGCGGCTTCTCATTCTTCGACAGCACGGACATCCAGAAGCTTCCCAACTACCACGCCATCTGCCGGGTAGAGCGCTCGGACTGCGATTTCAATCTGTCCATTCCCTATTCGGGAGAGCCGGACGAAGCGGAAGCCTCCCAACTCCGGACCCGCGTCATTGCTGCTTCAAGAGAGAAATACGCAGTGTCGCGGAAGCAGATCGAGGCGGAGGAACTGGCCGCCTTGCTTGCATCCGATACGGAGCCGCCGAAGAAAGAGGTTAAAGCAGTAAATAAGCTGGCCAAGGAACCAGTGCCACCAAGTCCAAAGCCGGAATTATCCGAAACTCCGAAAAAGGAACCAGTTGCGCTTTTCGATTCAACGCTTCCCCAGTCACCAATTGTTAGCGATTCAGTGGCTGTTGCCAGCCGAGAGGCCGCTGACAGACCCAAAACACCCCAAGAAAAGGGCATCGGTGGGAATCAGCACAATATCACTCGCGAGAGAATCGAGTGCGTTGCGCGAGAACTCGGATTCTATACAGCAAGAGAGAAGCTGACCCAGGACGGCGGGAAGATTGATTTAGCCATCGAAAAGCCAGGGCGAGTCATCGGGTGTGAAATTTCATTCATGACGACAATAGATCACGAGGTCGGGAATGTCGCCAAGTGCATCAAGGCGGGATGCCAGCACATTGCTGTTATTTGCACCGAACAAAGCCGCTTGGAGAAAATCGCAAAGGCCGTTTTCGGTTGCTTGCCAAGCGAACAAACCGCCTGTGTCTGTTATTACTTGCCCGATCAATTCATTGCATATCTAAAAGATCTGGCACGGAAAGATGCGGAAGCCCCAACAGAGCCGAAAGAGGAACCGCTTGCGCTCGGAAAATATAAAGTAAAACGACATGTATCGAAATTGACCCTGGAGGAGACGAAAACGCAGGAAGATGCCGCATTCAAAATGATTGCCGACACGATGAAGAAAAAGAAGAAGTGAGCTATTTTTTTTCGAGCAGATAGACCGGCCCGACAACTTTGTATGGAGAATAGGTTTCAATCAAACGGATGCGAAGTTTCAAATAGCTTTTCCCAGGACTTTCTTCCGCATGGAAAATGGAAGGATGCTTTACCCCCATCTCCCTTGCCGCTTGAGCTCGATTTTTACCGGCAGCCTCACGATACTGCTTTGCCAATTCAGCCAATTCCTTCTCGGTCAGTGTTTCTCTCGTCTTCATCTTCCAACTATAAAAAACGTATCTTCTTTAGCTACTTTTAATTGCAAAACGTATCTTATATAGATACGTTAATTGTTCGAATGAAACCACCACTTTCCACGGCAGAACTCACAAAAAGCATCGGCATCTGGATTCGCGTGTCGACGGAAGATCAAGCTCAAGGAGACAGTCCAGAACATCATCTTGAACGTGCCCGCGCCTATTGCACTTCCCGTGGGTGGACGGTCAAGGAGGTCTACAACCTCGCCGGACAGAGCGGCAAGGCAGTCATGCAGAACTCCGAAGCCAAGCGCATGATGAAGGACATCGAGCGCGGTCACATCACCGGCCTCGTATTTTCCAAACTTGCCCGCCTTTCCCGCAATCGTCGTGAGCTGGAAGATTTTGCAGAGTATTTCCGGAAGAATAACGCTGACCTGATCTCCCTAAGCGAAGCGATCGATACGAGCACCGCCGGAGGGCGGATGTTCTTTCATCTGCTGGGCGTCTTCGCCCAATGGGAGCGGGAGGAGATCACCGAACGGGTCAACGCTTCCGTCCTGACCCGCGCCAAGCTTGGCAAGTCGATCAATGGCAGTTCCCCGTATGGCTATCAGTGGAAGGATCGAAAACTCATAATCCATCCCGAAGAAGCCCCAATCCGCCGCAAAGCATACGAACTCTTTCTGGAACATCGCCGCAAAGGAGTCGTCGCCAATCTCCTCAATGCTGCCGGGTATCGCACTCGCGGCAATGCCCTGTGGCGGGACAGCCAGGTATATCGCATTCTGACAGACTCCAGCGCCAAAGGCGTCTATTACTTCAACCGCTTCCGCCAGATGGGAGACTGGAAAACTGAACTAAAACCCGAAAACGAGTGGGGCAAAGTCGAATGCGAGCCCATCATTTCCGAAAGCCTCTGGAATCAGGTCAACCAAGTGATCGAAGAGCACCTCAAAAGCTTCAAGCGTCCCGGCAAGCTTCCCGTTCAGTTATTCGGCAGCCTGGCGCATTGCTCCTGCGGCAACCGGATGTATGTCCGAGCCAAATCTCCCAAATACGTCTGCAGGAAATGCTGCAACAAGATTCCGATCACAGACTTGGAATCCATCTTCCAAGAGGAATTGAAGGCATTTTTCGCCCAGCCGGAACGAATCGCGGAGCACCTAAAAGAAGCCACCAAGAACCTTTCTGAGAAGGAAACATTGCTCTCGACCCATGAGCGCGAAGTCGAGAAAGTGCGGGAACAGATGACCCGCACCCACCACCTCTATCTGGAAGGCCAGATCACCGCCCAAGGCTTCGGCCAGTTCTACAAGCCAGCGGAGGAACGCCTAAACCAGCTCAGCGCCGAGTTGCCGAAGTTGCAGGCAGAGGTCGATTTCCTCCGAGTAAACACCCTTTCTGCCGACGAAATCCTCAACGAAGCCAATACTCTTTACGCCCGTTGGCCCTCCCTTCCGGTCGGCGAAAAGCGCAAAATCGCGGAAAGCCTGGTCGAAAAGATCGTAATCGGAGAGGGCGAAATCGACATAACCTTCTCGTATTTGCCTACTTCTGAAGAAGTGTGCAAAAACCAACAGCAGTTAAGGTTAGGATGAGGGAGAGCAACGTATTCGGAAATTACTTTTGGTAATCGCTATAAAGAGCCGTCGAAGCCTGGATCCAATCGAGGTAACGTTTGTTCCCCGCTTCGATCTTCAATACCACAAACTCTGGCGTGTCATATGGATGGTTCTTCAGCACATCCGCCTCAAGTTCAGGTAACCGGGCACGATCTGTCTTGAGAAGAAGTAATACTTCGTTCCCTCTCTCGATCTTTCCTTGCCATCGATAAAGCGACTCGACACCCGGCAGGATATTGCAGCAGGCGATGAGATGCTTCTCCAGCGCACTTTTTGCAATCTTCCGCGCGACAGCGGTACTCGGCGCAGTCACCATCACCACTCGATAATCAGTTTTTGGCATACGATCCTGACCAGGATTACCAGGATTCTATGACGCGATAAAACCTTTGCGGTGCGTTGGTGTATTCGAGATCACGCAGGTAAAGAGAGCCGTTGCTAATGCTCAGGCTCTCCGGGAGCGGCAACCAATTAAGCAGGTTCGTGCTGAACTGAGCTTCAAAAGAGGAAAGATTAGCCTGGGATAAGGCAGTGCCTCCGCTGTCAGCTGAGGTGATCTGTAAAACGCCACCGACGAACGATGGTGCCTGCATCACTTGTGGCGAGATCACTTTTAAAACCGCATTACTGCTGAAAGCGACACCGGCCACATTCGTAGCCCTCAATTGGTAAGTACCGGAATGGTTGCGAGTCACGCCTAAGATAGTAAGGCTCGAGGTAGTTGAAGCAGGTTGTGCCGCACCGTTTTTATACCATAAGTATGAAATGGGCGCCGTGCCTGTGACGCTGGCAGAAAAACTTACACTTGCGCCGCTAAGGGCCTGTCGGCTGAGAGGATGGGTGACGAAGACCGGGGGGCTTGGCATTACCTCGATCTGATCAACCCATCCCGCATCCAGGCCCGAGGTCCCGGTGCTGTCCTTGGAATAAGTCCAGACCAGAATCTGTCGGCCCGGAGGAACGTTGATTGTTCGCTGCTGCCAACCGACCTCTCCGGAAATCGAAGCGAGCGGAACACCCGCTGCCGAGAAGGTCAAAAGGTCACTGTTGGTTTGTGATGAGACTTTCCACCAGAACCTCATCGATACCGGCCCCGTCACGAACATTCGCATGGAAGAAGCGGTATCGCGCTCGATTTCCGCACTGCGAACGGCATCCACTCCATCGTGAGTGGAATTGGTTTGAGCATACCATTGAGGAGCCCCTTTAGAGCTAAGGACCAAATTGGTGTTGTCTGTCGCTTGCGAAAGCGTGACTGCCGAAAGATCACGAGTGGTCGCGAGGGCCAGAATGTGGTCGTTCCCTGCATCGATGACGCTGATTCCACTGACAGTGCCTGGCATATTGGTGGTGCTATCTCCGCTTGAAGCGCTGACGCGAACTACTCGTCCCTCTCCTGTTACCGCCCACTTTGCCCATGCGCTGGAAGCCACGCTAATAACATTGGAGACGGAATTTGAGATTGCGGGGGTACCCCAGCCCACGAGTGATCCGTCCTGGCGTAACAACAGCCCATGATAACGGGCGGAGGCGATCGCCATCACTCCATTTGTCGTCGGAGGAAAGGATCCGGAACCGGCATAGTAGAACGTTGCATCTGCCCTTATTCCAAAATGCCCATCGTCAAAGGGAGCCATTGCAAGAATGTTTGTAGCGCTGGCGGGAACGCTCCCGTTGAGCACGCGGGTCACAGTTCCATTAGTATGGAGAAACCCAATGCCGTAAGCGTCAGCTTCGATGCTGACCACATTCGTCAGCCTGGAAAAGAGCGATTGACTGGCGTTCCACAGGCCGATCACTGTCCCGTCTTTCCGCAACGCCGCTCCATAAGAAGTGCCGGTCGCAATCTCAACGATGTTGGACAAGCCCGGAGGCAGATTGGTGTTCCCATTATACCCTGTGCCCCATGAAACCACCGTGCCGTCCGCCCGCAACGCAAGGTTTCGGGCAGGAGCTGACGAGATGGCAACCACATTGGTCAGATCCGGCGGAACATTGGTGACGCCGAAGGACGCCGATCCCCAGGCAAAAATGGGGCCGATTACCTGCACATTGACAGGGGGGCTGGTCACAGGAGGGCTCGTAATACCGGCCAAGTAGTTTGTGACAACAACCGTATAGATGCCTGCATTCGAGTGGCGAACCGGACCTATGTTCAAGCTTCGGTTGGTCGCTCCAACAATGTTGGTGCCATTGAAGCGCCACTGAAATTGCATCGGGAGCGAGCCCGTTATGACCGGATCAATCAACAGTTTGCTTCCGTATACGACATTTAGATTGGTGCTCCAGGAGAGCAGCCTTGGGCGGTCCCCGCTGCCTTGAACCGGTGCGACCACGCTTCTCAAAGTTCCGAAAACGTTGCTTACCACCAATTGGTAGTTCATGGCGTCCCGCCCCACCTGGATGTTGGTCAGCAGCAAACTCGACGCCGTAGCCCCCGGAATATTCGTTCCGTTGCGTAGCCATTGATAATGTAAAGGAGGCGTTCCCACCGCCACCCCACTCAGTTCGAAGTCGCTTCCCTCGTAGGCTCTGCCACCGACCGGTGGCCGTAACAGGAGTGGACGGCCATCCCCCACGATTGCGAGGCTATGATAAGGAGCGCCAGCCAGCGCAACCACGTTGGTCAACCCTGGTGGAACATTGGTTTGAGAATAGGCGTTATTTCCCCACGCGATGACGGTTCCATTGGATAAAAGAGCCAGGTTGTGGTTGGGACCGTCGATATTTGCCCCGACCGCAATCGCTGTCACATTACTCAGGCCAGGAGGGATCGTCGCCGCCTCACCGGTGCCCCACGCCACCAGTCGTCCGTCTGATTTCAGAGCCAGGCTGTGGGAGTAGCCCCCGGCAACGGCAACCACATCTTTGAGTCCGGCGGGAACATTGGTGCCGGGACTGCTGCCCCACGCCACCACAGTTCCATTGCTCAGCAGAGCCAGGACGTGTGAACTGCCGGCAGCAATAGCGCTCACGTTCTTCAAACCGGACGGGATATTCGTATTTGCACCGAAGCCCGAACCATGAACCACCCCTTCTCGACGCAACGTCATCACGAAATTGTTACCAGAAACGACGGCAACAACATTTGTCGAGGTTAGAAAATTATACTGGCCAAAGTGAGCCACCGTTCCATCCGAACGCAGAAAGGTACTGCCGGCCGAAGGTGACGCAGAAAGACCTACGTAATTTGAACCCAAAGGCGTAGTCCCTGATCCCCAGTTTACCGGCGTTCCATCGCTGCGAACCGCCAGGCTGCTGCCGGTGTTGCCTGCGACGACGAATGCATTCGTTAAATCTGGCGACACCACGCACTGGCCCGAAGTATTCCGGCCCCAGGCGGCGACCAATCCGTAAGTCAGCACCACTGGCGCGGAGGAGGTTACCCCGGCCGCATTGCTTATCACCAAATGGTAATTGCCGAAATGATTAGAATTTACCGCGCTGATCGAGAATGTGTTGGCCGTGGCACCGCTGATGGGGGCGTTGTTGAAGTACCATTGATAGGCCAATGGCAAACCGCCACTGGCGATCGCTTCAAACGTGGTCGGCAAACCAATTACAACGGACCGGCTCCGCGGTTGGACGATTACCTGCGGTGGCTGGAAGATCGTTAAGGCAGCAAACGAGCTGGTGACGGAACCACCTGCATTCGTTACTGCCAAATAGTAGCTACCGGCGTCTGAAGTCTGCACATTAGAAATACTGAGAATGTTGGAGGTGGAACCGGAACGACGGGTGTCATCAAGGAGTTTGGTTGTGTTGTTATACCATTGAAATCCGAATGGCTCGGTTCCCGTCACGGTTACTGCAAAAACAGTGTTACTGCCGATAACAACGGATCGACTCGCCGGGCTTTCCGTGATCGATGGCGGCACTACCACCGTGATTGTCGCAACTTCACTGGTGGCTATTCCGGCTCGATTTGAGGCCACCAGGAAATAGTTTCCTGCGTCATTTGTTTGTGTAGTGCTAATGAATATCTGGGGAGTATCTGCCCCGGAAATTCTACCTCCGTTGGCTACAGGGGCGTCGTTAAAAAACCATTCGTAGCTCATCGGCTCGGTGCCACTGGCGGAAGCCGCCAGAGAGAATGTGTTGCTTCTTACTACGATCTGGCTGAAGGGTTGTTGAACAATTGCAGGAGGAACAAGGATGTTCAGCGTTGCAACCTCGCTCATGGCGGACCCGGCCGCATTCGAAACTCGAACCCGATAGTTTCCTGCATCGGACGGATTCAGATTGGATATGCTCAAACTGGAGGTAAGGGCACCTTCAATTCGGGCATCGTCGATGAGATTAGTTCCATTCAGCGACCATTGGTAAGCGAGCGGATTGTCGCCCGTAGCTTGCACTGTAAACACGATGTTCGAGCCACTGATCTGGCTTTGGCTGACTGGTTGTTGAACTACCGAAGGTGGGATCGCCACTGTGACCAGGGCAAGATCGCTGTTGGCTTGACCAGCCAAATTGGTGACTGTGACCGAATAGTTGCCCCCCTCTTCAACTGCTACACTCGCGAT
The DNA here is from genome assembly GCA_046597605.1 of Limisphaerales bacterium. Classification (GTDB taxonomy): domain Bacteria; phylum Verrucomicrobiota; class Verrucomicrobiia; order Limisphaerales; family JACDHS01; genus JACDHS01. Next base: position 5,627 of record JBKJKE010000110.1, on the reverse strand, counting down.
AGAGAGGAGGTTGCTCGTGACACCCATGATTCGGCCATCTTCAACCAGGTTCGTTCCGTCCTTCTGCCATTGATAGTGGAGAGGAGCCGTTCCGACCGCACTGACGCTGAGGGTTAGATTGCTGCCTAAAATCACGACCTGCGGGGTGGGCTGTTGGGTGATGGCAGGAGGAACAAGAACGTTTAATATCGCCGCTTCGCTCGTCACGGATCCAACCCCATTTGAGATCTGCACCAGATAAGCTCCAGCGTGGAAAACAGTAATGTTTGATAGGTTCAGAGATGGCGTTGTGGCCCCCGAGATACGCACATCGTCCGCGAGATTCGTTCCGTTGACCGACCACTGGTAGCTCAGCGGGCTATCTCCCGCCGCGCTCACCGTAAAAATCACGTTGGAACCGACTACTTCGTCCCTCCCGACGGGTTGCTGGGTGATGGATGGTGGAACTAATATAGTGATTGCGGCCGTTTCACTGTTGGTTTGGCCAGCGACGTTGCTGACATTCACTGAATAAAGACCGGCATCTGCCACGGTCACCGCAGAAATGTTAATGCTATTGCTGTCCGCACCGCTGATTCGCAAGTCGTTGACCAGGTTCGTCCCGTTCTTACGCCATTGGAAAGTAAGCGGCGCAGTGCCGGTGGAGGTCGCGGTGAGAGTTAGATTGCTGCCCAAAATTACAGATTGAGCAGAGGGTTGTTCGGTAACGATTGGAGGAAACAGGAGGGTCAAGCTGGCCGTTTCACTCGTGACTACTCCGTGTTTATTGGAGACAATAACCTGATAGTTTCCAGCGTTCGCGCCAGTAGTGCCGGAGAACAACAGTGATGCAGTATTCACGCCGCTGATTTGACCTCCATCGCTCAGGTAATTTCCATTGAACAACCAATAGTAGGCTAAGGACTGCCCGGTCGCGGTAACGGAGAACCTGGCGCTGGTGCCTACCACCCGAACCTGGTTCGTTGGTTGTTGAATTATACTCGGTGAAGGTTGGGCTGATAACTCTTGCTGAGGAGTGTTCAGGAGAACTGCTACACCTAGCCAGATTGCGAAATAGCGAATGGAAAACATAATTGACCCTTGAGACCTTGGGGGGACCCTGACAGAACTGGTCTGCTTTTCAATGCTGCTTTCGATGAGCACGCTATAAATCTGTCTCTCACACCGTCCTGAGACTCTCAGTCCCCCGTTGTTTTGCATTCCGGGCCGTCCTGAGACTGTCAGGGTTCCGACTTTACACTTTTCTTTCAGGCTCTCCGGTTTAACTTCCAATCCGATTCCGACGGAGATCGTTGGAGAATGATTTCATCGCATGGCTCTGCAAATACTGAATACGCTCTCACGGAAACTAGAACCGTTCATTCCGCTGGATCCGGCGGGCAAATACGTAGGCATGTATTGCTGCGGGCCGACCATTCACGATTTTGCGCACATCGGAAATTTCCGCACCTTCATCTTTGCCGACCTTGTGCGGCGTTATTTTGATTTCAAAGGAATGACGGTTCGTCACGTGATGAATATCACGGACGTTGAGGACAAGATCATCAAACGCGTCCGGGAACACCAGACAACCCTCGCCGAATACACCGGAAAGTTCGAAGCCGCCTTTTTTCAGGATCTGACTACGCTAAATTGCCTGCGCCCACATCAGACTCCACGTGCCACAGAACACATTCCCGAGATCATTGCTCTTATCGAGAAGCTGGTCGCTCGCGGTGTGGCCTACAAAGCAGCGGACGGATCAGTGTACTTCTCCATCGAGAAATACCAGGGTTGCGGCTGCCAGTATGGGCAACTCGTAAAACTGAACTTCGATGAAATGCGTACGGGCGAAAGAGTGAGCAGCGATGAATACGAAAAAGAGTCACTCGCTGATTTTGCACTCTGGAAAGCACGCGTTCCGGACGATGGCGCGGTGTTTTGGCCAAGTCCCTGGGGCGAAGGTCGCCCGGGATGGCATATCGAGTGCAGCGCCATGAGCATGAAGGCGCTCGGTAACAGTTTTGATCTCCATCTTGGCGGCGAAGACCTGATCTTCCCGCATCATGAAGATGAGATTGCCCAGAGCGAAGGTGCCGGAGTGCATAAAGAGGGGGAACGTTTCGTAAAGTATTGGATGCACGGCGCGCATCTGCTGGTGGAGTCGAAGAAGATGAGCAAATCGCTCGGCAACTTCTTCACCTTGCGCGATCTCCTGGAAAAAGGCTTTTCTGGCCGCGAAATACGTTACCTGATGCTCACGGCCCATTACCGTGAACAATTCAATTTCACTCTGGAAGGATTACAGGGCGCTCGTTCCGCTTTGAGCCGCATTGACGAGTGCCTGGCCAAACTGCGTGATACAGCTGGAACAACCATTGCCGATGCGGATCCGACGGTTCTGGCAAAATTTTCCGAAGCCCTGGACGATGACCTCAATGTATCCGGAGCGTGGGGCGTGGTATTCGAATGGGTGCGGGAGAATAATCGTCTACTGAACGGGGGCACCCATCCGGAAGTCGCCGCGACTGCGTTGGCCACCTGGGAAAAGATGAACAGCGTGTTTGGGCTTGCTGCCGTGGCAGAGGCGGAAGCTCCAACCGAGATGCTTTCCCTCCTGGAAGAACGCCTGGCGGCCCGGAAAGCCAAAGATTTTAAACGAGCCGACGCCATCCGGGACGAATTGAAGGCCAAAGGGTGGACGATCGAGGATACTGCCAAAGGTCCAAAATTGAAACGTCTTTGAGTTGAATTTCCTACAGAAATGAATTTTAATACACGCCGCCAAAGACCTATGAGAACACTGAAGATCATTCTCCCATTCCTTTGCCTGGTAGGCATCTCCGCAAACTTATTTGCCGCCACTAATCAGATAAGTCCACTCGCGCCGACAGTCACCGTCACTCCTGAGCCTCCAGTGGCAACACCGTCCCGTCCTCATCCATTGGTCTGGGATGCAATGGAAAAGACCTACAAAGCAAAGATCGGCGAGACCAATGCTCATTTTGCCTTCACGGTCACGAACAACTCCAAGGTCCAAGTCCTTATATCGGATGTGAAGCCCTCCTGTGGATGCACGGTTGCGGATTTTTCACAAATCCGGAGTCTAGCACCAGGCGCCAGCGGTGAAGTCAAAGCCACGATGAATCTAATGGGCAAAACCGGCACCCAGGTCAAACTCTTGACCGTCCATTCTACCGGTGGCGTCGCTCAATCCCTGACTATGATGGTAGAAATCCCCGTAGATACGGACGGAGACCGTCGTAAGGCGAATATGGCGATTGCGGCGAGAGATCGTCAGGCCGTTTTCAAGACAGATTGCGCCAGTTGCCATGTCGAACCTTTGAAAGGCAAAACCGGCGAACAGTTGTTTGTGGCAGGTTGTAATATTTGCCACGCCCCGGAAGGTGGGCATCGTGCGGAGATTGTTCCCGACTTGCACAAGCTCACTGCGGTGACCGACAAAGCTTATTGGAAGAAGATGATTTCCGATGGTAAAGAAGGCAGCTTGATGCCCGGCTTTGCCAAAGTTCATGGTGGTCCTCTCACCGATCCGGAAATTGATTCGCTGGTGGAATACGCATTGAAAGCATTCCCGTTCAATCCCGAGAACGTCAAGAAGACCAATTGAAGTCCGGCGTTTTCATCACCTTCGAAGGAACAGAAGGCAGCGGGAAATCCACCCAGATAGCGCGTTTGGCCAGGCATCTGGGGACGCTGGGATATTCCGTTAAAACTCTCCGGGAACCGGGCGGCACGCCCATCGGCGAAGAAATTCGTCATACCCTCAAACACAGCGAGGCGAACCACGCCATGACTTCGGAAGCCGAGCTTCTGTTGATGAACGCAAGTCGCGCCCAACTGGTCCGGGAGATTATCCGCCCCGCTCTGCTTCAGGGTGAGATTGTCCTCTGCGATCGTTTTTACGATTCCACGACAGCCTACCAGGGCTACGGACGCCAGCTTGATCTTGCCCACGTGCAGAAAATCATCGATTTCGCCGTCGGCGAAACTAAACCAGCCCTTACCTTGTTGCTAAACGTCCCGGTGCAGGTCAGCGAGAGAAGAAGAGAACTGCGACAAGCGCGTCTTTTGGAAGTGCCCAGGCGCCAGGGAAGCGCAACTCCCCTTCCCTTTGATCAAAAACTCAGGGATCGAATGGAAGAAGCGGATCGAAGTTTTTTCGAACGCGTGGAACAAGGCTATGCCGCGATTGCAGCCTCTGAACCAGAGCGCATCCGAGTCATCGATGCGACAAAAACCAAGCAGGCAGTTTGGGAAGCAATCTGGAGTTTGGTCGCACCGTTGCTACCAAACAAAACAGGCGTTTCAACCGGGTGAACCGATCGAAACGCCTGCAAATTCCAAGGGAACTTAAGCTTTGGCAGGAGGAGCAGCAGCCGCGCCAACGCGATTGAGCTGAAGAGCCAAACGCGACTTCTTGCGATCGGCAGTACCTCTGGGAACAACGCCCACTTTGGCAGCTTTATCGAATGCAGAGACGATGTCCTTCAATGCGGCAGCGGCTTCATCCTTCTTTCCAGCGGTTGTTGCTGCAGAAAATTTCTTTTCCAGTGTTTGGAGACGATTCTTTACGCTCTTATTGCGAGCCTGCTTGCGCACATTGCTCCGCACGCGACGTTCAGCAGATTTTGTATTCGGCATATCTTTAAATTACTCTTGGGTATCTTCCCTTGAAAATGAAGGCGGAATATAACAAAGGAACTTCGTGTTGCAACAAGTATTTCCCGACTAAGGCAGGAGAGAATGTCCTTCCACACTGCAACTGGCGGGTACGCCCACTTCATTGAACACATACGTGCCTCCGCTGGGGCAAACCGGCATTGTCTGGTCGGGAACGAAGGGCATCACTTCATTCATTGGGGCAGCATCACCGCCGCTCTTGTTATTCGTAGTAGCCCACTTGGTCTTGGCATCTTCCAGAATCTTCAGACTTTCCACACACGCGATGGCATGTTTCAGATCCAGTTCCTGCTGGGCTTCCTCTTCCGGAGTGAGCGGTGGAAACTCTTCAAAGAATGGGTCGTTGGTGCCTCCTCCGATTCCTTGCAAGGAAGGATCATCCACTGCGAGTTGCTTCAACTGCAGGGCCATCTTTTGATTATCGCGGCGCAACTGCACCACTTCCCCACGAAGCTTGTAGACTTCCGCGGCTTCCTGCCGCAGACGTTCGATCTCGTCAGGGGAAAGGCTGCCGTCGCTCGCGACCTCTGAACCTTTTCCATTTTCATCAAGCTTCTGCCTGAGCTCAGCAATCAGAGTGTCCTTGCTGTTATTCTGTGAGAAGAGGAAAAAACAGCCTCCCGCTAAAACAACTACCAGTATCCAAGGAATTACTTTCATGAAAAATTACATTCGAGCACTGTTAAAAAGAACCGTTGTGCCCACCGTCCAATCCCACTTCAGGAGTGGTGCGCGCGGCGGGAGTCGAACCCGCAACCTTCGGCTTCGGAGGCCGACACTCTATCCAGTTGAGCTACGCGCGCAGTGAGGGAAGAATAGCTGGCAACCCGAACCTTACGTCAAGACTAGAGGTGGGGAAAGTGTTCAGTGTTCAGTGTTCAGTGTTCAGTGTTCAGTGTTCAGTGTTCAGTGTTCAGTGTTCAGTGTTCAGTGTTCAGTGTTCA
>JBKJKE010000016.1:0-22773 GCA_046597605.1 Limisphaerales bacterium | reverse complement strand
GTTACAATTGTGTGACAAACGTTACGAAAAGGTCAACTCAACCTTCATCCACGAGTCCGAGCCTTCACCTCCCCACGCATAGCCTCCTCAGCGAAAGTCAAAATGAGAATTGCTGACGTGCATGACTAAAAGCCAACGGTTATTGTCAGGACTCGCTCCGGGAGTTCGAAAACGCAGTTACGAGTTGTTTTTTTGGTACTTCCAAGAAATGCAGGTCATCCATTCAAAACTGTGAGAACAGCCATTTCATTCGCAAATTACTCGCCACAGTTACTTGCTTGATCGGGCGGCAAAGGGCATTTCAGCCCCCCCATAGGACAGTGACACAGCGACGTGAAAACCGTCCATTTTCCAACATCCCTACGGCAAGTTTTTTGTCCGATAGAATCGGAATCCGGGGTTCTGACGGACTTCCGAAAATTCGTAATTCGTGCTCGCGAGCGTGTTCGTTACAATTGGGGTCCATTGGGTGAAATTAGTGGAGCGTTCAATACAAAATTTCTGTCCAACTTGACCAACACACCGGAAGGCGATCTGATTGGATACCAACCTGAAATTCGAAAGGTTAACTGGCGAATTAGGGGCCGAAGCAGGAATAGACACGTTCAGGAACCTGCCTTGGCTCGCATTGTAGTAGGTTCCGCTCCCGGAGCTCTCCAGTTTGATTGCACGCACCATATAAGTGTAATTGCCAGTGCCCGGAGCATCGACGTAGCTCAAACTGGATATCACCGAACTGCCGGTGATGCGAACAAACGGACCGTTAGCACTCGCACATCTATAGACGTGGTACCCTGCCAAATTCGAATCCGTCGACGCTGTCCAGTTTAACGTAGCGCTGCCGGCATTTGTGGTGGCGGTCAGGTTTGGCACGGGGCGGACGACATGCATCCGGAGTGTTGGATCACCCATCAAGGCGACATGAACCTCGCGGCTGAATTGGGCCGGGCGATAAAGCCCGCTGTTATTTTGACTCAACCTGGTGCTGTAGCCAATTGTTTCTCCCAGTGCCATATGATGGAAGAACCAGTGGGGTCTTCCGGCCCACGCCGACGTCAGAGTGTAACTGGTGGTGCAAAGTGGTGCTCTCAAAAAGTCATCGGTAAAATCCCAATCTCCGAAAAAACTTCCGAACACCATGGTGAAAACCGTCTGAATATCATTGCCTGCAAAATCACTCGTGTTCCCAACGAAATAACAGCTTTGATAATCGTCTCCACCTCCGCCACTTACCGAGCTCCAGAGATAACCTTGTGATGAGACTATGGGGAAGAATTGAAAATCTCCTACCGCGGTAGTGTTCCCGGCTCCGAAAAACGTGGAGAAATTGCGCCATCCAGAGGCTGCGTATGCTTCGCCTCCGCTTTCTCCAAACCCGTCAAACAAGATGGCACGCCGCGACAGAGAAAAAAGCGCATGCCGGAAGTTGTGATTCTTATTCAGATATTGGCGCAGTAAGTCCTTCTCCGTTTTAGGTAGGAAAGCAGGCATGTTGGCAAGGTCTACCCGTCCGACTTCAAGGTCGACGTTTGAAGGAATTACGCTTTGGTCATATTTGCCATCGCCAGGGCTATTGCGGTTGGCTACCCGTGTCGCTTGTCGATCGTTCACGGTGGAATCCGTCCAATTTCCATCAATATCCGCGTAATAGGTGTCAGCGGCCCACGCTCCAGTATGATCCGGGTGGTCATCGGCATTGTAGTCGCCGGAGTAAGGGACGGGGACTCGTCCAACGAGAAAGACGCTACGCAGGTCAGGATTGGCGTTTCTTTCCAACTGGATTTGATATCGAACCGCAGAGGGAGAGTCGTTCCGCGAAACATCCCGCCGAAACACAATCCAGCCATCGCCTACGAGATCCTGCTGTAATCGCGCTAATTCGGAGCTGAGATCGGCGGCGTAGGTGTTTTCAACGATCAACAAACACTTGCCTCGCGCGTCAACGAGGGGCGCTTTGATTCCAGCACAGATGTAGCCAGCAGGAACATAAGAGAGGTCGGCATATTTGGTGAAGCCATATTCGTAGAGAGTGCCTACCGTCACATTGTTATCAACATAGCTGGTCGTGGAAGCTGAAACGGTGGTCAAGGAGGTCCAACTCGTCTCGTTCTTGAGCTTGCGGGAAATTTGAATCGGTTGTGGATCCGCATTAAACACCCATTGGAGAGTGATGCGTGGCGGGGACTCTATGACAGATGCACTGACCTCAATTGCGTAATCGCGGGTTGTCTGAGCGTGCGCATGCTGGGAACTGGCCGTAAAGCAGGCCCAGGCTATTACGCACCAAATTTTAACTGATCTACACCAATCCATGACTTTCAGCATAGAGAAACCCAAAGCGCGAACAATTGGCCCTTCCCCGTTCCGATGTTAGGGACAGAGCCTTACAACAAGGTCGCGTTTTAGGGTTATTCATGAGGGCGTAAATTCAGACACTCCCTCAATCAGGCATTACACGCATTGAGGAAATTACACTGCAACCTACATTGGAAATAAGGAGCAAAAGTTATGATGGAATATGAGCCTGACATTCGTGCAAAACATCATCTAAACCCAAAAGCTGCCTTGTACGCCGGATTCGCCCTGGGGCTTCTATTTTTATTCCTTCCCCGCGGTATTCCCTGGAATTCAATTGGACTACCGACAGAAGCAATGGGACGGCCCCTATTTCCGGAGGACACAACGTGGGCCATGTTCATCACAGGAATCGTCCAGATATTCATGTCCCTGGCATATACTTTTGTGATCGCTGCGATTGTTTACCGCTTTCGGACAATGAAAGCAGTTATTCTGGGTGGTTTTATCGGCATCGGACTGTATGTCCTAAATTATGGTGGGGTTCATTTCATCCTACCGAGTGTACCGAACCGCAGTGAATTCGCAGTTTTCCTCACTCACTTGGCGTTCAGTCTGATGGCTGCGGGTGCGTATAAAGGTCTTTCGACTCCCAAGCTTGAAGCCCCCGGAGCGCAGCGTCCAGTTTTAGACGGTTGATCGATTTGACCGTTTACTGCCCTTGCAGCTTGCGGGTTCCCCAAACCGTGTGCTTAATTCCCGCACGCTATGGAATACGAAGCGGTCATCGGGCTAGAAACCCACGTCCAACTTAAGACCAGGTCGAAAATGTGGTGCGGTTGCGCCAACGGCTTCGGTGCCCCACCGAACACAAATGTCTGCCCAGTGTGCCTGGGACTGCCGGGCGTTCTTCCGGTCGCTAATGAAGAAGCCCTGAAGCTAACGGTGCTAACCGGTTACCTGTTGAATTGTTCCGTTCCGAGGCACGCGAAGTTTGACCGTAAAAACTATTTTTACCCGGACGTCGCTAAAAACTACCAGATTACCCAATACGACAAGCCTTCCACCGCTAACGGCTATGTGGAATTTGAATTTCAAGGAGGCATCTCCCGGGTGCGGATCACCCGTGCGCATCTCGAGGAAGATGTCGGCAAGAACTTCCATTTCGATCGATTCAGTGGCGTCGATTTCAACCGGGCAGGAGTCCCTTTGTTGGAAATCGTTTCTGAACCCGACCTGACCAGTTCCGATCAGGCATACGAATACCTGACTTCTCTTCTAGCTGTCTTGAGATACGGGGGAATCAGCGATTGCGACATGGAAAAGGGAATGGTTCGCTGCGACGTCAATGTGAGCGTGCGTCCAGTGGGCCAGAAGGAACTTGGGCGGAAGATCGAGATTAAGAACATGAATAGTTTCAGTGGCGTCCGCCGGGCGCTGGACTATGAGATTCCTCGCCAGATCGAAACGCTTAAAAGCGGGGGGAAGCTGTTTCAGGAAACTCGTCGATGGGACGATGTCACCGGCATGACCGAAGTGATGCGGAGCAAGGAAATGGCACACGACTATCGCTACTTTCCTGAGCCGGATCTCATGCCTTTCGAGCCAACTGAATCATGGTTGGCAGAGGTCGCGAGACGCGTTGTGGAATTGCCGCTCACTCGCAAACAACGATTCATCACGGACTACCAACTCCCCGCTGGCGATGCCCAGGCGTTTGTCTCCGATCGTCCGTTGGCTGAGTATTTTGAAAAACTGGCAAAACAATCGAAGAATCCGAAATCGATTGCCAACTGGCTGATTAACAACCTCCGGGCAAAGATGACGGAATCCAATGAAAAGTTAGCTGACGAGCAATCGGCTATGGGTATTGAGCCCGAAGACCAGCAGACGTTTACCCTCGCTGAGGTAAAGTTCAAGCCAGAGGGGATTCTGGAACTCGTGAATCTGATCGAGAGCGGCAAGATCAGCTCAAAAATCGCTCAGGACGTATTTGGCGAAATGTTTGAAACCGGAGAAGCTCCTGACACAATCGTTCAGAAAAAGGGTCTCGCCCAGGTGAGCGATACTGGTGCGATCGAGAGGTTTTGTGATGACGCGATTGCCGCGAATCCGAATTCTGTGGCGGATTTCAAAGCAGGGAAAGTGGCCGCTTTAAACTTCCTCAAAGGTCAGGTGATGAAGCTGAGCAAAGGCAAAGCGAATCCCAACTTAATTGGGGAAATGCTGGAGAAGAAGTTGAGCGCGTAAGCTTCCGAGAGGGTTAATCCGCGGTCAGCGGATGATTCATCACGACAAGGTGACAGCCGCCAACTTTTCTTGAAACTCATTTTCCGTAAGAGGTTCGATCAAGCTATCAATGTCCCCTTCGAGAAACTGGCTCAAACTGTAGAGAGTCAACTCAATGCGATGATCTGTTACCCGGTTCTGCGGGAAATTGTAGGTGCGAATGCGTTCGCTGCGTTCGCCGCTTCCGATCTGTGATTTACGGTGTGCGGCATACTTCGCGTTCTCCTCACTGATCTTACGCTCCAGCAGGCGAGACCGAAGCACCTTCATCGCTGATGCCTTGTTCTTGATCTGTGAACGCTCATCCTGACAGCGCACTTCGATCCCGGAAGGCTTATGGAAAATGCGCACCGCAGAATCAGTCGTATTAACCCCCTGCCCTCCGTGTCCGCCCGCCCGGCAGACACTAATCACCAGGTCGTCTGTTTTGATCTCCACATCCACTTCCTCCGCTTCCGGCAATACCGCCACCGTACAAGTGCTGGTATGGATACGTCCTGAAGCCTCTGTCGCCGGAACACGTTGAACGCGGTGGACGCCGCTCTCATATTTCAAGCGCTTATAAACATCCGTACCCGTGACTGCGAAGATGATTTCCTTGAAGCCACCAAGGTCAGATGGGCTGCTCTCCATTGATTCCACGCGCCATCCCTGGGCTTCACAGTAGCGGGTGTACATCCGATATAAGTCAGCTGAGAAAAGCGCAGATTCCTGTCCACCGGCGCCGGCGCGAATTTCAAAAATTGTATTCCGCGAATCACTCGGATCAGGAGGAACAATTCCTTTGTACAACTGCTGTGCGAGACGCTTCTCCTCTGCTTCCAACCTGAGCACGTCTTCCTTGAGCATTACATACATCTCAGATTCGACCGCTTCGGTTTCGAGCAGTCTCTTGTTCTCAGCCAGTTCTTCGGTGGTTTTGAGATAAACATTTCCACACGCCACCAGATCCCGGAGGCGCGAGTATTCCCGCGCAAGCTCCTGGGCGCGTTGCGGGTTGTCGAAAACATTCGGCGCGTTTAAGGCGGCTTCGGTTTCAGCAAAGCGTTTGACGAAACTGGTAATGTGCGGGCCTAGATCCATTTGGGAAACTGGGGTTTCAACTGTAAGCGACAGGCTCTTTGGAGCTTATTGATAAAAACAAAACCGCCCGCGAAAGCAAAAGCTTCAACGGGCGGTAATGTTCGAAAAACTACTTCTTCTTTTTCTTGGTAGCGGCATCGGCAGCAGCAGCCTGGGCGGCAGCTGTCTTGGCGAGGCGCTGTTGGAATTTGTCGACGCGACCTGCGGTATCGACGAATTTTTGCTGACCGGTGTAGAAAGGATGGCAGTTGTTGCAAATACCAATGATCGTCGTCTTCTTGACGGAACGAGTCTTGATGATGTTGCCGCAAGCACAACGGATTTCCGCGTCCTGATAGTTAGGATGAATATCTGCTCTCATAAAAGGCTGCAAAAACTAACAGCGTTCCTCCCGTTGACAAGGGATAATTCAAGGTTTCTAACGAAAAGACTGAACATATTAACGTCTCGAAGGGCCGATAGGTGGATTCCGGATTGAAATTCATACAAATAACGCGGCGATACCTTGAACAGCAGGTTCTTCCGCGTACAGAAAAAAGCGCCCGAAACTTACGTTCCGGGCGCTCTGCGTTGCTGAGGTTAACGTTAGTTTGAAACCGAGACGTTGTTCACTCGGAAGCTGCCTTGGATCCGGACTTTCTTGTTTCCATCATCTTGCACAGCGATGAAGTTAAAACGACCTGCTAAAATCTTGGCGGCTGGATTCACCACATCGAGCGTCACCGTGCCGGAAGCAAGTGCATCACCTGTTCCATAGGTATGACTCTCGCCACCGAACGAGGTAAATGTCCACACGGCACCACCCGATGAACTAGAGCCACCAACCTGCACAATCGTTGGACCGCTGGCGACCATGAATGGCATCTGCAGCACTTGGAATGTGACCTGGGGAGGGAATGACGTGGTGCTGGTTGTCTTCGAACCGGTCAGGCCCTGCACGGCTGAAATCCGTTTCACATAACCCGCGGTGACAGTTTCCTGAGCGACTGGATTGTGCGTCACATCGAGTGACTTCGACAAAGAATGTCCGATCCCGGTGATCGTCGCTTTGAAGAAAGTTGGTCCAGCAGCAGGAATCGCATTCGGATCCGGCTTATTGCTAATCTTCAGTAAAGAAGTCGTAACAGTTCCCAGGACAGCGCCACCGGTGACGTTGCTCAATAGCAGGCCCACGGTCTCTGTGCTTTCAGGAGTGACGTCGATCTTGGTGGTGATCTTGACGGTCTTGGAGGCTTCTCCACCTGCGAAAGTGAGCGTGGAAGCCACCGATGTGTAATCTGTCCCTGCAACTGCCGTTCCAGTAGTGGTCGCGAACTGGACCGTCACACCTTCTGCTAAACCACCAGTACGTCTTACGATGACCGATCCCACACCACCCTCTGCAATCGTATAGCTCGTGGCACTGAATGCGACGGTCCCTGGGAAATCGTCGTTCACTAGAGTTACCGACGCACTTGTCGTGGTGCCCAATTGGGTTCCACCCTGCGGGTTCGAAATGCTGACAATGAAATCTTCGTTCGGCTCCACAACGAAGTCTTTTACGATCGGGATCAAAATCGTTTTGGACGCCGTGTTAGCCGGGAAGTTTACAACGACATTGGTTCCCACGAAGTCACTACGCTCCAGGGCGGTGCCTTCGATCGTTGCAAGGCTGACAGAGACAGGGGTGGTCAACGAACCTGAACGAACCAGCACGATGGAAACCGAGCTGTTGCTTTCAGAGCGTGAATAGGCAGCGCTCGAGAGGGAGATGCTCGACTCATCATCCACTAGATTCACCGTGGCGTTGGAGAGAATTCCGAGTCTTCCACCACCGGTGACATTACTCAGATGCACGGTAAACGCTTCGTTCCCTTCGGCGAGCAAGTCTTGAAGAATTGGCACGAGGAAGGTTTTGTTGGTTTCGCCAGCGCCAAAGGCAATCGTGCCACTCACAGCAACTGCATCATCTCCGGTTGCCGTTCCGGCAGCAGTGGTGTAATCAACAGAAACTCCGCTGGCTTTGCCACCGGTGCGACTTACCTGGACCACTGCATTGCTAGCGTTCTCGTTGACAGAGAAGCTCGCGGAACGAAAAGCAACCGTTCCAGCGATATCATTGTCCAGAATTGTCACTGTCTGCTCGTCAATAGATCCACGAGAAGCACCACCCGTCAGAGCACTCAAATGGACTTCGAAGGTCTCGTTAGATTCATCAATTGTGTCATTCTGGATCGGAACAGCCACCAATTTGTTGGTTTGGCCCGGGCCGAATGTGACAGTCCCGCTAACCACGGTGAAATCTTCTCCTTCAGCAGCCGTATTTCCCGACGCGGTGTAACGAGCGGACACGGTACCCACCGATCCACCTGTGCGTGTCACAGTCAATTTGGCTACTGCCGACGTTTCTGAAATCGAAGAGCGTGCCAGTTTGAATTGAATGATGCCAGCGGCAGCTACCTCATTATCGACGATTGTGAGCACTGCATTGCTGCGAGCGCCGAGGATGGCGCCGTCCGCTGGCGATGAAAGTGCCAGGAGGACCGTTTCATTCCCTTCACGACGGAAATCGTCAAAGACAGGAATCGAAATTTGAGAAACCTCGATACCGGGATCAAATTGGAGCGTAATATTTCTAGCGCTGTAGTCGTCGATGCTCGATGCAGTGCCATTGGCGGTGCTAACCACAACACTCCCTGAGCCTGTTCCGCCACTGCGTGTGACCAGGATATTTACCAGGTTGTTGGTTTCATTCACGGACACGGCACTGGCGGCGAACTCATAACGTCCCTCGTCCGGAGCCGCGACCTGGGTCTTAATCGGGAACTCTGTTTCACGATAGTACCCGGCTACACCTACAGCTCCTGGAATCGCGGTCGTGTTGATCCCGGTCTTCTTTACGAAAAGAAGGCGCGCGAGGTAGTTGGTATTCGGATCCAGCGTTCCGGCTGGAATGATGAGTTGAGTATCTTTTCCAGTCAGCCTGCCGTCCTCCAGGAGTCCGGGCGTGTTGAAAACAACGCGCGAATCGGTCGAATCGGAGATTTCCACAGAGATGAAGTCATTCGTGCTTCCACCCGCGAACGCTGACCAGTTCAGTGTTGCTGGCAGACCGCCTTCGACCACCTGCATATCAGTCCAATTGGCGATTCTTGGAACCGAAGGATACGCATCCGCCGCAAGTGTCAGAAAAGGAACTTTCCTCCCATCAGTGCCATCAATCGTGAAACCGTAGCGTCCGACCGCAAATTCGCCATCCTGCAACGGTTTGGTTGCCGTAAATTTCTGATAATGAAAAAATTCCCCGCGATCCGACAATTTCCGCACTTGTCCACTTGGGAGCTTTAACGTGACGTTCGTAACGACATCTTCCACGTTAAGTTCCACTGCTGAATAGAAATGGTAGGGCTTGGTGATAAGGACCGGCGCAGCGGGACTGTATTGTTTATACCAGACCCCTTTACTAACCGTGAAACTTTCGATGGGAGAAGGAAGAACGGCATTGGAGGCAGCCGTGAGGCCCAGCATTCCCACGGCAAACACCGATAGAGAACGCAAAGACAGGTTAATCATATGTATTTAAGGAATAGAACAGTATTTAAGCCTGTCGGGATTACAGTGCTGCACATCCCAAGTCAATATTTTTGTCTACTCTGTTTACTTAGGAAGGTATCCGGCCCTGTATGAAATGTATTGGGGGGAGTTGTCCTGACACCCTGACCACTGCAGACTGGACAATGTGGATGTGGGTCGTTGCCGAAAAAGGCCCCGTTGTGGCGTCTGCCAACAAATACAAAAAACGAGCCTCCAACCATTGACCTGGGGATGATCGTGGGGAAGGTTAGTGGCTCAACAAGGAAGCGTAGTCGGATTTCAGGACATTCGTCCCCGGCTTTTACTCATACGAATGAATTATAAAAATTTGCCCATCTCTCGTTTTTTTCTTCAAATAGTCCTTCTTGCTGCTTTGGCTAGTAGTCCAGCCGTCATAGCCGCTCCTTTCCTGGCCCGAGTCCCCAATCCATCCGGACTGCCAGCTGTAATAGAGGCTTCGCCCGACCTAAAAACCTGGCAACCAGTCTTCACCAATACTACCGGCGGCACCGTCATCACATTCACTGACACAGCTGGAACCAGTTTGGCCCACCGTTTTTATCGCGCCGTCACGATCATTTCAGGTGGAAACCAAACACTGCCAGATCTCGCCCAATCTCCCAACGCCGTATTCCAGGCAGGCGAAGGATTTAACACAGTTCAATTTGCTCCTGATGGTCGCCTGGGTTTCATTGTTTGGCGGGGTCAACAGTTAATCCTGCGCGAACGTACCGTTGCAGGTGCCTGGTCCGAGCAGCTGATTACTTCCGGTGGCGCGACATTTCAGACTCGTAGTTACGATGAGCACCGGTTCCAACCCCACTCTGCATTGATCTACGATTCCGCTTCGGCGCCCCATGTCCTGCGCGTGGCCTCCGGCGTGGTGTGGCATCATGTGCGCAGTTCGGGCGGCGTTTGGTCGAGCGCTGAACAAATCTCTACGGCTCAAGCAGGGGGCAACATCAGCCTCTTTAGCGCCTGTGGCGGCGCAAATAATTCCCTGCACATGGCTTTTATTTCAGCGGATACCCGTCAGATTACTTACGCTTCCAACAAAACCGGATCGTGGCAGTGGTCCACGGCAGGTGCGGTCGCCGGCAATCCTCGAGGTTTTCTTCAGCAATCGTGGGCGCCCCGCTTTTTTGCCCTGGCCGTGAATGGGAACAATCACGCCTACATCGTCTTTACTCCCGAGTTTAAATTACCGCAGCCTGACGGTTATCTGCGTCCGGACAGCGCCCTTGCTTTCGCCTCCAATGAATCGGGTTCGTGGCAAACACGTGTGCTTTCGACCGTTGCCGATGCGTCTGGCGATGCCGGAACCGGAACCGGTATTGCCATCGCACCAGATGGACAGCCCGCGGTCGCTGCGTGGTACAATGAACGCGCCGCCACTGGTTCTTCTCAATGGTCAAAACTGCAATACTTTAAACGCGATGCGGCGGGCAATTGGACTTCTCAAGAGGTGGCTGGCCGGCCGACTTACATTGCCGGCGATGGCGAGCGCGGAATCGGCTTTGCTCCCTATTTGCGCTTCGACTCCGTGGGGCGTGCCCACATCCTGTTTTCTGAGCATGCCTCTCAACATTTCCCCAGTTCAGGTCAAAACGAATATGCGGGTCAACTCCGTCATGCTTTGCTGACAGGTTCTCAATGGTCGCTACGCACCCTGATTTCGCAAACCAATCCGTTGCAAAGCCAGATGATCTATCCGGCGTTCGCCATCCGGAACAATGAACTCTTCGTCACAACCTTGGAACGAAGTACCGTATGGGGTGCAGACAGCTGGCCGCGAACATTACAATCAACCTACCGCTTTCAGGCGGGCAGTTTTTCCTTTTAGCCATAAACCACTATTTCGGGGGATGAGTTGTTGACCCCTCTGGTCGAACTCCAAACACCTTTCCGATGCAGTGCCCGGCTTATCTGGCTTATCCGAGCGAGTCGCAATAGAAATAACAAATTTGATCTAATTGAAGGGTTGAATCAAAAACTTGTGCCGGGACTCGGTTGACACAGTCGCGCCGATTCAATAGAAATCACTTTTCGTAGTCTTGGGGAAGTCCTTTACGTATACCCGATCCTGATAACGAAACTGGCGAATCAATGACCGAAGATGTTTTTTTATTGGTAGAAGATGACGAAAACGACGCGTTCCTCTTTCAGCGAGTATTCGCAACGTTGAGCAAGCCCTATCGTCTGGAAATCGTAGGCGATGGGGACGAAGCGATTTCCTATATTCAAGGCAAAGGCCCATTTTCTGATCGCGAGCGTTATCCATTCCCAACCATCGTTTTGCTTGATTCAAAGCTACCTGGAAAGTCGGGAGCCGAGGTTCTGGACTGGATAAAGTCAAATCCCATAGACCTGCCGCTTTTCGTTGCGACCTTATCCGGGGACAGTCAGCGTGCCGCTCCTGCGAAGACAATTGAGCGTTTTGGAAAGGCGGCAATTTTCAACTGCCACTTCTTGAAACCCGCGACCCAAAACAATATTGAAACCTTGTTGATGTTCTTTCAGTCGATGCGTCAGAAACAAGCTTCATGATAGGCGGTCCCAATCTCGTCAACATCGTAAATCCTCTCGGCAGATTAAACGTCATCAAAGGCGTCAACGGTTCGGGCAAATCCAATCTCTACAAAAGTCTTCGTCTCCTCCCCTTCCCGTTGGCACAGACTTCCCCGGTAGTTCCCATTCAAACCGTTCTTGCAATGGAGCTATAACGCGCGTTACAGGTGCTTGTTTATAGAACAACCAGCAAAATGGGGCTTTTCCGATGTAAACATTAACGCGGGAGTTTTGACACGAATTTTTCTACAACTTCAGTCCTCATCGACGGTTAAAACAAACTCCCGGGGCTTAAGCGCGTGCCTGCGAAGTTCTGCTTACAAAATAAGGATGTGGTCTGACCCTAATCCGGATCCGGCCGACGGAGCCAGTCGTATCCAGATTGAAATCTAGAACCAGGAAATGGGGCTTCTCAGGTTTTAAATGAGAAACGAGGGAATCTCAACCACAACTGGAGACCAATGAACACGAATTGGATACCGGTGAACGGCAATTTCTGGAAGGGTCCTGTCATTTGGCGAAAAACAAACATTTCCCAAGATAAGTGCTTGTGCATCATCTGGCCCTGATGTCTCGTTCTCTCGTGCTGCAATGGGATGTAATTCTCTATGTCGAAGATGACACCTTTTACGCTGAGATCATGCATTTCGCTTTGAAGGAGGGCGGCTTTAAACACCGGCTTATACACTTGGCCTCTGCCCTTGAAGCCAGGGAGTATCTAACGGGAACAGGCCTCTTCGCCGACCGTGAGCAGTATCCCATGCCTGCGTTGGTCCTCGCAGATCTTAAAATGCCTAAAATGACGGGGCTTGAGTTGCTGCAATGGGTCAGAAACGACTCGCTCCATCGAACCATCCCGTTTGTCATTCTAACATCTTCCGATGATTTGAAGGACGTCGCGAAAGCGTATCAATTGGGGGCAAACTCTTTTCTTTTGAAACCGCCCACGGTCCCTGAGTTGATCGAGCTGATGAAATCTGTGGACACATTTTGGATCAAACACAACGTAACGTCGGATCAATAATTCCTTAGAGCCTGTCTGAAAATTCATAATTCCCGAGGAATTACGCCAATCGGCGGAGTTGAGTGCGTATCATAGCAAGATATATCCAAACTTCTGCACTGGTTTCTGTGGTCTCGCAATCTCGGACCAGGCGGCGTTGGCGTATCAACCAGGCAAAGGTTCGTTCGACGACCCAACGACGCGGTAAAACCTGGAACCCACTAATGTCATCAGATTTGCTCGCGCGTCCACGGGTGTGATTTTTTCCGGGTGAGGTAGTAGGAGCACGGCTACACAAAACCCCACCGACTGGCCTGTCTCACCCGGAAAACATCACACCCCTTGCTCCCGTTCTCCGGCCAAAAAGATGGGCAATCCGCCGAACGAAGGTAATCGGAGGAGTAAAACCTCCCCAAACCCGGGAACGAAGGCGATCGGAGAGGAAGAATCTGGGCGTTCCCTGGAACGAGCGCAATCCGCGTCGGAGATTGTCGGTAACACGCGAAATGGAGGCAATCTGACGCGAGGATTCTCTCCAAAAACGTTTTTGGACCCCTGTCACCGCCGTCACACCCCCCCAATTCTGTGTTTGGACCCCTGTGACCACGGTAACACCCCTCCATTTCTGTGTTTGGACCCCTGTTACCGCGGTAACACCCCTCCATTTCTGTTGTTTGACCCCTGTGACGGCCGTAACACCGCTCCAAAAATGTGTTTGGAGAGAATCCTCGCGTCAGATTGCCTCCATTTCTGGGTGTGACGGCGTTCTAACTTGCTGGATTCTTGTTGCGTACGAGGGGTGCGGACCTTGGCCACCGGCCCACTGCCATTTAGTTAAGGGCGGCGAAGCCGCCGAGGGTAGCGGCTGGGCGCGCTCCACCGAGAATCGGTCAAGCGCGCCCAGCCGCTACCATTGGCGGCTTGGCGGCCCAGACCTCAAACTATTCTGGACACCATCCGTGTTCGCCCCTACCGTTAGAACCCGAAGGGAGGGAGAGCAATTTCTCCTCTTTCACACCGGTTCAGTGCAGCTTCATGAAAAACATCAGATTTACCATCCTTGCGGTTGACGATGAACCGAACGATCAATTGCTCATCACGCGAGCCTTCCGCAAAAACGGTGTGACCTGCCCGATCAATTGGGTCAGCAGTGGGAACGAAGCAATTGCTTACCTCAAGGGAGAAGGCGAATTTTCGGATCGATCACGTTTCGCATATCCTTCTTTCGTGATGACCGACTTAAAAATGCCAGACGGCGATGGCTTCTGCGTCCTGGAACATTTAAAAAGCACCCCGGAATGGGCAATCATTCCCACCCTGGTGTTCACCTCCTCCAGAGATTTGGACGACATCAAACGCTCCTACATGCTGGGGGCAGGCTCCTACATTGTGAAGCCCGGCGATTACGAAAAGATGCGCCAGGTTTTGAGCGTGTTCTACGCTTATTGGATGGAATGCGAAACGCCTCAAACAGATTTGTCAGGAAAACGATTGGATACCGATAGCGAAGGCAAGCTCGGTGAGCGTTTTGGAAATCAGGACGACAACCAAGTCACCGGTTAGGACGGTTTACCCTCGACGGAACTACTCTTGAACACTCAGTCCATCATTATCGGATTTCGGTTTCACCGGCAGTTCGATAGTGAAAGTCGCACCCAGGTTTTGGCCCTCGCTGGAAACAGAAATTCGCCCACCTAGTTCCCGGGCAGCATTCGCGGCGCTATGCAGTCCAAATCCATGCCCATTTTGACGCGTGGTAAATCCCTGGGAGAAGATACGAGTGATGTTCTCCGGTGGGATGCCAACCCCGTTGTCCTCCACCGCAATCTTGAACGTATTCGGTCCTGAGTTAAGCGTCTTCACCTTAATCCATTTCTCCACGCGACCACTTTCTACGCAAGACTGCTTCGCATTCCGCATAAGGTTGATCACGATCTGCAGGAGTTTGTGTTTATCAATGGTAACCTCCCGGTCACACCGAAAATCCCGATCCACGCTGACCTTATGGTTCTCGAGCGAACTGCGGCTCACCTGCAGCGCATCTTCCATCAGTTCAATGATATTGACCGGTTCCACCACTCCACTTGCCTTGGCGAGTGATTGTTGCATGGCCACGATTTCCTTGATGTGTTCGACGTTCTTGCGGAGCGAGACGAGCTCACCGACAACGGACTGCTGTTCCTCGACCAGATGCTGGGCAAGCTTCTTCAGATAAGCGGGCAATTGCTTGCCCTTCTCCGATGCGGCAAACCCCGCGAAATCCTCCGCGTGCGCCGCCATTAAGTCCGCGGCTTGTTCTACGCGCGCTATCCTGAAACTCCGAATCTTGTCAGCCGCCAGGGTTGCCGAAACATTCACGCTGTTCAGAACGTTTCCAACGTTATGAAGGACACCACTCGCGACCTCTGCCATACCGGCTTTGCGGGACATCTCCATAAACTCATTTTGAAGTCGTTGCCTTTCAGCAACCGCGGCCTCCAACGTCTGCGTGCGTTCGGCCACCAGCGCCTCGAGTTCCTGTTCACGATCCTTGAGGGAGCGAACACGCAGATGATAGATGGAAACACCCAGGAAAATAATTCCGGCAGCAACCAGGGTGTAGAACGCAAATGTTTGATAAAAATGAGGCTTAAGCGTGAGCAAAATCGAGGCACCATCATCATTCCACACTCCGTGGCTGCTGCAGGCACTCACCTTGAAACGGTAATCACCAGGCTTAAGATTGTTATAGAAAGCGATTCGACGTGACCCGGCATCGACCCAACCTCGATCAACACCTTCAAGCTTATATTTGAACTTAACTTTCTTGGGCGCCCGAAAGCTCAACGCAGTGTAGCTGATTTCAAGATCGCGCTGGCCAGGCGCCAGCGTCAGGCGCTCCGCTGGAGCGAGTTTCTTTTTATCCACAAGGATTTGTTCGATCAAAACTGTTGGCGCAATCCGACCGCTGATGTCTGCCTTCTTTGGATCGATCACCGCAAGTCCCTTCGTCGTAGCAAACCAGAGCCGACCGTCGCGGGACTTCCACCCAGCCGGCCTCGCCACACTGTTGCATTCGATGCTGACCATTCCATCGTACTTTCCAAATGAGGTGTATGGAATGCGATCCAGTTCTCCCTTATCGAACTTCGCCAGATCCGCTTTCGAAACACGAAAGACCCCTACCCGACTACTCATCCAGAGGTTTTTGGAGTCATCTTCCAGGATCTCCCAAATGTCATCTGAAAATAATCCGTCCTGCGTCGTATAAGTCTTGAAACGATCCCCCACGCGGCGGCTCAGCCCGCCGATCGTTCCCACCCATAGAACCCCATCACTATCTGTAAAAATGCTGGCGATGCCTTTGCTACCAAGCCCGTGGTTCGTGTTGTAATTTTTGAAGCTACCGTTTTCAAGACGGCACAGCCCGTCCATTGTTCCCACCCAGAGAGCATCATTATTATCCTGGTGCAATACCTTGATCAGATTGGCAGGCAAACCGTTCGATGTCGTATAAGTCTTAAAAGAATCGTTTTCAGCATTCAGCTGGATAAGCCCAACCTGCGACCCGATCCAAAGGTTGGTATTTCGATCTTCGAGGATTGCTCGAACCGTGATGTTCGACATGCCGAGTTCAGTGCTGATATGCCGGATTACCCCGTCCTTTAATTTATGCAGACCCGCGGAGTAGTCGTTCCCAAACCAGATGGCACCATCCCGGGTTTGATGGATCGAAAGAACCAGATCATTGGATAAGCCCATATGCTTACCGGCGTAATTTGTGAACACGCCATCCTTCATCCGGGTCAAACCGCCACCCCAACTGGCCACCCACATGAAGCCTTCCCTGTCCTCGCAAACGGAAGTCACATTGTTGGCTGGAAGTCCGTCATCTGTCGTATACGAGGTAAAGGTCCGCCTGGATAAACGGCTCAACCCGTCTTTCGCTCCGATCCAAATGTTTTTTTCGCGATCTTCGAAGATCGCGTTCACAGCATCGTATGAAATGTTTTCCTTGTTTAATTCAGTGAAGAATTTTCCATCAGTGCGGCGGTTCAACCCTCCATAAGTGCCGATCCACATCGTGCCGGAACTGTCATCCAACAAGGTGGTAACCTTGCTGTCGGTTAACCCGTCGATTTTGGTAAAGGGCCGCCTTCCATTGTGATGACGCCACATTCCGCCGTTGTTGCCGAGCCATATCTCTCCGCTCCGGTCCATAATGACAGTGCGCAAAGACTTTTGGGGCTCAGATTCTAATTTGCCATCTTTCAACCCAACAATCGCTTTGCTCGTCGCGACCCAGATTGTGCCGGAAAGGTCCTGGCAAATGGTACGGACCGCCTGATTTTCCGAGTCGTCCAGTTCCTTGACGGTCTCAAACTTTCCATTGGCGAATTTAGTGAGGATATACGGAGTTCCATCGCCGCGACTCCCAATCCAAATGGTGCCATCTTTGGCCTCAAACAAACTTCGGATCGAGTCCCCTGCCAGACCATCGGCCTTCGTGAAGTTTTCAAGTTTTCCATCCTTCTTTCGGGTCAGCCCACCCCCTTCGGTCCCTATCCACAACGATCCGTCACGGCTTTCGAGCAAGGCTCCAATATTGGCACTCTTCAACTTCGGGGTGTCTTTCGGCTGGAAGACGGTGAATTGAACACCATCAAAACGGGCAAGCCCATTTTGGGTGCCTACCCAAAGGTAGCCGTCCCGTGTCTGGCAAATGACCTGCACAAAGTTTTGCGGCAAACCATCTTCAAATTGCCACGTTTCGTGAAGGTACTCCGTGCTCTTCTCCGCAACCACGCCCACCCCTTTGGAACAAAGAGGGGCACCGCAAAATAAAAGCAGCCACAGCACTCGCTGATACAGAAATAGGGACAGTTTTGGTGCGGCCATGACTTCTTTCAGCACACATTGACTCGGTCGATTAAAATCACTAGGGCAATCCCCTAATAAACTAGGCAAAATGATGCTGACCAGAGGCAATTAGCAGTTGCCGCGCCAAGCGTTTAGGCATTCGGAGTGGATCCTGAGGTATTCAGGGATTCTCGGCGCGATGGAAGCGGCGCGTGGCAAAATAAGTGTAAACGGCAGGAATGACTAATAGCGTCAAAGCAGTCCCCAGGACCAATCCTCCCACCACCGCGATTCCCATCGAACGACGACTCTCGGATCCCGCCCCGAACGCGAGGGCAATCGGCAAGATGCCGAGGATAGTGGAGAGTGTCGTCATCAACACCGGACGCAAACGCAGGATGGCAGCTTCGCGAACGGCATCAAGCGGGTTGAGACCACGTTCGCGTTGTTGGTTTGCAAACTCCACAATCAAGATTCCGTTCTTCGTCACGAGGCCGATGAGCATGATCATACCAATCTGGCTGAAGATGTTCATGGTTTGTCCGGTCAACCAAAGGGCACCCACCGCTCCAACCAGTGCCAGCGGAACGGTCAAGAGAATCGCGAACGGATCACGGAAGCTTTCAAACTGGGCGGCGAGCACGAAATAGATCAGGGCGAGGGCAAACAGGAAGGCGAAGATCGTGCCGGATCCAGTCTCGCGCAGGTCGCGCGCTTCGCCGGCCAAATCGGTATTGAAACTTTCATCCAACAACTCGCTCGCGATCTTCTGCATCATTTCAACGCCTTGCCCCAACGAGTATCCCGGGTTCAAAGAGGCGGAGAGCGTTGCCGCGCTATATCGATTGAACCGATAGAGTTGCGGCGGACTGACCTGTTCCTCAAGACTGACCACATTATCCAGACGAACAGGAGCCCCATTCCGACTCGGCACATAGATGCTGTTCAGGTCATAATTGTCATCACGTTGCTCCCGCACCAACGCGCCAATTACGAAATACTGTTTACCTTCGCGCACAAAATATCCAAAGCGCTGCTCGGCGAGCGCCAGGTTCAGCGTGTCGCCAATGTCTTCAGCCGAAACACCGAGCGTTTGAGCACGTTCGCGATCGATGTTCACGCGCAACTCGGGTTTGTTGAATTTCAGATCGGCTTCAACACGTGAGAAAACGCCGCTGGCAGTCGCTTTATCCAAAAACTCCGGCAGCACCTTGCGCAACTTTTCAAAATCCTGTGCCTGAATGACGAATTGCACCGGCAACCGTACGCCCCCGCCAACACCAATGCTGATGGTGGGATCTTGAATCACACTCACGCGCGAACCGGGCAACGAACGGGAAGTTTCCAACAAGCGTTCCGTAATCTGCATCTGGGATCGCTTCCGGTCTTTGCCATCCACCAGGTAAACACGGACCCATCCGGAGTTTGCTCCCCCTCCCCCACCAAAGCCGGGCGCGGTTTGCGAAATGATCACTTCCGCCTCCGGGACTTCTTCTGTGACCTGCGCCGCCAACTGGTCCATATAGACGCTCATGTAATCCAGGCTCGTCCCTTCTGGAGCAGTCGCGGTTACGCGCATGCGCCCACGATCTTCGAGAGGTGCGAGCTCGCTTTGTAACTGTCCAAACATCCACCAGGTTGCAATCGCCGTTAGGATAAGAATCGGAAAAGCCAGCCAGCGCACTTTTAAAAACTTCGTCAGAACCCAACGATAGCCGTTGGTCATACCAGTAAAGAACGGTTCCGTCTTGTCATAGAAACGGGAATGCTTGTGGTTCTTCAGCAATTTAGAACTAAGCATCGGAGTAAGCGTCAAGGCCACGAATGCCGAGATCATCACGGTTCCCGCGAGCACCACCGCGAATTCTCGAAACAGGTAACCAATCAAACCGCCCATGAACAGCATCGGCATGAAAACGGCAACCAATGCAACAGTGGTCGCGATCACCGCCATGAACACTTCCTGCGTTCCACGGATTCCCGCCTCCTTGGGAGCCATCCCTCCTTCGATCTTGCTATAGATGTTCTCCAGCACAATCACCGCGTCATCGACCACCATTCCAATCGCCAGCACCATGGCCAGCAGCGTCAGCACATTCACGCTGTAGCCAGCGAGGAACATAATGAAGAAGCCGCCGATAAGGCTGATTGGAATAACGATGGCCGGGATGAAAGTGGAACGCCAGGTGCGCAGAAAGAGGAAGATGATCAACACGACCAGCCCGATCGCGATGAAGATGGTTTCCTCGACTTCCTTGATCGATTTTCGGACGTACTCCGTACTGTCGAACCCAACGCTCGCTATCACATCCTTGGGCAGATCTTTCTTGATCAGCTCCAATCGGCGATACGCCTCATCGGCAATCTGAATCTGGTTCGCTCCCGGCTGCGGACGCAAAACAACACCCACTGCTGGTAGCCCGTCCCGCTTCATTAAATTACGAAGGTTCTCAGGTCCGATCACCGCCTCTCCAACGTCCCTCAACCGCACCACTCCATTGGTCCCGGAACGCACGACCATGTTGTTGAAATCTTCCGTCGTGCTGAAGCGACTCGCATTGCGAACGCTGACTTCGACCTGGTATCCCTCGAGCTTGCCCGATGGCAACTCGACGTTCTCTCGTTGCAACGCAGCCCGAACTTCCACCGGGGTTATCCCATAAGCAGCCAGTTTGCTTCGGTCCATCCAGATGCGCATCGAATACCGTTTCTCACCCCAGATATCGACCGCCGCCACGCCATCGATGGTTTGCAGGACCGGACTGAAACGACGATCCGCCATCTCAGAAAGCTCAAGCAGCTCGCGTTCGGGACTGTAGACTGAGATGAATATGACCGGCTGGCGATCCGCATCTGCCTTGGAAACACTCGGAGGATCCGCATCGGGCGGAAGGTTCCGTTGCGCGGTGGCGACTTTGTCGCGCACGTCATTTGCGGCCGTTTCCAAGTCCGCCCCGAGCTGGAATTCCACGGTGATGGAACTCTGCCCTTCCCGGCTGATGGAGGTCAGGGTTCTGACGCCAGAGACAGCGTTGATGGTTTCTTCCAGCGGCTCCGTGATTTGAGATTCAATGACTTCAGCGGGTGCCCCCGAATAAGATGTCGTCACGCTGATGACTGGGGGATCCACCGCGGGAAACTCGCGCACCCCCAACCGCTGGTAACTGACGAGACCAAAGAGCACTATCACAACAGACAACACTGTGGCCAGGACAGGCCGCTCAACACTTAACCTGTATAACGTCACTTTCCAGCTCCCTGTTTCGTTTCGACAGCGTTCGCAGGAACGGCGTTGGATGCTGTGAGTGCTTCATCGGCCACTTGCCTGATTTGCACCTTCATTTTCGGACGTAACTGCAGAATACCGGTGATGATCAACTGGTCGCCGTCCTTCAGCCCGGATTCAATCTGAACCGAATCCGCTGTACGACGCCCGATCCGCACCGTTCGCTCATCCACCTCACCGTTTCGATTGAGAAAAACTTTTTGCTCTTTCAATCCCGGGATCAAAGCAATCGCTGGAATCAAAATGGCATTGGGAATTTCCTGAAGAGCCACTTCCACTTCAGCAAAACCGCCCGGGAGAAGAGCCTGTTCTTCGTTTGGTACAAGAGCCCGCACCATGAGCGAGCGAGTAGACTCCATAATGGCAGGTTCAATCGCATCAATCTTCCCACTCAATGGTTCCGTCCGACCCGCCACGCGAATTGAAATCGTCTGCGCCTGCCGAATCGCTTCGAGGTAGCGTTCCGGCAAAGTGAAATCGAGTTTAAGGGTGCGAATATCCTGAAGGCTGGCGACCGTTCTACCGACCGTGAGATAAGCTCCCGGACTGACCTGTCGCAGGCCTGCGATACCGTCAAAAGGAGCAACGATACGCGTCTTGGCAATTTGCGCTTTGATCAAGTCGACCTCAGCCTGGGCGATATGCAGGTTGGCAAGGCTTTGATCGTATTCAGCCTGGCTCAGCGCCTGCGATTTCAGCAATTCGCCGCTTCGTTTCTCTGTCGCGGTAACCAGTTCCAGTTGCGCCTGGTTGCGCGCGAGTTGCGCCTGCAATTCCGAGTCATCGGTGGTTATAAGCACTTGGCCGGATTTTACCGGCTTGCCTTCTTCAAAGTTAATTTTGGTCACGATCCCCGCTCGTTCCGCCTGGAGATTAACCGATTCCTGGGCGCGCAAAGTTCCAGTAGCCGAAAGGGTACCCCGAAAAGGACGGCCTTTTATGGTGACGACTTCTACGACATACGGTGAGGCCGCCTGACGTTTTTGAGGAGCGTCACTCTTCTTCTTGCAGCCCGTGACTAAAAAAGCGCACATCAACGCCAAACAAAAGCCGACGAGACTGGAGGGTCTTAACATGGTTATAATTCCACGATGACGAACTGATGGGAATGCCAGAGCATCAGCTATTTGGGAAGACAAACAGGCTCCCGTCAAGTACTGGGCAGGTCGGACTATTTTCCGGGGTTACTTATTCCAAAAATCTTTCAACCCCGCTGCGGTGCTTTTCGAGCCGTGTCCATGCCTTGTACGCCGCCTTGTAACGGTGACCGAGCCGTTTACACACCCTGTACGCCCCCTTGTAACGGTTACCGAGCTGTTTACACACCCTGTACGCCCCCTTGTAACGGTTACCGAGCTGTTTACACACCCTGTACGCCCCCTTGTAACGGCTACCGAGCTGTTTACACACCCTGTACGCCGCCTTGTAACGGTTACCGAGCTGTTTACACACCCTGTACGCCCCCTTGTAACGGCGACCGAGCTGTTTACACACCCTGTACGCCGCCTTGTAACGGTGACCGAGGCGTTTACACACCCTGTACGCCGCCTTGTAACGGTGACCGGGCCGCTTACACACCCTGTACGCCGCCTTGTAACGAGTTTTTGCCGATTACAAGCCACTGTGGGCCAGCAAAAAAGGGTGTTTCAGGCTTGCAGAAGAAGTTTCTGGATTCATTTTTGCACGGAAGCATCAATATGAATATCGCGAAACTACTTCGTTTAGCCCGGATTTCTCACCAAATAAGAATGAAGAAGCGGAGGTTTTTGTAGTCAAACTGTTGGACTAGAACAAGTTATGACTGGCACCGCATCCTCCGCTTCGACGACAGACTGTA
>JBKJKE010000140.1:0-26599 GCA_046597605.1 Limisphaerales bacterium | reverse complement strand
TGAACACTGAACACTGAACACTGAACACTGAACACTGAACACTGAACACTGAACACTGAACACTGAACACTGAACACTGAACACTGAACACTGACTCAGAGCGGTAACTCACCGGTCGCAGATGCAGGTGCCGCTGCTGCAACCTTCTTCGGCACCGCAGGCGTGGCTGCCAGGGTCACGGTGTCCGATGTTGCGTCCGGGTTGGCTACCCGCAGCCGGACGGCTGCGCGACGAACGAGTTGACCCCGGAAAGTATATCCGCAAGCAAGGGTTTCCACGATTTCAGCCTTATCTTCCGGCTTGGATCCGTCGGCCACTTGATGACGAGCGGGGTCGAAAGGTTCGTTTTGGGCGGCTGCAAAGGCGTTTAAGCCGACCCGCCGTGTCACTTCAAAGCAGGCATTACGAAAGTTGGACATTTGCTCGACCAAACGCGGCTGGCCGGAGCGGGTTGCGGCTTGATGGAGGGCGAATATGTGGTCAGAGACCCGCACAAGAGTTTCAAGCCAATCTGCTTCCCCCTGTTTCAATTTATCAATTTCTAATCGGAGATGCCCTTTTTCGGCTTCATTGGCTTTTTGTAAAAAATCGCTGAATGCTTTCGCTTCGTTAGTGATCTGATCGGAGATGACTTTGGCAGTTCCGGCAGTTTTGGCCGCTTGCTCCTGAATGGAGTGCCATAAGGAGGTTGAAGAGCCGATTTGCGACGCAATATGTTCGATCTTTTTGATTTCCTCAGCCGCAGAGATCAGGTTTTCCGATTCAGCCATGCGTAATTTCGTCTGGAAAGGCTTGAGGAACGTCCAGGCTCCCAATGCAACGCAGGCGATGATTCCATAGGCTTCCCAAAGGAGCAGGGGACGATGCGCGAAATGGAACAAGGCGTAAGCCAATCCAAAAAACACGAGATCCATCAGGAGAAAGGGCCAAATGACAACTTTTTGGGTGGTTCGTTCCGACATGCGCGGGAGATTAGATGCCGCTCGATCTCATTTCAAAGAACTTTTTGGCATTCCCCCGAAGGACTTCCCGGGAAATAGCAGAAATACACCGTTGCGGCAGTTGGATCTCAAATCTGAAATCTGAAATTGCAGATTGGGCCCAAGCGCAAAAAAGCCCCGCCTGAGTCCTCGAAACGATTCTTCCACGTGAAAAAGCCCCGCCGGAGACCTTGAAACGATTCTTCCACGCGAAAAAGTCCTGCCGGAGTCCTTGAAACGATTCTTCCACGTGAAAAAGTCCCGCCTGAGTCCTTGAAATGATTCTTCCACGTGAAAAAGTCCCGCCGGGGTCCTTGAAATGATTTTTCCACGTGAAAAAGTCCTGCCGGAGTCCTCGAAACGATTTTTCCACGTGAAAAAGTCCCGCCGGAGTCCTTGAAACGATTTTTCCACGCGAAATTGTCCGGACAAGGCCCCAGCAATGACGCGTGGGAAGCTCAGCAGAGAAAGCCCAAAGTCGGGAGCACTAAGCACTAGACACTCCGCCTCTCCGGTCCTACCGTTCGGCCTTTTATGAGCGTTTTGCAGGAATCACTGGTGGAATTGATCCGTCGCGCGTCTGCGGAAATTCCCGACGACGTCAATGAAGCCCTCGTTCTCTCACTGGAGAACGAGAAAAAGGGCACTATCGCGGAATCGGCCCTCAAGATCATTGAACGCAATATCGAGCTCGCCCGCAGGAAGTCACAACCCATTTGCCAGGATACGGGGAGCATTCTCTTTTATGTTGATTGCCCGGTTGCTTACGATCAGATCACGTTTGAAGAAACCGCGCGTGAGGCGGTGAAGGAGGCCACGAAAAAAGGTTTTCTTCGCCAGAACTCGGTGGATTCCATCAATGGCAAAAACGATGGCACCAATGTCGGGCCCGGTTCGCCCGTTGTTCATTTCCATCAGCATCGTTCCTCCGAACTCAAGGTGTCGCTGATGTTGAAAGGGGGCGGATGTGAGAACGTCGGCGCGCAGTATTCCCTGCCAAACGAGAAACTCAAGGCCGGTCGTGACCTCGACGGTTGTCGCAAAGTGATCCTGGATGCTGTTTTGCAGGCGCAAGGTAAGGGATGCGGTCCTGGAATTCTGGGTGTCTGTATCGGCGGGGATCGCGCGAGCGGTTACGAGTTTTCTAAACAACAATTTCTTCGCAGATTACCTGATCGCAATCCGATTACCGAATTGGACGCATTGGAACAGGATATTCTTAAGACTGCCAATGAACTGGGCATTGGTCCCATGGGTTTCGGCGGAAAGACAACTTTGCTCGGAGTAAAGATTTGCGCGGCAAACCGCGTTCCTGCTTCGTTTTTCGTGAGTGTCAGCTATATGTGCTGGGCTTTTCGCCGGCAAGCAGTGGTGTTGAATGGGCAGGCTGGAATCGAAAAGTGGCTGTATTAGAATCGTTGCATCGTTCAATGGTTACATTGTTACATAGTGGGGAGGCGCCCGGTCTACGGTGCGTTTGAAGTGAGTAGTTACTTTTCTAAAAAGTGAATGAAGGCGGATCGCACATTTCAAACGTTTGAGGATCTGGACGTTTACCGTGCGGCGCGGGAATTCCGAAAGGCAATGTATGACGTCACCCGCCGTTTGCCTGACCTGGAGAAATTTGAACTGGCCAGCCAAATAAGGAGAGCAGCGGTTTCCCTTACTAATAACATTGCCGAAGGCCATGGCCGCTATCACTACCTGGATCAGATTAAGTTTATGCTGCAGGCGCGTGGTTCATTGCAGGAACTGATGGACGACCTGAATATCTGCGCTGACGAAAAATACTTATCCGAAGCTGCAGTGGAAGCCTTGCGTCAAGCAGGATGGAACGTGTCAAAGTTGTTAGGCGGCTACATCCGTTACTTGCGCAAGTGTAAAGCCGGCGAAAATCTGGTAATGGAAGAGTCCCAAGTCGACTATCGAACCACCGAAGATCTCCTGCCTATGCAACAATGTAACGATTCAACCATGTAACGAAGAAGACTATGCTTAAACTCCAAACGCCATTCACGAAAGAACAGGTCCTCGCGCTCAAAGTAGGGGACGAAGTGGCCATTTCAGGCATCGTTTTCACAGGGCGCGATGCCGTGCATAAGTATCTGCATGACGGTGGCAAACTGCCCCCAGAGGTCAACCTACAGGGCGGAATTATTTATCACTGCGGTCCCGTGGTTCTCAAGGATGAGCAGGGGAATTGGAAGGTCACTGCGGCCGGTCCTACAACATCGATCCGCGAAGAGCCTTACCAGGGAGATATTATCAAGCAGTTCGGCCTCCGGGGAGTCATTGGAAAAGGTGGCATGGGCGACCGAACATCTGCTGCCTGCAAGGAACACGGATGCGTCTATCTGCACTCGGTTGGAGGCGCGGCTCAGGTTTTAGCGGAGTGCGTAAAAAAGGTCAGAAGTGTCTACTTACTGGACGAGTTTGGATCGCCGGAAGCCATCTGGGAACTCGAAGTGGAAGACTTCCCGGCTTTTGTAACGATGGATGCCCACGGGAATTCGCTTCATAAAGAGGTGTTCGCCTCGAGTGCGGCCGAGCTGGCACGGCACACCTGAGCTGTTTGTCAAACAAATCAGTTTTGACATGGCAGTTAAATTGCTATAAACGAATAGGTGATTCGGATTACCTTTAGTAAATGAAAACTTTGCCGCATACATTCCCCCGGTCAAATCGAGCTTTCACCCTTATGGAAGTCATGATCGCAGTGGCCATTATTGGGGTTGCGGTGACTGCCCTCTACGCAAGTATGTCTTCGGGTTTTGTAGTGGTGGAGTCTGCGCGTGAGAACCTTCGTGCCACCCAGATAATGGTCGAAAAACTTGAAACCGTTCGTTTGTATAAATGGACGGATATTGTTGATGGAAAGTTTGATGGTTCCTTCACTAATTTTTATAATCATAATAACTCCACCGGCTTTCCTTATATCGGTGTCGTTACCACTGAGCCCGTAACTACCGGAGAGTCGTATGCGGACGAAATGCAGCAGGTTACGGTGAATTTGTCATGGACTTCTGCCGGGGTGCAGCGGACGCGAACGATGGTTTCTTTAATCTCTCAAAAGGGGGTTCAAAATTATGTTTATTAAACGCCCTGCGAGTAGTCGTGGCTTTACCCTGATGGAGTTGATGATAGCGACTGCCATTGGTTCGATTGTGCTCGCGGCGATTGCCACCTTCTCCCTTTACACCAGCCGAAGTTTCGCCGCGATGTCCAATTATATAGATCTGAATCAGAAGAGCATGCACGCGCTCGACATTATGACCAGGGAACTTCGGCAGGCGCAAAAAATAACCAGTATTTCTTCAGACGAGATCAACTTGATAGATGTCAACGGAAACGCTCTGAGTTTCAAATACCATGGTGCGGACGATGCAACTTACCCTCGAAAGGTGATGATGATTGGGACCTCCAGCGCTGAATTGTTGCTAGAGGACTGCGACGATTTTAATGCAGTGGGATTCCTGCGGACCCCTAAATCTGATGGCGGATTTAATAAAACCACCAATCCTGCTTTGGTGAAGATGGTGCAGATTGATTGGGAATGTTACCGGGATGTTTTTCTTGGGGATAAACGGACTACAGAAAGTGTGCAAACAGCTAAAGTCGTTCTTCGGTTCAACGCAGCAAAAACTAAAAGTTAATGAAAATTAGAAAAAATAACAACCAGAGTGGTGGTGCCTTGCTGGTTACAATTGTGATTACCGGGGTTTTGACTCTAGCCATGGCGAGCTATCTCTCCCTGGTAAGTGGTCAATTTCGGCAAACCATGAGATCTCAGGAATGGAATGCTGCGATGCCGGTCACAGAAGCCGGTGTTGAGGACGCGATGGCACATCTCAACAAGAATTGTCTGACCAACGGACTCAATGCTACCGAATATAAGCCTAATAAAGACGGATGGAGCTTTATTAGCGCTGTGACAATTAAAAAGACCGGCACCCTCACGGATGGTTCTTATTACACGGCTCAGATCGACCTGACCGATCCTGTGAAGCCAACAATCTTCTCTGAGGGTTTCACCTCAGCTCCGTTAGCGGGACTCATGCCGACGGCTCTGTATGCAGCAATTGGAAACAATGGTGAGACGCAAGCGCCCAAATTGCTGAATCGGAAGGTAAGAGTCACTACACGTATCGTTCCGGTTTTTTCTCATGCCCTGGCAGCTAATGACGGAATTCAAATGAGTGGCAATAACGTTGGTACGGACAGCTTCAACTCGACTAATGGTGCCTATAATTCCAATAATCGCCATGATAAAGGTGATGTCGCAACCAATTCAGACCTGGATAACGCTCTGGATATCGGGAATGCCAATATCCGTGGACACATTTCTACGGGCCCAGGTAGCGAGCAACCATCCATCGGTTCGAATGGTGTGGTCGGTGATAATGAATATGTTGATGGAGGCGGCTCTGGAATTCAAACGAATAGTTGGACCGATGATATGAACGTGGAGTTTGAAGACGTGGTCGCGCCTTTCGCGAGCGGAATGTCTCCTACAAGTCCCTACAATAAGCCAGGTCTCCTGACCACCAATTACTCCACCAACGTCATCGCCACTTGTGCTTGCAGTGGCGGGAATAACTGCTGCATCCCGGGCAATCCAGCTCTGGGTGGAACGGTAACCCCAGTCATCAAGCAGGAGTCAACGCCGACTTATCCTGCTCTCGGAAGCTATGTTGCGCCTGTTCAACCAAATTGGACTCCAGATTCGAGCGTGAGTTATCCAAGTGGTAACGTTAGAGACATCTTGCCAACTAGCACCCCAACAACGTCTGCTCCTTACTCCCCTCCCGCGTCTGGAACTTATGTCGGAACGGTGACCGCTTCGATTGTGGCTGCTGCAAAGACCAAAACAAAGCCGGCGGACGGAACTTATGAGGCTGGAAGCCTGGTGAAGCAGGGATCCTTTTACAATTATAATGTGACGGTTTACAACTATCAAAAGCTCACAGGATACACTTTTGAGCGCCTTACAAGTTACACTTATGGACAGATTAAAGGGTATCAACGATCGGTGCCGGTACCGACCGTGGTGACGAATTCCGTCGAAGTGTTTACTTACGGATTTAATACGCCCGGCAATTATAAGGTAAGTAGTTTAAGTGGAACGATCTATATTGGTGCAAATGTCGTCGTCTATTGCACAGGTGCTTTTACCTCAAGCAAATTAGTAATCGCCCCTGGCGCCAGTATGAAATTGTATCTAGGTGGGGACATGACACTTTCTGGAAACGATAAGGTAAATCAAGGCGGTCTGGCTAAAAATCTTAGCCTTTATGGGCTGCCGGGTTGTTTGAACATCAAGCTCTCTGGTAATGCTGAGTTCACCGGGACGATTTATGCCCCTCAAGCATTTTTACAGATAGCTGGCGGTGGAAACGACAGTAAGGACTTCTTTGGGGCGGTTATCGTCGGTTCAGCTAAACTAAACGGGCATACCAAGTTTCACTACGATGAAGATCTGGTGAATTCTGGACCTTCAAGAGGTTATATTGCGAACTCCTGGAAGGAAGTTGGAAGATAACAAAGCAGCCAATCTAAGCGGTTTAAGAGAGCCCTCGGATCCCCGAGGGCTCTTTCTTTTAAATTATTCTTCAAAACAAATTCGGGCTTCGGAAACCATTGGCCCAGGCACTGTCCCCCAATATTCGAGAAGCTACGTGATACTGCGGGAACGGGCCTGTGATTGCAGTAAAGACTTTAGGGGAATAGGGTTGGAGTTCGCTCATCGACAGGTTAAAAGAATTTATCCCAACCTTCCCATGTTCGGCTGAACTTTGGGTAAGATTGCTGATTCTGCTGCAGTCGAGTCGGTGGGCGTTCTGGTCACGGATCAAGAAAGTAATGCCAGGGTCGCTTCAGTTTCTGCTCTGGGAAGTATTGGCGACAAACGTGCCATCACGTTTCTTGCATCTGCGCTGGCTTACCCGGAGGCATACGTACGACGCGCGGCATCCAACTCCCTCCGTAAGATCGATCCTGAGCGGAGTCAATCCGCAGAAGCGCAAGCCATTCTTCAGGAACTTGGAACGGAGATTTCTGATGAAGGGGAGACGATCTCATTCGTTCAAGGTGCGCTGGGAATGGCGAGTGGGCCATCCGACGCATTTTCGCTCCAAATGAGGGAAGCCACGCCAGAAGCTGAACCCGATCCCGGGGAGGATCCGACCATCAAACCATTGATTGCCGAACTGCGCAGTGCGGATCCCACCTTGCGTTTTAGAGCTGCGAGAGATTTGGCCAAGACCGGTAATCCCGGAGCTTGTCGAGCCTTGGAACTTGCCTTTGAAGACGCAGTTCCACCAGTCCGACGTGGAGCAGCTGAAGCTCTTTCCCTTCTCCCATGGCAACCTTCCGACCCCTCACAACCGGTAATGCAGGCCATTATTCTCGAACAATGGGACAGAATAATCAGCTATGGCATTTCTGCGTTGGAGCCATTGCTGACAGCTTTGGTGCGCTTCGACTCCTTAAGTCAAAAGAACGCTGCCATCGCTCTCGGAGAAATTGGAGATAGCAGGGCCCCCGATCCTTTGCTGACTGCATTGGACTCTGTGGATATGGGAGTTCGAAAAGCAGTGGTTCAGGCATTGGCCAAAATTGGGGATGCGCGTGCAATTGAGGGAATAGTTCGCGCAAAG
This sequence comes from Limisphaerales bacterium, assembly GCA_046597605.1. Classification (GTDB taxonomy): domain Bacteria; phylum Verrucomicrobiota; class Verrucomicrobiia; order Limisphaerales; family JACDHS01; genus JACDHS01. The sequence goes on along the minus strand of JBKJKE010000140.1, from coordinate 18,963 downwards.
AGCGATAGCCTGAAGCCTGTAAGAGATGCTGCACTATTAGCATTGCAGCAACTTGGGCTGGCAGATTGATAATAAGATTTTGGAAACTGCTTGCCAGTTGGCGGAATACACCTATATTCCACCCACTTGATCGCGGGGTGGAGCAGCCCGGTAGCTCGTCAGGCTCATAACCTGAAGGTCCTAGGTTCAAATCCTAGCCCCGCAACCAATTTCCGGCCCTGAGACTAACGTTTCAGGGCCGTTTTTGTTGGGTCTTATTCACTTTTCGTTTTTCTTCCATTTCCGTGCAATACCCGCTCCGATTGAAAAACACCCACAACAGCACCCACAAAACCCACATCGGACACCCGCAACTCGGCTTTTGGTCAGTGGATACGGGGTTTTCGGAATATCACACATCCAACCACACAGATCCGTTCCTTGGAAAAGGCCCCACAAGCACCCACGAATTTAAAATAAGGGTCCCTGCGCTGGCCGATACCGCTCAATGCATTGTGGCGAATCTACCTTCGCGCTGCCCACAATAGGATTCACATTGTAAGCAGTCATGCGTGCCGCAGGGTAGGGACGCAGAAGAGTTGCGAGGCGCTCGAAAGGAGAATCCGGACTCAACCACTCACCATAGTTCTCCGGCTCAATGATTACCGGCATGCGATTGTGAACCGGCCGCACCAGTTCGTTGGGCTCAGTGGTGATGATGACGAACGCCTTTTCGCTGTCGGTGCCACTCCAAATCCCGGCAAAGGCAAATGGTTCTTCCGTTTTCAACATGAAGCGGACCGGTTGCTTTGTTCTCCCTTCATTCCGCCATTCGTAAAAGCTATCTGCGATCACCAGGCATCGGTTGGATTGGAAAGAACCTTTGAACGTCCGCTTTTCCGCAATCGTTTCCCCTTTGGCGTTGATCAGGAGTTGGGATCCACCTTCGTGAGCTGACCAGGTGGGAACAAATCCCCAGCGCATCTCCGTAATGATGCGTGGTGACTCTGTGTGGAGCACCAGCGCGTTTTGAGTCGGAGCAACGTTGAAGCGGGGCAGAACCTCCTGCACTTCCGCGCTGAAGTGAGCCTGTAGATCACGCTGTCGCTTGGTTTGGGTGTAGCGGCCACACATGAATGGCGAACAGCCTAGCAGTAGTTCGGATGACATCAAAGCGTCTTGATACGTCTGTGGGGCCCATGCAGGATCGTTAAACAGTCCTGCGGAACATGGAGTGCATTGCCTTAGCTGTTATTATAGTCACGCTTGCCGTAGGTTGTTTCCCGAGAACAGCCTGCCGATCACAGGCTGGCAGAAAGGATCAACGAAGTGCTCGCTGAGATGAGGTTAAAACTAAGTTTAATTTCTCAAGACGCCTGCGTATAGCGCTCGGTTGGCGATGTAAGCCTTCAGCGATTTCTTTGACCGTTTTTCCAGATCCAAACATTTGCCGTAGCTGGTCCTCCTGTTCAGGGCTCCACTTTTCATAGGCATGTGCATGCTCGTTGCGGATCTCTTCAACCGAATAGCTCTTGTTTTCCTTCTGCGCACTTGCGATTTCAAGGGCCTCGGAAGCAGCACGAAAAATATCATGGTAGGTCCAAGCTAGTTCTTGAACCAGGATCTGCTCGTATGTGTGGCCTTTCGCTATTGCTTCAAGAATTGCACGGGATGTCTCACTAATCTTCATATTGACGAGAATTTTCTCTCTGAAAGATAAATGCATTGAAAGACACTCTTTCCCATTGCGCCTGGCAGATCAAAAAATACACTCCTCCCCCATGAGCCAGATTCCTCTCGCAATCAAAAATCCAAACGATCCCACGGGCAAGTGGCACTCAGTGTATCAATGGGTGTTCGAGATGATGATGTTTGTCACCGCCAGCGGTCAGGACGAACCCACGCCACCGTTCGGAAAGACTCCCACACCAGCTGAAAACGCGGCCTGCGATGCATGGCTGCGCAAAGTGATCCCCATTCGTGCGGTGGATGAGACGCACCTCGCAGAGAGATCAGTGATGGGTTGGATCTACGCGCGTCTCCTTGTCGCCCGGGAATATGTGGATGGCCAGATTCGAGACTCCGCAGCTCCTCCTCCTCCGTCAAACAGTGGGAACGACACTATGTTGTATCTATTGGTCGATCGATGGAATGAAGAACTCCACAAGCTCTGGTTGGATTTTATTTACGATGGTAAGAATGTTCGCTTCCGCGATAAGACGGTTATGTTCCGTCCCAACAAAACCCATTGGTTGACCGGTGAGGATCCAGGGAATACCGACAGCACAGCGGTCGCCTGGAAGAATCTTCATAACTTTGCAGGAATGTTGGCTGCGGCTATGTGCCAACGGGTGGATATGAAGCTTCCTTTTGGTGAAATGCCGACCCCGAAAATAGAGGCGCGCTGCGATAATTGGTTCAAAAAGTTTTTCAGCTCCGAAGATTCTCAGCAGCTTGTGGAGAACTCCCCGCCGGATCTCGCTCCATGGCTGGCCGCACGACTTGTGGTTGCCACCGGTATTGCATTCGGAAACATGGAAATGAACCCGCATCCACCCACGGAAAAAGCATTGTGGATCTGCCTGCGTAATATTGTCATCACACGCTGGAACCAATCCGCTAAACAACTCTGGCCGGGCATGTACAGGAAGGAAGACGGCAAGATCGGTTTCCGCGGAGATCCAACAGTCGATCACCTGCAATCCAAAGGAATCTTCTTCTCCATGAACTGATGGACACAATTTCAAATTGACCTTCCCAATCAGAACACATTCATAAAGCACATGATCAATCGTTTCCCCGGCAACCAATGGAAGAGCGGAGTCTATGGTCCTGATGAACCCATCGAATCCCTCAAGATAGAAAAGATTAAGCCCTGCAGTGCGGCCCATTTCGGATCGAAGTTTCCAGACACGGGTCTTTTCAAGCAATTTGCAATGGGACCATGGCACGAACTGCGCAGGCACATGTTGCTGTTCGCCGGTCATGTCATGCCGGCGGACGGGAAGGAAGTTTCACCACGACGCGATCCAGGAGCAGAGATCGAGAAACGTTGTGATCAATGGATCGTCCTCTTCTTGATGGCCGTCGATGAAGGCGATGTGCTCATCCCGCCACCGAAAGATCTTCGCAAATGGCTTTATGCCCGTGCGTTGATGGCACTGTCGTTGATTGATTATGAGATTCGCACCCAGGAGAAGCGAGAGGAGCCCGACCTGAAGAAAAAATTCAGAAGCGAGATTGGTTCCCGGCTACTGATCTTCTGGCAGGAGATGGGCAAGCAACGTTGGCTGGAGACCGACCCCGGCACAACTTCCACCGCAGAGTAGGCCAATCAGCGCTTACGCAGAGAGTCGCTTCGTCTGCTACCACAGACCAGCAGGCGCGCTTTTGCTCCAGGACCTTTGGTATGGACAGCGCGCCAGATTGGCAAGCTACCTGCCACCGTTAATCCCAACCCCAATGAAATCCGAGCCTCCGCCGATTCCTCCCGTGATTCAAACTGGCCAATCTATTCGCTACGAACTTGCCCGTAGCGATATTTTCTTTTCATCGCTCACGATTTTCCTGCGTAACCGGCTGCTGCAGTTGTTTATTCTAGGGCTGCTTGTGTTCAATGGTTGGCTGCAATTGTCCCCTGCGTTCAATGAGAGAACGGTCGGTGAGAACATCGCGCAGGCACTCGCTTTTATTGTCGTTTTTTGCGGAGTTTTACTCTTGGTTCAAACGGGATGGGCAGCGATTGCCGCGTTTCTGCAGAAGCACCCCGGTGTGGTTGGAGAACACATTCTCGAAATTACCGATGTTGGTTTAATCGAATGCACCGCCGCGAACGAAACGTTGCACAAATGGCAGGGGATCAACAGAATCCTGTTGGGCTCGTACAACCTTTACATTTATACGGGCAGCGAAAACTTTCACATGGTCCCCAAACGATGCTTTTCCCGCGAAGAGATCGCCGCTTTTGAAAAGGAAATACGCTCCCGCGCACATTTGAAGTGACCGTAAACTAATTAGCGCATACGCGGAGGATCGCTCTGTCTGCTCATTGCAAACCAATCCAGTGCGCAATCCGAATCGCCGCTCATTACTCCTAAGACGGCAGACTACACTTGTGTATTCTTACTCCTTGTTCTTATCTCATTCCCCATGTTGGACGACGTTGCGAAAATCATTTTGAAAGATCGTTACGACGAGTTCACCTCGATCCGGGAAAAATTTCTGGATGGCGAGGATTTGGCGGCGGTGGATCCTGAACTCGGCCGGCTCGTAGCGGAAGATGCTGCGGAAGATACTCTCCTCTGGGCGTTTGCCCACTGCGTCGATTGCATCCAATGGATCGATTGGAGCGGGGAAGAGGATCCAGAACAACTACAACGGTTCGTGGACCAACGAATGAGGAAACTCAAAGGAGTGAATCTCGATTGGTCTTTTCTCGATGATTTCAACCGAAAAATCGATTTCAACAAACTTCAACGCGGCGACTGCATCACCAAAAAGCTGACCTGCCTCGACACCGAACTGCGTAAGTTTGGTTACATGCTTGCCTTGTTTGATCAGGGGGACGACCAATATTACCCCTTCGTTGTTTCCGTAGACGAATTCCCACCTATCGATGGGATCGAGTTGGGATTGAGTCAAATCAAAGCGTGGTCCGATGCTTGAATCCCCCCCCCCCCGACGCGGCAAGGCAGTGGAAGAATAGCTAACTAGTAGATTAACCCGCCAAACAAGATGTTATACAAACCGATTTACAACCCGCCAGTTCTAGAGTTAGATAATCGCTAAATAATGTTAAAAGGCTTTATAATGGATATTCTAACCCGCCAAACAACCCGCCATTTATTGTTTGTTTAAACTCGCCAAATAACCCGCCAAAATGAGCGCTGTTCCAGCAAAGCAACTTTCAGCCATGGAGCCGATGTTCCCAACGGATCCCACGGGATCGTTGCGGGAAGCTGCAGCGGAACTGATTCGTCAATCTGCCAAGTTGAGTGCAGCCGTTCATCCCATTACGAGACGGTCTATCATCGAGCTGGTTCGGGCGATGAACAGCTACTATTCCAACCTGATTGAAGGACATCGCACCCATCCCTTCGACATCGAGCGTGCTCTTAACCAGGATTTTTCCGAAGATCGTACAAAGCGGGCCTTGCAGCAGGAAAGTAAGGCGCATATCGATGTCCAGCTATTGGTGGAACAGCGGCTGGAAGCACAGCTAGATCTTCGTGTCTGCACACCCGCGCTTCTCTGCTGGATTCACAAAGAATTTTACGAACGATTGCCGGAAGAGTTTAGAATTCTGAACAATCCAAACGGAACAGTGGATCGTGTGGAACCCGGCAGCTTTCGGTCCTGCCATGTCGAAGTCGGCAGGCATGTCGCTCCTTCTTTCGATGTTCTGAACAAGTTTCTATCCCGGTTTGCTGAAGCGTATGATGGAGCCCATCTCGATCCTCTCTCGAGGATTATTGCTGTTGCTGCTTCGCATCATCGTTTGGCTTGGATTCATCCGTTCAGCGACGGGAACGGGCGTGTAACTCGCCTTTTTACTCACGCATTTTTCCTTAAGACGAAAGCCGATGGTCAAGGCTTGTGGACGATCTCCAGGGGGTTGGCGCGGCATAGGGATGACTACATGACAGCCTTAGCTGAGGCGGATAACCCTCGATACAATGACCTAGATGGCCGAGGCTCGCTTTCAGAGAAAGCGTTGCATTCGTTTTGCGAATTCTTCTTCAGGGTCTGCTTCGACCAGATAGCCTACATGCGCAAGCTGCTGAGTCTCGATTCAATGCAGGAACGAATCCAGAATTTCGGTCGATTGATTGTGAACAAAGATCTACCTCCAGGAACGGAGCATCTTTTGTCTGACATCTTTGTGCGGGGAGAAATTTCGCGTGGAGAAGTCGGTAGAATTTTAAGTAAATCCGAACGAACGACGAGCCGGATTATTTCGCAGCTGTTGAAGGAAGGGTTGCTGGTTTCCGATTCCCACAGGGCTCCGGTCAGGCTCGGTTTTCCGATGAAGACCGTCGGGTATTATTTTCCGGACTTGTTCCCGCAAGGGTTTGAGCTGCAGGAAGCAGGCAAATAAGATCATCCCCTGATCCGTTCTGAGCCAAAGAACTTAGGGCCGCGGAGTGTTTCGCGAAGAGAAGAGCATGCACCCGCTGACTGCCAATCCTCCCATCGCTCCCGGCGAGATTACCCAGCAGGGGAAGTGCATTTCGTTATACTCCACACCTGTGGGACCATCCGACACGCTGAAAATAGATATACCTGCAGAGCGGTCATTTTTTCGCTGGTCTCATCTGCTCAATTTGGACGCTAATTGCCTTCCATCCCTTCCATCGGTGAACTGCATTTTGCTGCTTTCATAATTCCTGATTGGACCTAGTCTCAACCCTTGGGATGAAGCCTCTGTTCGCTATTTTAGCGGTCTTCTTTTTCACTGGAACTGTTCTGAAAGCAGCACCAGCCCTTATCCCACTCCCACAGCAGATGCAGGTGCTGCCTGGTGCATTTACACTTTGTCCCCCTAAAATCCTATTTGGAGCACCTTCACCTGCATCAATCAAAATCGTAGTTGATCCCGGATCACACGAGACGGGGGAGTATCTTGCCATGACGTTGTTCAAATCGACCGGCTATCGATTCGAATTGGTGACTGGCTTGAACAGTTCTCCAGCGTCCGAAACAATTCTGCTCACCACCAACAGTGCGAGCCCGATCCTTGGTGCGGAGGGATATGAATTAACCATTGCGACAAACTCGGTGGTGATTCGGGCTCCCGCCTCGGCCGGTTTGTTTTACGGCGTTCAATCGCTGCTGCAGTTGTTACCTCCCGAAAGCTTTTCGCAAAAGCCAGTGAGCGGAGTGCCATGGACTTCTCCTTGCGTGTACATTCAAGACACACCCCGATTTCCCTGGCGTGGATGGATGCTCGATAGCGTTCGGCATTTTTTCAACAAGGACGAAGTTAAGAAGTTTCTCGATGAGATGGCGCTCCACAAACTGAACATGTTCCACTGGCATCTGGATGATGACACGGCGTGGCGAATCGAGATCAAGAAATGGCCATTGCTGACGGAGGTCGGGGCATGGCGAACCAACATCAACTTTGGATTGAACCCGCGTTCGAGCACCGCGTATGGCGATGACGGGCGCTACGGTGGATTCTACACCCAAAATGACATCCGCGAAATCGTCGCATATGCAGCTCAGAGGCACATCACAGTCGTGCCAGAAATCGAAATGCCCGGGCATTCAACCGCCGCGATTAAAGCGTATCCGCAATTCGCCTGTCGTTGTGCTCCTTGCGCGAACAGCACTCCCAGCCTCGATATCACCAACTCGAACGCGAATGGTGTTTTCTGTGCAGCCAAACCGGAGACCCGCGAGTTTTTACATGATGTATTGAGCGAAGTGATGGATTTATTTCCAGGGCAATACATTCATATCGGCGGAGATGAAGTAAATTATAATAATTGGCAACTGCACTCCCTGGATCAGGAGTTGATGAGCAGCCTTGGAATTACTTCGCTCCAAAAATACCAAAGCTATTTTACTCAGCAGATTGCCGATTGGATCAAGGCTCGAGGAAAGACCATGATTGGCTGGAGCGAAATTATGAATGGCGGGCTGGTGACGAATGCGGTTTTGATGGATTGGAAGATCAACGCCAACAGTCGCGCTATTCAGGCGGCCACGAATCAGCAGTTCGTAGTCATGACTCCGACCTCCCACTGTTACATCAACCATTGGGAGGCGGGGAGTTCAAGTGGCAGTGGGGTGATTTGGTCAAATGAACCACCCGCTCAATCGGGTCTGGTTCTATTAAGCACGGCTTACAATATGGAGCCCATTCCTGCGGGCCTGCCCTCTGCGTATACAAATTTTATTCTAGGTGCACAGGGTAACTGTTGGTCTGAGTACATTCCTTCGGCCCTGAACATGGAGTTTCGAATGTTCCCTCGATTGTCCGCTCTCGCAGAAGTGAACTGGACGATGCCCGCCCTGAAAAATTATGACGATTTCACCAATCGGCTTGTCATTCATAAGCGTCGACTTACGAGTATGGGAGTGAACTTCAATCCCGGCGCAACACCGCCTCAGATTGCGTCGTGGGCCGTTGGTCAAATTTCAACGAACTACACTTTCCTCACCTGGAACATCTCTTCAAGCGTCACTAATGCTGGCGAGGTTGATGTAAGTTTTTGCTGGAAGTCGGGATCTAACGGATTGGAGATCGCATGGGCTGCTCTCCTGGAGAACGGAGTGGAAATCGATCGGGACACGCACGCTGGGTTTACGGGTGCGACTCCTGTGAAACCGGTTTACGTATTGCGTTTACCTGCATTCCGACCTAACGCCACCTACACTTTGCGAGCGTTCGTGGCGGGCAGGGGCGGCACAAACTCTAACGGCCTCGTGTATCGAACCAATTGGAATTAACGTCATGAAACGAATCTTCCCTCAATGGGTTCTCAGTTCGTGCGTTTTTCTGATCGTCGCCGCTGAGAGCCGTTCCCAACCCCTCTTGTTCAACACCTTAGCAGGCCGGACTGCCTCCGGGAACGCGGATGGACCGGGGAACGTCGCCACGTTTAATACCCCGTGCGCCGTTGCCGTGGACCGAACGGGCAATATTTATGTAGCCGACAGTCAGAACGGCGCGATTCGAAGAATCTCATTAAGCAACATGGTCAGCACTTTCGCTGGAGTCCCGGGAGTCTTTGGCAGCTCAGATGGTTCCAGCGCAAGCGCACTGTTCAACGCACCACAGGGGATTACTGTAAATGGTTCGGGAGTTCTCTATGTGGCAGACAGTGGCAATGCAACCATTCGAAAGATCACAACAAATGGCGTGGTCACCACCCTGGCGGGCAATGTTGGAAACCGAAATAGTTTCGATGGGCTGGGAACGAACGGGAATTTTTTCCAACCTGAAGGGATCGCGCTGGACGACACCGGTAACCTTTATGTGGCAGATGCATTGAATCACACCATTCGTAAGGTCACTCCCGGGGGCCTGGTGAGCACGTTGGCTGGACTGGCGGGTAACAGCGGTAGCCTGGATGGGACGAACAGCAAAGCCAGGTTCAACCGTCCGTCCGGCATAGCCTTAGATAGCTCGAACAACCTCTTCGTCACTGATTCGCTCAACCATACAATTCGAAAAATTACTCCCGGTGGAACCGTTCGCACCATAGCTGGCCTGCCTGGTGTTTGGGGTAATACTGACGGAACGAACAGCGCCTCTCGTTTTTTCCAGCCACAAGGCATTGCAGTGGATCACGAAGGAACTCTTTTCGTCGCGGATTCTGGAAATCAAACCCTCCGCAGGATATCCGCCGAAGGAACGAATTGGGTTGTCAGCACCGTTGCCGGATTCTCCGGAAGCGCAGGCCATGTCGACGCGCCCGGCAATCTTGCACGATTCTATTTTCCTGCAGGCCTTGCAGTGAATGGGGCGGGCTATCTCTATGTGGCAGATGCTGGCAACAATGCAGTTCGGAATGAAGGCTTCAAGTTCAGCTATATTGATACCCTGGCAGATGGGCAACTGGTGTTCCGATTAAATGGAAAACGGAATCTCAATTATGCCATCGAAGGTTCAATCGATTTCAGCTACTGGACGGTCGTAACCAACATTTCCAGCCCTGACGGGGTTTTGGATTTCGTTGACGTTTCTCCCGGGGAACAAAAGCATTTCTATCGTGCCAAAGTTTCGTTGCCGTGAAGTTCTGGTTGATTCGTCCCCGCAACTTTTTTGACAACGAATCTTGAAAGTTCCTCCAATGTTGAAATTGTTGGTGCGGGGACATCTTCGCGCTGGAGTAGGGGCCCTCAAACAGGCAACATGGCTGACAGCATTAAATGAAAACTAACAGTGATATCCTCATCATCGACGTAGAAACAACCGGAGTTGACCCATTGAAGCACGCGACCATCGAAATTGGTGCGATGCTCCTCGATCGTGATCTGAATCCGCTTAAAGAATTTACCACCTTCATCACCCCCTGGGCGGGCGCGGAAATCCAACCTGAAGCGATGGCCGTGAACGGAATCTCGGAAGCCGACCTCTTGAGTGCTCCTTCCATCGCAGAAGTGGTCGAGCAGTTTGATTGTATTTTTCAACCGGGTGCGCGGAAGCTTTTCCTTTGCGGGTGGAATGTGTGGTTTGATCATGGCTTTCTCCGAATGATGTACGCGAAAGCCGAACGCCCCTGGCCGTTTCGCAGTCGCATGTTGGACATGCAATCTATCGTCACGTTCCACGCCGGGATCAATCCGCAGTCCCAGGCGGACACGGTGAAGCGCCTGTTGAATGAACAGCAATCGCACCGTGCTCTCGGCGACGTGCAGCAAGTGGCAAAGCTGTTGAAGATTTTTTCAGATAAACATCTTCCCGACTCTATCTGACATCCTTCGCAGCTCAGAGGCATCAGTGGATCGGAGAGAAATAGGGGGAAATTTACCGGTCTGGACGGCCTTGGACGGCAGTTAACTGGCGCATTTGCATAAATGCGCTGTTGGCTCTACCTTGCGGCGCTGAAACGTAACGCCAAAAAAACCTGCCTGTATTGCAAAGGGATTTATCCTGAATCGCGTTACTCCTGCCCCAGGTGTGGAACGCCCAGCGACGTCAAGAACGTTTCTTCCTGGAACCGCAAACTCGCCAGGAAACCGGCCAAACTGTCTTTGCCGAAGCTTGCGAAAAAGAAGCAGGCCTAAGCTAGTTAGCCTCCCCGTTTTTTTGCCATCCACAAGCAGTTCGCTATTGTTCGATTCATTCTGAAATGACCCCATAGCAAGGTTGCTGCGGTATTTAGAGTCAAAAGAGAGGTGCAGACTGAAAACGTTTAAACCTTGTAGTGTTGCGCCACCTTGCGGGTTGCCGCACCGACCTCCCGGATATAGCCCTCGTTCATACCTTCGTGGAAGCTGATTCGAACGCAGGTTTCAAGAATTCGGGAAGCCTCAGGACATTTCACCCTGGTGTAATCCATTTCCGTGAGGCCTGCTTGTTTCACAGGCCAGCTTCCGTTGAAGAAAGAGTGCTTCTGGAAGATCGGCTTCTCATAGATTAGCTCGGGGATGTAACCAGCTGAACAACCAACTCCTTCGGCCTGGAGCGCCTTTACGAACTCCTCGCGTGTACAGTTCAGTTTGCCCGGAACCACTCGCAACATATAGAGCCAGAATGTGCATCGGTCCGCTTTCTCGATGCGTGGCACGGTGATGCCCGGCAGGTCTTTGATTTCCGAGGTTAAAACACCTGCGAGTTTGCTGCGGGTTTCGGCGATGTTTTCAAGGCGCAGCAGTTGGGCGGCACCGAAAGCCGCCGCCAGTTCGCTCATTCGATAGTTGGTCCCAAAAAGCTCCGTTGGAGCCGTTGGGTTCGTGCGATCAAATCCTTTGTCTCCGAAGAGTTGGAGGAGCGGGCCTATTTTCTCGTGGTTGCTGGCGACCACCCCGCCGTCGCCAGTTGTGATGTGTTTGGCTTGTTGCAGGGAGAAACAGGCAATATCACCCATAGTGCCGATCGTCTTCCCGCGATACTTCGCGCCCCATGCCTGGGCACAATCTTCAATCAGGATCAGTTTATGTTTTGTGCAAAGATTCTTCAGTTCCTCCATTCGGCAGGGGTTGCCAGCGAGATGAACGGCGATGATCGCCTTGGTTTTTGGAGTGATCCGGCGTTCTACATCGGCAGGATCCAGATTGTAAGTGTGTGGCTCCAGGTCTGCAAAAACGGGGACGGCCTGTTGAAAGATGGTGCCGATGACCGTTCCGATGTCGGTGATGGGAGCCGTGATGATTTCATCGCCGGGTTTGATGCCTGCCGCCGCGACTGCAATGTGCAGCGCGGCGGTTCCGGAAGAGCATGGCATCACGTATTTGAAGGGATAATGTTCCTGAAAACGCTTGGTGAAGAGGGCGGTTTGCGGGCCCTTCCAATAAAAGAGTGAATCCTGAGAAATGACGGAAACCAATTGCTTCGCTTCTTCGTCGCCCCAGCGGGTGAACTTCGGAAGTTTTGTCTTCACCGCCTTTTCACCCCCCAGAGATGCGAGTTTGGCTTCAGGAACTGCCTCAACTTGCGCCTGTAGTAGGGGAACCTGGCTCGCGGCCAGCAGCGCCGAAGTGGAGGCCATGAATTTGCGACGGTTCATTCTCGTGGGATTCGGCATGAGCGAGTTTTCGGTTTGGAGCTTCACAAGTCAAATCTCCTCATGCTCGACCGTCGTGTTTTCGTTTACGAGCTAAGACCGATACAATACAGTGCGGCCCATGAAACTTTGGTTGACTGTCCTCCTCGCGAGCTTTGCGTTTTTGCAATCTGACGCTGTCGCGAAGGTGAAACTTGGAAATGAAGTGCTCGCAGCAAATGGATTCAAGCAGCTTCGGGGTAAGCGGGTTGGCTTAATCACAAATCCCTCGGGGGTGAACAGCCAGTTGGTGCAAACCGTGGACATCCTGCGCAATTCACCTCGGGTGAACCTGGTTGCGTTGTTCGCTCCCGAACATGGCATCTACGGGGATGTTTCGGCCGGTGACAAGATCAAGAATCGCACGGACGAACGCACAGGACTACCGGTGCTTTCGGTTTATGGCGAGACCCGGAAACCGACGTCAGAGATGCTCAAGGGAATTGATGCCCTTGTGTTCGATCTGCAAGACATCGGCTGCCGTTCCTACACCTTTATCAGCACCATGGGTTTGGCGATGGAAGCTTGCGCGGAGAACAATGTTGAATTCATCGTCCTTGATCGCCCGAATCCCCTGGGCGGAGAGCGCGTTGAAGGGCCCATGCTGGAAGACAAGTTCCGTTCGTTCGTGAGTCAATGGGATATCCCTTACGTCCATGGTCTCACCACGGGTGAACTGGCCAAAATGATCAATGGCAAAGGGTGGATCAAGAAGCCCTGCAAGTTGACCGTGGTGCCCATGAAAGGTTGGAGACGCAGTCTGACCTGGGAACAAACCAAGCTGCCATGGGTTCCCACTTCACCGCACGTTCCTCATGGTAATTCTCCAATGTTCTATGTTTCCACCGGTGTCCTGGGAGAGCTCCTCGCCTGCAATAACGGGGTCGGCTATACGATTCCATTCCAGAGCGTCGCCACCACGAACATTAACATGCACAAGTTTGCCGACATCATGAATGCTTACAAGTTGCCTGGTGTGCGCTTCAAGCCTGTTACCTACAAGCCATACTACTCGACCTTGAAAGGGGAGACGGTTTCGGGCGTGCAGCTGTTTTTCACCGACCCACGTGAGGCCAAGTTGATGGCCATTAACTTCTACGCCTGGGAAGGCCTGAAGAAGGCAGGGAACGTCGATCTTTTTGTCGACGCTGTGAAGGCCAAGCGCGGCTTCGACATGTTCGACAAAGTGAACGGGACCGACAAGGTTCGGAAAGCTCTGCAGGAGGGTCAACCCGCTGCAGAAATAGTTGCCTCATGGAAAGCGGGCGAAGCCCAGTTCCGCAAGGATCGCAGGCCATATCTTATTTACTGACACCGGACACACGGGATTTTTCGACCCGCTGGTAGATGTCATCGAATATTTGGCCCTCGCTATTGATCGCAGTGATATGGCGTTGGTCTGAATAAAGTGTCACGAGGTAAAAATGGCGAATGCCTCCAGCTTTCGCCAGATACCAGGTAGTATCAAGAGGGTGGGTTTCGCGCAGGCGAACTCCCCACGCGCCATCACCCAGGTAAGTAACACCTTCGGGATCTACTTTCCCGTTGCGAATAGGGTGAGTGCGTTTGTAGGCATGATCGTGGTTTTCAAAAGAAATCTTCACTCCGTTTTTTTCAAAGATGGGAGACCATGTTTCACGAATGGCTGTGCTGATATGGCCATTTTCTCCAGTGTCGAAGGGGCGGGCTGCGGGGTAGCCGGGGATATGGTAAACCGGGAAAAGGTGAGGAATGGATTTCCGGGCTGATAATGTTTTTTCCAGCCATTCACTTTGGGCTCCCGCGACTGGACGAGTGTGTTGCGAGTCGAGCAACAGAAGGCTCATGTAATTGCCGAAGTCGATATTGTTGTAGCCTTGTTTTCCCGGCATGGCGAAGAGCGCATAGAACCCCTTGGCATTCTCCTGAGGCTGATCCCAGAAACCCTTGGTTTCGTGATTTCCGATCGTCACGAAGAGCGGGATTAATCGGCCATCCGGAGCGATTGCCAATTTCTTCCAGGAATCGAAGTAGTCATACCAGCGCTGAACATTTTCCTCTTTGGAATCTTTGTTGTTGGCATACGCGAGGTCGCCACCAATGACCACGAATGCTGGATCCTGTTTCGCGGCAAGCGTGTTCATCTGGTCAAGCCAATCGCGCTGATGATAAGCGTCTCCGCCTGCGATAAATCGCACCGGCTTCTTGAGCTCAGTCTGCATGGTGAGGAACTTATATTCCTTTGAGTTCTCACCGAAACGGAACAGGTAGTAGGTCTCCGGCTGTAGCCTTGTGAGTTCAACGGTGTGAATGATCCGCTCTGAAAATGGCATCGGCTGTTGGGTGCCGGTTGCTTTCTGCCAGTTAACTGCGTCGATGCGCTTGAATTGCAATTCCGTCTGTGGATTGGCGTTGGTGGTGTGCCATTGCACCGTCATCGTGGTGCTGGGATCGTGCTGCCAACAGAGATAGAGGGCAGGGGGATCGAAGAGGTTGGTGGATTGATTGGTGGTTTGCGCGGTACAGACGTTTCCTGCGGCGAACAAAGACAGTCCGAAACAAAGGAGACGAAGTGACGAAAGGATCTTCATAATTTATAAACCACCAACAAGGATTGTATTCGACGTCAGTCAGGGCTGTCGGGTTACACCGGCCGGTCCATGCTGGTCAAGGAATTGTCCTAAACGGAACCCTTCACGATCCGAAGAATCGCCAAGGTGTTTAAAGCGGCTTTTGGCACAATGGAACTGAGGTCCACGTACTCCTGTTCTTTCGAACCATCGGCACTCTGTTCAGAACAATGGCCGTTATCGCCGTTAGGTCCGAGGCCATCGAGCACTGGCATGGCGTGACAAATGAAATTGCCATCGCTAATTCCACCGCGCTCTTCGCGGACCACCGTAAACCCGAGGTCGCGTCCCACTTCCTCGAAAGTTGCAAAGAGTTGATCGGTGCCGGCGTTCCTTGGCCAGGGGGGTGTTTCCTGTGTTACCTCGATCTTCACTTCGCAGGCATGACCGGTGTCTGCGCTGATCACAGATCCTTTACCAGTCAAAGCCAGAAGCTGCTTAATGCCCCGGTCATATACGTCGCGTTGAAAAGTGCGCAGTTCGCCTTCGGCGGATGCAAAATGTGGAACGCGGTTAATCACGGTTCCGCCCGTGATGGTTGCGACATTGAAGGTGAGTTGGTTCTTATAATCCGTGAGCGCAGCTACCTTCTGGATAGTCTCCGATAGTTGCACCACCGCATTCGCCCCGCGTTCATGATAACTTCCCGCATGCGCTGCGCGGCCATCCACGTTGATTTGGTATACGGCGCGCCCTTTGCGAGCTGTGACCAGTGTGAATTCGTTGCCCTTTTTGATTCCCGATTCGAACACAAGTGCGGCCAACGTTCCCGGTCCCAGGCGACTGGTGCAAAGTCTCCCGAAATCATGTGACATCACTTCCTCTGAGGAGTTTAGCAGGATCACCCAGGTGACTTCTTCGAACACGGCCGGGGCAAATTTCTGAATAGCCTTCAACACCAGGTGAATCATGGTAGTCCCTCCCTTGATGTCTTCCGTGCCTGGCCCGTAGATTTTGTTGCCCGTCTGTCGCCAATGGAAATTATTCTTAATCTCTTCTTCCGGGGGGAACACCGTGTCCAGATGCGAGATGAGGCCGATGACTTTTGGACCAGTGCCACGTTTTGTCAGGACAAGGTGACTGCCGTAATCCGGGCGAATGGAGGGGACTGAATCCGCGGTAAACCCAAACGGAGTGAATGCTTCTGCGGTGAGCTTTCCGAGACGGTTCACCCCTTCTTTGTTCAAGGTGAAACTGTTGATATCCACCATGCTTTTGAGCAGGGAAAGATTTTCGGGCAGTTGTTGTTTGAGGAAATCCGTAAGCTGAACCGAATCGATCATGTGACTTTGTGACAAATGCGATTCTGCGCGTCGATTAGAAAATGGATTCCTTTACCGGGAGCGACCCTGATTGCCATCTCCGCACACGAAAAAACGCTGAAGAAATCTTCAGCGTTCTTTCAGAAACTTGAACTAAGAGGACCGAACTTAAGCGAACGCGACTTTCGTCGTGGGCGATTCCGGTTCCCAGTTGCGCGGCGGCTTCGCATTGATGGACTGCACATCCTTGATGGAAATCTGACGGCCAAGGGTTTTCGGTCCTTTGATATCCACTTCGGATGGGTTGCACGTCTGCTGCGACACCTTTTGGTGCGGTGCTGGTTTGTATTTGATATACAGCGTTTCGGGAGTTTCCGGAGCAAAGTAGAGGAGTCGGGATTTCTCCGGGATACAGTGATACTCCTTGTCCATGATGATTCCGCCGAAGGTGAACCGCTTCAGGTAAGTGGCCTCTCGATTTGTATAAGCGCAGGTAAACACTTTTTCGCGATCCGGCGTGGAAAGGAAGACGAGGTCTGGTCCGATAAATAACTTCTCCTGTAGCTCCACCACTTTGTAGTGACCGTCTTTGAAGACGAGCAACAGCTTATCGAACTTGGTGCAATCCAGCTTGAACTCGTCACCGGACACTTTGAAGCCGACGTAACCGCTCTCGCGATCGTAAGCCACCTTGAACGCTTTGAAGGCGACTTCTTTCGCCTCTACTTCGTCGTAGCGGCTGCTCTTCGTGAGTCGCGGATAGATCGGCCCATACTTGTCGAGCAACGCCTCAAGATGGTTGATAGCGTACTTCGTGAGGCCCTTGAGATGCTTGCGGGTTTCGGCCAGTTCGGCTTTCACCTTTTCCATCTCGTCACGATGCTTATTGATGTCGAAAAGGGAAATGCGACGGATGCGTACCTGAAGCAAACGTTCGACGTCGGCATCGGTGATATCGCGGATCAACTCCGCTTTGAACGGCTTGAATCCTTCGTAAACTGCCGTCACCACTGCATCGTTGGTCTTGCACTGTTCGATCTTCTTGTAGATTCGTTCTTCGATGAAGATTCGTTCCAATGTGCGGAAATGCAGTTCATCCTGCAGCTTGCGTTCCTTGAGTTCCAACTCCCGTTTGATCAGATCAAGCAGTTGCGCAATGTTCTCTTCCAGAACCTGCGTGACCGTCATTTCGACCGGGCGATTGTTCTTGATGAGAATGATGCGGCTGGAAATGGAAACTTCGCAATCGGTGAAGGCGTAGAGCGCGCTGACTAATTGCTCCGCACTGACTCCTACCGGTGCCTTCACTTCGATTTCAACCTCCTCAGACGTAAAATCACTGATGCCACGAATTTTGATCTTTCCCTTGCGGGTAGCGTCTTCAATCGAGGCGATCAATGATTCGGTGGTGGTTGTTGGCGGAATCTCCTTGATGACCACCGTGGATTCGTCCTTCACCTTGATCCTGGCGCGAACTTTGATGCTCCCTTTACCATCCGCGTAATCCCGCGCGTCCATCAATCCACCCGTGACAAAGTCAGGAAGACATGGTTTGAACGACTCTTTTTTGAGGATAGCGATCTGCGCTTTAAGGAGCTCCGGAAAATTGTGCGACAAGATGCGCGCGGACAAACCAACGGCAATGCCTTCCGTGCCAAGCATCAGGAGCACGGGCAACCGGGAGGGCAGGGCGATCGGTTCCTTGCTGCGACCGTCGTAAGTCGGAATAAACTCCGTCAGCTCATCATTGAAAATCTCTGTGCGCGCAAGCTCCGTCAGTCGGCACTCGATGTAACGGGGAGCTGCCGCAGGATCACCTGTGAAAATGTTGCCGTAGTTACCCTGGCCTTCGATCAGGTAACGTTTGTTGGTGATCACCACGAGCGCGTCACCGATGGACGCATCACCGTGGGGATGATACTTCATTGTTTCACCGACCACGTTGGCGACCTTGATGAATCGACCGTCATCCATCGTCTTCAACGCCCAGAGAATGCGGCGTTGCACCGGCTTCAAACCGTCGGCGATATGTGGAATGGCGCGATCACGAATCACGTAGCTCGCATATTCCAGGAAGCTACGATCCACGCGACGGTGCAGAGGCAGTTCAATATTGCCGGGGACAAAAGGCTTATGCGGAATCTCTACCGCTTCGACTTCGACGTGGATTTCTCCGTTGGGGCCACCTTTAGCGGATGCGCCAGGCAGAGGGGGATCAATTGGCAGGTCCTGCTGAGGATCGTCCTTACTTTTCTTCTTGTCGCTCATTTCTTCAGTTTAGATCAATGGCTGCAGCGCCGGTTGTTGTCCCCCAGCATTGCAGTTTGAGGGGAGTCACCGGCAAAACAGGGCGAAAATTAGATCATGACTCTAAAATTGGCGAACAGAAATGTGGTTCCTCGCTGTTTTCAGTGGAATGCCAATTGGCATTCACTCTGGGACCTCCAACAGATTTTATCCCGAAGGGATATTTGATACTAGCCCAGCGGCTTTAGCCCTGGGAAAACGACGCATTGATTAAGTTCCGAAGGAACGGCTGAAGGGGCCTGAGAGGGTGTGCGTTGAGAGCGTTGAGTCCGCTTTCCGAGGTCTGAGATACGACTGAAGGATACGTAACTTAACTGCAGTATACACATCCTTTTGTCCCTTCCTTCAACCATGCCAATCGCTAAAGCAATGCAGCTGATAAAGGGAGGATCATCCAAGTGGGTGCATGAAACCTTTGCCGACCAGCGAGCGTTTAAATGGCAGACCAAGGACGGAGCCTTCAGCGTCAGTGTCTCGCAATTGGAGAAGACGATTCAATATATTAAGAACCAGAAAGCCCACCACGAGACGATTAGTTTTCAGGAGGAGTTTCTGACATTTTTGAGGAAGCACAAAATTCAGGTCGAC
>JBKJKE010000136.1:0-29779 GCA_046597605.1 Limisphaerales bacterium | reverse complement strand
CCCTTCGCCGAAGTTGGTTCCACCTATGGATCGTTTGGCTATCGGAGGCGGTATGATCTGACTAAAACCGGCCTCGCTCCCCAAAAATTATCGTCCTACTTCGGAGTTCGGGTTAATGAGACAGTTCGAGCAGGTTCTCAAGCTGGCTATCGATGCTCCTCAAACATCCATCGCAGATCTGTTGATTGCCGCACAATCGTAATGGGCGAAATCGATCTCAATTGCGTTTGGCTAAACGCAGGAGGTCTAATAGGTTCCAGCAGACGTGGGTCACCTCGGGTGTGCCCACACTGTTTGAGTAACTTATGCGAATCATTGGCGGAACCGCTGGCGGCATCATAATCAACGTTCCTGATGGGCTTGGGGTCCGACCGACTCCCGACCAGGTCCGCCAGGCCGTGTTCAACAGCCTCGGTGAACGCGTCTGTGGAGCGAAAGTTTTGGAACTTTTCGGAGGGACCGGCGCCCTAAGTCTGGAATGCATCAGCCGTGGTGCCCAATCCGCATTGTGCGTCGAAAAATCCGCCAAACACGCCCAATTCATTCGTCGGAATCTCGAAACAGCTAAACTCCCGACCGCCTCTCTTCAACTCAGGGTTCAGGATGCGTTCACCGCGATCGCCCAAATGGCACATCACGGTGAAAAGTTTGACCTGATCATGGCCGATCCGCCTTATGGCGATAAAAATGTGAACCGCCGATCGACCTCCTTTGCCCAGAAGATGCTCGATGACGAAAAGTTACCCCAGATCATTTCCGAAAACGGGGTGTTCGTCCTGGGCCATACCAAACGCGACACCCTCTCCTTCCCGCCGCACTGGGAGGAAACCAAAATGCTCAAACACGGCGACACCGTCATGCGCTTCTTTGCCCGCAAAGCAGGGGGCGTTACATCGCAGCTGAGTGAAACGTTGGCCAACTAACCCGCCCGGCCCACCTTTTTACCTTTCCGAAATCCTGAAAACTGTAGGAGGCAAGGCCCCCGTCTCGTCGATTCACTGGAAATCCTCGCCGAAAGCATCCAACCCGATTTATTCAAATTTGACCATAAAGGTGCCGGTTGGGAGAAGCTTTAACGTCACACCACTACCCGAATTACATTTTTGCGACTCTGATCGACCGCGTATTGTGGGGTCATTTCGGAATGAATCCATACCGTAATACCCTTATTGTGGGGTCACTTCGGAACAAATCGATACCATAATACGCGTATTGTGGGGTCTCTTCGAAACGAATTGATACCATAATACCCGTATTATGGGGTCACTTTGAAATGAATCGATACCATAATACCCGTATTGCGGGGTCACTTTGAAACGAATCGATACCGTAATACCCGTCTTATGGGGTCACTTCGGAGTGAATCGACCCCGTACTCTGTGGCTTAGGAAATCTCAAATTTGAAATCTTGAGAATTTGAAATTTCAGAAGGGAAACGTTTGAAGGCTGATTTGCAGGGATTGTCACGTTAACGGCGGGATCGCAACCATAGAGGCAGCAAGTCGATGCGGAGCGTTCCGCCTACTTCTCAAATTAGCCCTTTCGCCCCACCCTTGCAGTCTTTCGGCAAAACGTGGTTAATTCTGCGTCGAAATGAAAAGGAACTCTCGCTCCCTCGTATTCTCAATCGCATTTTTAACTTTCAGTCTTGTCGTGAACGCATCTGCCCAAAACACCAAATCCATGTGGAATCCAGAGAAGTCGACCAGGCTCCAAACCGTAGTCGATACTGCTGTGGGCGAGGCGTTGCAGAAATTCGCAGACAAGAAGCTCGAAACAAATGAGATCGCGGTAACCCTTGTGGATCTTTCCGCCACTGGCAAGCCTTCGCGAGCCAGCTATCGGGGCGAGGAGCAAATCTATCCCGCCAGTGTGATCAAGATGTTTTATCTGGCGGCCGTGCATCAATGGATGGAGGACGGCAAGACGAAAGATACGGAGGAGTTGCGACGCGGCATGCGCGACATGATCGTTGATTCCGGGAATGAACCCACACACTACATCGTCGATGTGCTGACGGACACTTCGAGCGGCCCCGAACTTTCCGAAGAAGCGATGAAGGAATGGTTTCACAAGCGTAATGCTGTGAACCGCTACTATGAATCGCTCGGGTATAAAAAGGTGAACGCAAACCGCAAGCCATGGGGCGAGGGACCTTACGGTCGCGAGATGCAATCGACCAAAATGCATAAACCGAACCATCGCAACTGGCTGACCACTGACGAGACTGCGCGGTTACTGAGCGAAATCGCTTTGCGAAAAGCTGTTTCGGCAAAACGGAGCGAGGAAATGCTGGATTTGCTCAAGCGCGATCCTAAATCCGACAATAGCCAGGCCCGAGAGTTCTCCGCCGGTGGACTCCCCGAAGCCGCGAAACTTTGGTCGAAGGCAGGTTGGACAAGCCAAACCCGTCACGATGCGGCCTACGTGGAGCTTTCCGCAGGCGAGAAGTTCGTAATTGTGGTCTTCACTGAAAACCACGCCCCCGCATCCTTGACGGTCACCTGCTCCCCTGCGAAGTTCCTGCGAATGGCAAGCCGGTCAGTGCAGTCGGCCGGGGAAATATTTCCGGCCGTGGCCTCAACTCCCGCAGTGCAAGAGCTGCAAAAGCGATTGGAGTCGGGCGGCGCATTGTCGTGCACCAACATCAGCGTCTCAGCACAACCATTCTTCGCTGCATTACTGCACACCCTTTATCCTGATCGCCCGATCGTTGTCGTAACAAGCGGCTTGAAGGTTCAGGAAAGTTTCCATCAGGACATGCAGACGTGGATGGAAAAGTATTCAGTATTCAGTGTTCAGTCTTCCGACCAAAAGGGCGAACTGGAGACTGTCAATCTCTTCTATCCGGCGTGGGAGATTTTCCCGCACGAGCCCAAACTCCCGCACGTTGATGTGATCAGCGAACGATTGCAGACGCTTGTGGCGCTGAGCAGTGAATCGAAACGAAAGAGTGCTCCTGTTGTTGTCACCAGTGTCTCTGCCCTGCTCCAGAAAACGTTCACTGCGGCAGACATCAAACAGAGAACCCGCTCTTACGTCCGGGGCGCCCGCATCGAACCTCTCGACCTGATTGAATGGTTGGAGGACCAGGGTTACGAACCTGAGGCGCAGGTAACGCAAAAAGGAGAGATCTCGTTGCGGGGTGGCATTCTGGATCTCTGGCCGGTGACGGCGGCGTGGCCGATACGCTTGGAATTCTTCGGTGATGAGCTCGAGTCACTACGTTCGTTTGACCCATTTACCCAAATCTCTCGTGAAGAGATTCAAGGACTAACCATTCCCCCTGGGGGCGAGCTCGGAATACTGAAGCGCTTCTTTCGACCGGGTGAGGAGAATGCCAAACCAGGTTCTTCGAAACAAAAACTCGCCACGCTGATTGATTACCTCCCGGCGGGTGCGCTGTTTGTTCTTTGTGAACCTGAACTGTTGGAGGATCAGGCGTCCCGATACGCCGAGCAGGTTCCGGAGGGGGATCCGTTCTTTATCAGCTGGGATAGTTTTCAAAAGGAACTTTCAGATCGCCATCTGGTCTCGATAGAAGCGAGTGAATCCACCGACGAAAGTGCCCTTGATTTCATCCCGCATGGAATTGGCGACGAAGACAACGATTCTGGCGTCGAACCGACCGGACTGGCTCCTGAAAAGGAATGGCTACAATTTCAGAGTCTCGACGTATATCGGCCCATCGGTGACCGACTGCCAGAGCCGCAAATTGCCGAAGCACAACGGCGAGAGTTTTTTGGCCAGCTACACCGTTGGTTGCGTCAGGACTACTCCGTTCATGTCTTCTGCAACAATGATGGGGAGAAAGATCGTTTCCTCGAAGTCTGGAACGAATACGGTCTGGGAACCGCGAAGCCTATCACCCAACTGGGAGCTCTTTCGCGAGGTTTTATTTATGAACCGGCCAGGACAGTGATTGTCACGGACGCTGAAATTTTCGGGCGGTACAAAGTCCAACGTCCGCGACGCCTCAAGACCTCGCGGGCGCAAAGCAGCAAGTCGCTCCTCGATATCGATTTCACTGAACTCGAAACCGGGGACTACGTGGTTCATCTGCAACATGGTGTGGGACGTTATTTGGGGTTGCAGATCCTCGCTCCCGCACTTGGACGAAAACAAAGCGATGGTTCCTTAAAAGCTGAGCAGAACGAAAAAACGATGCAGGGCCAGGAGTGCCTCGTCATCGAATACGGCGCCCCCGATCCATCCCAGCCTGCGCCTAAACTTTATGTCCCGGTGAGTGAAGCACATCTGGTCAGCAAGTATGTCGGTGCGGGCAAAGCGCGACCGCAATTGAACATGATCGGCGGAACGCGCTGGGAGAAAGCGAAGCAACAGGCGGAAGTGGCGGTTCGAGATTTGGCGAGCGAACTCTTGCGTATCCAGGCTGGCCGCGAAGCGCAGAGTGGTCATTCATTTCCGGCGGACAATACCTGGCAACGCGAATTTGAAAGTTCGTTTCTTTACGAAGAAACACCCGATCAAATGCGCGCAATCATCGAGGCTAAGCGCGACATGGAATCGCCGCGTCCGATGGATCGTTTGATTTGTGGCGATGTGGGCTACGGTAAAACTGAAGTGGCAATCCGGGCTGCCTTCAAGGCGGTCATGGGTGGAAAGCAGGTTGCCATTTTGGTCCCCACTACGGTGCTGGCTCAACAGCATTACAACACCTTTCGGGAGCGGATGAGCGACTATCCGGTTCGCATCGAACTTCTGTCGCGGTTTCGAAGTCGCCGTGACAACCTGAAGGCACTGGAGAATCTCGGTGCGGGTGCGGCGGACATCGTCATCGGCACCCACCGATTGTTGCAGAAAGACATTCAGTTCAAAGATCTGGGTCTGGTCGTAATTGATGAGGAGCAGCGTTTTGGGGTGATGCACAAAGAAAAGTTCAAGATGCTCCGCCAGATGGTGGATGTCCTTACTTTGAGTGCTACGCCAATTCCTCGAACTCTTTATTTAGCGCTCACGGGTGCTCGCGACATGAGCACGATTGAAACTCCACCACAGGATCGCCTGCCCGTCGAAACGATTGTGACACAGTTCGACGAAAGGATCATCCGGGATGCTATTCGCCGCGAGATAAACCGGCAGGGCCAGGTCTTCTTTCTGCACAATCGGGTCGCGACAATCGAAGCGATGGCAATGCGTGTTAAAGCCCTTGTGCCGGAAGCGAAGATATTGGTAGGCCACGGCCAGATGGATCCGGATGACCTGGAGCGGGTGATGACACAGTTCGTGAACGGTGAAGCCGACGTTTTGCTATCAACCACCATCATCGAAAGCGGCCTGGATATTCCGAACGCCAACACCATTATCATCGACCGTGCTGATCGGTTCGGCCTCAGTGAACTCTACCAATTGCGAGGCAGGGTTGGTCGGTACAAGCATCAAGCATACGCTTACCTCATGCTGCCCCGTCACGCAGGTCTCTTGGTGGATGCCCGGAAACGGATTAGTGCGATCAAGCAATATTCCAGCCTCGGGAGCGGATTCAAAATCGCGATGCGCGATCTGGAAATTCGGGGCGCAGGAAACATTCTGGGCCCGCAGCAGAGTGGTCACATTACCGCGGTTGGCTTTGATCTTTATTGCCAATTACTCAAACAGAGCGTGAGTCGATTAAAGGGAGAAAAAGTTAAGCCGCGGGTAGAAGTCACCGTGCGTCTGGACTTCATTTCTTTGAACGCTGCTGAAGAAAAAGAGGAAGCGAATACCACTGCTCAAAATTCCAAACCCGAGAAACTGAGACTCGAGATCAATATCCCACGCGATGTCGCAACCTACGCGGATTTCGAAGACTCTGACAACCGCCGCAAAGAGCGCGCAAAGGTCGAGGTGAAAAGGGTGAGCGCGTCGATTCCGTTCGACTATATCACTGAATCCCGGCACCGCGTGGACATGTACCGCAAGATCGCGCAAGCCACGGAGAAGTCTGACTTGGAGAATCTCAAGAAAGAGTTGAGAGACCGTTTCGGCCCGTTGCCGCCGGCGATGGAGTTGCTCATTCAA
Source organism: Limisphaerales bacterium (assembly GCA_046597605.1). Classification (GTDB taxonomy): domain Bacteria; phylum Verrucomicrobiota; class Verrucomicrobiia; order Limisphaerales; family JACDHS01; genus JACDHS01. The sequence continues at coordinate 23,758 of JBKJKE010000136.1, read as the reverse complement.
ACGACGGAACTGAAGGTCCTTGCGCGCGAGAAGAATGTGAGCTCCATCGAGAGCAAAGAGGACAAGTTGATGCTAACGCGGAACAATAATCTGATTCAGCTCGACGGCAAGTTCCCTCGCCTGACCAAGCGCGAGGCACGCTCCCGTCTGACTGAAATTAAAAAGCTCCTTCTCGCCCTCTAGTTTTTTGACTGGGCCTTCTCGTAGCTTTGCAGCTTGGCTTCGATCTGACCTGCCAACGCCTTGTCTCCCGAAGCCTGTGCCAACAACAAAGCTTTTCGGGACGTCTCAATTGCGTCGGCCCACTTTTCGGTCTGGGCGTAGGCTGCCGCGAGCACTTCCAAAACTGCTGGATCTCTATTCTGCGTCAGGTGGGCAGCGCTCGTAGCCACCTTCAGCGCTTCAGGGCCATTCCGGAACTCAGGCTTTTCGCTGCCGGACCAGATCAGGCCCAATTGCATCAAGGCAGGAAGGAAATCGTGCTTCGCAAGAAGGGTTTCGCGGAACTTACCAACCGCTTCCTCGGTTTTACCAGCTTGCGAATAGGCCATGCCCATCGAGAAATGCGCTTCGATAAAATCGGGCTTAAGTCGTGCCGCTTCCGCGAAATGCGGGATGGCATCCTGAAATCGGGCACTCATGGCCTTGGCTGCCCCAAGTTGATAGTGCGCTTCTGGTTGTTTGGGGTTGAGCTGAATAGCTTTTTCTAAAATTCTGATCGCGTCCGGAAGTTGGTTTTGTTCCATCAAAATATTTCCAACGGCCAAGTGTGCCTGGGCAGAATTCGGATTTTTCTGCAGCATCTCTGTCAGTTGGCGAGTGGCTTCCTGAACGTTCCCGGAGCGGCCCAGGGAATTGATGTAATTTTGATAAGCTTCCAGGTTCCCGGGCTCGGCTTTGACAACTTTCTGGAACGAGAAGGCCGCCTCCACAAACTGTTGCTTCTTCTGGTAGGCCAACCCCAGGTTGTAATTTGCCAACGGATGATTCGGGGCGAGCTGCATCAATTTCTGATACTCGGCAATCGCACGATCCGTTTGTCCTTCCGCCAAATAAGAGGCTGCCAGATTGTTGTTTGCATCGATATATGTCGGACTGATTTCAACCGCTTTGGCGTAATGAGATTTGGCCTTCCCCAGATCACCTTTCATGGAGTAGGCAAGTCCCAGGTTATAATGCGAAATTGAGTTCCGAGAGGTCACTGCGATGGCGCGTTCGAAGACGGTGATACTGTCGTGCCAAAATTGCAGTTGGTACCGCGAAACCGCGAAGCAGGAACCGGCCACCAATAATGCGACTGCCATGGCAATGAATTTTATCGGCCGAAGCTTTTGCATTGCTTCGGCAAGCCCCCACACGATTAGAAAGAATACACCGATGACCGGGACATACATGAAGCGATCAGCCATCGGTTGTGATCCCACCTGGATAATGCCGATGACTGGAACCATGGTTCCCAAAAACCAGAGCCACCCAAAGAGAAAGTGAGGGCGCGATTTTCGTAAAAAAAGAAACAGGGCTGTGAGGGTGAGCAAGATCAGGGAGGTGATCACGAATTGTGACACCGGCCAGATAGACGGGTAGGGATAGATTATCGCCATATCGGCGGGCCAGATCACCTTCTCCAGATATTTCACGTAGGACAGAGTGGCGTTCGCAATGCGGATACCCCAGGGGACCTGACTCCCTGTGACAACAATATCCAGATGTTGATGAGCCCGAATCGTGATCCACGAAGATATTCCGGAGAGAATGAAAAGGGGTAACTTCTCCGCAAAAAGAAAGCCAGCAGTTCCAACCCGCTGGGGCGATTGCAGATTGATCCGCCGCAATGGCCAAACGTCCAGGAGCAGCAGCACGCAGGGGAGAGTCACCACCATCGGTTTACTCATCAACCCGAACGCGAATAATAAAGCCACAGTCCAGTAGGACGTGGTCTTTAATCCAGAAAGAGGATTCGGATACTCAGTCGCTTTTCGTGTAAAGCGGTGATACGCCAGCAAGGTCAGCAGAAGAAACGCAGTGCTCAGCAAATTCTTTCGTTCAGTAACCCAGGTCACACTTTCCACTTGCAACGGATGCCACGCGAACAAGGCGGCCACAGCAGCGCTTCTCCAAAGAGATCCGGTAAACGTTCGGAGAACAAGGAACAGCAAAATGGCGTTTAACGCATGAAAACCAACACTGACCAAATGGTGGGCGCCGGCATTCAAACCAAACAGCTGACAATCCAGCATGTGAGACATCCAACTCAGAGGATGCCAGTAAGTAGCTTCGCTGGCCACGTTTCCAAACGCCCAGGCTAAACTGTCTTTGGTTAAACCTGCCTGAACGTGGGGATTTTGCGTTATGTAGGCAGGGTCGTCATAGCCGATGAATTCGTAGCCCTTAACCGGCCAGAATAAGGCGATCGTACCGAGCATCAAAACCGCGCAAATGAAGACAATGCGATTGGGGGGAACTTTTCCAACCGGGGTAATCATGTGGATAGGAATTCCATAAGCATACAGAGTTCGCCAGCAAAATAAATTTCCTGGGGCTAGCAAAAGGCGCGCCACCCAAGGCCTAAATTGTAGTTTAAATTTCCACAAATTTTACTTGATGGCTTGACTCTCAGGTGGGTTACAAAAATGATGAAGGGCCATTCCCATTGGCAAAAAAACCGAAATTTCTGTTTATGGTTAAAAAGGTCAAGAAAGCCGCCGTGCCCGCCCGGGATAGCCGAACACTAGCCAAAACGAAAGCGCTGAACAGCAGAGGCGTCGGAAGACCCAGAAAATCAGACTTGGATCAGGGAAAGGATCCAATCACGGGGGATCGGTTGTCACCACCATTGGTATTGGAGACTCACAATTTGTCGATGCCCAAAACGCAGGCTGGCTTTGATTTAACGGAGAAGGTCAAAGAGCTGGTTCGTCTCGCCCAGGAACAGGGATATCTGACTCATAACGACATCAATGAAGCTCTCCCGGAAAACGTAATTACTCCTGAAGAGATTGATGAAGTTTACATCAAGTTGCGAGGGCTCGAGGTAGAGATTGTTGATCAGGCGGAAGTGGATCGGGTTAAGCAGCCAGAACCAGAGGAGGAAGAAGATAAATCCAAGCTCGATATTCTCGACGACCCGGTTCGCATGTATCTCAAGCAGATGGGTCAAGTCCCGCTTCTGACTCGTGAGCAAGAAGTCGAAATTTCAAAACGAATCGAGGATGCAGAGAACGAAGTGAAACGTATTGTTTACAGCTTTGGCTTCTCTGGTAAGGAGCATATTGCTCTTGCTGAAAAATTAATTTCGGAGCCGCCCAAAGAACGGTTTGATCGCGTTATCGTTGATAAAAAAATCGACGGCCGCGATTTGCACTTGAAAGACCTTCGCCGACTCGTCAAGCAAGTGCGGCAAGTGGATCAGGAAGTGGACGATCACTATTCTGAATGGCAAAGCGCTACCAACAAATCGAAAAAGGAAAAATCCGAGCAGGATTTTCGAAAATTCGACGCAAAGCTGCAACGCACTTTCCCCAAGTTTTATTACAAGCAGAAGGTAATCGAGGAAATGGCCTTGGTCGCGGATAACATCCATGACAAAATCCAGGCCAGTCTGCACGTCATCAACGAATTCGAACGACAGCGCAAGTCATCCCAGCAGCAAACGATCATCCAATCCGAACAGCGGAAGATCAAAGCGTTAGAAGAGTTCGTGCGGATGGATTTCCAGCTCTACATCAAGGCTTATCAGGAGTTGTTGCACTTCGCCAAAAATGCCACCCAGGCCAAGACGGAAATGGTGGAAGCAAATCTGCGCCTCGTTATTTCCATAGCCAAAAAATATACGAACCGTGGACTCTCCTTTCTCGATCTAATTCAGGAAGGCAACATGGGCTTAATGAAGGCGGTCGAGAAATTCGAGTACCGCCGCGGTTACAAATTCTCGACCTACGCCACCTGGTGGATTCGCCAGGCGATTACCCGCTCGATTGCTGACCAGGCCCGCACGATCCGCATACCGGTTCACATGATCGAAACGATCAACAAACTGATGCGGGTGCAGAAGCAGTTGATCCAGGATTTTGGCCGGGAACCTTCACCCGAGGAAATTTCCGACGAGATGCAAATGCCCGTAGATCGCGTCCGCGCCGTTCTCAAGATGGCCCAGCAACCGATTTCATTACAGTCCCCGGTGGGCGATAGCGAAGACACTAATTTCGGCGATTTCATCGAAGACAAAGCTGCCGAGAACCCTTCGGATATGACGAGCTACAGCCTCCTGAAGGATAAGCTCGGCGATGTTCTTACCAGCTTGAATGAACGTGAACGAAAGGTCCTGGAATTGCGCTTTGGGCTCGGTGATGGTTATTCCCGCACGCTCGAAGAGGTCGGTAAACAGTTTAAAGTAACTCGCGAACGCATTCGTCAGATTGAAGCCAAGGCACTCCGAAAGATGCGTCACCCGACTCGCCTGCGGCAATTGCAGGGATTCCTCGAAACAGAAGAAGCCTTGCTCTGATCGACTCTACTTTTCGTTTTGCAAAAACCTCCGCCCGACGGAGGTTTTTGTTTTTACGCCTTCCCGCTCTCATTTCACGTCCTTGCGCGGGCCTGAATTCATTCGACACGCAACCCCTGCAATGTTATATCCTGTTCTGTTTCGATGCTTGCACGCTAACCACAGGCACTGAAAAGCCGTTGCAATGAGCTTGTTTGGGAACCCCAACTTCGATCTGTCTTTATCGATCGGATCAGTGAAATCAGCGATGCTGATATCAATTCTCAGCGTCTGGGTATTGATTGGCCTCTTCACCTACCTGAATCGCTATACTAAACGGCGTTATTTTTCCATGTGGACGGTGGCGTGGTTGTTTTATGCCCTTTGGCTTTCGCTCAATTACATTCTGGTCGAAAGTCGTGAAACACCTTCGTTATTGATGTGTAAACAGTGGTGCGTTGGGGTCTCTGCTACTTTTTTGCTGTGGGGCAGTTTTCGTTTCTTAAGAATGCGGGTTCGCGAACGTTTACTGGCGCTTTTCTTGGGCTTCCTCCTGATATGGAGCTATGTGGGCGCTTATTACGTGGTTAGACCTATTTTTGTTCAGGTTCCGATCTTTGGATTGATTGGTGCCGCGAGTATTCTTACTGCCTTTTGTTTCTTCAAATATAGAACCCGCAAGCAGTTCATCGGAGCGAGCTTGTTGGGATTCGGATTTTTTCTTTGGGGCAGCTATTTCGCGGCATACCCATTTTTCCAGATGACAGACGCCCTTGCTGCCTCGGGGTTCTTTATCTCAGCCGTGCTGCAGCTCTTCATCGCAGTCTCTATGATTATCCTGGTGCTCGAAGAAGTTCGGCACGCCAATCACACTGCCATCCAGCATATTCGATCACAGAAGCATCGGAATTCGGAACTGAAGGTCAAAATGCGCTCCACCGAAGAACGCTATCGCACCCTTTTCGATCAGGCCAGTGAAGCGATCATTATCACTTCAGAAAGCGACTTGCGAATCATCGAGCTAAACCACACTGCGCAACGTTTACTGGGCCTGAACCAGGATGAGGCTCTCCAACGCAATCTTCCAACTGTTTGCCAGGCAACCCAATCCAACTCCGTTGTTCCGAGCGAGGCGAAGGATTGGTTCTCGTGGGCGCGTCACCAACCTCAGCTCTATCTTGTAAAGAAAAACGGGGGGACCACATTGACCGAGGTCGAAGCAGCACCCATCACCTTCGACGGCAAATCGGCCTATCAATTCTTTTTCCGGGAAATGACGGAACGAACCAAGCTCCTGCAGCAACTTCGTCAGGCGGAGAAACTTTCGGCACTGGGTCAGATGATGTCCGGAGTCGCGCACGAATTGAACAATCCCCTGGCCGTGATTCGTGGCTATCTCGAGCTGGTATTAAACAACGACGATCTCCCTGCATCGGCCCGAAAAGATTTAGAAAAAATCGGACAGGAAAGTGCTCGAGCGGCAAAGCTGGTAAAGAATTTCCTGGCGTTTGCACGGGAACATCCTACGCAGCGCGAATCGATCAAAATCAATGAAATCCTCGACCGCGTGATCGATCTCAGGAAACTGGATTTTCGGCAGGCAAATATTGAGGTTGTTCTCAAATTGGAGCTGGATCTGCCTCAGACGGAAGCCGATCCCGACCAGATTCAGCAAATTATTACCAACCTGGTGACGAATTCGATTCAAGCGATGGACCGCCAGTCGAATAGCCGACGGATGAAGATCACTAGCATGGTCAAAAAAGAAACCATCGTGATTACCGTGGAAGACAACGGGCCCGGTGTCCCGGCTGAGCTGGAGCAGAAAATTTTCGAACCTTTTTTCACCACGAAAGAAGTGGGCGTGGGGACCGGGCTGGGCCTCTCAATTGCCCATAGCATCATGGCCGAACATAAGGGAAAGATTCAATATCAACGCTCACTGCTGGGCGGCGCTGCCTTTATTTTGGAACTTCCGGTGGTGGAAGCATCATCGGTTGAAACACCAAGAAACAACCTTTCTTCTCCCGCAAAACGCCCACGGAATACTCCTTCTGCACGGATTTTGGTGTTAGACGACGAATTGGCCCTGGCTGAACTTCTTTGCGACATGCTTAAGATGCTTGGCCATCAACCCACGTTCTGCCTCAACCCGTTGGCTGCGTTGGAGTTGATGAACCAAAGAAACTTTGATGTCATCTTATCTGATTTCCGGATGCCTTCAATGAGTGGGCAGGAATTCTACAGGGCGGTTTACCGACGGGACCGCGACCTTGCAAGGCAGGTCATTTTCATCACGGGGGATGTTATCACTGACGAGACCCTCGCTTTTCTACAAGAAAGCGGTTGCCCTCATTTGGAAAAGCCGTTTCAGATCACCGACCTGGCCAATCTGATTGGCCTTAAATTGCAATCATCCGAAGCGGAAGTGCTGAAAAAGCACTAGTCACTGGGCCTTCGCGCGAGGCATCTATCGCAATTTTCATTTGTCATCTGTCCCTTTCGGGGCATTCTGTTTTACATGGGACAACGCCGTGAAGCGCGCGAACGCGCCGTGCAATTTCTTTTCCAGCACGACATCAACCCGCTCGAAGATATCGAGCGGGCCCTGCAGGTATTCTGGGAGTCCCAACGGGCAAATTCACTCGCTACCGATAAAGCCACCTGGGGTGAAAAGACTGAGCTCCCTCCTCCGACGGTCGAAGAAAGTGCCGTCCGCCTTTTTGCCGAACCTTTGATCCGGGGGACAATCGAAAAAAGGCAGTCTCTCGATGACGAGATTATGAAACACGCCAAGAACTGGGATCTCCATCGGATGGCAGCGGTCGATCGGAACATCCTTCGGTTGGCGATTTACGAAATGCTTTATCGGGACGACATTCCTCCTGTGGTTAGTATCAATGAAGCTGTCGACATCGCCAAACGGTTTTCCACGGATGACAGTGGAAAATTCGTAAACGGCATTCTGGACAAAGTAAAAGGCGAGCTCATGCGTTCAGCTCGTAATGTGACCTGAAATGTTCGCAGACCTCCATCTTCATACCAGCTTCTCAGACGGGACATTCTCGCCTGAGGAGCTCGTCGCGAACGGCAAGAAGCACTCACTCGCCGCGATGGCATTGACGGATCACGACACCGTTGAAGGTTGCGCGCGAATGGGGTCTGCCTGTGAATCGCTCGGCATTGAATTTATCCCCGGCACAGAACTGACCACTGAGATTAATGGAATTGAAGTGCATGTCCTTGGCTACTTCGTCGATATTCACAACGAGCGTTTACTAAAGGAAATCGCGGAGTTCCAAAGGGTCAGACAACAGCGAATTTACGAGATCGTCGAGCGCATCAACAAACTCAATATCCCGCTCAAAGCCGAAGCGGTCTTCAAGATTGCCAACTGCCAATCTCCGGGGCGACCACATGTCGGGCGTGCTCTGGTCCAGGGCGGTTTTTGCGCGAGTATGGATGAGGCCTTCGATCGTTTCCTGAAGCAGAACCGTCCCGCTTACGTTCCTAAAGCCAAAATGTCGGGCAAGCATGCCATTGAGCTATTGCACCAGGCGGGCGGTCTTGCGGTCGCAGCGCATCCAGCACTGAACCAGAGTGACGATGTTATTCCGAGGCTGGTTGAAGTCGGCCTTGATGGGATCGAATGTTTCCACAGCAAGCACTCCCCGTCTCACTCGCGCCATTATCTCCAAATGGCAGAACGTTACAACCTTCTGATCTCCGGTGGTTCCGACTGCCACGGTATGAGCAAAGGCAAGCCGCTCATCGGCACGGTGAAACTGGCTTATGAACATCTGGAGAAGATGAAAGCCGCGGCGCAACGTCGAAAAGCTGCCGCAAGTGCCAACCGGACAGCATCCGAGCCCGCAGAATAGCCGCTGTTCAGGTGCCGGTCGGATATTTCACGCCATTTAAAAAGCACATGGGTTTATTTCAAAAATTCAAAGACGGCCTTTTCAAAACGCACGAGAAGCTGACGCATGAAATCAAACGCATCGTCACGCGGTCACCGCGGCTTACCGCCACGAGCATCGAAGAACTGGAGGTCGCGTTGATCGGAGCCGATCTGGGCATGGCAATGACCTCGCAGATCATTTCAGCAGTCCGCAGAGCCTACGAAACGCAAGGGTCCGGAGGTGTTGATATTTTGACTGTGGCGCAAAAGGAAGTTGAAAAGGCTCTGGCCAACAACAACGCGGAATTGCGCAAGGAACCGGGGCTTACGGTGGTTTCGGTTGTGGGCGTAAATGGAACGGGCAAAACAACGACTTCGGCTAAACTCGCCCACTATGTGAATTCCCGTGGGAATACCTCCATTCTTGCCGCCTGTGACACATTCCGCGCCGCTGCTGTGGAACAGATAAAACTCTGGGGTGAACGTCTCAAGGTCCCGGTTATCTCCGGTGCTCATGGGGCAGATCCCGCCGCCATCGCGCATGATGCAATTACTGCGGCAGTATCTCGCAAAGCAGATTACGTCTTCATTGATACTGCCGGACGATTGCACACCAAAACAAACCTCATGCAGGAACTGCAGAAGGTTCACCGTGTGATCGGCAAAAAGACTCCCGGTGCTCCCCACGAGGTTCTCTTGGTTCTCGATGCTACCACGGGAATGAACGCATTGAACCAGGCACGGGAATTTCATAAGGCTGTCCCCCTAACGGGGTTGATCGTCACAAAGCTCGATGGCACCAGCAAAGGGGGAATGGTCGTCGCTATTCAAAAAGAACTGGGGTTACCCATCAAGTTCATCGGCCTTGGCGAGCAGGCTGACGATCTGCAACCATTCGATGCAAAACAATTTGCCGAAGCACTGTTCTCGGATAAGCAAGCCGATTGAAATTGCGTAGCCATTGATGGGGCGGCGACGGATCCGGATTACGCTGGCGACTCCGAACCGATAGTATGAATCAATCAGGAGGAACAGTGGCTGAGAACACGTCTGATCAACCAAGCCGCTTCCCCGGAGCGCCCTCCCTCGCTCTAACTTTTCTCTTCGCCGGCATGGGCTACGCCCTGCCGATTCTACTATATCGTGAAGCACATCCGCTCCACGGAGCGATCAGTTCCGAAATCCTCAATCTCAACTTTTTGGTAGCCTGGATGGGCCTGTCTCATTTCGTGTTTGCCTATCATGGACAAGCCAAAGCGCTCAAAGTGGATCGCAGCTTATCTGCCTTTTTTTTCCTAGGTGGGCTCGCGGTCTCGGCCGGGTTGTTGTTGCTTTTAAAGTGTTTCATCAGCTCCAGGATTTTCGACTTCTTAATCTGGATCTACTTCATACCGCACTTTATCAAAGCCGAGCTGCACTTTGCCAAACAGTCCTCTTCCCCAACAAGAGAAGGATGGGTGCTCTATTGGTTTCCAGCATTGGCGTTTGCCTTTCTTACTCTTGCCTTGTTCGGGCCAATTGAAATAAGTCTCAACACGACAGTGTTGCTTTGCATCGCGTGCGCATGCGTCCTGGCCGGCATGCTGGGAGGAATTCGGCCCCAGCTATATACAGAAAATGCAAAATACGCGTTGCTCGCTTTTTTCTTCATTGGAGAAGCTCTTGTCTGGGGAACCTATTCCAAATATATGACCGAACAATTCAGACAGGGGGTTTACGTTTTCCATGTGGCGGTCGCCAGCTTCTATCATTACTTTCGGGCTTACGGATTTGCCCTTCGGAAGATGGTGTCGCCCTCGCAGACCTCAGTCGCTGTTGGAATATTCGTCCTTGTGAATGTGGCAATGATTGGAATTGGCTTCCTGTCCATGCATCAGAATGAACCCGGTCTGGCGCGTTTGTTCGATGTCAGGAGCTTTACGTTTTGGGTGGGGCTTCACCTCCTGGCGAGTGACCTGTTCACCGTCCGGCGTCGTTTACACAAAAAACAGAATTGAAAATGAACCCCTCAGGCGAGTTTATGCGCCTTGCTCTTCGGCTCGCAAAACGAGCTTACGGAGAGGTGTCGCCCAATCCTCTCGTCGGCGCTGTTCTGGTCAGGAATAGCGAAGTAATTGGAAAGGGCTGGCATCACCGGGCTGGCCTGCCGCACGCCGAAATCGAGGCGATCCGAGACGCTCAAAAACGCGGAGCTACAACAAAAGGTGCGACGCTCTACGTGACACTGGAGCCTTGCTCGTCCCACGGTCGCACGCCTCCATGCACCAACGCTGTCATCGCCGCCGGCATCAAGCACGTGGTCGTGGGCGCGACCGATCCAAATCCGAGGCACGCGGGTAGGGGATTGGAGATTCTCCGTCGTGCGGGCATCGAAGTGACCGAGGGAATCGAAGCAGCTGCTGCCGCCCAGATTAACGAAAGTTTCAATCACTGGATTGTGCATGGCACTCCACTGGTGCTGGTAAAGGCGGCCATGACGCTCGACGGCAAGACGGCGACGGCAGCCGGGGAATCCAAGTGGATCACTGGAGTTCGATCCCGTGCCTACGCAATGAAGCTAAGGCAAGGCAGCGATGTCATCCTTGCAGGCATTAACACTATTTTGCTCGATGATCCAGCTCTCAACATTCGGGGTGTGAAAACTAAAAACACCAAGGTTCTGCGCCGGTTGATTCTTGATCCAAGAGGCCAGACCGCGCTCAGTGCTAAAGTTATTTCTGACGAGTCCGCCAGGAACACTACTGTCGTTGTTACTTCAGCAGCCGCACGTAAACGGGTTTCGGCCCTGGCGCAGAAAGTTCAAGTGGTTGAGGCTCCATTAAAAAGCGGAAAAATTGATCTGCAATGGCTGCTGGCAAAACTGGGAACCGAGAATGTGACCAGCGTGCTGGTCGAAGGCGGGGGCGAAACCACCGCTCAGTTTCTGGAGCAAGGTTTGGCGCATCGGATCGCTTTCTTCTATGCACCAAAGATCATGGGTGGGCGCGATGCCCGGAAAGGCGTCGCAGGGGTTGGAGTGTCCGATGTGGCAAGCGGGATTGAGCTGGAAGATCTGAATTACAGAAGACTTGGCCCGGATCTCCTCCTGACAGCCCGAGTGAAGCATTAACTTCCCATTTGCCTCGCACCGGCACATGCCCTCATTTTAGCGGCGATGTTTACCGGCATTGTCGAAGAGACGGGATCCGTTCACAAAATAAGTCCGACCGAGAAAGGCATCCAACTGGATGTCCGAATGAAGCGGTGCGGACGCGGGTTAAAGCTCGGCGATAGTGTAGCCGTAAACGGATGTTGCCTTACTGCGGTTAAGATGACCGCGGCGAAAGGCGCGAAGGTAGTCCGATTTGATCTTCTTCGTGAAACCTGGGAGCGAACCAATCTTCAATTCGCAAAACCGGCAGCCCTCGTAAATCTCGAACGTTCCTTGCGCGCTGATTCCCGTCTCGGCGGCCATTTCGTTACCGGCCATATTGATGGCATGGGCAAAATCCTGAAATGGGAACGCCTTGGAGCAGACCACGTCCTGGAAATCGGTGCCTCGCCGGAGATCCTGCGTTACGTAGTGTCTAAAGGGTCCATCGCAGTGGACGGTATCAGCCTTACCGTCGCCGCCGTGGAGAAGAAATTTTTCCGCATCTGGATCATACCGCACACCTATGAAGTGACAGCTCTTTTGGAACGAAAACTCGGAGACTGCGTCAATCTCGAAGCGGACATGCTTGGCAAATATGTGGAGAAATTCGTGGCTGCGCGAACTTCGCCAGGAAAATAAGCAACATTTCCAGAATTTGCATTTATGTCGGCTCAAGCTTCGGTGTTTCGCCAGCGTATTCCGAAGTCGCTGCTGCGTTCGGTGTGGAATGTGCGAGGCGCGGGCTCAGCATCGTCTATGGAGGAGGAAGCGTTGGCCTGATGGGAGTTCTGGCAGATTCAGCTTTAGCAGCGGGTGGCAAAGTCATCGGTGTCATTCCTCGCGCGATGATCACCGAAGAGCGAGCGCATCACAGCCTCACAGAACTCATCCCGGTTGGCTCCATGCACGAACGCAAGCTTCGCATGGCAGAACTCGCGGATTCGTTCGCTGCCTTGCCGGGCGGAATTGGCACACTGGAGGAGGTAATTGAAGTATTCACCTGGCTGCAGCTTGGTTTGCATTTAAAGCCAGTCGGATTGCTCAACGTTGCCGGTTTTTATGACCCGCTTCTTCAATTGTTGGCGCACATGCGCGATGAGCAATTTCTCACGCCCGCACATCACGCCATGCTTACTGTAGAAAGCGATCCCAAGGTGCTGCTGGATCGGATTGTTGCAACCCGGCATACGATTGTTCCCAAGCCAATTCATCTGCCCAAAAATCGCTGAGGAGCGATCGTTTAAAGTGTGGAATAACAGCGGTCTAATGAGTGCGGAGCCCTTCCTACCACTGCTCTAACCACCCCCTGAATGCAGTCATGGCCTTATCACCTTGCGACAGAATCGATTCACTCTAAAGGTAGAAAGAAGAAACCCAAACGAACATTTGCCTTAAAAAGAACGTCAGTTAATTTAAGTCCGCTTTTTTGAAAGGCATTTCTGGAGTGAAACAGGCCCATTTATTGTTAAATCATAGTCTATTTCTTTGCGCAGGTTTGTTGAGCCTGGGCGCGATTGGTTGCGGTAAAGAAGAAATCAAAGTTTACACCGCTCCAAAAGATGTTGCGGTATCGACATCCCTCGCAGCGGCAGGAACGGGCGCTTCTCCTCAGGCGGACCGTGCGACTCCCTCCCGTCCCCGTGTTACCTGGAAAACACCCGAAGGCTGGACTGAGCTGGCGCCCACATCGATGCGAGTGGGCAATTTTTCCGTGATAAGCGGAGATAAAAAGGCGGATATCGCGATTTTACCGTTCCCCGGAACGGTAGGTGGCGAGTTGGAAAATGTGAATCGTTGGCGGGGTGAAATCGGTTTACCGGCAGTTGAAGAAGGTGGTTTCCAATCTGAATCGGTCCAAATTGGTTCAGAGGACGGCAAGCTTTATGATCTTCAGGGCACTAAACAAAGCACAGTCGCTGCGATGATCGAACGGGAGGGAACCAGTTGGTTCTTTAAAATGCGTGGGGATAAGGAACTGGTTGCAGCAACAAAACCTGGTTTCGTAGCTTTCCTTAAAACAATATCTTTCCCTGCTGTTGAACCGATCGAAACTGCTGAGGTTGCAGAAATTCCATCTAAAGGAGCGGCGGAAGAAGAAGGACACGCCGACGGTCCTAAATGGGACATCCCGAAGCACTGGAAGCTGGGTGCGGATAAGCCGATGGTCCTGAAGAATTGGGATATTGCGGGTGATGGCGGCCGAACCGCGAACGTTGCGATAAACAGTTTTCCTGGGGACGTCGGAGGGGTGGTCGCAAACGTAAACCGTTGGCGCGGTCAGATGAGTCTCCCAGCGCTGAGTCCGGAAGAGGTGAAAGCTGCCGTCACAATCCTCAAAACCAAAGATGGTCATAGCGAGGCGTCCCTCGTGGATTTCAAAGGAAAAGATCGAACGGGTAAACCATCGCGCCTGTTGGCCGCGATACTTCCACATGGTGGAGATACCTGGTTCTACAAACTAACTGGCGACGAAGCCTTGGTGGAACGCGAAAAAGCAGCTTTTCTGAACCTGGTTCAAACCGCGAGTTATCACTGATGTTACGTTCTCTCTTCAACTTTTTAAGCTCTCTTCGCCTGACCGTTGTATTGCTTACGTCTGCCCTGATCCTCGTTTTTATCGGGACTCTAGCGCAAGTGAAGCTCGGGCTCTACGTGGCGCAGGAGGAATATTTTCGGAGTTTCTTTGTTTGGTGGAGTCCGGGTGGGAAAGGCGATTTACAGATACCGGTTTTTCCGGCGGGTTGGCTTCTTGGCACGTTGCTCTTGTTCAACCTCCTCGCTGCTCATATTAAGCGCTTCAAGTTCACATGGAAAAAGATCGGCATTTTTCTGACGCACGCTGGATTAATCTTTCTGTTGGTGGGCCAGTTCTTTACCGAATTGTTTCAAGTGGAAAGCATTCTTCGACTGCACGAAGGGGAAGCGAAAAAATACAGCGAAGATTCGCGGAAGAATGAATTGGTTATCATTGATGTCACAGGAAGTGATTCGAACAAGGTCGTCTCTATTCCTGAATCCTTTTTGAAGCAGGGCGGAGAGATTCGACACCCTGAACTGCCGTTTGGTTTGCGAGTGAAGAATTATTTCCAGAACTCCACTCCTGCTGGAAAGATGGATACCAACGAAGTTAAAATAGGATCCACCCACGGAATCGGGAAACGCCTCATGTTCGCACCAATGGACACGGCGACAAAAATGGATGACGAAAATAAGCCGAGTGCTGTCATTGAAGTGTTAGGAGATAAAGAAAGTTCGAGCGAATGGATCGTGTCTACCTGGCTAAACAAGTATCCCTGGTTTGAAAGTCTGAACTCGCAGATGGGGGAATTGATGGATGGCGAATTGGAGAAGCCGCAGAGCTTCACCCATGCAGGAAGGACCTACGAAATCTCCCTGCGACCGATCCGATACTACAAGCCCTACTCCATTACTTTGTTAAAGGCCACGCACGAGAAATACGCAGGGACAGAAATGGCCAAGAATTTTGCCAGTCGAATACGAATCGATCATCCCGCGAAAGGTGAAAACCGGGAGGTATTGATCTATATGAACAACCCCCTTCGTTACGAAGGGGAAACGTATTTCCAGTTTCAAATGAATTCTGAACCTGGAATGGAATCCTCGGCGTTACAGGTTGTGCGAAATCCTGCGGCTATTACCCCATATGTCTCCTGCATTGTGATGGGGCTTGGCATGGTGGTTCAATTTCTGATGCATCTGGTCGGGTTTGCCCGCCGAGGAAGGAAGCCTGCTGTTACTGCGGGGGCTCGTGGCGCACAATCGATCACGGCGGAAGGAGCTCAGATATGAAGCGCGCATTGCCTTGGATCTTAGTGGCAGTCTTCGCACTGTATGCTCTTTCGGGGTTGCGACCAGCAAAGCCAAAAGACGGTTATAACATTGCGGATTTCGGACGGTTGCCGGCTTTGTTGGATGGGCGCATCCAGCCCCTGGACTCGGTAGGACGGAACGCCTTGCTCAGCATGAGCGGCAAATCAGAAACGTTCTCCGGCCCAAAGATGTCGACCTGGGATAAGATTGTCGCTCGGTTAACGCATAAGAGCCCACAGGTGAAGATCGGTTCCTCCGAATGGCTCCTTGAAGCAATGACCCGACCCGATGACGCGGATAGCCGAAAAATTTTTCGCGTGCAGCACCCGGACCTCGAAAAAATGCTCGGCACCCCGGATGCAGGCTTGGAATATTACTCTTTCAATGATCTGACCAACCATCTTGAAACCATTGAAGAACAATCCCGCAACATTCGCAGGGCGGAGTTCAACAAAGTGTCAGATCCTCAAAATCGAAATCCATTTCAGAAAGATCTGATGCACCTCTACCAAAGCGTGGTGCTTTACCATCAGATCAAGAACACCATGGGGCCGGAAGGTTCACGAGATTTTGCAAGGGAGTTGGATGTCTTTCAGCAAACAATTGAGCCCGCGGTGAGCGCGCTTCGTAAAATGAACGCGGGCGAAGAATATGAACAATCAGATTTGAAGCTCCTCGCGGCGTTTCACAAGCGGTACACCAACGTGGCCACATATGCGTACGCACGCATCGTTCCGCCTCTTCCCGGCGAACCGCGTGATGGCTGGGAAAATATCGGAACCTCGTTGATGGACACCATTCTCAAACACGAGATGCATCCCGCGGTGACGAATCTTGCTGAGATGTATTCGGGTTACGCCAGCAAAGAACCAGAAACGTTCAACAAAGCTGTTGCTCAATATAACAGCTGGCTGCAGGCCAATAATCTCCTTCCTGAAATCAAAAAAGGCCGCCAGGAGTTCGTCTACAATCACTCCGAGCTTTTCATCAAAGCGATGGCTATTTATATCGCCGCTTTATTGCTCGCCTGCTTCTACTGGGTCAACCTTTCGGAACCGCTGCGCAAATCTGCCTACGCATTACTCGTGCTGGCCTTTGTCATCCACACCGGCAACCTCATCTTCCGAATGTATCTGCACGGACGTCCTCCGGTGACCAACCTCTACTCCTCTGCGATCTTCGTGGGTTGGGCTTCGGTGTTTCTCGGGATTATTTTGGAACGAATCTTTCGCGGCGGAATTGGAATTGCCGCAAGCGCGTTTGTCGGATTCGTGACATTGATCATTGCACACACTCTGTCGCTCGAGGGTGACACCATGAAGATGTTGCAGGCAGTGCTGGATACCAACATCTGGCTCGCGACCCACGTGGTTATCATCACCATCGGTTATTCAGCCATGTTCCTGGCAGGCCTCCTGGCGATCATTTACATCGTGCGCGGTTTCTTCACCAGGTCGCTCGTGCCTGACACGGCCAAAGCGCTGGCCCGCATGGTTTATGGAATCGTTTGTTTCGCTACGCTGTTTAGTTTCGTGGGTACAATCCTCGGTGGTATTTGGGCAGATCAATCCTGGGGTCGGTTCTGGGGATGGGATCCCAAGGAAAACGGAGCCCTGCTGATTGTAATCTGGTGCGCAGTCGTGTTGCACGCTCGCTGGGGCAAGTTGGTGAACGAACGCCAGTTGATGGCCATGGCCGTATTTGGAAATATAGTTACAAGCTTCTCCTGGTTCGGAGTGAATTTACTAGGCATTGGTTTGCATTCCTATGGGTTCATGGAAGGAGCCTTCTTCTGGCTCTTTGCTTTCGCGATCAGCCAGGTGATCCTTATTGGGCTGGCTCTTTTGCCGGCAAGATTCTGGAGGAGTTTTAGAGGCACAAAGGATGCGATCCCCCCTTCCGCTCCCTCCGGCAAGCCCACGAAAGCGGTCTCTGCATAGCCGAAAACACTTTGACAACCCGGCCCCAAACCGTACCGTCCACTACTCACTACAATGATAGGTTACATTTTCAAAAAGGTCATCGGCTCCAAGAACGACCGCGAGTGCCGGAAGATTCGTAGCGCCATCGTTCCGAAGATTAACGAACTGGAGCAACAACTCCAGTCGGTTTCGGACGACGCGCTTCGGGAGAAGACCGCTGCATGGAAGCAGGAACTTGGTAAAATCGAGGACAAAGAAGAGTTGGTCAATCGGCTCAACGAGATTCTCCCGGAAGCATTCGCTGTAGTGAAGAATGCCTGCCGGCGCCTCTGCGGCAAGGACATCGATGTACGCGGGCATTTGCTGCGATGGGAAATGGTGCCGTTTGATGTGCAGTTGATCGGTGGGTGGGCGCTGCATAGCGGTCGCATTTCGGAAATGGCGACCGGCGAAGGAAAAACCCTCGTTGCAACAGGTCCCGTATATCTGAATGCATTGACCGGGCGCGGCGTGCACGTCGTGACCGTCAACGACTACCTCGCGCAACGTGACTCGGAGTGGATGGGTGCGGTTTATAAATTTTTAGGCCTGTCCGTGGGCTGTATTTTGCACGATCAATCTCCCCAGGAACGCCGGGAGCAATATCAGTGCGATATCACCTACGGCACCAATGCCGAGTTCGGTTTTGATTACCTGCGAGACAACGGCATGGCGACGCGTGCCGAAGAGCAGGTGCAACGTGGGCATTACTATGCAGTGATTGACGAAGTCGATTCCATCCTGGTCGACGAAGCCCGTACCCCGCTCATCATCAGCGGACCCGCAGTAGTCACTTCGAATAACGAAATCTACGTTCAGTTCAAGCCGATCGTTGAAAGCCTCGTTCGCGATCAGGAACGTCTCTGCAATCGCTTCCTGACGGAAGCCGCTGAACTCAAAAAGAAACTTCACCCCGAAGGTGGCGGTCAACCGGAGAACCCATCTGCACTGGAACGCGAAATCGGATTGCTGTTGTACCGTGTGAAACTGGGAGAGCCCCGTGCTGAAGCCCTGGCTCGTTTCCTTGAGGACACAGAGATGCTCCGTCTGATGAACACGGCCGAGCTCCAGCTCCACGCAGATCAATCCAAGAAAGATCTCTACGCAGAGAAAGAACAGTTGTTCTTTGCCATTGATGAAAAGAGTCATGACGCTGATCTGACCGAAAAAGGTCGCTCCCGGTTGCACCCAAATGACCCCGACTCGTTCGTCCTTCCCGATCTGACCAGCAAGTACCAGGAGATCGATGCCCGCACGGATCTTGATCCGCGCCAACGCCTGGATCTAAAGGCTGGTTTTCAGAAGGAATTTGAAGCAAAGGCACAGCAAATTCATACGATCTCGCAGTTGCTGAAAGCCTATTCCATTTACCTGAAAGATGTTCAGTACGTCGTTCAGGATAACAAGGTGATCATCGTTGACGAGAACACAGGGCGCTTGATGACCGGCCGACGTTGGAGTGATGGACTTCACCAGGCGGTTGAGGCAAAAGAAGAAGTTGAATTGGAACGAGAGACCCAGACGCTCGCGACCATCACCATTCAGAACTATTTCCGTCTGTATTCAAAACTGGCTGGTATGACCGGCACAGCCGAAACTGAAGCCGGCGAATTCTGGGATATCTACAAACTTGGGGTTTTGGTAATTCCTACGAATCGCCCTTGCCTCCGCGCTGACAAGAATGACTCGGTTTACAAGACCAAGCGGGAGAAGTTCAACGCAGTGCTCAAGGAAATCACGGAAATTCACAACCAGGGGCGCCCGATCCTCGTGGGCACTGTTTCCGTGGAAACGAGTGAACACGTTTCACGCATGTTGAAGAAGGTAGGAATTATTCATTCCGTCCTGAACGCCAAGTATCACGAACAGGAAGCAGAAATCGTTGCTCGCGCTGGTCAAAAAGGCGGAGTCACGATTGCTACCAACATGGCAGGTCGCGGAACCGATATCAAACTGGGGGCCGGTGTCGCTGACATTGGCGGGCTTCACGTGATCGGTACCGAACGCCACGAATCGCGCCGTATTGACAGGCAGTTGCGTGGTCGTTGCGCACGCCAGGGCGATCCAGGTTCGTCCCATTTCTTTATCTCGCTGGAAGACGATCTGATGCGTCTATTCGGCTCCGACAAGATCAGCAAGATGATGGAGAGGATGGGCTTTGAGGAAGGGCAGGAGCTCGAACATTTCATGCTCAATAAATCGATTGAGCAGGCGCAAAAGCGTGTGGAAGGTCACAACTTCCAGATTCGTAAACGGACGCTCGAATACGACGATGTCATGAACAAGCAGCGCGAAGTGCTCTATGGCTTCCGCAATGAAGTGATCAATTCAGACGATGTCCGCGATCGTCTCTTCGATATCATGGAAGAGGTCGTGATCTCGAAGGTCGAGCAATACAGTACTCCGGATGCAGTACCAAAGGATTGGAATCTGCGTGGGCTGTCGGACTGGGTGAATCTCAACTTCCCTCTCGGAATGCCTGAGGATGAAATCGTTAACGCCGCGAATGCCGGCACTGAGACTCCCGTCCCGGGATCTACGTTCGACGGTTTGAGCCGCGCGCAATTTGCCGCCTGCCTTTTCATCACGGAAAGTGTCCGCAAAGCCTACGATGTTAAAATCAGTTTCGAGCAACCCGAGGCCATCAAATCGATTGAGCGTTACACGATTCTCAGTGCCATCGACCGGCTGTGGCAGGAGCATCTCTACGCGATGGATAGTTTGCGCAGCAGCATCGGGTTGCGCGCTTACGGGCAAAAAGATCCGCTGATCGAGTATAAAACCGAGGCCTTCACGATGTTTGAAGAGCTGATGGTGAATACGAAGACGGAGATCTGTCATAACATCTTCCGGAGCGCCTCCAGCCTGATGGCTTTCGAGCAGTTCCTGCACAACATTCCGCAACGCACCGTTCACCAATCGGCCAGCGCCTTCGGTGGACCTGCTGCAACTGGCAGCGATGCAACTACAGCGACCACCGCTGGAACTGCTTCATCTGGTGGTTCCGGTGGTGGAAATCAGAGTGACATGGTTTCCGAAGCATTGTCCGCGTCCGCCAAGGCCAAACCCGTCCGCATGGGGCCGAAAGTGGGACGCAACGATGTCTGCCCTTGCGGCAGTGGCAAGAAGTTCAAAAATTGCTGCGGTAAATCGTAGTGCCTCTGTAGTTCCTTTGACCCTGACGAATGACCTTCGTCAGGGTTTTTTTGTGACCCCAGTAGAAAAGACCATGTCATGAAGATCGCGACAGCGATGACTGGACTAGCCGAATTGTCTTATGGAAAAGCTTTAATCGCAATTTGCCACAAAACATCCGAAACAGGGTCGTTGGTAAAAGGGTGGCTGAAGAACGAGAAAGGGTGAACCTTGCGGTTCACCCCCTTGGTATTGTCGCGATAAATTCTGGCTTACTGATTAAAGGCGGCTGGTTGAACCCGAAGTTCAGGCGCAGCGGGCGTCACGGGATTTGTGCTGGAAACGTTCGTGGGTTGGCGTCCATCGAGCTCTTGAACCAAGGCTGATCCAGGTTGGAAGCCTTTGGGTAGTTGTTGTTGCACGATGGGGGTGCCGGACGCGCCTTTGGTAGTTGTGCCGTTATTCAAACTCGTCCCGATTGCGATAATTAACGTAGCGCAAACAATAAAAGCGAAGCCGTAAGCAACCGTGGGGCGCAGAACAAACTTTGTCAGGAAGTCACTCCAAAGTGAGGGGGCAGCTTTCTCTTTTTCGATCCGCGTCCAAATCTTTCCTGGGAGCTCATTAAAATAGCCTGGTGGCGGTTGCTCGTGTTTCTTGAGCGCCAGCAGTTTGCGTAATTGTTCGAAATTCTCGGAGTCCTGGTTCATAGCTACTTCAAATAGTTCGTTAGAAAGGCCTGCAACTGCTGCCTCGCATAAAATAGGCGTGAACGGACGGTGCCTGGATTACAACCCATAATCTTACCGATTTCATCGTGTGACATCCCTTGAATGTCATGCAACGTCACCACTAACCTATGTGTTTCTGACAGCTTTTGCATCGCCTCGTTCAATTTCTCCTGCAGTTCCGTTAAATCCGCATCCCTTCTTGGGGTTTTCTCCGAGACAAGAGCAACGAGGTCTGGATCGTTTTCGGCATTGAAATCGATGTCGTTAAGACTGATGTGGAACTTGTTTTTCCTCTGTTTCAGGAAGTTTAGCGTCTTATTTACCGCAATTCGATAAACCCAAGTGTAGAAACCAGCGTCCCCTTTGTAGGATTTCAGCGCCTGGTAGGCCTTGATGAAGGTATCCTGCGTGAGATCATTGGCGTCCTCATGGTTGGACGTCATGTTGTAGAGGGTGGCGTAAATCCGCTGCTGATATTTCCGCATCAGGACCTCATAGGCAGCAGTATCCCCATCCTGAGCTCGGCGAGCCAGTGTCAGGTCATCCACTCCTCCATTAGAACTATCCACAGTTTGCGGGGTGGTCATGGATTACTCCAACGCGTTCGTCAGTCGCTGGAGATATTCCGTCAAGTCATGCAACGCCACACGCCCTGAAGAAAGCGGTATGGCAGACAAGCTGTCCCGGGCTTGCGTCAAATAGTCTTCAATAAGCGCCTTGGATCGTGCCAATGATTCATATTTTTTAAGCAAGCGCAGCAAGTCAGGCAGCGAAGCAGTTTCCCATAATTCAACCAAACTGCGTAACCGCGCTTTGTCGGCATCGTTCCCATTCTCGAGGATAATCAACAACGGCAAAGTGATCTTCCCTTTCGCGAGATCGGTCCCCAGCGACTTGCCCGCAAAAACTTCGCTGCCGAACAAGTCGAGGCAATCGTCGTAAATCTGATACGCAGTCCCGAGGGCCAAACCGTAGTTTCGAAGAGCCATCCGAACATCATCGGAAGCATGCGTGAGGAAGGCGCCCTGTTCGCAGGATAGTGCAAACAGCTCGGCCGTTTTCATCGCGACGATTCGCAGGTATTCTTTGCGGGTCAGATCGAATTTCCATCGTCCCTGCGTCTGGAGAATTTCTCCGGAGCAGACCACGTTCGTCGCTGTCGCGACCGCGCGGCAGACCTCCGAGGTGGGAAAACTGGCAGCTAACTTCAGCGCGTGGGCAAAAAGGCAATCACCCAGCAGAACAGAAATCTCATTACCCCAATTCGCGGTCAGGGTCGGTTGGCCGCGACGAACTTTGGCCTCGTCCATCACATCGTCATGGACGAGCGTCGCAAGATGAACCATCTCGATGATTGCTGCCACGGTGACGTGATCTTTGTTCCTCGTGCCGGCGGCGTCAGCGCTGAGAGCGACGAGACTGGAGCGCAATTGCTTCCCCTGGGCGGTTAAAGCGTAAGTTGCCATCACGGCAATTTCCGGTTCGAACTCGTTAATTTGAGTGCCCAGAAAAGTAGAAACGTCTTTAAGGAACGGTCCAATTGCTTCAACGATGCGCTTCCATGAATCACCAGGGGATACCGGTGAGTCGAGCGGCTGGGTTTCCAGCGCTTTAGTTTGGGCGGCGAACATTTTCTGCCAAAAATGTAGGTTTCAGCATTGTTCAAGTCAAAACCTAAGTCGGAATGCTGCGAAGCGTCACCGGTGTGAACAAAAGTTCACTTTGTAAAAAAGAGCACACGGATTCAGCTCAGTTACTGCGACAAGACCAAGCGAATCAACGTTGCCGACTGCGCTCCATTTCCTCCGTCCGTTCTACCATTAAGCCCCAAAAACGTTTAATTTGGATAAGTTTTCGCCTGCTATTAAAGGACAATGAGAGCCCTTGCGGTTCAATCTGAATCAGATAAATAGGATCCGTTTCCATTTGCACTTCAGTGGGCCCGTTCTGGTAGTCCACAGCGGCTGTTAAAGCTTTATAGTCAGAGCCGATCTTCTGTTGCACCTCTTCCATGGTCATTCCCAGGCGATATTTGGAACTTGAGGAGGTTATCAATGCCAACCCCACGGCAAAAATTGCCACCAGACAACATGCAATCAGAAGACGTTTGCGATTTATCATAACTGATACATCCGAGTGTAGATCGTTTTCGTCCGCGTCTGCATAAGTAAGTGGTAAAATGATGGAGTCTTAACTACCTGGCGCGACCTAAACGGAAGGAGACGCATGTCTCGATGGGACGAAATCGAAAATATTTTCGCGACCTGGAGGTCCGGCGAGATTTCTCCGGCCGCTTTGCGAAGATCCAATCGGCCTACAACTACGGATTTTCCTTAGCGCGCGAACGGTCTGAGTTTCGGAGTCAGGGAACTCCTCATCCTTGGAATAACGCGTTTTCCAGAGCGGAAAATCGGCTATCCCCGCGGGATGGCCGAGATTCCGGAGTAGAAATTCACCGATCCCCCGGGGATGACCGGATTTCCGGACCGGAAAACGAGTCATCCCCGAAAAAACGTCCGTTTTCGGTCCAGAAAAGAGGAATCTCACGCGGATTGGAGAGTTTTCCGGAGTGGAAATTTGGAT
>JBKJKE010000103.1:0-23554 GCA_046597605.1 Limisphaerales bacterium | reverse complement strand
CCCGTCGGGACTCTGACGCAGCTTTGTCGAGTACCCATGGCTCAAGCCAATGGGCTATTATCAAAACTCCCTCCGGGAGTGGCTAAATCGTATTCCACTGAAAATAGCGAAGAACCCTGCGGCGTTCTGCAACCATCTCAAATACAATGAGTTGCGTAGCCACGGAGATCGCAGATTTGCCGCTGTTTCCGGTGGGATAGAAGTGAGGCTCGCCCTCATCCTAGCCTTCTCCCCACTGCCATTTAGTTAAGGAGATTAGTGCTTTCTTGAGGGCCAACGGCCCGTTTTATACCAGCCTGGGGCACAGCCCCAGGAACACGACGCGAATAGAGAATGAGGCCTGAAGGGCCGACCTAATCGATAATGGGAATAAATGCAATAGACCGCGCCTTCAGCGCTCGGATCTACCACGAACAATATCCTGGGCCTGCGCGGTCGCTCCGACCGCAGGCTGGTATAGATCGGACCTTTGGTCCTTACCCGCTCTTCAAGCAACGCTCAAAATAGGAGGCGTCTACCGCGTTTTGCTCCAGTATGAGAATTAAACGATGAACAGACACAGTTAAGAACGCCACGAATTGCCACGTGGCAATTCGGTTTCGGTGGAAAATCCTGAATGCTGAGATTCCAGGGTGGAGGGAGCTACTATAAACCTTTAAGTACAAATCTGCGGGTAGATTGGTCGGAGTTTGACCGATCAGAATTCCAGCCTTGCCACTGATGGTGTTCCCCTCCGCTGCCGATAACCTACTAAAGAAGGAATCTGCGGTGCAGATTTCCTGAAGCAAAAAACCACAAACTCATCTGCCAATTTATGAGAAATGAAGCCGCTGATATCGTACAGGAGCAATTAGAAGAAACTGCAGAATGGAAAGCCAAAGCGAGAGTCGCCGGGACTGCCGCCATGGAAGCCAGTCGGGCTGCCTACCAGGAAATCCACGACAAAACGCTCGAATACTCGAAGGCAACAGATCAAGCGATTCGCCAAAGCCCTTATAAAGCGCTCGGCATCGTTTTCGGAGTGGGCTGCTTTCTGGGTTTTCTGTTAACCCGCGGGGGTAAAAGCGAAAAATGCGAAGATTAAGTCAGGGGGGCAAGGGATTCCGCCGAAGGGCCAAGTAGCCGTTCAACTGATAGCGAGCCCTGCGAATCGAATGTAAGTTGATTCAACAAACCAAAACGAAAGAAAAATATGGAAACAAGATCTAAAAACCTCCGCGGAGCACAAGAAGCCATCAAAGAAAAAGCCCAGGAATGGGGTGATCGTGCGAAAACAGCGGGAAGTGCCGCTATGGAAAAAGCACAGGCTGCCTACGGCGTCGCCCAAGAACGGACCATCGCTGGTGCGAAAGCAACCGATCAAGCGATCCGTCAAAGCCCTTACATTGCCCTGGGTGCCGCGTTCGGTATAGGCCTGGCCATCGGTTTACTGGCTCGCCGTAAAAATTAGGGATATTATGGAACTGACCGAACTGCGAAGCAAAGAAGAGGTCAAACAGGACATTGAAGCGACGCGTAGAAGCACGGAGCAGGCGTTGCACGATGCCAAGACGGCGTTGGTCACAGAAAATCCGGCCGTCCTGGCTTGGAAACGCACCAAATTGCGAGCGCAGGAAACGAAGTTCGCCCTGTCGGAAAAAGCCCGTTCCACCGATTGCAAAGTGAGGACCAATATTTACTCACTCCTCGGTGGAGCGGCTCTTCTCGGCATCGCGGCAGGTTTTCTGTTGCACCGCAAACGCCAGGCAAAGGCTCGCCTCGAAGACTACTGCGGCTGATTCAAAAACTGGGCCGTTGAACACGCGCCCAGTAACTTTGCAGACTGCTGATGACTTCTATCAAGTCATTGAATTCGGAAGGTTTCTGTAAATAGGAGTTTGCCCCAGCATCGTAGGCGTGCTGGATGTCTTCAAATTGGTCGGAAGAGGTCAGTACAGTCACCGGCAATCGCTTAAGCTTGGGTTGAGACTTCAACCATTCCAGCACCTCGAACCCGTTCTTCTTCGGCATTTTTAAATCCAGCAGGAGCAAGCTCGGGAGAGGATATTCTTCGCGATTGGCGTAAACCCCATGGCCCATCAGGTAGCTGACAACTTCTTCTCCATCCTTAACTCGAAACAGAGGCGCCTTTATATTCGCTTTTCGAAAAGCGCGAAGCATCAATAGGGCATCTGAATCCTCGTCTTCGGCCAGCAGGATGTGTTTTTCAGCAATCATTGAGGGAACCAGAGTGTTAGCGAGTTTTTTGCACAATTCAAGCTTCTTATTGTTTTCCTCTATTACCCCATCGGGGAAGCTCTGGTAATTTTTTCAAGAATAACGGTCTTGGATACGCTTTGGCATCTGTATTGCCCATAGGGAGAAGAACCTTGTTTTCGGTCCATTTCGCGCCGCGAGATGCCTAAAAATTGGGGAGATTGTAATAAAAGGATACATGGCTACGCCCCTAAGACTACTTTTGGTAGAAGATAACGAAGCAGACGCCCTCCTCATCGTTGGCGAATTACGCCGCAGCGGTTTCGAGGTGACCGTCGAGCGGGTAAACGATGAGAAGGATTACCTCAGTCAATTGTCTCCAGAATGGGATTTAGTGCTGTGTGATTATTTCCTTCCATCATTTTCACAGGAATTGGCGCTCGATCTTTTGAACCAAAGAGGTTGGGACATCCCTTTTGTGGTGATATCCAATGCCTACAATGAAGACCGCTCCATTAAAGCGATTCAGGCCGGGGCAGCCGACTGGGTTCTGAAGGATCATCTGGACAGGTTGGGCGGCGCGGTGCTCAAAGCTTTAGAACGCCGCGATTCAAGGCAGCAGAAAAAAAAGAGCGACTATCGTAATGCTTCTTTTTCTCTTTTGGGCCAAAGGCTTAGCCTGGCGCGCACCCCCCAGGACGCCGCCGAAATTATTGCGAAGATTGCGGACAAGTTGTTCGGCTGGGATGCATTTAGCTTCGAAGGCTACTCCGCTAAAACTGACTCACTCCAGCGCGTTCTCAACGTGGACACCCTGGATGGAAAACGCGTCCCGGTATTCCCCAATTTTCCTGTTAGCCAACCGACTATTCGGCAACGAAAAGCCATGCTGGATGGTGCCCAACTTATCCTGCGTGAGCCCCCTTTTGTCTTGCCTGCTGACGCTATCCCGTTTGGTGATGTGAACCGGGCTTCTGCATCAATCATCTGTGTTCCGGTGAGAAACAGGGAGGATGTCGTTGGCTTCATGTCGGTGCAGAGTTACAAGCCGCACGCCTATAACAGGGAAACGGTAAGCCTGTTGCAGGCAATGGCGGATTTTTGCGGCGGTGCCCTCGACCGTTTGCGAACAGAAGAAATCCTCCGCAAAAGCGAGGAACGATATCGCTCGCTGGTGGCTGCGACCTCCCAGATGGTCTGGACGACAGCCACCGACGGGCAAGTGGTGGAAGATTCGCCCACGTGGCGCGGGTATACCGGCCAAAGTTGGGAAGATTACAAAGGGTGGGGCTGGATTTTGGCTCTGCATCCCAAAGACGTTGATCCCACTCTCGAACTCTGGAAAACAGCGCTTTCCGAGAAGTCCCTGCTTCAATCTCAGTTTCGCGTTCGCTCTGCAGATGGCAATTATCGGCATTTCGGGGTGCGCGGCGCTCCAGTTTTTGATGGTAACGGCACCGTCCGGGAATGGGTCGCCACCTGCACAGACATTACCGAAGCTAAAAGGGCAGAGCGGCGCAATGACGCGTTCTTCCAATTGGCGCAGAAATTAAATCTTAGCCGAACACCTGAAGAAGCTGCCCGCAACATGCTGGACGAAGCAGAGAAACTCTTCGGGTGGGACTCGGGGTATGTCTATCTCTACTCTTCATCCGAGAATTTGATCAGGCGTTTGATCGCAATTGATACGATAGGCGGCACCAAAACGGCCGTTAAACTGAGCTCACCCGACCGGCCCAGCCAAACTGTAGCGCGCGTCATTCAAGAAGGCGCGGAACTCATTTTGAGGAACAGCCCGGAGCAAACCAGCAACCTGATGCTTTTTGGCTCCAAACGTCCCTCCGCTTCCCTGATGTTTGTGCCCATGCGCAACGGTGAGCAGGTAACCGGCCTGATTTCCCTCCAGAGTTACACCCAGAATGCCTATGACAATGAAGACATAAGCACGCTCCAGGCACTGGCAGACTTTTGCGGTGGTGTATTGGAACGGCTTCGGATCGAAGAAGCACACCACGAAAGCGAAGAACGTTTCCGGATGCTGGTTGAACAAGCTGCGGACGCCATTCTGGTTTTCAATGAGTCCGGTCAGATTATCGATGTCAATCAGCGCGCCTGCCAAAGCCTTGGCTACAGTCACCAGGAGCTCGTCACGTTAAATATATCTGATGTGGACGCGAATTTCGCGGAACTCCGTCATGGTGACGTCTGGCAACTGATGTCAGGTGAACCGGTCAGTTTCAATTCGAACCACGTGCGGAAGGACGGATACAAATTTACAGTGGAGATCCGCGCCGGGTTGTTTGAATTCAAAGGTCAAAAACTTTGCATCGCACTCGCCCGTGATGCAACAGAACGCCTGCAACTGGAAGACCAGCTGCGGCAATCCCAAAAGATGGATGCATTCGGACAGCTCGCCGGAGGGGTCGCGCATGATTTCAACAATCTACTTACCGTGATCAGCGGCTATACCAATCTAATCCTTTCAAACGAACAACTCGATCCCGAAACGTGCGAACAACTGCAGGAAGTGCAGTCAGCGGCAGAGAAAGCCACCAACCTCACTCGCCAACTCCTCACGCTCAGCCGTAAAAAGGATATGCACGAAGAAGCGGTCAATCTTTCGGATGTCGTTGGAAACATGAGTAAGATTCTTAAACGGATCATCGGCGAAGATATCCGATTTGAGACGCACTACGCCGCGGATCTCCCCCCGGTGCAGGCGGATATTGGCATGATGGAACAGGTCTTGTTGAACCTCGCGGTTAATGCCCGTGACGCCATGCCGGACGGAGGCGGGCTCATGATGGTTATTGAATCGGTTCAAATACCGCCAAGCTACTCTCACAAGAATGCAGAAGCGCGGTCCGGGGATTTTGTCTGTATGCAGGTGCGTGATACTGGCTGTGGGATGCCGGCAAGCGTTTGCAGCCGTATCTTTGAACCTTTCTTTACCACGAAAGGCGGGAAAGGCACAGGACTTGGTCTCGCGACTGTTTACAGCATTGTGAAGCAGCATCGCGGATGGGTCGAGGTCTCAAGCGAAGTTGGAAAGGGTACGGAATTCAAGGTCTTCCTGCCGCTGAGCGAAAAAAAGCCAACGGCGGCAAAACCAAAAGCAACAGAACCAGCCATGGACGGCGGCAGTGAAACGATTCTTCTCGTCGAAGATGAAGCAGCTTTGCGTTCCCTGGCTCGCCAGATTTTGCAACGAAAAGGTTACCGCGTCCTCGAGGCAGAGTCCGGGTTGAAAGCCCTCACGGTATGGGAAAATCATTCACCGGAAATCGACCTGCTTTTGACTGACATGGTTATGCCCGATGGCATCAATGGCCGCGATCTGGCACAGCGGCTCCAGACCACACGCCCTGATCTCAAGGTGATTTACACCAGCGGCTACAGCATGGCGCTTGAGAGTTTCGAATGCGAACTCCGCGAAGGATGGAACTTCCTCCAGAAACCGTATCATCCAGGAAAGCTTACGAAAGCCATTCGGGATCGTTTGAACGAGCGGCCTGTTGCGGCCTGAGTTCGGTATTGGGTTTGCAGACCCGTTGAGTTGTTGTTACCAAAGCTGGCACTTACATGAAGCGCCAGCTCGCAGTCCCATTCACCTTCATCAACGTGGCCATGACGGCCGATGGGAAAATCGCGCCCTCAAACCGGAAGTTCGTTCCGTTCGGCAGCAGGCGGGATCATGAACTCTTGTTGGAACTTCGCGCTACCGCCGATGCTGTGATGTCGGGTGCGAGAACCGTCGATTCTTTCCCCA
Source organism: Limisphaerales bacterium (assembly GCA_046597605.1). GTDB lineage: Bacteria > Verrucomicrobiota > Verrucomicrobiia > Limisphaerales > JACDHS01 > JACDHS01. The sequence goes on along the minus strand of JBKJKE010000103.1, from coordinate 17,589 downwards.
TCAACATGGGACCAGGAGGCAAAAAATACCGTGACTTGCGCTTAAAGCGTGGGCTGGCGGAAAATAACCTTCGCATTATTGTCAGCGGATCGGCTTCCATTGATCCAAACGCGGAAATCTTCAAACACCGCTTCTCGCCGATCATCATTCTAACCACTGAGCGAGCCCCAAAAGCGCGTTTAAAGAAACTATCGAGCCTCGGCGCTGAGGTGAAGGTTTGCGGGAAGAAGGATATCGACTTTAAAGAAGCGCTTTCGTGGCTTCGCACAGAATGGAAGGTTAAAAGACTGTTGTCAGAAGGTGGTGGCGAATTGAATGATGCACTACTCAGAGCCGACCTGGTGCAGGAGGTTTACATCACCATTTGTCCGATCATCTTCGGGGGTCGCACCTCCCCCACCCTGGCGGACGGTGTTGGCATACAGCGGTTGGACGATGCCAAACGATTGGAACTGAAACGGATGAAAAGAGTTGGGGACGAGCTATTTCTGAAATACCAGGTCCTGCCGCTGACTGACTTGAAGCAATAAAACCACAAGGTCATTGTAACAATTTGCCGCGGCCCTTCGTATTAACCTTACTATGAAGAATAAGATGCGTTTGATCGCCGTCGCCGTAGCAATCACACTCAGCGGAGTCGCTTTTTACAGTAATGCCGACGGGGAACGTCGAGCTCCCCACGGGCGACCGGCAATCATGCAGCGTGTCATCAGTGAGCTCGATCTCAGTAAAGAACAGATCGACAAGATCAAAGGCGAACTCCGTTCCGAAAAAGAAAATGTCGCCCCATTACTGAAGCGATTGCATGAAACCCGCAAAGGTCTCCGTGAAACGATCCAGGCGGGCACCGACGAGAAAGCGATTCGCGAAGCGCACTCAAAAGTCGCTGAGGTGGAAGGGGACCTGGCGGTGCAACGAGCAAAAATCCGGGCGAAGATCGTGCCGCACCTGACCGAGGAACAAATCCAAAAAATGAAAAAGATTGAAGCCAAACTCGACGATATGGCGACGGACGCCATCCAGAATTTCGGCAAACGTCTTGAGGAATAAAACCGAACCGCTCGCGGCTCGAGGAACCGGTGAAACATGAAACTGAACTGCTGGACAAAGTCCGAAATGGTTCCGCCGACGATTTCGGCGAACTCATTCAGCAACATCAGTCACTCGTTTTCTCCATTCTGTACCGCTACGAACGCGACAAGCATCTGCTTGAAGACCTCGCGCAGGAAACGTTCATCAAAGCATGGAAAGCGATTCATCAGTTTGATGGCCGCGCCCCGTTTTCGCATTGGCTCTCTCGTATTGCCGTGCATGTCGCGCTCGATCATCTCCGCAAACGTAAACGTGTGCAAAATGAGACAGCTATCGAAGATCTCGGAGAAGATGCCCTGGAATGGTTTCACGGCGAAGATAATGCCGAACTCAAAGGCAACGAAGCGCGGGAAATCCTTGAGCTGGCAATGCAGAAACTTTCGGCCGAGGAGCGAATGGTGATTACTCTTCAGGAAATCGAAGGCAAGAGTGCGGTGGAGATTGGCCAACTCACCGGGTGGTCTAATGTGGGTGTCCGAGTCCGGGCATTTCGGGCGCGTAAGAAGTTACGGAATGCATTGATGGGTATTGCAGGCGAATCGAATAAAAGGACAATTTTGCGAGGATCGAGAAAATGAACGAACGAAAATTAAAAAGCTTATTTGCAGCGGTGCGGGGTGAAGCCACGGCAGAAGTTCCTTTCGGCTTCCACCGCTCTGTTCTCGCCGCCATCCGTTCTGGCGCTAAGCCACTCCGGGTCTCTTTATCCGATCAACTGGCGTCTCTGTTTCCACGAATTGCATTTGCTGCCCTGCTAACTGTCGGATTGTGTACCGCCGCTGATATCTATTTCACGGATAACGAACCTCCTTTAAACATCACGTTGGAGCAAGTCGCCGCCGACGACTGGCTCGTTGCCGGAAAATGAAAACTGCCAAGCCGATTCTTGTCCTGCTGCTGGTGTTCTTCACCGGAATTATCGTCGGTGTCGTCGGCACACGTTATGTAGTTCGCAAAACCTACCAACAGGCCGCCCGCGAAGGAGGATTCTTCCGTGATCGCATGGAGCGCGAATTAATTAATCAACTGGATCTCACGGAACAGCAGCGCGACGAGGTTCAAAAAATCCTTGCGCGTAGTTGGGAGGATTTCAGGCAAATACGGACCGAGTTTCACCCTCGCTTCACCAACATTGCTACTCGCACCGAGGGGGAGATCAAAGCCGTCTTGACCCCGGAACAACGTGCTGAGTTCGAACAGTTGGTAGCAAAGAAAAAGGCTTCCTGGCCCCCACCAGGCGGCAGACCAGATCGGCCCCCGGGCGCGCCCGGGCCTCATAAAGACCGGCGGGACAGCACCAATGAAGTCCCTCCTCAGCAGCAGCTAAATCGCCCGCAGCAGCAATAACCCGGCTCAGATAGAGTCGAAGGCGCTTAACAATTTCTCGTGAATGTCACCAAAGCCGCCGTTGCTGTAAACGCAGACGACGTCTCCTTTACGGGCGTTTTGCTTGAGATGGGCCACGATTGAATCGGCATCCGGCAGATAAGCCGTCGGCTTTCCAGCGCCCTTGATCTCCAACATTAGCTTTTCGGGGTCGAGGCGATCTTCCGGTTTCAAGAGATCCAATCGCGCTACCTGAGCCAGGACGACCGCGTCAGCATCGTCGAAAGCCCTGGCGAGTTCTCCCTGGAAAACATTCCTTCGGGTGGTGTTCGACCGAGGCTCGAAAATGGCCCAAATCTTTTGAGTCGGGTATTTGATCCTTAACGCCTTGCCCGTTTCTCGAATGGCCGTGGGGTGATGCCCAAAATCATCAATGACGGTGATTCCACCGGAGACGCCACGCACTTCTAAACGACGTTTTATCCCGTGAAATGAATCGAAAGCACCCTGGATTTGTTCGTTCGATAAACCGCAATGTTTTGCTGCTGCAACCACTGCCAAAGCATTACGAACGTTCAGTTCGCCAATTAGACCAATGCGAAAGGTACCAAAGCTGGTTTTAAATTCACTGGCCACCGGAGTCATGTTCAAGTTAAACGCCCGAATCTCATTATCTTCTCCAAGACCAAAACGTTTCACCGGGCAATATTTTACATCTATAAGCTCGGGCAGGTTCGGATCATCGCCGTTGGCAAGAAGGAGACCGTTGCGGGGGATCAGCCGAATGAAATGGCTGAACGTCTTTTTAATTGCCGCAAGGTTTTCGAAAATGTCCGCGTGATCGAACTCCAGATTGTTGATGATCGCCACCTCCGGCAGGTAATGCACAAACTTGCTGCGTTTATCGAAGAACGCCGTGTCGTACTCATCCCCTTCAACAATAAACCATTCACTGTCAGTGAACCGGGCACCTTGCTTCAGGTTCGTTGGAATTCCCCCAATCAAATAGCTTGGGTTTAAACCCGCATGTTCGAACACCCACGCCAGCAACGAAGTGGTAGTCGTTTTTCCGTGCGTCCCTGTAACGACAATCGAACGTTTGCCTCGAATGAAATATTCTTTCAGCAATTCAGGAAGCGAGCAGTAGCGGAGCTTTTGTTGGAGAACGGCTTCCGCCTCCGGGTTACCGCGGGAGATGGCGTTCCCCACCACGACCAGGTCTGGTTTGTGGCCCAGATTTTTCTCGAAGTAGCCAGGCATCACTTCGATCTTTCGCTCCTCCAGAAAGGTCGACATTGGAGGATAAACGTTGGTGTCTGAACCAGTGACGTGAAATCCCCGTTCCTTCATTGCGACGGCGGCCGAAGCCATAGCCGTCCCGCAGATCCCGATAAAGTGAACCGACTTAATTGGCGAAAGCATTTCTTGAAAGATGTTCCCGAATTTCAGGTTTAAAACAGCAGCTTATCTGGCTTTAACAGGTTGCAGTTCAAGGCGACGGAAAATCATTTCAGCACCTTCGCTTTGCACAAGGATTTTGCCCGCCTGTGGAACAGCGTTGGATCCCATGAGGGTTTGATGTCCGTTCACCCAGACTCCGAAGAGATCGCGGTCACACAGAATTTTCATCTGGTTCCATTCCCCATGCGGTTTCTCAATTTCGTTCGGGCCGCGGAATCCCTTTACGTCCTGCCATGGATTACGCCCCGGTCGATCGAAGCGCTCAATGCGCGGGCCCTTGGTCACACCATCGACGGTTAGCTTCGCTCCGCTGACAACCAGGATATCTCCCGTGCCCCCTTCGATGATCTGAGCCTCCAACGACTTCGGCCAGACATTGTCTTTGCCCACAAAATTGCAGAGCACTCCACCGTCGCGAGCGTTGTTCTCACGGGGCACCCAGGTCTTCTCGCCGTACTTGTATTCTGCAATTAAAACGTAATTGGAATACTCGGCGGTGGTAGCCATATACCCGTAATGCTGTCCCGAGATGTGAAGCTGTCCGTTTTTGAACTGGAACACCTGGTCAGGATCTTTGTTCACCCCGAAATTAGTCATGAAGGTGTAGAGCTTTTGCGGATCCAGAAGATTGACGCTATCGCTGCCACCCTTTTTCGCAAATGGGCCTTTGCAACTGGTCACAAGCAGAACCGCGACAGCAAGGGGAAGCAAGTGAGCGAGACGGAGTTTCATGCGCTCGATTTAAAGTGCATCGCCGCACAGCGGCAAGAATGAACTCACCAAACGAGCATTTTTCTCTCGATCACCCCCTCAAGTTTTCAACAAGAAGTGGGTAGGAACGCGTTCGCTGAGCGCCCTACCCCCTTTGATGAATTATTTTTTGAAGTTGGCTGCCTTCGCTTTGCCCATCGATTCGATGTAGGCCAGCATGTCCAGGATGTCTTCCTGGGGAAGGGTATTAATCAATCCTTCCGGCATGGGAGACAGTTTGGATGGACCGCGCTTGGCGATATCCGACTTCTTGATTTCCACTCGCGCATCCAGGGCGAACGGATTGTTCGCTACCACCACACGATCTGCATTTTCATCCACCACCCGCCCAGTGATATCTTCGCCATCTTTTTTGTAGATCGTTTCGTTCTGATACTGTTCCGAAACCACTTTGGACGGGAGCAGAATGGAATCCAGGATATCGCGACGACTGTATTTGCTTGCCGCAGCGGTCAACTCGGGCCCCACTGCTCCCCCTTCATTTCCAAAACGGTGACAGGCCATACACTGGGCATCTTCAAAAGCCGCCTTGCCCTTCTCAAAATTGCGCCCCTTGCTGACCATATCCAGTTTTGGCTCCAGATCGCTCATTGCCCATTCCTTAACAAACGTCCGGACGCGTGCCGGTTTCTTCTCTGCTACTTTCTTCTCGGCGTTTTCGGACAAGACCTCCGCCAACTCCGCCTTCTCACTCTCGCTCAACAATGCGACAGCATCCTTTTTGATATTGGCGAGATGCTTCGTGAAGCTCGCGCCATCGGTGTAATCCCGTCCGACATCCGCAAACCATGCGACCAACTTCGGATTGTTGTCCACCGTGGAGAAATCCTGCTTTAGCAGTTCAAAATAGTCGCGACGCTGTTCGATGGTCCAACCACTCTTCAGATTGCGCAGCACGAAGACATAGTGAAGCTGCTCTTCCTGCGTTTTCGCTTTTTTAATCAGTTCAAACGTTTTGCTTACCACGTCCGGGGCTTCCAGATAAACCAACAACTGAACCAACTCACGATTAAGGGCTTCACTCGCAGCTGGGTATTGAGCATTCAATTTCTCAATCGCCACTTTAGCCAAGTCCGGAGAGGGTCTGCCCTGCCGGATGAAGCTCAATTGTATCACGCGTAATTTCGCCAATTGCTGCGCTTCGCTCAATGAACCCAACGGGAATTTCTTGAGCGCCATTAGCAGATCGCCCTGGGTTTCTTTTCCACCCACGCGAGCGAGCGCGAGCAATGCCGTCAAACCGCCCTCCACACTCTTCTCATTAATCGCGCGATCTTTCCAAAGCACGACATCCTGGGATTCGATTGCAATCCGCGCCGCATAGCGCAGGAAACGATCCTGACTGTTCAGATAAGGCCATGCGACCGCCACCGCGTCAGCATGTTTGCTCCCATGAAAGGCTTCCAGTGCATGGCGTATTTCACGCGCTTTCTTCCCTTCCTTCGCCGCCGACAATTCCTCCGTGCTCAGCTTCTCTTTCGTTTTCGGCCCAACATAGCTGACGCGATACAAACCCGACTGAGTGCCACGGCCCCCCGTGATGAAATACATCGCGCCATCTTTACCAAAATCCAGATCGGTCACGTTGAGAGGTTTCCCTTTGACGAAATTCTCATAAGTGGCCGTGTAGCTCGCACCCGAGGGTTGCAGGTGAACAGCTACCAATCGGCCATAGGACCAGTCCATCGCATAAAAGGCGCGGCGATATTTTTCCGGATAATTACTGCCGGTGCCGAACTTCACACCGGTGGGTGAACCGATCCCGATATCCACCGTTGCGGGCAAACTATCGGCATAATATTCCGGCCATTTCGCGCTTCCCGAGCGCCAACCGAATTCAGCGGCACTGACCGAGTGAAGAATACGAGTCGGCTTATACCAGGGCATACCCCATTCCCATTCCATATCGCTGTCAAAGGTGAACAGTTCACCATCCGCGTTGAAATCGAGGTCGTAAGCATTACGGAAACCGCCGAGAACCACCTCCCATGTGGTGCCATCTTTATCTGTCCTCAAAACATGGCCACCCGGCGCGAGAATTCCCACGGCATGTCCACCGGCGTCCCACTGGCGCGGCAAGAGGAAATCTTCGTCGTAGTGCGTGTGAGGTGAATAAGGAGCTACGCCTTCAGGCACCTTGGTGTGATTCCCATTGATGACATAAATCTTGTTATCGCGACCAAGAGCCAGTCCGTGATAACCATGCTCACCTTCTCCCGCGAACCCCTTCAAGAACTGCACTTCGTCCGCTTCAAACTGATCGTTCTTGTTCTTGTCCACCAAGCGGTAGAGCCCGTGACCTTTAGGCCCAGTGCAATTGACGTAAAGACTCTCGAAAGCGTATAGCAGCCCCATGGCCTGACGAACGGGCGCGGCGATCGTTTCCCATTTTTCAATCTTTCCATCCTTGGAGAGAGTGATCCGAATAAGGGGCTGGTCATTGGACTGCGGAGAAATGATCAAGCGTCCTTTATGGTCGGTGGTCATGCAGATCCATGAACCCTCTACGCCCGTGGAGGAATGAAGCATTTCCACTTTGAATCCGGGCAAGGTCGCCAGCTCAGCCGCCGGAGTAGCCACCACCACTTTGAAAACCTCGCCCCAGGGAGCGACACCCGCTTTTCCGAGGCTTTTGGCTGCGGTCCACTCGGCCCCCTGCTCAAACTGGATCTGGTTCCAACCCTTTATCTCGGTTTTCGCTGCCCTCCAGGAAGTATCGGAAACAATAGTCTCGCTGTTTCTCTTCACGTTTCCGATCTGCAGTTTCACCAGGATGGCAGCTTCGCCAGAACCTGTTTTGCCGAGGACAGAAATAACATTCTCGCCGCGGACCAGACTTTCCGAGACATCCTTGCTCGTAGGGGCATTCCAACCTTTGGCCGAGAGTTGTTTAGTGCCATTGACCCAAACTTCCGCTTCATCATCGGCGTTGACTGAAAGAATGGCGTTTGAAGATTTCTTCTCCAGTTGGAAGGTCTTCCGAAAGTAGCGAACCTCATTATCCCCCGCTTTCGCACCATCATTGTTGTGCCAGATCCATTCTGGGACCTGGGCTTGCAGAGTCATGGAGACAAATAGCGCGAGGAAGAACCCAACTCGCATAGTAACAGGCTTAAACATGAGACCAGATACCTAATCTGGTCGCCAATAAGGGGTCAAACCCAAAACGCTCAACGGCGTCCCTCGCTTAGACGGAACCATGCACCCGACAGAGCCGACTCGATCCTACAACGCCTGCACCAGCAGGATTTCGCTCCGCACGCTCTCCCCGCTATCGTTCACCACTGAAAGCGCCACCTCCATGGAAGAGAGTGCTGGCACCTGTATCTGTCCTTCCCTGGATTACGGACCGCTAAAAAACAGGAGTAAATTCGAATGCCCCGTTGCCGATTAACGCAGCGCGGACTATACTTACTCTTCCCATGCGCACCCTAACCGAACTTGAAGAACAAATTTCGACCATCAAACAGGGAGATCACGTTTGCATGGTTTATGAGAATACTGCTGAACAAATGGCAGCCGCTGTTCCCTTTGTTCAGCAAGGCCTTGAGCGGAATGAGCAATGCGTTTACATCGCTGACGATCACAGTATTCAGGAAGTCAATCGGTTGCTCCGCAAAAATGGTATTGATGTTGATAAACATTCCAGTAGTGGCGCACTTGGCCTCGTGACAAAGCGCGACGCTTACCTGAAGACGGGAAGCTTCTCTCCATGTGAAATGGTTAAAATGCTGGAAGCACTTACCAACGAAAGTGTAGCACGTGGCTATACCGGCTTTCGGGTGACGGGCGAAATGACATGGGCCCTCGGTTCTGAGCATGGATGCGAACGTCTCATTGAATATGAAGCGCTCCTTAACAATTTTTTTCCAAGCAGCCGTTCCTTAGCCATCTGCCAATACAGCCGGCAGCGATTCGCGCCGGAGATCATTCACGATGTGCTCCGGACGCATCCGCGCGCGATCATTGGAGATCAAGTTTGCCCTAATCTGTATTACGAGCCGCCACAGATGATCCTGGAAAAGACCAGCATGGCGAAAAAGGTCGATTGGATGATGCAGCAATTGCGCCGCGCTCGTGAAGCGGAGCAAAAGATAACGCGATTTAATCAGGAATTGGAAAAAGCAGTTCAACAAAAGACAGTGTCCCTCGAGGAGGCCCGCGAACAACTTGAAACCTTCTGCTACTCTATCTCGCATGATCTTCGTGCCCCTCTTCGATCGATGCAGGGATTCAGTGCTCTCTTGCTTGAGGAGTATTCAAGCGATCTCAAGCCCGAAGGTGCCAATCTCCTTGTCCGCATAAACGAGGCCGGTAAACGGATGCAGATATTGATCGATGATCTGCTGCAGTTTGCTCGCATCAATCGGGAAGACCTGGTTTTGGGAACAGTTACTTTGGATGCGCTGGTCACTGGAATTGCAGAGGAGGTAAAAGAGCAGAACAAAGGAAAGCCTTTGCAACTTTTGGTGCAGCTCCCGCTCGGAACTGTTAGAGCCCACGCCGCCACTCTCCATGTTGTCCTGACCAATCTTCTCTCAAACGCTATAAAGTTCGTTGCCGCCGGGGTTGATCCCTGCGTCGAACTATGGAGTGAGAAAAATGCTAGAACGGTGCGACTCCACGTAAAGGATAATGGATTGGGAATTGCTCCCGATTATCACTCCAAACTCTTCGGCATTTTTGAACGGCTCAACTGCGGCAACCATTATCCAGGCTCCGGCATGGGATTGGCCATCGTGAAAAGAGGAGTCGAACGCATGTCAGGCACCGTGGGCTTGAATTCGGAAGTCGGCAAAGGCAGCACTTTCTGGATTGAGCTTCCTGCCGCCTAAATCCCTCTCAACTTCCTCTGCACCACGCTCCGATCAATTGGAAAAGGGACATCCTCTCGACGAACAGATGATCGATCTCCTCGATGGTTTGCAGGACTATCCGCTCCCTGAAGCCCAGGATATAGTCGCCGCCCAGGAACGACGTGTCGAAACCGGCAACCATAATTTCCTCCTCAATTCCGCCAAATACGATGCCCGCGAAAAAGCCTTACAGTCCTGCCCAAAATTCAGGAAAAGATGGGAACGCCTCAAGCGCTGCATGACGTGGAAAAATATCGTGATCAGATCAGCGGCGTTATCCGACGCACTATGATCATGGAGCGCGGGTTCCGGCCGGAGAGCTGGAAATTCAAGGGCGACTGTCCCGAAAGCCGCTTCCGCACTGCCTTCGATGGTCTCTGTTCCCAGTTCAAAATGTACGGAGTCCTCTGGGATCAGCCCTTGTTGATGAAGCCCACCATCACCATCACCGCCTTTACTTACGAAATTTCCCTCCCGCGCTACGGCGACTACGATCGTCGCCGCGATTTCAACTGGGAACTCTACGATGCCATGCGCTCAATTGAAGACACGATCCGCGAGGGTGAAAAGTTAAATGAAACGCGCCAGGTCCGAGACGAAAAATCCTTGCGCACCTACGCCGTCCATCAAAAGGCCGTTGCGGCCGGGTATAAAGGCAAGAAACTACTCCCCCAAATCATCAAAGAAGCGGAACTCGAGCCCACCACCGACGCCCGCAAAGTCCTCCGCCTCCGCCATCGCGCCGAGGAAATCCTGGAGGCACAAGGGAAGTTGAATCCGGAGGAGTGAATCGGTCACCCGGCCGGGTGGGCATTCTAGTTTTATCTTCAACCTGCAATCCCAAATGCCAAATCGTCGGGGGGTTCGGTTGCAATGGTCATTGTAGAGGATGAGATCTCTCCATTCGTCAACAAAGGACGGGACGCAATTTTTCTGCTGGTAATACTAGACGGTGCTCTGCTGAATGTAGGCACCACCGTATTCTCTTGAGCAATCAGATAAGACTTGAGCGCCTTTGCTTTCCGCCATCTCTTCTCGAGGCGGTGATGCAACTGCATCGACTGCATGCAAGGACACTTGGTTTCTTTCCGAAGGGTGCGTTTGAGGACCATGCCAAACTACGCCAGGTAATTGTCGCTCTCGACGCGGAGGAAAATTGTTTGGGTTATATTCTCTACAGGGTTGCTAGAGGAAGAGCGAGTATCGTTCATCTTTGCGTCGCGGAAATTGCACGTGGAAAAGGTGTCGCACGGTTGCTGGTTAACCAGCTAAAGCGAGAGACAAAGTTGCTTGAAGGCATTGGTCTCTACTGCAGACGTGACTATGATGCTACCCACCTCTGGTCGAAGTTCGGATTTGAAGCCGTCCACGCGAAAGTTGGACGTGGAAAGGATGGAGCCGAACTAACTTTTTGGTGGTTCAGCCACGGGCACGAAGATTTGTTCTCGCGGGCGACCGAAGCAGATCCTGTTCGTCAACGCGTTGTCATTGATGCAAATGTATTTTTCGACCTTCACAGACGGCAAACTCCTGAAAGCGAAGATTCGAAGGCCCTATTGGCAGACTGGGTCCAGGCAAGTATTGAGTTGGTCGTAACAAAAGAACTTCGAAACGAGATTACTAAAGGTGACAATGAAGAATGTCGCCGCCAAAATCGAGCTGAAGCAACGCGATATCCGACGCTAACCGCGGAAGATGCGGACTTTCAGAGATTATGCCTCGAACTTCGCCCACGCTTCCCTGAGTATACAACATTGCGTGACGATGCGGATTTGAGGCAGGTTTGCTATCGGTGGGCGATTTGGCTTTGGTTTATGTTTCCTCCCCAACTAAGGAATTGTGGGGAAGTTTTGAAGTTGGGAAAATCCTAACGGCTTCACCTACGACACTTTGGAAAAAAGTCGGGCCTATATCGGGAGTGACGCGGGCTGAATTTTTCGCTTATTTTGACGGCAAGAAACAAGCACATGCGTTGGTGATAAAGCGGGCTTGGCGCCTACCTGAACCCATTGGGCTAAAAGCGTTGCGCAGCAAAGGGGCATTCCGGCCTCCACAAAATTTTCACTATCTCGATAGAAATGATTTCTCGCTAATGACTTCACAGATCGTCGCCCATAAAAACTAATTTAAGGTAACGATGGCATCCATACAGTGAAAAAGGCGTCAGTCCCTAGTAGTAACGACATAGATTTTCCACATGGAAGCTGTGTCGATACTGAGGAGTGACCCCGTTCCTTGACCCCCTTTTGGGTAAGTTGCGAACGCTTGGAAAGGTTGCATTGACGACAAGCACTCAAATCGAAGAAGCTCAAGGATCGAAGTAATGAGTGGAACTATCGAACAAACGCTGATTTATCACATCACAGATGTAGAGAATCTACCGGGAATTTTATCTGAAGGTGGTCTAAGCTCAGACGCGGTGATGGCACAAAAGAAACCTACGGTAATCGGCTATGGCCACATCAAACAACGTCGACTCACGCAGATTCGAGTAAGTTGTTGCAAGGGCCGTTTTGTTGGCGAGTTCGTGCCCTTTTATTTCTGTCCGCGCTCGCCAATGCTATTCACAACGAACAAAGGTGCCACCGGCAGGCAACCTGGTTGCCAAAAAAGCATCTTGCATCTGGTCAGCCGTGTAAGCGTTGGCATAGCCTTAGGACAAGCTTGGGCAGTGAGTGACGGCAACGCAGGAGCTTTTCACACTTGCTATGGCTCAACGCTTGACGATATCAAAGCTTTAGATTGGGAGGCCATCCGCGCCACGGATTGGAGAGGTAGAACACACGAGAAATCAGCCGAGTTTTTGGTGGCAGATTATTTCCCATGGGAGGGATTTCACGCCATCGGCTGTCAAAACAAGGACGTGGCTCAAAAAGTAGTAGATTCATTAAATTCGCAAAAACACCGACCGGCTGTATCGATACAGTCTGCGTGGTATTATTGAATATGATCAAGTTCACCCAAGGCAATCTATTGGAAGCCCAAGCAGAGGCGCTGGTGAACACCGTGAACACGGTGGGAATCATGGGACGCGGCATCGCGCTGCAATTCAAACAAGCGTACCCGTCGATGTTTCGTGAATACGAACGAGCCTGCAAGGCGGGTGAAGTAAAGCTTGGAAAGATCCAAGTTTTTGACCTTGGCGGATTGGCAGGAGGGCCCCGCTGGCTGATAAATTTCCCTACGAAAGGTCACTGGCGCGCTGGTAGTCGCATGGAGGACATCGAGGGGGGGTTGAGAGACTTGGTCGCAACCATTCGAAAGTTGCGAATCCGCTCAATTGCGATTCCACCGCTCGGTTGTGGCAATGGCGGTTTAGACTGGAAGCAGGTTCGTCCTAAGATCGAAGCGGCAATGGCAGCGTTGCCGGAGGTCGATGTGCTGCTTTTTGCGCCCGGTGAGACACCCAAGGCAGCTGACATGCCGGTCCGTACAGAGCGGCCTAAAATGACAATGGGTCAGGCTGCAATGATTTCATTGATGGACCGTTATCTGAAAGGATTGCTCGACCCGTGCATTAGCCTCTTAGAAGTCCACAAGCTGATGTACTTTCTACAAGCAGCAGGACAACCTTTGCGATTGAAGTTTGAACCCAAGGGTTTTGGTCCGTACGCGACTAATTTACGTCAAGTCCTGATCCGAATGGAAAAGCATTATACGCAGGGGTACGGCGACGGGAAAGATAGCCCTACCAAGCCAATTGAAGCGTTGCCCGGCGCGGTGCAGGAAGCTGATAAGTTTTTAGCTAGCAGTGACATCATTCAAAGTAGGATGAATCGTGTGGCAGAACTGATTGAAGGATTTGAGGATCCGTACGGTTTAGAACTTCTTAGCTCAGTACATTGGGTGATGCAGAAAGATGCAGAAGCTTGTGGAAATCCCGACATCGCTGTGGCAGCAGTCCATAAGTGGAACGCACGCAAAAGGAGGACTCTTAAAGAGGGACACATCCTAGCAGCTTGGGAACGCCTTCGCGAGAAAAACTGGAGCGAGCCATCGGTGACTTGAGTGCCGGTTGTCCGCATTGTTTTGCATAGAGGAAGTTGATCGCGATAATCTTGGAACTTGGGTCCGGTTGCGGAGTTTGGATGGCACGTTCACGTATTGCGACAAACCAACTCTATGACATCCGGCGGGAGTATCTCCACGATGAACCATTCCTCGTCGTCCACGTTGCGAAACTTTTTGGGTCCAACCTTGGAGGCAAAGTCTCTGTAGCTCCGCCCACCTGATTTGGTTCGTTCGAAGGGGCACATTTTCGGCCGAAGAAGGAGCACCAGTTTTAGCCCCATTTCCGCATCGGGGCGGAGTCGTCAAAACTAGTTTTGCGCTCTTTTCCCCGGGGGCGGAGACGTCAAAAACGTTTTTGACGCCTTTTCCCGCGGGGAAAACATGTTAAAACTAGTTTTATCGTCTTCCCCCACGGGGCAGACACGTCAAAACTAGTTTTGACGTCTTCGCCCCCGGGGTGGAGTGGACAAAAACAGTTTTGACGTGTTCGCCCCGTGGGAAATGTGGGCAAAACTAGTTTTGACGACTTTTCCCCGCGGGCGGAGACGACAAAACTAGTTTTGACGTCTTTTCCCACGGGGCGGAGTGCTCAAAATTAGTTTTGCCTACTCCGCCCCGTCGATATGCCCGTAAACATTGGGGATCGTGCGTGTCCAGGTGGTGGAATGAGAGAGATTTCTGATTGCTTGAGTGGTTCTTCCGCTGCTCCCGAATCCCAGGGGGATTCCTTAAGAAAACCCAACGGTTCGAGGCAGCCGAGCAGCCCGCAAGCGGGCCACGACGATGGCTGTTCGGATTGAGGTGGCACCCCTCCAGGGTGTGGAGAATTTTGGATGTTCGTTCCCGGTGGTGTCGCTTTGCTCAACCACCGGCTACAGGCTGACATCCCTCCGGGATGGCGGAGGTTGCATGGTTGCATCGACCGGTTGCGCATTAATCCGGCCTTTTGGATTTGTCTGTCCTATGCCGGAGGCATCCAAGCTTGTAGCCGGTGGTTGAGCAGCGCGATACCACCGGACCCGGCGTTAACAAACCGAAGCACCCCGGATGGGGTGCCACGAACGCTCTTAGGATGGATGTGGCCCCCCTCCAGGGTGTGGAGAATTTTGTATGTTCGTTCCCGGTGGTGTCGCTTTGCTCAACCACCGGCTACAGGCTGGCATCCCTGCGGGATGGGGGAATTTCGCTTTTCTCAAGATATCCGGTTTCCTTTTCGCCCCTCTCATCGTACTTGTGTCTGCAAATTGAAACCCGCATTCTCGCGGCGAATTTTCTGAATTCGATGACTGAACCAGCGATTACTCCCGAACTAGTTAAGAAGCACAACCTCACCCCGGACGAATACGCCAAGGTGATTGAAATCCTTGGACGCGAGCCGAACTACACCGAACTGGGAATCTTCTCAGTCATGTGGAGCGAGCACTGTTCCTACAAGAACACGCGCCCGGTGCTCAAAACCTTCCCGACCAAATCGGACAAGATACTCGTTGGCGCCGGCGAGGAAAACGCTGGCATCATCGATGTCGGTGACGGCATCGCCATCGCTTTCAAGATCGAATCGCATAACCACCCAAGCGCGGTCGAACCTTTCCAGGGCGCGGCCACCGGTGTGGGCGGTATCGTGCGCGATATCTTTACGATGGGTGCGCGACCGGTTTGCGCCGTGAACTCCCTTCGTTTCGGTGAATTGAGCAATCCTGAAGTGCGCCATCTATTCAGCGGCGTGGTCAGTGGCATCGCTCATTATGGCAATTGCTTCGGGATCCCGACCGTCGCCGGTGAAGTCTATTTCGATAAATCCTACGAAGGAAACCCGCTCGTAAACGCGTTTTGTCTCGGCGTTCTCCGCCATGAACAAATCGCTCGCGGTGCAGCAAAGGGTGTTGGTAACCCGGTGTTCTATGTTGGACCTGCCACCGGTCGTGATGGTCTCGCTGGTGCCGCATTCGCTTCCCAGGATCTTACGGATGAATCCGCCCAGGGCCAACGCGGGGCGGTGCAGGTTGGCGATCCTTTCATGGAGAAGTTGGTTTGCGAGGCGTGTCTCGAATTGCTCGCTACCGATTGCGTCGCTGGTATCCAGGATATGGGCGCAGCCGGTTTGACCTGTTCCACCTGCGAAACCGCGGCTCGCGCCGGTACTGGCATCGAAATCGAACTCAACCACGTCCCGCAGCGCGCTCCCAACATGTCGAGCTACGAAATCATGTTGAGCGAATCGCAGGAACGCATGCTCATCATTGTCAAAGCGGGACGTGAGGATGAAGTAAAACGCATTTTCGACAAATGGGATCTCCCATGGGCGCAGGTAGGCACTGTGACCGACACCGGCCGCATGGTGGTTCGACACAACGGCAAGATTGTTGCCGACATTCCTGCGCGCAAATTAACGGACGAAGCGCCGGTCTATCAGCGCGAATCCAAAGAGCCGGAATATCTCAAAGCGGTTCGTGCGTTCACCCTGGAAGGGATCGCCGACACCACCACGGCAGCGGAAAATCTTAAGACCCTCCTTAGCGCCCACACGATTGCCTCGAAGAACTGGGTTTACCGCCAATACGATCACATGGTGCGGGACGGTTCCATCGTCTGCCCGGGGTCCGATGCAGCGGTTATCCGCATCAAACAAGATTCTCTTCCAGTCCTTTCCGAAGAGTTGAAGGGGAAAGTAAAAGATTTTGTCGGCGAGAAATACATCGCCATGTCGGTGGACTGCAACGGGGGGTATGTCTATCTCGATCCCTATGAGGGCGGAAAAATCGCGGTGGCTGAATGCGCGCGAAACCTCGCCTGCTCCGGAGCCGTTCCTCTCGGCACTACCGACAACCTGAACTTTGGGAATCCGCACAATCCAGAGTTGTTCTATCAATTGAAAGAATCCGTCCGCGGCCTCGCCGAAGCCTGCCGCGCTTTCAATGCCCCGGTTACTGGTGGTAATTGCTCCCTCTACAATCAAAGTCCGAATGGTCCGATAGATCCAACCCCCACCGTCGCGATGGTTGGTGTCATCGACAGAAAAGAATACATCACCACGCAGTGGTTCAAAGATGAAGGTGACGCGATCATTCTCCTCGGCGATATCGTCGATAAGAACGATCCCCTGCTCGGCCTCGGCGGCTCGGTCTATTTGCAGAAAGTGCATGGCAAAAAGACCGGCACACCTCCCCGTTGTAACCTGGAAACAGAAAAACTGCTCCATACCACCCTGATTGGATTCATCCAATCCGGCGTTGTGAAGAGCGCCCACGATTGCAGCGAAGGCGGCCTGGCCGTTGCGATTGCCGAAAGCTGTATCTCCCAGCAAATCGCCCGTGAAACGCCTCGCCTCATTGGCGCACAGATCGATCTCTCCGCCACGAAGGATATTCGTTTGGATGCCCTGCTTTTCGGAGAGACTCAATCGCGTGTGGTCGTGACGGTGAAAGCGGATGACGCTGTAAAAGTGATCGAACGCGCTAAGATCTTGGGCGTTCCGGCCAGCAAGATCGGCACAGTAGGTGGAACGGACCTCAAGATTAAGACTGCTGCAAGCGAGTTCACTTCGACGCTAACCGAACTGCATGACGGCTGGTGGAACAGCATTGCCCGAGCGATGCAGGCTTAATTCATTCTGCGATAGTTGAGGAGCGAATGGTGATTCTCACCGTTCGCTCCTTTTTTGTCTTCTGACGCTGGCTTGGACGGCCTTTCCGACTGGCATACAAGGCATGTAAACGGCGATGTCAACGTTACAGAGAGGCTTACAAGGTCCCCCACGAGTCTCAGCACCTTCAAAACGCGGCTTTTGCCGAGCGATGTAAGTCCGTTGAAGAACGGGGAGGAGCCAGCGAAGAAACAACATTACAAATTGGTTCCAAATCAACAAAACGATCACGCGCCAAACAAAGCCGAGCCGCGAAGTGATCAAAAATCGACCACCTGGGAAAAATGGCGCATTTTCCAGCGCCCGCTGGGCTCAGGGCTGCATCAAGCTATTGAGAGGAATGAATAAGGATAAGGGTGAGAAGCGATTTTGCGGGACATGCATTGAGGGATCATTTTCAATGGGGCGATGCCAAAGCCGCTACGAATG
>JBKJKE010000173.1:0-85324 GCA_046597605.1 Limisphaerales bacterium | reverse complement strand
AATTGGAGAAGACGATTCAATATATTAAGAACCAGAAAGCCCACCACGAGACGATTAGTTTTCAGGAGGAGTTTCTGACATTTTTGAGGAAGCACAAAATTCAGGTCGACGAACGGTTTCTTTGGGAATGACTCAGCCGTCCCTTCGGGACTCTGACGCAGCTTTGTCGAGTACCCATGGCTCAAGCCCATGGGCTATTATCAAAACTCCCTCCGGGAGTGGCTAAATCGTATTCCACTGAAAATAGCGAAGAACCTCGCTCTGTTCGTGTTTGCGGACATTCTCAGCGGTCGCGCCCCAACAATCTCGTCGTCCGGGTGAGTCTTGAGCCGAGCTGCCCCTGCGCTTGAAGGCAGAACAGATTCGGCGACGTAAAAGAAAGATTCCGGCGAAGTTCTTTCGCCGGAATCGAGCAGCGCGAAATGCGCTTAATAAGTTCTTAAGACACCAACGGTGGTGGTGTTATTTCCATCCCAGTCTCCAACGATTGGCGTTTCTCCGACATTGCCATAACTGACAACGCCGTAAGCCGCCGCACCGCTATTGGAGGTTCTCAAGTAGAATTTTGCTTCACTCGGGCGATAGACACCGACTGTGTAGATTCCATCGCCATTCCAGTCACCCACGATCGGCACATCTCCCGGGTTGCCAATCGGGATGACGTAATCGACCCCGCCGCTGCTGTTTGAGTTACGCAGATAGAAGGTTAGATTGCTTGCGCGAAAAACGCCTGGCGTAAACGTGCCATTGCCATCCCAATCCCCCGCAAACGGCAAATCTCCGGCAACTCCAAACGTAAACACATATTCTGCCGTGCTCCCATCATTGACGTTATTGAGATACCACGCATCTCCACGCATGATCCCAGCGGTAAAGGTGCCGTTGCCATCCCAGTCTCCCACCACCGGTCGGTCTCCTGGATTGCCATAGGTGAAGGTGATGTCAACGCCGCCATTGTTATTCGCGTTGCGCATGTACCAGACGCTTCCGCGTAACACCCCCGGCGTCATGCTACCGTTGCCGTCCCAATCGCCTGACAATTGCAGATCGCCTGGAACCCCAAAATTGAACTCGGGAATGTCCTGCGTAACGTTCCCATTCGACAGATATCTTACGTGAGGAGATGAAGCGGGCGTGCGACGTGCGGCGACGGCTGTACGCATTGGTCCGCCATTGTAATTCTCGGTAATGAGATTGGGGTGAACCAAATCACCGGGGCACGCCGTGGCCACAACTTTGCGATGTCCATCGAGGAAGCCCACCGTCTTGCTGCAGTACGTGCCGGCTCCATAAGGCGACCAACCTGAAGGCATGCGCCACGCGATGGTAGCGTAAAAGGAATCAAGCATCGCCTGCGTCGGCACATGGTTGTAAGGCGTATGAAAGTAGCCAAGCATGGTGAAACCGAAACTATTGGCGTTACAGGCATCGTGAATACCGCGCCTTAATGTTGTCATTGAATCAGCGCGTCCTTCGAAGATGTTGCCCAACTTATCGAAGAGGAAGTTGTATCCGATGTCGCACCATCCCTGGGTATCCATGTGATAATTCTGCACTGCACGGATCTTGGCCTGGGAGGTGCCAAGCGTGGTGGTGTTCCAATCACTGGCTGCAGCCGTATGGTGAACAATCGCCCTGGTTAGCGCAGCGCTGGTCGTCAACGCGCAATTAGGAGCACGAGCTGCCCAACAACCGCGGGTGCAGATATTCGGCTGCGGTCCCGGAGTCGTTTGCGCTTCCAGAGTGGCTACGCCAACAAGCGCAAGGGAACCGCCAAGGAGAAGAATGTGTTTTCGTGTATTCATGATGTCATTGGATTCAGATTGTTTTTGATGTTGGAGAGAGTTGTGTGGGTAAGATTTTTTGCAAACGCATGAAAAGGCGGGCTCCGATGAACCCAACACCGGAACCCGCCATTGATGAAGCCCGCGCAATCCTCAGGACCCTAAAACCTGGGGAGGTGCGCGAGATCCCACGCCCGTCTACGGGGCGTAAACTAGTTTGATGGCGTCGGCCATCACGACCATGCCTGCCTGTGCGAAGCCATCGGTAATGCTAATGCTGCCTGCGGTGCCTGCAGCAAAGTTGTATGTGCCAATCAGGTTCCATGCTCCACCACCAACCTGCTGATTCACGTTCACGGTTTGCGTGCCTCCATTGTAGGCGACAATATGCGGAGCGCCGGTCGGACGATTGCTCCCCTGCGGGTGCCATTCGTAAACACGATAGTTGCCTGCTGTCGCGATATTGGGCGTGAATTGAAGGTAGGAAGTCCCTGTTCCCTGCCCTTTGAATTTGTAGTCAGCGCCAAACTTGTCAGCGGCGGACGTCCCCACACTCCAAGTACCCACGGTGGTAGCAGCCGGATTATCCACAATGATATCCGCGACGTTCACCGGCGGATTGGCAGGAGTGGTTAGATGACTGATCGCCACGTAGTCGATGATCCAGCGGTTGCCTTGATTTACGGCATCGAGGTCCAGACGCAGTTGCCGGATGAAATGCCCGTTCCATTCGGGCTTATGTCCAACCGGAATAGTAAGATCAATCCATGTGTCTTTGGCGGTGTAGTTGATGATGGACGAGGAATTCGCTTCTGAGATACCGGTCGCTTCCGTGGTCCAATACACTTTCATGTCGTGATTCGCTGTCGTTCCATTTTGTGGAAACACGCGAACGCGAATAACATCGTTAATACCTCCAAGGAAATCCTGATTCCCCGGTCCCATGAGGTAAGCGTCATTAGCGGTTTGGTCTGCGTAAATAACGCCCGGCCAACCAGATGCCGTCCAGACGACCCCGGACAAACCATTGCCGGGAGTCCACCCTGAGGCGCTGGACCCAAACCAATATTTCGGCGTCTTCTGAGTGTAGACGTGATTCACGATCCACCGTGTGCCCGAACTGGCCTGATCGAAATCCAAACGGAGTTGATTGATCGTTCCGCTCCACGCCCCAACATCAAGATTGATTCGAGACCAGTTGTTTTGCAGAACGTAATTGAAGACAGGCGTGGATTTTGGGGCACTCCAGGTATTGTCCTGCGCCGTCTTCCAGAATATCTGCATATCATGATTGGCGCTGGAACCGCTCTGGGGATAAACGTCAACATTGACGGAATTCTCCGCGCCAGCTGCGAACGACGTTCCGGGACTATGCCAGTAAGCATCAGGACCGGTTTGATCCGCATAAATGATTCCGGGCCAACCTGAACCGCTCCAACCCAGGCCCGTTGTTCCATTCACCGGAACCCAACCGTCTGTACCGCCATCGAAGTACCAGCGCGAGACGGCAGAATTTTCGCAGGTGAGCGTCGGACTTCCGCCGTTCTGGTTCACCCAGAAATCAGATCCTCCGCAACCACCGATGAAAGGATCGAGCCGCGTGCTGCCCTGCCGTACGTCGAAGTGCAAATGCAAGCCGCTGGAACTGCCGGATGTCCCGACACCACCAAGCTGTTCACCACACGCAACAGCCGAATTGAGACCTTTGCCCGTCACCGAACCGGCGGTCATATGCATGTACCAACTCGTCGTTCCTGCGTGATCCAATCTCACATAGTTGCCTGCACCCCCGCCATCAGGACTGCCCACGTAGCCATCGCCAAATCCGTCGATCTTGTAAACCAACGTGCCAGCGGCGGCCGCATAGATCGCCCGACCCCGTGGGCCACCTGAGAAGTCAGTGCCTTGATGTCCGTTATAACTGGTCCCGCTGCAATTCCACGCCGTGATACCTGAAGAGGTATTGTGGTCGTAGTAGTAATGAACGGATGTGTCTGAGGATAGCGGCAACCGAAATTTGACCGCCAGCGCCGGCGTTGTGGCCAGCAGGAGTGAGAAGAAAAGAATGCCGCCCCTGACAATTCCCGGCAACCCCAGTCCATCGGGCAGATTTTGAGTGTTAAGTTTGTTCACGAATTCACCTTTATTTTAATATTTGAAAAAAATTTCCAGTTAATGCAGGCGGGCTCCGATGAACCCATAACACCGAAACCCGCCTGTTGGATCTGGCTGACAAGTTGTTTCCGCAATTTCTATGGGACGTGAACCAACTTGATGGCATCGGCCATAACAACCATGCCTGCCTGAGCGAACCCGTCAGTGATACTAATGCTGCCGCCCGTTCCCGCCGCGAAGTTGTAGGTGCCGATCAAATTCCAGGCACCGCCACCAACCTGCTGATTCACGGGCACCGTTTGCGTGCCGCCGTTGTAAACAACCTTATGAGGCGCGTCTGTCGGACGATTGCTTCCCTGCGGATGCCATTCGTAGACGGCATAGTTACCAGCAGTGACAATAGTGGGTGTGAATTGCAGGTAGTTGGCACCGGTTCCCTGGCCTCTGAATTTATAATCTGCGCCAAACTTATCCGTTGCAGATGTGCCTACGCTCCACGCTCCCACGGCGGTGGCCGCTGCAGTGTCAACGATGATGTCCGCTACATTGACCGGCGCGGCTGCCGGTGTTGTGAGATGACTGATCGCGATGTAGTCAACGATCCAACGGTTTCCCTGGTTAATCGCATCGAAATCGACCCGCAACTGTTTGATGAAATGGCCGTTCCATTCTGGTATATGTCCGACCGGAATCGTCAGGTCCGCCCATGCGTCCTTGGCAGAGTAATTAACGATGGCGGATGAATTTGCTTCGGAGATTCCGGAGGCTTCCGTGGTCCAATAGACTTTAATGTCGTGGTTAGGTGTCGTTCCATTTTGTGGAAAAACACGAATGCGGACGACATCGTTGATGCCGCCCAGAAAGTCCTGATCCGCAGGGCCCATTAGATAAGCGTCGTTCGCAGTCTGATCAGCATAGATAACCCCGGGCCAACCGGAAGCCGTCCACACGATCGGCGATAGCCCATTGCCAGGTGCCCAACCGGAAGCGCTTGAGCCAAACCAATACTTCGGCGTTTTCTGAGTATAGACATGGTTCACAATCCAACGTGTGCCAGTGCTCGCCTGGTCAAAGTCCAAACGCAGTTGATTGATCGTCCCGCTCCATTGTCCGACATCAAGGTTGATGCGACTCCAGTTATTCTGCTGAACGTAATTTACAACTGGCGTGGATTTGCCGGACGTCCAGGTGTTGTCCTGAGCGGTCTTCCAGAAAATTTGCATGTCATGGTTGGCGCTCGATCCACTCTGTGGATAAACATCAACGTTGACCGAGTATTCTGCAGCTGCCCCGAATGATGTGCCGGGACTATGCCAATAGGCATCTGGACCGTTTTGATCCGCATAGATGATTCCCGGCCATCCTGACCCACTCCAGCCAAGACCCGTGGTGCCATTCACGGGCACCCATCCGTCCGTTCCACCGTCGAAGTACCAGCGCGACACCGCCGCCGGAGCTCCACCGCGCCGAGCTGCTACGCCGGTCCGCATTGGTCCACCGTTGTAATTTTCTGTGATCAGGTTCGGATGAACGTTGTCACCCGGACAAGCGGTGGCGACCACCTTTTTATGACCATCCAGGAAACCAACCGTCTTGCTGCAGTAAGTTCCACTGCCGTAAGGGGACCAACCGGCAGGCATGCGCCATGCAATCGTTGCATAGTAGGAATCCAACATCACCTGGGTCGGGACGTGGTTGTAGGGCGGATGAAAGTAGCCAAGTAAAGTGAACCCAAAACTGTTGGCATTACACGCATCATGAATGCCACGGCGCAATGTGGTCATGGAATTCGCACGTCCTTCGAAGATGTTTCCGAGTTTATCGAAGAGAAAGTTGTACCCGATGTCGCACCAACCTTGGGCGTCCATATGATAGTTTTGGACAGACCTGATTTTCGCCTGGGAAGTGCCAAGCGAGGAAGTGTCCCAATCGCTGGCCGCGGCGGTGTGATGAACAATCGCGCGAGTCAAAGCGGCGCTTGTCGTCAAGGCGCAATTAGGAGCGCGCGCTGCCCAGCAAGCGCGAGTGCAAATATTAGGCTGCGGTCCAGGAGTGGTCTGTGCTTCAAGCTTCATCCCTCCGAGGAGCGCCAGCGAACTGGTCAATAATAAGATATTACGTTTCGTCTTCATAGTTTCGTGTCTTTAGCGTCTGTCTCTGGAGATGGAATCTCTCCAGCGTTGTCTCGGGGGAGATGGGTGCAGGCGATGTTGTAGCAAAGACAGAGGAACGGAAGTAACTCGCATGTTTTTGCGAGGGGGAGAACCCGAGGTCTCGGTCGTGCCTTTCAAATCTCAAATCTTGGATTTGAAATGGCCGGCAACGAACGACCGGTGATGATCGACGCTACAATCCATGTTCCAGCTAAATTTAAAATATCTTCAATACGCAATAAAGCCGAAGAAGTTTCCTTCTTCGGCTTTTGTGATCCGTGTTTATTTTCTTACTGCCACTTTACCGCGTCAGCAACGACAACGAAACCGGTGGTCGTCCAACAGGATAACTTCACAGTGTTGTTCCCGGCATTGAAACTCCAGGTTCCAAGGTGCTGCCATGATCCGCCACTGACCTGCTGATTCTTACTCACAGTTGTGGTTCCACCGGCATGGGCAACGATGAAAGGAGCAGTGGCTGAGCGATTTGCTCCCGCCGGCCACCAGGCATAGACACCTTTTGAACCCGCCGTAATATTTCCTGTAAACGTCGCGGGTTCGCTGACCGCCGCCGTCGAACGAAAGTGATAGTCAGCGCCATATTTGTCCGCCGACGAACTACCCACCGCCCAGGTCCCAACGTAAGTTGCAGCCTGGTTGTCTACGATAACTTCGGTCACTGGTGCGGGAGTTCTACGCTGAGCCACCCCGGTTCGCATCGGCCCGCCAAAATAGTTTTCGGTAATCAAGTTCGGATGAATGTTGTCACCCGGACAAGCGGTCGCGACCACTTTCTTGTGCCCATCGAGGAAACCAACGGTCTTGCTACAATAAGTCCCGCTGCCGTAAGGAGTCCAACCGGACGGCATGCGCCAGGCGATGGTCGTATAGTATGCATTCAACATCTCGGGCGTAGCCACGTTGTTATATGGCGGATGAAAATAGCCGAGCAAAGTGAACCCAAAGCTGTTGCCGTTGCAGGCATCATGAATGCCGCGTCGCAATCCAAACATGGAGTTGTCGCGACCCTCAAAGATGTTTCCCAGTTTATCAAAAAGGAAGTGATACCCCACATCGCACCAACCCTGAGCATCCATATGATAGTTCTGGACGGCTCGGATCTTAGGTTTAGAGGTTTCGATCGTGGTGGTGTTAAAGTCGCTCGGCGCAGCCGTATGGTGGACGATAGCCCTGGTAAGTGCGGTCATAGTTCCCAAAGCGCAATTCGGAGCACGAGCACCCCAGCAAGGGCGGGTGCAAATGTTCGGCTGCGGCCCAGGCGTCGTCTGAGCTTGCAGGTCAATCCCTCCCAGGAATGCCAGGGAACTGGTCAATAATAGTATCTGTTTTGTATTCATAGTTTGTGTTTTGCCGTCATTTCTGGAGATAGAAGTCTCTCCAGCGTCGCCCGAGGGAATGTTTGCAGCGGACTTTGTAGCAAAATTCACGACGCGCCGTAACTCGCATATTTTTGCGAGGGAGGAAGGCTGCAAACAATGTCGCAGAAACCAGGTTCTCCGGAGAAGGGAAAAAGGAACAAGAACACCTTTACGAGTTTACCGTCAATCGGCTGGGACAACGTTGCGACTGAATTTGCACGAGGCAAACCAAATCAAAAAGGTAGGTCAAGTGAGCTGCTGGCGCCCAAACGTTCGTTCAGCTCCAGTTCGCATCTGGCTTCATCTGCAAACGTTCCGCAGCCTCCACCACATCCTGCAATTCGACGGGATCACTGAAAGGATCGTCATCCAGAACGGTGACGCGGTTCAGCTCCTTTTGCCATCGCCGCAACTCCGCGACATAGGGAACATGTGGCTCTCTCCTCAAAACAGAACCTTCTTCAATGAGGTTACAGATTCCATTCTTGAGCCACTTTCCCGTATGCCAGTCTGGCATATCGACGGCGGGGAAAAGGCAGATACCGTGCAGGTCGATCCCCATCTGGACGGCTGCAAGCGATTCCTCCATGACATCCTTCAGCCACGCCGTTCGGCCCTGTCCCATCCCACTTGTCTCCGCGATGATCATTGGCCTCCGATAGCGTTCCCAGACTATGTTCAGCAGATCGCAAAGTGGTTTGATCCGATCATCTCCGGGGTCGAGCGCCGCATGCGGACCATCTTCGCGGTATTCCATTTGTCCGAAGGAATAGTGATTGGCCCCCACGATATCGAGAACCTCGGGTGATCCGCCAAATTCCGGATGTTTTTTGCCGCAAAGAATATCCCACCCAAGAAATGTATCCACGTAAGTCTCCTCTTCCGCCGCCTTAATCTGGTCAGGTCGATCTCGGGGAGCAACCACCTGCACAAGAGGATCGATGTGAACCATCCGGGCATCGGGATCCACTTCGCGAATCGCTTTTACAGCCGCTATCGATGCCTTGCACAAAGCAACCCGCAGGTCATATCGCTCTTTTCTTGTCTTCTTATAAGGAGCAACCCATCCCCATTCGCCGCCGCAGAAAGCGAAGAAGGTGATTTCATTAATCGGGGTGAAAAAGTGAGGGCCTCGCACTCTCGGCATTACATACTCCGCCGCGGCCCGGCAATATTTGGAAAAGCATTCGGTGAAATCATCGTCGAAAGGATCGAGGCCATCAGGATAGCCGTAGTGACAGAGATCCCAAATAGGAAGCACCTTGGACCGGTTCATCGCCTCAATCATAGGATCAATCGATGAAAAGTCGTAGACCCCGCTTTTGTCCACCATGGGCCACGGTATCCCTTCCCTCGCCACGGCAATGCCTAAGTTTCGCAGAATATCGTAATCCTCCAGGGCATGCTGGCGGTGTTGCGTTTCCTCGACAAGGTCGCGGCGCTTCTTGTCTTTCCAAAGGAAGGTCGAACACTCAAAGCCGGACAGAAAGAAGGTTGGGAAAATGCCAGGTCGTTTAGCCACTCCTTACGCTCAACGCGGTACGGCGAACCTGCAATAGGGCCCCACTCTATCCGGTGAATGCGCGAAAACGAGGAAATCCCGGAATCCAAAACCACCGTTGAGCATACATCCGCCTGGGTTGATGATTCCAACCTGTTGCTGGGCTGAAAGGCAGCTCAATAGCTCTTAAGAAAAGCCTCAAGATTCTCCGGCATTGGCCTATACGACGAGAGATTCTGGAGCACAGCGGGATTTCGGCTGATTTCCCATTGGCTGATGACACTCACCAACTGAATCAGGTCTTCGAAATTCACTGGCTTCATTAAAAACCAGGTGGAGCCTTTTTCGTAAGCAGCCCTCAGATCGCAGTTGGCCTGGGAAGAGCTGAAGACAGCTACCGGCAAAGTTTTAAAGTCAGGTTGTTGCTTCAACCAATCCAACACCTCGAACCCAGTCTTGCGGGGCATCTTCAAATCGAGCAAAAGCAAATGCGGCAACGGAAAATCCTTCCGGTCTGCATACGGTCCGGCTCCGCTCAGATAATCTATGGCGAGTTGGCCATCGGACACAATTTGCAGGCGAAACGTGGCAAGGCTTTTGCGAACCGCCTGTTGCAAAAGCACATTGTCGTCGTTGCTGTCATCTACGCTGAGTACTACACAAGAATTCATGTTGTTTGGGGAGGTTGAAACTCGAGGACGAAACAAGTACCGCCTGCTCCACCACTTGCCACAGCCACACTGCCACCCATTCGTTCAATTGCTTTTTTGACAATGGCCAGGCCAATCCCAGTGCCCTGAAACTTGTTTTCGTCACCATGCAGGCGCTGGAACATCCCAAACACACGATCGTGATATTCGGGGGCAATTCCAATCCCGTTGTCCGATACAAAAATACGTCGGCCATTCCCCGTGGAATCAGCTCGAATGCAGATTTCCGGGGTCACCCCGGCATCCACGAACTTCATTGCGTTGTTAATAAGATTCTCAAAAATCTGCTGCACTAAAGTGTTGTTCGCTTTGACGACAGGCAATCGTTGGACGGAGATCTTTGCCTGTTGAGCTTCAATTTCGGGCACCATATTCTGAAGCAACGCTTCGATCACCATATTCAAATCCAGTTCCACACATGGAAGCTCCACCTGGCTCAACCTCGCGTAGGCGAGCAAATCGCGAATGAGGATGTCCATCCGGTTTGCGCCCTTCATGATCCGTCCCGCAAACTCCCGCCCCAGCTCATCGAAGCATGGCGAGTAATCGTCCAGGATTATCTTTGTGAAACCTTGCACGGCTCTGAGTGGAGCGCGCAGATCGTGGGCAATCGTATAGCAGACACCTTCCAGGGATTGAATCGTCTGGTTCAGATGATGGGTCCGCTCGACCACTTGCTTTTCCAGGAGTTGAGCGTGTTCACTTAGCTTCTTCTGCGCTTCCTCAAGAGCGATCTGTGCCAATTTCTGTTCGGTGATGTCGCGAGTGAAACAGCGGGTGTGAATAAATTCGCCATTTTCCCAAAGCACATTGGACGAAATCAGAACGTGCTTGATCGAGCCATCCTTACAACGCAAACGCGCCTCGTAATTTGTCAGTTCCTTGCCACATGCCAACTTGCTCAGGATGTCGTCGATAACAGTTTGATCTTCGTGAAACTCCGAGATATGCCTGCCAACATACTCTTCCTTGGAATAACCGAGCAGCTTAAGCTCAGTCTGGTTTACCCTCAAAACTTTGCCGTCCGGGGCGACCCAATGAAGACCCACCGCAGCATTCTCAAAAAACTCACTGAGAAGTTGTTCACTGCGCCGGAGTGCATTCTCCGCCTTCCTGCGTGCCGTCACGTCATGAAAGACCATCACTGCTCCAACAATCTTCTCTTGCGAATCTCTAATGGGCGCTGCGCTGTCTTCAATCGCCGTTTCCGTTCCATTCCGGGAGATCAGAACGGTGTGATTGGCCAACCCGACCACAATTCCCTCACGCAACACTTTAGCAATCGGGTTATCAACTCTCTTGCGAGTGCTCTCGTTGACAATATTGAAAACTTCTTCCAGCGGATGCCCCGCTCCTTCCTTCAAGGTCCAACCCGTCATCTCCTCTGCCACGGGATTCAGAAAGGTAACCTTCCCTTCCGTGTCGGTCGTGATCACGGCATCACCGATACTTGAGAGGGTGACCTGAAACCATTCGCGCTGCTGGGTTAACTCTTCCGTTTTGCGCTCCAGATCTTTTGTGGCGTCCCACAGCTTCTGTTCCGCGCGTTCACGAGCCAACAATACGGCGCGCGCATTCTGCAATGCCACCGAGCGCAATAACTTCTCTTCGCTATCGTCTAATTCCATTAGCTTAGGCCTAATTTTTGGGCGGCAAGCTGGGTGCCTTCGACACGGGCCCGAATCTTGGCGAAGGCGGTGTCGCGCGTAGTCGAGAGGTCATCGCAAAAAGGAGAGTAGCCACAATCATCCGTGGTCCCCAATTGATCGAGAGGGATATACTTCGCCGCCTCCAATACCCGATCCCGAACCTCCTCAGCCGTCTCAATATGCGGATCAATGGTCGCGATCACCCCGACGAAGATCCGTTGGTTCGGTTTCATGTGTTTCTGGATGATTTTCAACACACGTTCACGATCTTTTTCAATCGCAAGCGCGATGTAGAAATTACCCGCCCGCAATTCAAACAGACTCGGGAGTAATTCGGCGTAATCCACATCCGCACTATGGGTGGAATCGCGAGCGCCTCCGGGACAGGTATGAACCCCAATGCGCTGACGCTCTTCTGGTGTAAAGCGGGACAGTGCCAGATTATTCAGGCCGATGAAGCTGTTGAGAAGATTACCAGACGGATCCAGTTTCACGGCCAGACGTCCTTCCGTGAAATCGATCTGCACCTTGTGCGCGCCCACCGCGAGGCACTGCCGGATTTCCTTTTCATGCTCCGCCAGCAGATCATCGATAAACTCTTGCCGGGAGTAACCCGGGATATCTTCCGCAGGATACATCAGACTCAAAGCGGAAGGAGAGATCACTGCCTGCTTGAGCGCGTGCTTCGCGTAACGCTTGGCCACCTCCAGATACTGATCAGCCGTCCGCGCATATCGGAAAGGTCCCGCGGTTAACCGGTGCATTCGACGCGTGTGCCCTGCGACAAAAGGAATTTTAAAACCATCCGGTGAAACGTTCGGAAGCCCATGAACGCAATAGGTCCAGAAATTGTGATACTTCCGTTGCTCTCCGTCGGTAATGACCGGCGATCCCGTCGCTTCAAATCGTCTAATGGTATCCTGAATAGCCTCATCGTAGAGAGGGTTTAGACTGGGATGAGAATCGCTTCCTGCTTCCTCAATCGCTCGAATTAACTCCGGGGGTCTGGGAATGCTGCCAATCGGCTCGGTTGGAATTGTCATTATGTATTGGAGCCTAAAAGGCCGACGAACTGTCCCACAAAAGTCCGGCAGACCGGAAACATTTTTCTCTCAGGGAACGACTGATTGTACCCCCAAAAATCACCCACTTTTTTAAAAGGGGCTTACCTCAAGGAAGCTTCGGGAGGTGCGCTCCAAAGCAAAAGCCGCCCGAATTACCGGGCGGCTCTGCAATACGAATCATATCGAGGTTACGCCATCTGCAGCACAAACACCCCACTGAACGCACTCTCGCCACCGTTGTTCACTGCGGTGATCACGATCTCGATCTGCGCCCCCGTCGGCAGATTCTCCAAAGTGAAATCCAAATCCGCCGGACTTCCCACCGGGAGGTAACCTTCGTCCATCCCGACCACCTTCTTCCAGATGCGATAATACTGCGCCCGCGCCGCCTTCTTCCATTTCACCGATGCGGCATTTGGGCCGACTAACGTGACCGATACCTTGGTCGGCGCTGGAGGCGTTTGGAGCTGGCCCGGTTTGTTGAAACCAAACGCCGTCCAACGTTCATCCATTGGATCCATGCGGATGCTCAATTCCTTGAGCAACGCCCGCAGCTCGCCTCGCACCTGTTCTGCTTTAGTTTCCCGAGTGGCAATCGCCAGTTTCCACGTGGTGATTTGGCTATTCACCCCGCCCAATCCAGCCACCAGGTTGTTGTAGTGCTGCGTGGACCGCGCGGCAGTCACGTTCAACGGCACATTCTCATGGGTGGGATGCGCTGTGAAGTAAGCCGCCAACGCCTGCAGGATGGGCAACATCTTCTCCGCTTTCCGGGGAATAGTCAGCGATTGGACGAAGCCAGCTTCACCCCATACCGATGAGTACTGAGTCCCGAGATACGGCTTGAGGATGTCCCGTGCCGCTGTGATGTGCTTTCGCACCGTGCCAGTCAGGGTGTTATAAGCCAATTGGCGGTTAATCAGTTCGGCCTTTGCCTGGATGGTGCTGAGCTCCCCTGCCTGCATTGCTGCAACGGTGGCGGACATCGTCGCCCCATCTACGAGTGAGAGGGCCAACGGACCCTCATAGGCTTCCACCCCCACGATTGCCTGGGTGACTTGAGTAATGATACCGGCATAGGTGTATTGAATTGGATTCTGCATAACTTTTTCTTTCTTTGTTTGACTGTTTTGCCGATGACGAGGGGACCGTTGTGGTCCAGGAAAGCCGGGAATTTTTTGTTTTTATTTCCCTGCCGTTAATGTTCGTCATCAACAGAGAAGGTTATCTCAGAGAATCTTAAATCTGGGGAGTGGCAGGTTATTGGGGACATTCCGTGCCACCCCCCTTTACCCCTGATTCTATTGGCTGGAACGCACCAAAAATAATTTTATTTTTGACGGTTTTTGCGAGCAGGAGGAGAAACGCCCTCCTCTCGTAGCAGCCCGACGTCAGGAGGCTCAAACTCTCCTGTATTCAAAGAAGTTAACGTTCCAGTATTAAGGTTTCAGCTGTCCGTCGGCAAATGATCGAGTTCAGATCCGTTCTGAATACTGAAAACTGAATACTGAACACTTTTTTCCATTGAAAATCCCACCCTGAAAGCCTGTAGTATAAAAATGGCCAAACGACCTACACTTACAGGAGATCTCGGCACCATCGAGTCCCGCGCATTCAAAAGCAAAATCGCAGCCGACCTCATCCGACAACTTCATCACCTTTTATCAGTGCCCGAACACGAGCGGGACGCCGCATGGATCGATCTCCTCCGTGTGTGGATGCTAATTCCCTATACCCTCTGGCCAGCAGATATTTCGGGCTTAACGGCCGCCATCTGCGCTGAATATGCTCAAGGCAAACCGCTCCTCGCCCAGGTCCGCCGCATCCTGGGCAATATCACCCACCTTCCGAGTCAGCAACTGATGGATGTGGTAGCCGAGGACGAACACGAGTTGAAGGTGGGCAACTATGATCAATTCCTGACCGACATCGCCTTCGCCAAATACTACGCCGCCGAAAAAGAACTACTCTGCAATCCGGAAGTTCACATCGCTATCGCCGAGTTTTTCGCCTGCAATCCCGATTTTGGCCTGGGCAAAAAGGTCATCCGCCGACGCATGTCCATGGAACGCAACTTCCGCCCCTATCGTTGGGAATACGATCCCACCGATCCTAAAAACGTCACGCAGTTAGAGTTCGATACGCTCTGTTACAGGTTCCAACTTTTCGGCGTAGAGCGAATGCCAGAAGGGATCAAGCCGTTGCTCCAGAAGTTGACCGTCAACACCACCGGCTGGGGACTCGACATCTTCATTCCGCGCTACTGGAGTTTTGATCACAAGCGCGACGTGAATTGGAGCGAACTGATGAAAATCCAGCGCAACCGCGCCGTCCGTCGTCGCGGCGACAAAGGCACTGGAATTTTCACCAATGAAAACGCCCTCAACGCCTACTCAGCCGACCAGGAAGCGTTAATCGACCTAAAACTCCGCGGCGACGCCCGTTTCGCTTACGTCGAAGCCCGCGCCAAACTCCCCCGCATGAGCCGCCGCAACCTCCAAAAATTGATCACCATGGGCAAAGAGTTGCAGAAAACGGCGGCAACACCGATCACGTCCAATCCAGCATAGGATCCCAAGGCATCCGGTGGTCTGAAAGGCCCAACGGGCCGCCATCCCTAAGCCCAGGTTGCATAAAAGGGGGGGCCGCACCGGTCTCCAAGGCTGTAAGCCTGCCATGTTATAGCCCGGGGTGCAGCGAGTCCGACGAACCAGCCCCGGGGTAAGAGAATCAAAAAATTGATTACAGAGCCCTGCAAGGGCGACACAACCTATCTTCAATGTCTCAATCTCTTTCTAACATTGTGGCGTTCATCTCGTGTTCAGCACGAAAGAACGCCGCCGTTTCCTTTGCCAAACCGCAGTAAGTTGCAAGGCCTGGGTTTCCGATCCGATGAGAATAAAAAGCCTGTAGGGCCGACATACGTTGCCGTCACCGTATGGTTGGCGGGCGTTCGTTGACTCACCTCTGGTGAGTTTTAGTCAGGGCGGAGCGCAACTCCGCCCTACCTCAGACGGAGCTGCAGGACCCCCATTGTGATCACAAGGGCGGGTCAGACGGACCTGCGGGACCCCCATTGTGATCACAATGGGGGGTCGGACGGAGCTGCAGACCCACCCTTGTGATGACGGGGAGTTGTTCGTAAGTCACTCAATTGCAGTTGGTTGAAGGCATTTTTGGAAAAAAAGGATGGCTGGTTACTCGCCAGCCTCCCTTCGGGACCGCAATAGGATCCGACGAATTCGTCGGTTTTCGGATCGTTCCGCTCCGTTGTTGACAGACTTACCCCTTTGATGTTCTATTGGCTCCGTTAGATGAATTACACGTTTACAGTTAAACAATGCACCGGTGCACGTCGCTCCTTTGGATCGATGTCCATTTGGCACTCAAGTGCATCTGGCAACGTGGAAGTGAATTTCTAATACTTAAAACAGAATTTCGAAAAACCCACGGCTGCCAAAGGCACCGTGGGTTTTTTGTTTAACAAACCAAAACCGCCCAAAGAAGCGGCAGCAGAAATGAAGAAAGAAACGGAAAGAACTATGAAGAAACTGAACACAGGATTTGGACCGGAAACCCGGTTTGAATTGAAACCGGTGGTCGCCCCATTCCGGGTGACTGAGGAAACCGAACTCGAGCGACTGAAGCTACGGTTATTGGCGGAGCAATTGGTGAAAGTGGAAGACCTGCAGCTGAACGCTCCCTTACGCCGGGCCGCAAATGAAGCAGCGGCAGTCGCGTGGGCGAGCCGGTTTCCATTGCTCGTTTTTCCCGCATTGTTCGAGGAAAAGGCACTGGGCGCTCGTCTCCAGGTGCAGAAGCAACGTCAAGTCCGCGCCCGCAGCCAGGCGCTTTATGCGGAGGCTGTATGATGTTGCGCAATAATCCGTCAGCCGGCGTGCTCTCATTGTGGCAGGTTGGCGGAGTAGTAGAGTGTTCGTTTCACTTTATTACTCCGCCATCCTGCTGCATTGCCATGGCACTATCGAAAACCGTTGCTAATTTCAGGTTCTGAAGTAACTGTATTCCCCCGATGTTGCTGGTAATCGACAACTACGATTCGTTCACATTCAACATCGTCCAATACCTGGGCGAGATGGATGTGAAGATGGAGATTTATCGCAACGACCAGATCTCCCTCGACAAGATCGACTCCCTGAAACCAGAACGGATCCTGATCTCACCCGGTCCCTGTTCGCCCCGCGAAGCCGGTTTATCCAACGATATCATCCGCACCTTCGGACCGAAGCTACCGCTCTTCGGTGTTTGCCTGGGTCATCAATGTATCGGACATACTTTTGGCGCGGACGTAGTGGTGAACTACCGGATGATGCACGGGAAAACGTCGCCGATTAAGCACGACGGCAAAGATCTGTTCGAAGAGATGCCCAACCCCTTCGCGGCCACGCGCTATCACTCGCTGGTGATTAAACGGGAATCAGTTCCTGATTGTTTAGAGATCACCGCCGAAACTGAAGAGGGCGAAATTATGGGAGTTAAGCACAAGCAGTTCCCAATCTGGGGGGTGCAATTCCATCCCGAAAGCATCCTGACCGATAAAGGCCGGACGATCCTGAAGAATTTTCTCAAGCTGGGTTAGACCCTTTGTAGCAGCCGAGGTCACGAGGCTCCATCTATTCAGCAATTCCCCAAGCTAACGGGCTTGCGTCTCAAAGCCCAAGGTTGCGGGGTCCCGAGCTACCTTGGGTAAAATGGCGAATACTCGAAACAACCTCGACGAGGTTGTGCCAGTCCGAACCGTGTTCACGAAATCCCTTTTTTTGCACAAGAACTTGAGGTACGTCTTCGCCATTTCTTCAAAACCCACGCCACCCTTCGCCGAGCTCCTTTGATCGAATCGTTTTTTAGTTGCAGCTTTGTTGTGACGACAGATTTCACGTTGCCGGGATGTATTTCTGGAACAACCGGGCAGCGACGAAGAGCGCAAAAAAGGCCACCGCAATCAACGGCTCCCTGCTGCCGACCGCCAACAAGTCCACGAACACAATACCAGCCAGCAGTCCTGACACGGCGGCTCCGATGTTCTTCTGTTTTACCCCAAAAAGGTACCGCAAGCTCCAGGCGGTCCACCCGATAAACAGAAGCGATGGGATCAACAGCGGAGTTCCCCAACGATTTACAGACACGGCCAAAAGGAGCGGACTCGCCAGAAGCAGCAACGGCCAATACCTGAGCGGTCCAGGGGCGCTTTCAGCCTTGGCAACGTAGCTGAGGCCGACGACGTAGAGACCCAATACACCTGCGAACCACCCGAACAGAGGAGGGAGTCCGTGTACTGGAGAAGCCGCGACGAAATAAAGAAGGACACGACAGGCACCCATGAGTATTGGAGAAAGAATTGTCTTCTTATGCCACGCGTCATAGGCGACCACCAAGACGATTAAAGCTAGCGTCAAAGTGATAGTTTCCGGCCCAAAAGGCGTTAATGCAATCAACCCGAGAATCAGAAACATAACTCCGCAAGACCAGACGGTGCGCGCAGAGATTAATCCAGAGGGAATCGGACGTTCCTTCCGAAACTGCCGATCGAATGCCACATCAAAGGCGTCGTTCAAAAACATTCCGCCGATGTAGATCAATGAAGCGCCAACACAAAAAAGGAGAAAACGCTGGCTTAACAAATCCGTAACAGGCGCGACAAGCAAGGCGCCCGCGAGACAGTTCGACCAGACGGTCGGCAAATTCGAAGCGCGCGCCAACACGAGAAAGCCACGCAACCTGGATGTGGAATTCACAGAACCACTCATCGTTGCACTAAATTGCGGTGAGCGAGTTCATTCAGGCACCATTCGTATTCACCAGCCAGTTGATCGACGACGCTACGGTTCTTCAATTCCTCAGGCATGACTTCCCAGGTATAAGTTTCCATCTCAAGGTGAGAACAAAGACCCGGGTTTCTCGCTAGAATATCAAGCACGCCGAGGAGGTGATCGGTGGTGTTTCCAAATTGTTCACCGGGCGGGCAATGCAGTGGAACGTGAAAGTGAATCCGCCATTCTTCGGCCGGGTTTGGCAGACGTTGATTCAATGCATCAGGAAGATCTGTGTAAGCTATCAACTGCCCGGATTCTTCGCGCACGATCACCTGGTGCAGGTAAACATCCTCAACGAATTTACGGAGCCCGGCACAATTCTCTTCCGTAGGGATGACTTTAAGTGCGGAACTTAGATGAAGTTTGCTGATCTTTATCTGGTGTTGCTGAAAATTATAAATAGCGGCCGCGGGATCTTCAAACTCAACCGCCAGATGGCACGTGTCATAGTTCACTCCCAGGAACTCGAATAGCCGGGGATCACGATTATGCTCAGCGCGGATACGATCGATGAAATGGACTGTTTCCGTGGAGGTTTCCAACAGGCAAAGCGGTTCTGGCTCCAGCCCGAGGTGCATCTTGCGTCCAGTTTGCTGGCAGACCCGAGCAACGTGCTCAATGCAATGCCAGACGTTTGAACGAATCGCCTTCAGCTGCTCGGGCGTTTTAACGAAGGCCTTGAATGAACCGGGAACCGTGCTGACGCTTCCTTCGACACCGGAAGGGAGTAACTGCGCCAGCAAATCGAATAGTCGATTTGTGTAATTCAAGCGTTCGTGAGTCGTCCAATCGGGGGAGTAAACTTTTTCTTTCACTGGACCGCCGTGGAAACGCCCGAATGGAAAACCGTTAATCGTGAACACATAGCAACCGTTCTTATCCAACCAACGTCTGAAGTTAAGAAGGGTTTGGGGATCGCTCAATTCGCGGGAAGCCACATCACTAAGGCGCAAGCCGATGGCATAAGGCCCCTTGGGGCAAACTCGCTCCTTCACGGCCAGGGTATACTGTTGCAGGCCTTCGAACGTCTGTTGCCAGTTCTCGCCACGGTGAATATTCGTGCAATAAGCCAGATGAAGACCGTAGTTCAGTTTCATATGTTTTGAGGTCTGCGCCTGCGCTGAGTCTAGCCTTTAGTAGAGCAGGCTCAAGCTTTGGACGCGGTTCTATTTCGAGAACCCAACTTTATAGCGCAAAATTAGTCTCAGCGGCTGCCGACGCTTTTGATAGCTACCTTTTCCCTTTTGCGTTAAAACTTTTTCCGTGAACAAGCCACGGAATATAATGAACCTCGCCCTCGTTGGGTTCATGGGCACGGGCAAGTCCTCGGTTGGACGACTCGCTGCCGATCAGCTTGGATTCACTTTTCTCGATACAGACGAAGCCATCGAGGAGCAGACCGGAAAAACGGTGAGCCAGATCTTCGCCGAAAATGGGGAACCAGTCTTCCGTGATTTGGAAAGGGAACTTCTCAAAAGATTGTGTACGCGTGACCGCCTCGTGATTTCGACAGGTGGAGGATTGGCCGCGAACTCAGAGAATGTGACAAGTTTGAAAAATCATTCTCTTGTGGTTTGTTTATGGGCTTCGCCGGAAGCGATTTGGGAAAGAGTCAAAGGGCAGACTCATCGGCCGCTTTTGCAGGCACCGGATCCCCTGGCGAAAATCCGTGAACTGCTTGGCATGCGCGAACCTTTCTATCGGCAGGCGGATGTATTGGTGAACACAGAATTGCGTTCTGTTAAGGAGGTGACGCAACACGTGCTTTTCCAATTTCAAATCGCGCACAGCCGACGATGAAGGAGGTTATCCGCCAAAAGGCATTTGAATTGGGATTTGATGCCTGTCATTTCACGACAGCGCTGCCGCCGGATCATGCGCGCAAATTCGAGAGCTGGATCGCTGAATCTAAAAACGGGGAGATGGCCTGGCTCGGGCGGAATGCTCACAAACGTGTCGACCCCCAACAGGTTCTTCCTGGGGCAAAAAGCATCATCGTCCTGGCAGTGAGTTATGCGGGCAGCGACGAAAATCGTCCCCCTCCGACTGCCACTGGCGTCATTGCACGCTATGCACAATACGCCGATTACCACGATGTCCTTGCCGATAAACTGAGAAGTTTGACAGATTTTCTGGATCAGCTCGCCGCAAATCAGACCCGGTCATTATGGTATGTCGATACGGGCCCCCTTCTTGAGCGCGACCTGGCGCAACGAGCGGGTCTGGGCTTTGTCGGAAAACATACCAACCTGATCAGCCGTAATTTGGGGAATTGGATTTTTCTCTCCGAGATCTTAACCACAACCAACTTGCTTCCGGATGCCTCCGAAAAGAACCGGTGTGGTTCCTGCACGCGATGTATCTCTGCATGCCCTACCAACGCCATCACCGCTCCGTTCGATCTGGACGCGCGTCGCTGCATCTCTTATCTGACGATTGAACTGAAGGGAGCCATCCCTCTCGAATTGCGCCCCCTGATTGGCAATCGAATCTATGGATGCGATGATTGCCTGGCCGCCTGTCCCTGGAACCGATTCGCGCAAGCAGGAGCGATGATGTCTCCCCATGCTCGTCCTGATCTGGCTCAGACGGATCTCCTGGAGTTGCTCACGTTGAACGACACCCAGTTCAAACAGCGCTTTGCAGGGACACCCATTTTGCGTACAAAGCGCCGTGGCCTCCTGCGAAACGTTTGTGTCGCCCTGGGTAATACGGGTGATGCCAACGCCCTTCCCCATCTGCAGAGGGCGGCCACTGATCCCGAACCGCTGATCGCCGAACACGCACAATGGGCGATTGAGCAGATCCAAAAGGTTGTGAAAAAAAGCTAAAAGAGAGTAGAACCCTACTGGACAAAAATTAAACAATTCACGTAAGTATAAAACATGACTTTCGACCGGGTTTCTTCTGTCTGGGCAGTTCTATTTCTAAGTTTGGCAATCGGCGTCAGCGGCCTCGCTGCGCAAACCAACAGCTTTTCAGCACCGGTTGATACCGAGAAATCCACACAGGCTTTTCTCGCCCCGAAAGATGCAGCCCGGAAAATCGAGCTGCTCCCCGGTTTCAAAGCAACCTTGTTTGCAGGCGAACCCGACGTGCGTCAGCCCATCGCCTTTACCACAGATGATCGAGGACGACTCTGGGTGGCTGAAAACTATACTTATTCGGACAACGGCAGATTCGATTCAAAATTGCGCGATCGCATCGTTATCTTCGAAGACGATGACAACGATGGCGACTTCGATAAAAGAACTGTCTTCTGGGACAAGGGGCAGCAGCTTACCAGCGTAGCTGTTGGATTTGGTGGCGTATGGGTCCTTTGCGCACCTCGCCTGCTTTTCATTCCCGATCGAAATCACGATGACATCCCGGACGGTGAGCCCGAAGTGCTTCTCGACGGTTGGGAAACTAAAGATATCCAGCACAACATCGTGAACGGTTTAATGTGGGGACCGGATGGTTGGCTTTATGGCAGGCATGGGATTCTCGCCACCTCAGCCGTTGGAAAGCCGGGCACGCCCGAAAGCGAGCGGTCCAAAATCAATTGTGGGATATGGCGATATCACCCCACACGCAAAACCTTTGAGGTTGTCGCCCACGGCACTACCAATCCCTGGGGAATGGATTTTGATGAACACGGTGAAGCATTCTTCATTAACACAGTAACTGGGCACTTGTGGCATCTGATTCCTGGAGCCCACTACAAACGAATGTATGGGCAGGATATGAGTCGGCATTCGTACGAACTCATCGATCAACATGCCGATCACTATCACTGGGATACGGGCCAGGTGTGGACAGAATCGAGAAGCGGCAAAGGATTGAACGACACGCTTGGAGGCGGGCACGCTCATTCCGGGCTGATGATTTATAACGGCGACAATTGGCCCGATCGCTATCGCAACAGCATCTTCACCGTTAACCTGCATGGCTATCGTTTGAACAATGATCTATTGGAACGTCGCGGCTCAGGCTACGTCGGCAAGCATGGAGCAGACATTTTCAAGACTTCGGATATCTGGTTTCGTGCGGTCGATCTTGCCTATGGGGCCGACGGTGGTGTTTTCGTCGCGGATTGGTCTGATACAGGAGAATGCCATGAAGCGGATGGCGTTCATCGTTCTTCCGGACGCATTTTCAAACTTACGTATGGCAACCCTCCCCATCCGTCCATCGCAAATGTATCCAATCTGGAAGAGGGCGATCTGATAAAAGCCCTTTTCCATAAGAATCACTGGATTGCGCGCCACGCGCAGCGTGTCCTGCAGGAACGTTCCGCTGCCGGCGAAAGGCTGCCCGGAGTAGCTGGTCTCCTCCGCAATCATTTCGAGAAGCAAACCGGCGTCCCGGCAAAGCTTCGTGCCATGTGGGCTCTTCATGCGATCAATGGCGCAAGCAAATCCTGGCTTTTCAAGCAGCTCGGTCACGACAATGAATACGTCCGAGTGTGGGCAGTTCGATTTCTTACCGAGGACAAAAGCGGCGATAAAACGATTGTTGATGCCCTCACGAAATCCTCGAAATCGGATCCATCTCCTGCTGTCCGTCTTGCCATCGCATCTGCGCTACAGCGTCTGCCAATGAAAGAACGTGCAGTAGTTGCTGCCGGACTCCTATCACATGGAGAGGACAGCAAAGATCATAACCTGCCGTTAATGACCTGGTATGGAATTGCGCCATTGGGCGACTCAGCTCCCTTGCAACTCGTAGAGTTGTCCGGTCAAACCAAGATCCCATTGATACGGAAACTAATTGCGCGTCGCCTTGCCGAAAATTTAGAGAAAAATTCGGCACCGCTCGACGCGTTGGTCACATCTGTTTCCAAGGCTGGCGAAGAGTTTCAAAAAGACACGGTCCAAGGCATGACCGAAGGTCTGCGCGGATGGCGCGAAGCGGATGCTCCACGGGACTGGTCTCTCGTCCGCGAATCGGTTGAACGTGGATCAAATCAGAAGCTCAAGGACATGGTCCGCAATCTCAGTCTCGTTTTTGGAGACGAAGCTATTGTCGCACAAATGAAACGGGCGGTGTTGGACGAAAACGCTGATGTAGCATCCCGCCGTTCCACTTTGAACAAACTGATCGAGAGCAAGCGCGCCGATTTCCTTCCTTTCCTTCAAAGTTTGGCAACGAATCTCGCGCTCGCTCCAGCTGTCGCCGGTGGACTGGCTGCGTATGACGATCCGAATGCAGCAGCGTTGATCTTGCAGAATTATGCGCAGCTCCCGCCGAAGGATCGGCCGGACGTAGTCAGCGTTTTGGTAAGCCGCCCCGGTTACGCAGATGCGCTGTTGGACGAGGTCGCCGCAGGGAAGATCCTCCGGCAGGATATTTCTGCCTACCATGCTCGCCAGATCACCAGCCTTGGGAACAAGACTCTGAATGCCAAGCTTTCCAAAACCTGGGGTGAGATCAGGAAAGCTGGCCAGGAAAAGGAGCAGCTGATTGCCAAATATAAAGCCGCCCTAACACCAGCTCGGATCAAGAAGGCGAATCTCTCCGCGGGTCGAGAGATCTTCAATATGGCTTGTGCGCTTTGCCATAAACTCTACGGGAACGGCGCCACCATTGGACCTGATTTGACCGGTTCAGGTCGGAGCAATCTGGATTACTTGTTGGAGAACATTCTGGACCCCTCCGGCATTGTGGCCGCGGATTTTAAAATGGTTGTGGTTACTTTGAAAGACGGACGTGTTCTCAATGGAGTCGTCTCAGCGCAATCAGAACGCACCATCAGCATTCAAAGTTTTACCGAGAATACGACCCTGGAAAGAACTGAGATTGTTGAAATGAAGCCATCCGATACCTCTCTTATGCCGGAAGGTCTTTTGGAAAGTCTGGATGAAACTCAAACCGCAGACCTGATTTCCTATCTCATGTCCGCAGAGCAGGTCCCATTGCCTCAAGAAAAGAAATAAGCGGTTAATTCTTCATAGCCGCTAGCCCAGTCTACCTCATTGACCAACATCCGCTAAAAACACAATCTCTACACATGTTGAAACGCACTGTTCTATTCGAAGCACATCAAAAACTGGGTGCGAAGTTGATTGATTTCGGTGGATGGGAGATGCCGGTGCAATATACCAGCATCGTTGATGAACATCAGGCCGTGCGGAATGCGGCTGGCATCTTTGATATCTCGCACATGGGCGAGGTGACGGTCAGTGGGCCGAATGCCGCCACTTTTCTCAATCATCTTTTAACCAACGACGTCCAAAAGTTGGCAGTAGGACAGGGCCAATACACTCTGATGTGCAACGAACGCGGCGGCACCGTGGACGACCTTTACGTCTACCACCTCGCTGCTGAGCTTTACCTGCTGGTGGTCAATGCCTCGAGAATTGAAGTGGATGTCGCCTGGATGCAGCAGCAGTTGAGTGCTTTTCCACAAAAAGCCGGGGTGGAACTGACGGATGGATCACAAAACTATGCAGCAGTGGCGGTTCAGGGTCCCAAAGT
Source organism: Limisphaerales bacterium (assembly GCA_046597605.1). Classification (GTDB taxonomy): domain Bacteria; phylum Verrucomicrobiota; class Verrucomicrobiia; order Limisphaerales; family JACDHS01; genus JACDHS01. The sequence goes on along the minus strand of JBKJKE010000173.1, from coordinate 60,676 downwards.
GAAAGACTTCATCGATGCGGTCATTCCTGGTGCCGCTATCGGAGGAACGAAAGTGCAGCGAATCTCAGAATTAAAGAAGAATGAGATCGCGATCATTAACTTTGAAGGCGGCAACCTGTTTGTGGGACGCACTGGTTATACTGGTGAAGATGGGTTTGAAATCATTGGGTTGAACCATGCCGTCCAGTCGGTCTGGGATAAGGTGCTGGAAGCAGGCAAACCGTTTGGATGCAAACCGTGCGGCCTCGGATCACGTGATACGCTTCGAACAGAAGTCTGTTACCCCTTATACGGGCACGAGCTGGACGAAAACACCAGCGCTGTTGAAGCCGGGCTCACTTTCTTTGTGGCTTTCGAAAAAGGAGACTTCATAGGGAAGAAAGTTTTACTGGAGCAGAAGACCAATGGGGTTTCCAAAAAGTTGGTGGCCTTCAAAATGACCGATAAATCTGCCCCGCCGCGTCCCCACTATCCTCTTTGGAGCACTGGCGCGGGCGAGAAGCAAATCGGACAAGCGGTCAGCGGTACGCAAAGCCCAACACTCGGTATTGGGATCGGATTGGGATACGTTCCTCCCGAGTTCGCCAAGGCCGATACGCAGATTCAGGTAGAAATCCGTGGAAGAAAATCCCCGGCAGTCGTGGTTAAGCGCCCGATTTTTAAGAAGTAGTTTTCAGGAAAGAGGAGCCCGGTCGAGAGACGGGCTCCTTGAGATTTTCTCCAGGACCTATTTGTTGACTGGCGCTGTCCCTGCCTCTTTCGCTGCATCGACAGCTGCAACCCTTCGGCTTGAGACAAAGAGGAACCCGCACAGTAGCAGTCCCACACCGATTGCCGCGACCGTGACGTAGAGCGTTGTAATCGGTGGCTCGAATTTATAGACGATCGAGTGCTCGCCAGGTTCCAGAGCCACCACTCGCATAATGTAATTCCCCCGTAGCAATTTCGCCGGCTTTCCATCCACCGAAACTTTCCAATCGGGATGATACTTGTCATTAAGTAATAACAGGGCTTTTGTTTCCACATTTGCCAACAGTTCAATGTGCTTCGGCGTGTAATTAACGAATTCGACCGTTCCTGCGTTTGTAGAGTTGGATGCAGCGGCTGCTCCGACGTCCTCCTGTACGATGACAGATGCGTGTGGATCAAACTCAGGGCTTGTCAATTTTTTCAGCACTTCTTTTGGATCGGTTATCGTTTGCCAGGAAGCATAGAGCTTAGCCTTCGGCAACGCTCCGGTGAACTCAACGAGGGCGAGTTTGCCGTTAGGATTCAGGACGGCAGTAAGATCCTGTAGTCCCATCGGCTGCCCTTGCTTTAAGTCAGGTTTCGGAACCAGATCAAAGGCCATTTCGGATTTGAAACGGCCTTTTGCAGCCTTGGCGAACTGTTGATTCAATGCATCTACGAGAGAAGCTGTCCCTAAAAGATAACGGGTGCTCATTAACTCCCATTTTCGGAAAAGCAGTTCTATTTGCTGCAACTGCGTATCCGCTTGGCTCAATGCCTGCCGCATTGCAGCATCATCCGCCTGCGGCCGTGGGTCCTGCACGATGTGAGACGCTTGGATATCATAGTAAAAAAAGTGGTGCTGGGCCCATTCGATGCCAAAGACCTGGGAAAGCAATTGCATCTCCGGGATGGAGAATGGAATGATATCCACCCGTTTTTCGTAGGGTTTTTGACGAAGAAAGTCTATCACCGGGTTCGTGGCGTACTTATTCTTATAGTTCCAGAAAACAAACCACGGCTTATTTGCTTTAACGAGGTCTGCCGTCAAGATGAGGCCAAGCAACATTAAAGCGAATCGAGCGTTTTTTCCGGAAAACCATCCGCTAAAGATCAGAATCAGCACACTTGCTGAAAGAGTGGTGATGAGCGCAAACCAAGCGACTGTGCTGATGCTGAATTTAGCTACGAGCGCTGCGCGGGTTTCATCCACTCCCGTTGCTTGAATGGCCTTGATGATGTCGATTTTCGACGACGAATAAATCAGCCAACCCAATAGGCCCACTCCGATCGAAACAACGAGAATGGCTGCAAATTTTCGGTCGAACTTCGGGGCCAGGCTCCACCATTTTGAGAGGTGCAGCTTGAGTGCGCTGGCTTTCCGCGTTCCGCTCTTCAAATAAAGGTCATAGATTGCTTGCAGCCCTATGCCAAACAGCACTAGGAGGCACAAATGGAAGAGGTGCATAAACTTCATCGGATTGCGCATGGAGGAGAAAAAAGGCAAAGGATAGATCAGCTTATAAAACGGCGCATTTTTTCCGAACGCGAACAGCAGGCAGATCAATCCCAGGCCCGACCAAAACCATATCAAGCGACGAACATCCCTGGTGAGATTAGAGTCTCGCCGGAAAGAAAATGCTATAGCAGCAAGGGCCATGATGACGACTAAAACTCCTGCGTACTCTCCCGAGCCGTTCCATCGGGACTGCTGGCCCCAGTAGACTTTATCCTCAGGACTAGTGGTAGCGTAGCCAAAGATCCCCGGCACCATCACTCCGAGGACTTCCAACTTCGGCGTGCTTAGATCAGTGATAAATGCCCATTGGGAATCCGCATTCATCGTCTCAGTCCCACCTGGGGCCGTCGCTGGGCTGCCTTTTAACTGTGTAGCCAAAAGGGCGGCTACAGTTTGCGCCGCGAGCAACGCTGCGCAAATTGCAATTAATGCAGCACGCCCAAGCCCTTTGCTGACCTTAGCGGCAATACCTTCCTCCGTGATGAAGGAATAGAAGATCGCGAACAGCGCGATGCAGATGCTAAACAGCGCTCCTATGTCGAATCCTTCAGAGACGCCCCAACCGACAGCAAGGCCAGCGAGGATTATCTTGATCCAGTGATTACCGAATCGTGCGGAGTGGATAGCGGCCAAGGCCAGAAAGGCAGCCGCAAGCGAAAGGGGGCGGGAGCCTTGCCCCCACGCCATATTGGAGAAAACATTCCCATTAAGTGCGGCCGCCAAAGCTCCGATTACGCACACAATTGAATGGAACCGCATGACACGAAAGAAGAGCCATGCACTCATCCCAAGCACGAATAAGCACGCGAAAGAATAGAACTTGGCAAAAAAGACAGGACCAAGGAACCACCGTAGTGCCGTGGTCAGACTGGCGGGAGCGTTCGGCTGAGCGGAACCCACCCAATTCAAATCCCACCATTGCCCAAAGATGGCATCCGGAAGTTGGGCGGCAGCGCTTTTATTGGCCCCTAATGGACCATCGTTTGAAAAAACGATCCAATCGGCCGAAAAACTTTTGAAGAAGAAAAGAAAGAGCACCGACACCAGGCAAACCACAACAACTGCTAATTCCCGAGATACTTTATTCTTGTCATTCATGCTGAAACATTTGAGACGGCAAAACATTCCATTGATCGACATGGAACGATGAAAGTTATTTGTTGCGAATCTAATTTGATGATTTTCGCCTCTTCCTCTACCGTCTCCGATTCAAGATATATGCGAGAGCTCCTAAGTAAACTTCATTATAAGTCGCGCACCCAGGCGTGGGTTTATCCGATATACCTGATGGTTCGGCTGCCCTCGACTTTCTTCGCTCTCGTCCAAAATGAAGGTTTTTCAGGCGCGCTTGGTTGGCTTTCGCGACGCGCGAAATTCGCTCGCGCCAACAAAGATAGCATCAACGAATCGGACATTTTTCAAAAGCCTATCGAGCCGTTCGAGTCGAGACATGGATTCACTCTCTCCTGCTATATCGAATACATCATCTATGATGAGTTGTTTCTGGAGCGGGTTTATGCATTTAAAAACCTGGAGAACACTCTCCGCAGTTCGAAGGACATCACGGTTCTGGATTTCGGTACTCACCACGGAATGTTCATCAATTACGTGCAAAGCCTGCAGCCCAGCGCGAAAGTTTTTGGCGCAGAACTGAATCCGAAAACATTTGCCCAGCTGAGCAAAAGATTTATCGGAGCCCGAGGAGTCACCTTGCTTAATGCAGGCATCGGCGGGCATGCGCGGGAAGTGAAGCTTAGCTTAACACCAATCTCCACCCAACAGAGCATCTATTCGGAAGGTGAGAAAAGCGTTTCATCTCAGATCATTACTCCAGTCGATTTCATAAATCGCTACGGGCTCGATAAACAGCGCATCACGTTGCTTAAGATGGATATTGAAGGCGCTGAAGACGAAGTCTTCGACAATCTCGCCTGTATCAAAAGCCTTCTGGAGCGGACTGACTCCATTGTCATAGAAATCCACGACGAAAAAAGAGTTCCATTTTTGACGGATACCTTAAAAGGCCTCGGCTTTGATTTCATCGAGAAGAGGGTGATCAATTTCTTCTATGCGAAGCCGGGATTCTTGAAATCCAATTAACAGGATTCATGCCCTCCCCCCTTGTCAGTCTGCTCATCCCGACCTACAACAGCGCGCTGACCGTCGCGGATGCGATTGCTTCCTGTACCAACCAAACCTTTCGCGACCTGGAAATTCTGGTCTACGACGAGTGCAGTAAGGACAAAACGCGCGAGATAGCTTATGCCGCGGCCGCTAACGACCCACGGATTCGAGTCATTACCAGCGAAACGAATTCCGGACCTGTGCGGGCCTGGCGCGTCCTTCTGCATCAAGCCAAAGGCAAATACTGCACCTTCGTTTGGTCGGATGATTTGATCCTGCCCCGCTTCGTGGAAGTGCTTCTCGGCTCGCTTGAGAAGAATCCTTCGGACCTGATCGCGGGTTGCAGCGCCTACTCGGAATGGTTGGCGGAATCTGCCCAGACCGAATCAGAAAAACAAAAGGTCACCGGCGAAGCGAGCCGCGCACCGTTGCACGAATTCCCCACCGCCCGCGTGAAATCAGACACCTACGCACTGGGAATCCTGGCGGCTGTCTACCCCGTAAGCCAGATCTGCAGCTTGTTTAAGACGGACGCGGCCAAAGATGTTTTTGAGAATTATATCCAGTTCGAGAACCCATACGGCTTCGACTTTTCCCGCCGCGCCTACGGCAACGACGTCTCTTTCCTCAGCGAACTGGCGCTGCGCTCGGGTGAAGTGACTGAAGTTGGCGAATGCCTCGTCGCCTGCCGGGCCTCTCCCGAAAGCATGACGGTCAACGCCCGACGCTCTCATCGCTGGCAGTACTGGCTGCAATATGTTTGGGCGATTCGCCATGCCTGGGCCCGGTGCAAAGATATGTCCCCGCGAATGGATGCCCTGATTCGAGTGGTAGACGATCGGGTGAGCTTCTGCGAAACGTTCTATTCCCTGCAAAACAAGAAGATGCCTCGGGAATGTAACCCGGTGAAGATGGCGCGAGCGCTTTGGTTCCTGAAGTTCCACGATCGCCGGATGAATCCAAGGGTTTCACCCGCCACCATTGAGCAGTGGTTACAAAATCACTCCTGACGTAATTCCAACACCTTCGCCTCGGACTCGGGTTATGGCCGCCCTGTCCGCGCCCATGGGATCATAGGGACAATCTTGAGATTGTTGGCGAGTTAAAGGGGACGAACCCGTCCGACACCTGATAGATCTGGATGGAACAGGGCGGACGATTCTCGACCGATAAATCACACCTCACCTTCTTTTACATCGGAGAGGGAAAAAGTCTTTTTTCGAAGCCGTTCCAGGCACTTCCTCCCCAATTATCCTCAAAAGGAGAATTTTCGCTTCAGATTTTTGGTCCCGGGGCGGGACCTTGCCTTGAATTCGCGAAGTCGGTGGACAAAGGCCCTAAATTTTTGTTGAAATTCCAGTTCACAGCAACAGCGGATCAAATTCATACGAAATGAAATTCATCAAAATGGGGAAGCGCAAAGTGAAACACGGGCATTTCACTTATTCTTTCTCATTTCCCGACGAGCCTTTGGTCATCGATTCCATCGAAACTTCAGGAGTCGGATCCGCGATGCGCTATGTATTCACGAGCAAGAATTTCAAGGCGGAAATCAAATGGAGCTACGACACCGATAGCCAACTAAAGGTTATGTTTTCGAGCCCGAAATTAGTGGGCTTCTTCAAAGTAGGAGATAAAACGGTAGCTGCCGTCGAGGTCAATGATCAGGTGGTCGGATGGAGTATTGTGATTTCGTCTTCCGACTGGCAACTGACGCTGTGTCCGTCGCGCCCCGGCTACTCCAGTGGCGATATTCTCATTAAAGATAAAGCCGGCGTAGTCAAAGCGAAGGTAGAGGGGGACGGCAGGACCCCATTCTGTGAGTTCGGGGAGATTTATGGTTTTGGAAATGGACTGAACAGCGCTGAAATGAAAACCGAAGAGATCGCTATGTTCGTTGCATGCATCATTGCGGACCGGTTTGCCGTGCCCTGTTTGGAGAGATCGAATTAAAATCAGGTTCCATGCCGGATCGTCGGCAGCGTTCAGGGACAGGGATTCGCCCGTTCGATCTCTGGCCGCTGTTCGAGTTCGGCGTTCACCATGTCGTGGATCATGCGTTCGAAAGCCCATTCCCGTTTCCAGCCCAGATTCGTCTCTGCCTTGTGAGGATCGCCACACAATCCACTCCGAACGTGCGTTGGCACGTTGGCCGCATCAGCCACAACGAACTCCCGGTAATCCATCCCCCCTGCCGTAAACGCGCATTCGACCAGGTCGCGCACGATGCGCGACTCGCCCGACGCGAAAACGTATTCGCCACAATCTTTGGCCTGCAGAGATTGCCAAAAACCCCGCACAAAATCCCGTGCATCACTCCAATCCCGCACGGCACTGACATCGCCCAGGGTCAACTTCTTCAGCTGCCCGTTTTTGATCTGTGCCACCGCCTGCACCACTCGACGACTTAGATAGTTCGGCGGACGCAGGGGAGATTCGTGATTATAAAGAAGCCCCACCGAGATGAATTGCTTGTACTTCTCACGGTAAATGCGCGCAAAACTGTCGGCCGCTACTTTAGCCACTCCGTAGGGTGTTCCGGGATCGCGCAACGTACTTTCAGACTGGGGAGTTTCTTTGGGAACGCCAAAAACTTCGCAGGAAGAGGCGAGAAAATAGCGGATCTCCGGGTTCCATTGACGCCCCGCTTCCAGCAACCGCAACGTCCCAATTGTGATCGAATCAACTGTTTGCTCGGGGACGATAAAGCTCTGGCGGGAATCGGAGACACCGGCGAGGTGATAGACCTCGGCTGGATTGGAGTCCTTTAACAGACGCGACAAGGAGAAGGGATCCTCCAGCGAACCCGTATGAAAACGGATGCTGGACAACTCTTCAGCGGTGAAACGGCGGCGAATCCGGCTCTCCTCCCGATCGAAAGGAAGCCGAATCAGTCCATGCACTTCATACCCTTTCCTGATCAGAAATCTGGAAAGGTAGGTGCCGTCCTGTCCAAGAATTCCTGTGACCAGGGCCCGCTTCATAGGTTACGGACCAACCAGATGCACGGTGGGCATCGGCAGCACGAAATGACCACCACGAGCGAGGAATTCGCTTTCGCGTTTCTTCATTTCCTCGATGAAATGCCATGGCAAAACGAGGTAGTAATCAGGCTTCTGCTTGCGCGATTCTTCCTCGGAGATGATCGGGATATTGGTTCCGATGGTATGAGAACCCCACTTGTCCTTGTTACGATCTGCGATCGCCGGGACGTATTCGGGACTGACTTCGCAAAACTGTAGAATGGTATTTCCCTTGGTGGAAGCGCCATAGCCATGGACGAGTTTGCCTTCCTTCTTCGCCTTTTTCAGGAACGCATCGAGATCCGTTTTGATCTTTTCAATGTTCGTGCGGAATTCGGCATAGGGAACGTCGGTGTCCAAAGCCATTTCGAACTCGCGCAAACGCAAATCCTGCACGCGCTGCCGTGCTGCATCGGAAGGCTTTACTTTGCCGGCATGACCGACGGCGATGCGGAAACTGCCCCCGTTCATGTCGTTCAACGTCACGTCTACCACCGCGAGATCATGTTCGGCGAAGAGGCGTTCCATGGGAGCGAGGCCATAATATTCCAGATGCTCGTGGCAAAGTGTGTCGAAACTGTTCATCTCGAGCATGGTTGGGAGATAGCTTAGTTCCAGAATCCAGATTCCCTTCTCGTGCAGGATGCTTTTGATGTCCTGGACAAAGGTATGCGGATTTTCCAAATCGTAGAACATGGCAATCGAGGTGATCACCTTCGGCTTCTCGTCCGGGAAAACGTTGCGGAGATTGTCTGCCGAAAAGAAGTCGTTCACCACCGGAACGCCGTTTGCCCTGGCGTATTCCACCACGTTCGTCGCCGGATCGAATCCGAGGATACGCAAGCCCTGCGTCTTGTACGACTTGAGAAGCGTTCCGTCGTTACAACCAATATCGATGACGAGATCGCCCGGTTGCAGTTTGACTGTTTCTTCGGCGTGATTCGCAATTCCTGCCAGGTTATCGCGCATCGTTTGGTTGATGCCGGAACGGTACCAATAGGATCGATAGAGAATCGGCGGCGGAACGGAGTGACGCAACTGCACCAAACCGCATGCATTTTGGTCTCTGCCTGGGTCACAGCGGATCAAATCCAGCGGAATACGGCGTTTCACCGGCGGTTTCCCATCGGGTCCGGCGAAAGCGCCTGCGATGTATTGATCACCCAGACTAAGAACAGGGGTCAACTCAGTGGATCCGCAAATGCGGCAGCAGTTTCTCGTCACCAGGACCGGCGAAAACGATGGTTTGGCCATATAAAATGTAGCCGGAACAATACTGCGATTGCTTTTGAACGCAACCCCATGATTAAGCAAAACCATCTTTGTTTTGCGGTGGCAGCCGAGTGCATCGCCAAATTTCCGCCATAGAGGCCCTACCGAATTACAAATTCGACCAGAATCTTGAAACGTGAGACGGAGACAGGGTGTGATGTAAAGCGGGTGAGATGGAGGGCGTCGTTGGGCGACCCATTACGGCACCAACCTCACCTGTTAGATCACCCTCCCTGAGGTGGCCCCTCCAGATCCGTCGGACTCTCCCCCGGCCTGAAATGCGGCCGAAACTGGGAGGAATCCGCCGTTAACGTGACAACTCTCGCAAATGATGGGCTGGGAACCCTTCCCAGCGTGCAGAATGTGGGGTCGAACCAATCGCGTTCGCCATACCATTCCCGGGAATGTGGGGTCAAACCAATCGCGTTCGCCATACCATTCCCGGGAATGTGGGGTCGAACCAATCGCGTTTGCCATACCATTCTCGGGAATGTGGGGTCAAACCAATCGTGTTCGCCATACCATTCCCGGGAATGTGGGGTCGAACCAATCGTGTTTGCCATACCATTCCCGGGAATGTGGGGTCGAACCAATCGTGTTCGCCATACCATTCTCGGGAATGTGGGGTCGAACCAATCGTGTTTGCCATACCATTCTCGGGAATGTGGGGTCGAACCAATCGCGTTCGCCATACCATTCCCGGGAATGTGGGGTCGAACCGTTCGTGTTTGTCATACCATTGCCGGTAGTAGCCCGAGTACAACTGGGGCTTACCAACGTTCCATTTACTGCACCATCTCACCCTTTTTAATCACGCCCGCAGGAGCTGGTTCCTCCCTAATTGGATTGCAGACCCGGCAAAGCGAGCTACACTGCGGGCAAGTCCCCCTTCTCTATCCTATGTACTTCGGCGTTGATTATCATCCGGAGCATTGGGTCTATCCCTATGCTGGCTCGCCACAGGAACCTGAATCGCGTTGGAAGGAGGACGCGCAACTGATGCTGCAGATGGGTGTCAACGTGGTGCGCGTGGGAGAAACGGTCTGGGGATTGTGCGAAGCCGACGAAGGGCTCTACCAATTTGACTGGCTTCAAAGGTTGATGGACGTCATGGGCGAGGCCAAAATTAAAGTAGTCCTTTGTACGCCTACATCTGCCCCTCCTATCTGGCTGACTAAAAAATATCCCAACATACTTCCGAAGACCGATGAGGGAGTGATCCTGAGCGAGGGGACCCGTCACGCTGCCTGCCTGAACAACGATATTTACTGGGAGTATTCTCGAAAAATCGTCCGCGAAATGGCGGCGGCTCTGGGAAAACATCCCCAGCTCATCGCGTGGCAAATCGACAACAACATGGGCGGTCGACTCCGGGAGTATGCGTTTAACGACGAGGTCCGGCGCGATTGGCAAGCGTGGCTGGAAGCCAAGTACCAGACCGTTGAAAAAATGAATGACATGCTGGGAGCGCGCTTCCTGGGGCAAGTGGTTACCAGTTTTTCCCAGGTGCCAATGCCGCTCAAAGCTCCCACCCTGCACAATCCGGCGCTGGTGGTGGATTGGAAACGTTTCTGCAGCGACACTGCGATCGCCTTTGTGCGTATGCAGGCTGATGTCTTGCGAGAGGTTACTCCCGGCGTTCCACTTACCACCAATTTACGAACCTTCGATCCATCACACCTCGATCTATTCGATGTGGCGGACCCGCTGGATTTTGTTTCTTCCATCAGCAACGCCAACATCAAGTCGCGCTCCGCCGAAAACGCCTGCGAACTGGACATCATGCGTTCGTTGAAAAAGTCGGGTATCAAGTGTCCGGATGGCGATGAAGGTTTCTGGGTGATGGAACAAAAGGCGGGTCACGTCAGTTGGCAGGATGTGAACTCAATTGTTCGACCGAATGTCGTACGTCTCTTCACGTATCAAGCGATCGCCCGCGGCGCAGATGGACTTCTCTATTTTTACTGGCGACAGCCCCGGATCGGCTCGGACAAATTCTACGGTGGCATTCTTCCGCACAGTGGTCGGGCCGAAAACCGCATCTACAAAGAGATCCGGCAAATCGGCGAAGAAATCAGGAAATTGGAAACGGCTTTGAAGGGAACCAAGGTCGTGGCGGAAGCGGCCATTGTGTTGAGCCACGAGAACGAATGGGCTCTATCGTACGCCCGTCAGCCGAACAAGTTCTTCAATCAACGCGATCACATCCAACTTTTTCACGCCGCTTTGCATGACCGCAACATCCTCGTGGACTTTGTCCGGCCCACTGAGGATCTCTCAAAATACAAGTTGGTGATCGCGCCTTCGCTGCAACTGCTGGCAGCAGGAGAAGCAGACAATCTAAAATTATTTGTTCAAAATGGGGGAACGCTCGTCGGCACTTTCAACACCGGTCTGCTGGATGAACATCACATCGCTCCGGATTGCGGTTATCCTCATGATTTGACGGACCTTTTCGGAATGGAGGTCATGGAATTCGATCTGCTCGCTCCCGGAGAAGAGAATTCTATTACTTTCAAAGGAGGCTCGTTTCATGCGACCCATCTCCACCCGGCACGACTCTGGTGTGACATCATCGAACCGGCCGGTTGCCAGGTGCTGGCAACGTATGCGAAAGACTTTTATGCCGGAAAAGCGGCCATGACCTGCAACGAATTCGGCTTGGGTAAAGCTATCTACATTGGCACCATGAGCCAGCAGTCATTTTACTATGATTTGGTGACCTGGCTCCGACAAATGGCGAACATTCATCCTTTGATGAAGGTGCCCGATACAGTTGAAGTCAGCATGCGACAGAAGGCGGATACAAAAATATACTTTCTATTGAACCATCAGAATTCGCCGGTGCGGATTCAGTTTTACAAACCGATGCACGATTTTCTTAGCGGGAAAGATTTTACGGGGAACTACGATCTCCCCGCGCATGGTGTCCTCGTGCTGGACCAGCAAGCTAAGAGCGTTCCCGCCGAAAGCAGTCAGGCATAAATGCGTCGTTCCGATTCAAGTAAAGATCCGAGGCGGGAGGTCCTTGCCATGTGGCGTGGGGTGGATCTCGCCCCCCTGGAAAAATCCATGGCGCGCACGGCCAAGCCAGTGGCCGACGTCATGCCTTCAATCATGAAGGATCTTCGCCTGGAAAAGCGACAGGCCGAAGCAGAGATCGTGAAAGTTTGGGCAAACCTGATTGATCCAAATATTGCGGCCCATGCGCAGCCAATTGGACTGAATAAAGGAACGCTATTCGTGAACGTCGATAGCAGTGTTTGGTTGGACGAAATAGTCCGTTATCGTCGGAAGGAAATTTTGCAACGGCTTCAGCACAGCTTCGGCAGTGAGCTGATCAAGCGCATCTCATTTCGGATTGGGTGATCCTGTGAACGATGCGATCTCAGGGGGTTGGCTCAGCTTCAACCAGAAGTGTCCCAAGGCCAGCACTTGCTCCAACAATTTTTCGAATGTCACCGGTTTTACGAGATAGGAATTTGCACCGAGGTCGTAAGCCTGGTTTACATCTGAGTTCTGCTTGGAAGATGTCAGCATGACCACCGGGATTCTCCGAATAGACGAATCCTGCTTACGAATCCAGGTGAGGACTTCAAGACCACTTCGCCGCGGCATTTTAAGATCGAGCAGGATTAAGGCGGGAATGGGGAAGATAAGGCGATCACCGAACTCCTGGTGCCCGCTCAAATAGGCGATCGCTTGTTCACCGTTCGGCACGACGTGCAGGATACTGGAAAATTCGGCTTTCTTGAATGCCCGCTGCATCAGGAACACATCGTTCGGATCATCCTCGGCGAGTAGTATGGTTGTTTTCGCTGTGCTCATTCGAATGCCCCCCCAAGAACTGCCGGCATTATTACATGAGAGTAGGCACGGGTTGCACTTCCATTCGGCTGCGGCGGGCATTTTCAGCATTTCCCCGAGCACCGAGAAAACGCCTGACTATCCGCTCAAGGAATCGACCGTTGATGAAAGCGCAAGCCCACCTACTAAACCGTTTGTTCCAACTAAAGAGTAGAAGTCTGAGCCGGCGAAGTTGGTTTTTCAGCGAGGCCTAACTTGGTGCGCAGAATGGCTGCGGTTTCAGGAGGAAATCCAGTCTCGGGATTCAACAGACGATCGAGAACCTGCTGGCGCAGGACGCTGAGGGCCGGGAGCTTAACACGGTTGGAATTACCGGTCTCCTTCGTGAAGCGGGCATGAACTGTGCGCGCCATGTTCGCGTAGTTCACGGCGCGGTCATCCTCATCCTGCACCAGGGCAATGAAAGAATTTTCCAACAGCGCGCCAATGACTGCAGTTGTTCGATCAAGATCGGTTTCTCCGACATCCTCAGTCAGTCGCAATACTGCATACTCTTCGATCGTAGGGTTCGGTGAGGCTTGCAAGTTAGGAGACTGCGCTTTTAGTGAACCGACATAGTTTGGAATCGCATCCGGATACTTTTGCTTCAGGTACGCAAACCATTTCTGCGCGTCGGCGTGACGGTTATACATGTAGAGGAAGTAGGCGGCGTCCTTGAGAAAATTCCTGTGCCCCACGACAGGCTGATCCTGGTGTTCCGGATCACTCGACTTCATCAGCTCTTCATAAGAAGCGCTGACATTGGGAATGTTGTCGAGATTCGGCCCGAGCGTGAATCCGCCGCCGACATTCTCGTAGATCGCTCCGCGACGGAACGACTGTTGCATGGTTTGATAAATGGATCGCTGCAGGCGTTCCTGATCTACTTTGACCCCTTTTAATCTTCCTGCATGAGCCCAATAGATTGCATGCGCATCTGGCAATCTCCACTCCAGTGGACCGTAGCGCTCGTCGATTTCTTTCATCACCGCGGGATCCATCTTGTACTTCTCGCGCAGCACTTTGAGATTTGCCTGTTCCTCGTCCGTTTGGGGTTTTAACAACTTTTCGTAGTTGGGCTTTTTGCCCAGCAGGCTGTTCATCTCTGAATACCAGGCCTCTTTATAATAAAAATGAGCATCATCCAGGTTGTGCCCCATCTTGTGTTGGAAGAACCAGGAAAGCTCGCGGTAAATAAGCGTCTCATCGGGGTTGTATTGCAGGGCATCGTCCCGGAGTAGTTCAATGCCTCGCTGAACCCACCGCCAGCGATCCTGGGGGGAATTGAATTTAACTGAGACGTTGTAGGCCATGTTCCAGGCTTGAATGAGCCAGACCTGCACAAACCGGGGCTCCAGCTTGGTGATCCACTCAGACAATTGAACCATCTCAAAGTATTTATCGTTCTCCTGCAGTTCGTTAGCCCGGATCCACAAAGCATTCGCGATCAGGCCCCGAAATCCGCCCAGCGCAACAGTGGTGAACGCCAGCACGGGAGGTGCATTTTCCAGGGGAGCATTCTTGGTTAACCCAAGCTTTTCACGATCCTGATTGAGTGCTAATTGCACCTGCGACACAGAAAACAACATGGCGATCGCCACCACGATCAACGACAACTTATAAAACCTTCGATGCGTGAAGTTCATTATGTGTTGACCTGCGCCGCAGCGAGTTCCCGTTTATTAAAGCTGTAGATTCCGACGAATGCAAAGATGCCTCCCAATAGGATTACAATCTGGCTGAATGCCAAACCAAGCTGCGTCCAGGTGATGCTGCGTCCAGAGCTGAGAGATTCGATCGGAGAAAATCCTTCCACAAGGTTCACGAGCTTGAATGCGGCTCGGAACGCCGGCACCGCTACCTTATCGACGGCTTTGACGATTGCACTCGGCTCACCGTGGCCCGCATCAAACATGGAACCGCGCTCCAGTACAGAACTGATTGTTCCACTGGACATGCCAAGGAGCAAAACAGCAATGGAGAAGAAGGCCGCAACCGGGAATGAAAGAAAGCTCGCGGCACAAAGACCGACCGCCGCCAGCAAAGAAAGCCAACAAAGGACAATTCCAAGCCCGCGGAAATAGTTCAGTGCAAAACCACCTTCGCGATACAGAACTTCCATTCCCTCATCCAGAGGGAAGAGAAGCTGAACATTGTTGTAATTCCTGAATTCGATCCTCAGAGATCCATCCGCATCCAGTAAATTAGGTGGGATTGGAAACTCGTGAAATGTTTGCGCCGCAACGCTGGGCAAGTCGATTGGATATGGGTTTTCGGGAGGCCCGACCAGCCAGACGCCTCGATAAGTTGGAGGATCGCCCATGGGTCGGGTCTCTGGAGACTGGAACTTCGTCCGGATAAATAGTGGCTGGTCTTTCAGAGAATTCTTACGAAAGCCGAAATCGATCTTCCAAACTCGCATGAAGTTGGGAGCGACCACCTGCTGTTCCGCTTTGGCCTGTTCTTCAACTTGTTTGCGGATCAAATCTTTATCCAATGGCGTGGTGATTCGAGATTCCTCAATGCGTTGCTTGGTGACAGCGTCGATCGCCGCGCTCATATCTTCGACGGGCTCTTTTAACGAGCCACGGGCGATGAAGATTTCGTGCTTCAAGATAGCCTGTTCGTTCGCTGGCAACTTTTGCGAGCGCCACATCATCAGGACGAAAACTCCCGTCCCGGCAATGGCCAGCAACAGGGCGTTCAATGAAATGATCCCCAGCCATTTGCCAATCCAGATCTGCCATCGTGCAATTGGCTTTGTGACAACCATCTGAATCTGCGCTTCTTCAATGTCCCGCGCGAGGGTCCCACAGGAGAGCCAGAGTGTGGCAAAACCGAGCAGAGCCGTGATCGTGCCCAATGTGTAGGTCAGGAGAATCTGGGTGAATCCGCGGGCGGTGCCATCATCTATGATCACCAACGGAAGCGCGACGACGGTGCCCAGCAATAACAAAACCAAGACCCAAAACAGCCGGAAACGAAAAGCAGCTTTCCAGGTAAGTTTTAGAATGGTGAAAATTCGTTGCATGGCAAAGAGACGACCCTGTTATTTCTTCGGATTCTGTCCACCCAGGAGTGATGACAACTTGTCGTTCGCTTTCGATAGGTCGGCTGGCTTGTCCGGCTCCGGTTGTTTGGTGACCGTTGGCACTGGTTCAATCGGTTTCGCGAGCGATGCAAGCTTCTCCTGTTTCGCGACTTCGTCCCGCGTTGGTTCGACTACCTTCACCTCTGTAGCAGGGGCGGGGGCTGTGAAACGTTCCAGTACTTTATTGGAAGCGTTTTCCTGCTGTTGAGTGGCGTCACCACGAAGATACTCTGCGACCTTTGCTCCGGATGTTGCCCCAGAGGTTTGCGCTGCATTGGCCTTCGCACGTTCGACAACGCCAAGGAAGTAGCTCTCTAGATTCTGGGTAGGATTATCGACGCGCACCTGATCCGCTGGGACATCCTGACGGATAGTCGCCAGAACCCGCTCCAGCGTCTCACGCGGCATCGCAGGGCTCGTGATTCGAACACTGTCCCGTTCCGTCAACAGCTCCTGAAGTGTGCCGGCGGCCTGAATTTTTCCACCGTAGTAAATAACCACCCGATCACAAACGTCTTCAACATCGCTCAACAAATGACTGCTGAGAATGACGGTCTTGCCACGACGGGCGAGAGCCAGGATCAGATCTTTCACTTCGCGGCACCCGATCGGATCCAAGCCTGCCGTAGGTTCGTCAAGAATCACCAGGTCGGGGTCATTGATCAGCGCTTGTGCGATTCCAATGCGGCGCTGCATCCCTTTTGAAAATTCTCCGACTGATCGGGTGCGCGCCTGGTTTAACCCAACCATTTCCATCAATTGTTCGGATCTGCGTTTTCGCTCTTCAGGTGGGATGTCGAAAAGATTTCCGAAGAAATCGAGAGTCTCGCCTGAGTTTAAATAACGGTAGAGATAGGATTCTTCCGGGAGGTAGCCAATACGCGATTTCGTCTTAACATCTCGGGGGGATTTTCCAAATATTTCGATGTGGCCTTTGGTGGGATAGAGGAGGCCGAGCAACATCTTGATAGTGGTGGATTTTCCGGAACCGTTCGGGCCCAGCAAGCCAAACACTTCGCCTTTGCGTACTTCAAAATCCACGTTGTCGACGGCTCGCGCTTTGGGGCGACCCCAAAAATCTTTGAAGACCTTGGTCAAACCCCGCACCACGATTAAATTTTCAGTGGCTTGAGGCCCGCGCGAATTCGTTGCTGTTACATCAGTCGCAATCATTCTTGAATCTTTCGTGACAATGCTCGGATCACTTCTGCCAGACCTTTTTTATCCAACCGCTTCACTGCAATCGCAATCATTGCTTCGTAAAGCGAACCGTCATCAATTATTAGTGGCAGTCCGTTCAGCCGCAAAAACATGATCGCAGTAGCTGCTGCCGTTCTTTTGTTCCCATCTAAAAAAGCCTGAGCTGCTTAAGGTTGACAAAGACAGGCTCGTTCGCTGTTTCCATTATTTCCCCAAGTTGCGAAAGAGATCCTGATTCTTATCAAACATTTCAGCGGCCATACTCTTAAAGTTTGAATCTACCTCTCCCACCTCACTCTCATTGGCCTGGGATTGAAGAAATGCGAGCACCTTCTTCTGCTCATCACTTGGCAGCTTCTTGATTTCTTCGATCACTTCAATCGCACTCATTCTTTTAAAGTTTAAAGCTTTTCGCGGCTCACGCCAGTTTCGGCTGCGCCGTGGATGAATCGGTTTTATGGTCCGCAACAATGTGTGTCTCGCGCTCTTGCAATGGAGCATGCGGTGGAACATACGCTTCCAATTCTTCACCGGAACGCACCAAACGAGCACTGTTGAAAACCACGATCAGAGATCCCACGACGTGAAATAGTGCGGCCACCACGGGATTGATTTTGCCCATCGCCGCAAGCACCAAACCACCGATCACAAATAACACTCCGGAAAGGAAGTTTTGATTGATCACCGCACGGGTTTGCCGGGAGAGCTTGACCAGGAATGGCAAACGACGGAGGTCGCTGTTCATCAGGGCTATCGTGGCACTGTGAATGGCAACTTCACTACCTGCCGCACCCATGGCGATACCAAGGTCACCCGCGGCAAGAGCAGGCGCATCATTGACGCCGTCCCCGACCACTGCAACGCGGTATCCTTTGGCTTTCATTGCGCGGACGAATTCCACCTTATTCTGCGGAAGACAGTCGCCCATTACTTCCTCACAGCCGATTTCCTTGGCGACACGAACCGCCACGGGCTGGCGATCGCCTGACACCATCGCGATTCGACGCACACCCGTTGCCTTGAGCTCTGCCAGGGACTCCGCCGCTTCAGCACGGGTCTGGTCCTGCATGCCGACCCAACCGATGCACTTTCCTTCTTTCGCGACAAAGATCAGGCTGAATCCCTCGGTCTCATTCAAGTCGACTGACTTCATGAAATCTTCCGACACCCCGTTATCTTTTAACCATTGCGCGCGACCCACCAGGACGTTGACTCCATCTACTTGCGCTTTCACCCCGCGACCCGCGGTTTCTGTAAAGTCTTTTGGCTCTGGCAACGGCACCCCGGCTTCCTCCGCCAATTGCGCAAGGGCCTTTGCCGTTGGATGATTGCTATACTTCTCAGCCGAGGCGGCAATCCGCAGCAACTCAGCCGGTTGCGTTTCACCAATCGGGGCAAGTCTGCTGACGGCGAGTTTTCCGGTCGTAAGCGTTCCGGTTTTGTCGAAGACGAACGCGTTGATCTTCGCAGCCAATTCAATGTCGGCCACATTCTTGATCAGGATACCGAGACGCGCTGCCGCAGAAAGTGCTGCGACCATTGCCGTCGGAGTTGCCAGGACAAACGCACAGGGACAAGCGACAATGAAGACTGCAATTACCCGGCTGAGATCCTGAGTGAAGGCCCAGACCAATGCTCCCATCACCAACACGAGCGGCGTGTAAAAGCCCATGTACTGGTCAATGATCCGCATAATCGGCAGCTTGGTTTGCTCAGCCGCGAGGATTAAATCGCGCACTTTACCAAGAGTGGTGTCTTGCCCGGCGCGGGTCACTTTAACCTCGAGGACACCATTCAAATTCTGCGTTCCAGCAAAAACTTCATCACCGGTCTTTTTGTCCACTGGCAACGATTCACCAGTGATGTTTGCCTGATTGATGGAACCTTGTCCGGTCACAATCTGCCCATCGGCAGCGACATTGTCCCCCGGTCGAATACGGATCACATCGCCAACTCGAAGATCTCTGGTCGGGATTTCTTCTTCGCGGCCGGACACGATGCGCCGCGCTTTGGTGGGAGTCAGCTTGATGAGAGATTCAATGGAGGCACGGGCACCTTCCGCCGTGCGCGTTTCAATGATCTGGCCGAGCAACATGAAGAATGCGACCACGCCTGCTTCCAGATAATGTCCGGAACCGAACGAAGCCAAAATCGCCAGCGCCACAAGTTCGTTGGTGCTCAGCTGTCCTTTGCGCAAATCTTTGATGGCGGTCCAGATAATGGGGTACCCTAGAATTATCGCCCCGATCATCCCACTGAAACCGGCAACGGCACTGCCACTGACATCAAAGAACCATTCGATGGCGAATGCGTTCAGGATGAAAATCAGACCGAGCAGCGTTTGCCATAACGGCACAATGGTGTGCTCGTGATCGCCACAACTGGAACACTTCTCCCCCTTGCCATGATCATGATGATGATGCCCATGATCTCCATGCTCGTGGTCATGATCATGATCATGGTCGTGCTTTTGTTCCTGACGGCTGAGAAGCGATGTGACTTGCATGCTATGGCTGTGCTCCAGGTTTTTGTGGCTCGCGATTCAACTGTAACCGCAGTTGAGGTCCACTGCTTGGAATGTAAATTTTATACTGCACGTTTGTCAGCACGCGTTGCATCACTTCGCTTTGGCGCAGTTGAACAAACAACTCAGGATTCGCCGTATACTGGGGCAACAGATCCTCGAACTTCTTGGCTTCCGCTGAGACGAATTCCACCAGTCTGGTTTTCTCGGTTTCTCCAGCGTTTATCCGGGACGTTGCCTCACTGCGCGCTTTGCTCATCGTATCGCTCTCATAGCTACGGGCTTCGTTCATTAACCTCTGGCTCTGCATAGCCACCTGGGAAACACGCTCAAACGAACTGGTTAGTTGCCGTGGCGGAATCGATTGAATGGTAGGGGGCTCGATCTCGATGCCCAGTGTCTGTTGGTCGATCAATTTCAATAAGCGATTGTAAACCCGGTCACGAAAACCTGTTACATCCCGCGTTAATGCGTTGTCGACGGTGTAATGGGCCGCTGCGAACAAGAGAGCATTGTTCAATGCATTCGTGATAAACGCCGGAGCGTCAGAAAAACCAAACGTGTAACGGACCGGGTCCGTGATTCTGTAACGAAGGGTCGCGCGGGTATGGATGATGTTGGCATCACCCGTGATGACATAACCTTCGAATGCCGGGTTCAAAGAGGGCCCCGGCGGCGGCTCGGTCTTGGAAATTTCCTGCTCCGGTGTGGTCGGATACCATCCAATGGAGGAGTTCACCTGTTGGATCTGGGTCACAGGCACAGAAACGACTTCATCGATCGGTGCCGGAAAAGCCCAGTGGAAACCAGGCCCGAGCAAAGCTTTCTCACCCTCGCCCACCGGTTTACCAAAGCGCAGTATGATCTTTTTCTCATGAGGACCCACCGTGAAAAAACCTGAGGCAAGGAACAACACGACTAACCCAGCCATAAGCACACGAACAATAACGAAGCTGCTCCGAAGCGCCTCGGACAGAGCGCGCGAACCCGCATCTTCGATCAACACAGGCTCCGGTGTAACTGGTGCAGGGTGCGCATGGTCATGGGCATGATCATGACCGTGATCACCGTGATCGTGATTGTGATTGTGAGGGTGTTTGTGATCGCTCATTTGTGCAGTTGCGCTCCCTTATTTGCCATCGACGTTCACGGAATTGCCGGTACCGGCTGGCTTCGCGACATCCAGCGAGCCTTTCTGCAGGAGGTCAAGTGGAGACGTATTTTGGTCCAGGATCAAAGTCGTCTTCTCCTTCAACATCATCTCCAGCGCATTCAATTTCAGGATGAAGTTGGCCAGCTCCGGATTTTTTTGGAACGCCGCAAATGATTTTGCAGCTTCGGCTTCGCCTTCCCCGCGAATACGAGTTGCCTTGGCTTCAGCTTCCGCAATGGTCTTGGCGCTCTCGCGTTCTGCCGTGGAACGGATTTCCTCCGCCTGTTCTTTTCCTTCGTTTTCGATTCGAGAAACTTGAACCTGCCGTTCAGATCGCATGCGCTCGAAAACGGTTTGCGTCACGCTCTCAGGAAGGCCCAGTTTTTTTATGCCGAGGAATTTGATCTCGATCCCATAATTGTTTGCTTCCACCTGGCTTTGAACCTTTTGAAGCATCTCCCCTTCGATTTCAGCGAATTTTAACTCTTTAGGATCCGTGGAAATAAAGTGGGAAAATGGATGTTTCCCCACGATTTCGTTCTTCGCGCTGCGCACAATAGCGTCCAGAGACTTCTCCGCTTCATCCACCGAGCCGTTGGCGAATTTAGGGAAGAACAGTTCCGGTTTACTCACCTTCCAGCCCACGTAGACGTTGACCAGGAGGTTGAAGCCATCAGGTGTCAGCGTTTCTTCGAAACGATCTTCGAAGTTCTGAATGCGCTGATCCATCTTGTGCACTTTTTCAATGGGCCAGGGAAAACGAGCATAGGCACCGGGGCTTGTTTTAGTTCTGTCTGGCTTACCAAAGCGAGTGACCACGGCGACCTCGGATTGTCGTACCTGGAAGACGAACAGGAGCAAGCCGAAAATAATCAGCAGCAGTGCGCCAATGACGATGGTGAAGGTATTGCGTTTCATTCTTAAATTTACTTAGAGGGTGGAACCGCCACATCCAGGAGGTCGGTTCGAATTTTTTCCTGCAAATCAAACTGGATCACATCTTGTCTATTCGTGGTGGCTATCACGTATTTAGGAGTGCCCTTGCTGCCGCGAGCAAGAGTCTCGAGGTACTTCCGTTGCGCATACACACTGGGTGCTGCTGCGTAGGCAGGCAGTTGGTTGGTGAAGAGGGCGGCGTTGGCTAACGCATTCACTTCGCGACGCTGTCTATCCGCTTCAGCTGAGCTCACGCGCTTGAATGCCTGAGCCCGAGCTGAGGAATTGGTTTCGAACTGATACGCTTTCGCATTGAGGATCGCAGCCTCACGCGCCTGACGAGTGCTCACTACCTTTTGGTAATTGGAAGCCACCGCCACTGGAGGATGAATGTCCTGTAATCCGACGAACACGACTCTGGTTCCCAGCTCCCGGACATCCGCTGCAGCTTGAATCCGTTCACGAAGGGTAATGGCCGCAGGCGCTCGCCCTTGAGACATGATCTCTTGCAAATCAGCGCTGACGAGGTATCGAACCACCTCCCTGGTGGCGAGACGTTCCAGCAATTGCTTCGGCTCTTCGTTGTTATACGCCCAGGCGGTTAGATTCGTTACCTGGAATTGAACCGGGATACTGACGGACAACAAATTAACCGGGGGACTCTTCTTGTCGGTGGCAGCACTGTTCGTAGTGGTCTCCACGGCGGAATCATGGCTGGCCACCAGCATGTTCTCTTCTTTTTCGTGACTGACGGACCAGAGAATAGTGCGTTGGTTCTGATGTTCCTCACTTGGCGTGACCCCAACCGTGAACGTTTGAATTCTTTCTGTGTTGTGGTGATGCACCCGGTCGATCGGAAATGGCATTTTGACATGCAATCCCGGGCCTAGCACTTCCCGTCCAGGAACTGGTTTCCCAAATCGTTCCAGAAGCGCCTCTTCTCCGGTCTCGATGAATACAAAGCAAGTCGACAACAAAAGCACAAGTAATTGCAGCAGCACCAACCAGACAGCTGTTTTTTCCAAAAACCGGTAGAACCAAGTGTCTGAAACTTTGAATCCAAACTGATAATCCAACGCGTGAGCAGCAGTTTTAAAAATTCCTTCCGGCTCACCCAACAGTCCGACCAACCGGCTTTCATAAAGGACGCGACCCGGCTTCCCCTTGATGCGCGGACGATAAATTTCCAATAAGAGGCCTAACAACGTCTCAACGGCGATTAAACCCAAGATCCCCGCCAGAATTCGCACTAGATACAGGTCCATCTTCGGGAGACCTGCCCACGCCGAAAGCGCAACCGCCGCTGCCAGCGCTAGCGAAACATACCCACCCAACAAGAGATACCCCGAGGAAGGACGAAGTAATCGATCGCCAGCAGCACGGGAAAGACCAGACGTGTATTTACCAAAAATGAAGAGGACCAGAAATTGCAACGCAAAGAGAGAAGCAGCGATCAGGGTCCGATCCTCTCGCAGGGCTGACGCACCCTTATCAAGGACCTTCCACTCGAAGAACACCGCCGCTGCTTCACCAAGCAGCAGCAGCACGGTAAAGATCGGAACAAAAAAACGTTCGAATTGGATCCGGGACCGTTGTGCAGGAAAATTTTCGGCCTCCTGGGTGAAAAGTGAAGCGCCACCCTTACTCTTCTCCAGTTCGTTGAACTCCAATTTCTCCAAACGCTCCCGCTCTTCCAGGCGCATCTGGAAATAGCTGACCACGGCCGCAATGAAACCAATGGCAAGGATCGCTGCGCCCATCCATCCTGCGGCCGAATTGACGTAGCGCGTGACCACCACCGTCACCACGCTAGCCAGGAGCAGAATGAACCAATTAATCAGGCCTGTTTTCTGATGATTTCGTTCCATGAGTTATTGCACCAAATAAACGTTCAACTAAGCTCCCGATCCTCAAACATTAGCAATGCTAGTGCCAGCGTAGCTCCGACGTAGCTGACCACGTAGATGAAAGCTTTGCCCAGATAGCCCCACGGAAATTGCCGACCGGTTTCCAAAAGATCTCCCACCCAAAATTGCTGCCAGTTCGGGGTCATCGCATAAAGAGTCGATGCCCACCAGGAACCGCCTGCCGCTCGTTGGCCCAGCAGGTAATCAGACATTAATCCGATCAGAAAAAGCGTCGAGCAGATGGCCAGCGTCGGGATGACATCCAGGCGGGTGGAACAGGCAACGGCAACGGCCGCCAGAACCCACAAAGCGAACAGGATCAACAACGAAGCCGGAACCAAACGCCAGTCCAAACCCCCGCCCACCGAGGTCGTTGACGCTTCTTTATGCACAAACTGCACAGCGATGAAGGCAACCGTCAAAGTGACAATCACTGCGAGAACCGCATCTGCCATGAAGGGTCGGCGAAGGAAGAAGTTGGTAAAACCTGCGATCCCGTAACCCATCAACAACCCACCGAGAAAGATTCCCAGCGCCGGATAGTCGATCTCTCCATAGGAGTCGAATGCCATGCGTGAGGCGAATAGACAGGCGATCGCATTGGAATAGACCAGGACAGTGAGCGCCGCGGCCACACCAAAGTATTTTGCGAGAAGAAATTGAGCGCGACCCACTGGCTTAGCGAGGACGGCGAGGGCTGTTCCTGTGCGAATCTCACGCGCTACTGCGGCAGAAGCACTCATTACCGCACCAAAGAGGCCTGTTAGAAACATTACCGCCAGAACACTATTCTTCACCAGCTTCGGTTCATCCCCGAAACCGAAGTAATTGACGCAAGAGAGAAACACTTCAAACGAAGCAGACGCCGTAATCAGCAGCAGAAAGATCGGCTGCCGGATCAGCTCCATGAATGTGTTCCTTGCGATGGTATAAAACTGTCGCATTAAATTTTAATCGGGTTTACCCCGACTTTGGGCGCTTAAAATAGGCGTAAAATCCTTCTTTGCAACCGACTTTTGCGCCGAATCACCCCGCTCGGATGTCCGAAAAAACAATATGCATTCGAGTTTTAAAAAAGTCAGGGGCACGATCCATAGCACAAGAGATGCCGTTCCATCCATAGCGATTGCCAAAAGTAAATTCCGGTCCCTATTCCGGTTTTGGAGTTAGCCTTCTCTGACTGCCGTTTAGACAGGACCGAGAATTTGCCTGAAAACGTGATAAAACCCGTGGTGAACCTCTTCTCCTCGATGGAGGAGATAAAATTGTCTCTGGTATGTGGAGGCGTTGGGCCAATTTCTGCCGTAACTAAAAGGCAGGATAATGGCAGGGGAGAGCAACTGAAATTGCTTTTGGCAATCGCTCCAACGTTCTTTCGGAGTTCAATCCGGGGGGCTTTGCCCATCCGACGGACTGAATTCAGGATCTGAAATAGACCCTGTCGAGGGCGACAGGGTCATTTTAGGATCTGAAATTGTCTATGTCACGCAGGACAGGGTCGTTTTAGAACCTGAAATGTACTATGTCACGCGCGACGGGTTCATTTTAGAACCTGAAATGTAGTATGTCGGTCGCGACACGCCCGTTTTAGAACCTGAAATTGTCTATGTCACGCGTGACAGGGCCGTTTTAGGATCTGAATTTGTCTATGTCATGCGCGACAGGGTCGTTTTAGAAACTATTTTGACCATGTTGCCGGGTCACGGATTGGCAAAATCCCTCTTTTGCATGTGTTTCTGCTTACCGGGGGGCCCATCAAAAGAGAGTCAATCGCAGCCAGACGGATGTAACCAGGCTTGGTCGGCGAGGCTTCCATCGTCACGCGCTAGTTCCTTCCGTCGTGCGCGTTCTCACCATTGGGATGACTCTCACTCCTTCGCAACCATCCGGTTCAACCATATCCCCCAAAAGTACAAACACTATAAATCACCTTTTCTGGAAATTACTTTTAGGCAATCGCTATACAAGCACGGGCCCCTTCGCGGCGCGCTAGGATAGTGCCGACGTCATGCACCAAACCAACTTCCCGGTAACCAGAGGTGTTTTCAAAACCTCTAGTTGCGATACAAACTCATGCGTTTCGCTAGATTTCGATTTCCCTTTTCCGCCACATGGCTGTTCTCGGCCTTGTTTGCGCTGTCCACTCTCCCAGTGCCTGCCAAGTCAGCACCTCGCCCCAACATCATCGTCATTATGGCGGATGACCTCGGCTATTCCGATATTGGCTGCTATGGGGGAGAGATTGAAACGCCGAACCTCGATAAACTTGCCGCCAGGGGACTTCGTTTTACCCAGTTCTATAACGGCAGTCGTTGTTGCCCAACCCGCGCCTCTCTCCTAACCGGACTCTATCCTCATCAAGCGGGAATTGGGTTCATGATGCAGGATTTGGGGACGCCAGCCTATCGAGGGGAGATAAACAAACAAAGTGTGACGCTGGCTGAAGCTTTAAAAGGTGCTGGCTACAAAACACTCATGACCGGCAAATGGCACGTCTCCCACATCGTCTTCACCGGCAAAGAACAGCTCAACTACGAGAATAACGATCCATTCTGGGAAAATAAAGAAGGATGGCCCCTGCAACGTGGTTTCGATGAATACTTTGGAACCATCCATGGGGTGGGAAGTTTCTTTGATCCCTTCTCCCTCGTTCGCGGCAACACACCGATCCGCCCCGAGAAAAAGGATTTTTATTATACCGATGCCATCAATGACCAGGCAGTCGAATACGTGAAGAAATACGGAGGGAAAAAAGATCCTTTCTTTCTCTACGTCTCGCACACTGCTCCCCATTGGCCGTTACATGCTCTTCCGGAAGACATAAAAAAATACGAAGGTAAGTATGCTGATGGATGGGAAGCCCTTCGCGAGAAACGCCACAAACGAATGATCGAACTCGGAGTTATCCCCGCAAACACTCCGCTCTCTCATCGCGCCACAACCCGGCCGTGGAAAGATGCTCCGGATAAAGAATGGGACGCCCATCGCATGGCCGTTTACGCCGCCATGGTCGATCGCATGGACCAGGGGATCGGACGCCTCATGGCGCAGTTGGAGAAAATGAAAATCGCCGATAACACCATGATTCTCTTTCTTTCCGACAACGGCGCTTGTGCGGAAAACCTGGAGCCCGGCTGGTACGATGTTCCCTCGAAGACTCGCGATGGCACGACCGTCATTCCGAGCAATAAACACAAAGACGTCCTGGCCGGCCCGGATCACGTCTGGCAAAGCGTCGGACCCACCTGGGCGAACGCGAGCAACACTCCGTTTCGTTGGTGGAAGCATTATGCCCACGAAGGCGGCATCGCGGCTCCCCTGATCGTTTCATGGCCGAAAAAGATGAAGGACGTTGGCGGATTGAGTTCCCAGGTCGGACACGTCATGGATTTTATGCCGACATTTCTTGACGCAGCAGGCGCGCGGTATCCGAAGGAATATCGAGGAGAAAAGATTCTGCCCGCAACCGGCACCAGCCTGCTCCCAGTGCTTTTGGGCAAAAAAGCCCAGGATCGAACCTTGTTTTGGGAACATGAAGGGCATCGCGCCGCTCGCCAGGGAAATTGGAAACTCGTAGCCGAGCATGGAAAAGAATGGGAGCTCTACGATTTGGGCAAAGATCGGGTGGAGCTCAATAATCGCGCAGCGGGGGAGCCAGCCAAAGTGAAAGAATTGGCCGCGCTTTATGATGCCTGGGCAAAAAAGGCGGGCGTTTTGCCCTGGGATGAGGTTAGTCCTTACCGAAACAGGGAAAAGTGACATCAGAGCCCCCCCCCGACCAGGGTCCCGGAGTTTCTCTGTTCCACGAGGAACCCGGTTCTATCCCGCAAATTAGTATCAATCAAGTCGTTGGCCGGCAAACCCAACCACAGCCGACCAATGAGGCGTCAGTCTTTGGCTTCCCAGCGGGAAAAGGGGGACCCCAGCCCGTGACAATGAAAATCTACTCCCGGAATAGGGCATTTCCGATCGGTGAAAAGATTGCGCTAAGGGTGAGTAGGTTTTCCTGCACTGGAGAGCACCCGACGCTTGCAGGGTTCCATCTGCGACCACTAGAGTAAGCGCATGTCGCATTCCGACTTTGTTCATCTGCATTTGCACACCGAGTTTTCGCTACTCGATGGTGCCTGCCGTATGGACAGGTTAATGGACAAAGCCGCCGAGCTGAAATTCCCGGCCATGGCCATTACAGATCACGGAGTCCTGTATGGGGCGATTGAGTTTTACCAGGCCGCTCGCAGTAAACAGATCAAGCCAATCATTGGTTGCGAAGTTTATGTCGCCCCGGGGAGTCGACTGGAGAAGAAAGCGGCGGGCGGCGGGGGTAAGGATTTTTACAATCATCTCGTTCTGCTCGCGAAAGATAACAACGGCTATAAGAACCTGACGAAACTCGTCACCGCAGGGCACCTCGATGGCTACTATTACAAGCCGCGGATCGATAAGGAGCTGCTCGCTGCAAATAGAGAGGGGTTGATTGCTCTTTCCGGATGTCTCGGGAGCGAAATTCCCCAATGCATCCTGCAGGATGATTTGAAGAAGGGCAGGGACACGGTCGATTGGTTTAAGCAAACGCTCGGAGCCGAGAATTTTTACCTTGAACTCCAGAATCATGGGAGCGCCGAAAACGCCAAAGTCAATCGGCAGTTGATCCAGTGGTCGAAGGAGTTCGGGCTCAAGCTGGTTGGGACGAACGATGTTCATTATGTGGAGCGAAGCCATTCGCACGCGCACGATGTGCTCGTCTGTATTGGCACTCAAACGACGCTGCAGGATCCGAAGCGCCTGGGAGCGAGTTATCCCCGCGAACAATTTTACCTGCGCTCCGCCGATGAGATGATGGCTCTGTTTAGCGAAGTTCCGGAGGCGGTAAAGAACACGGTGGAGGTCGCCGAGAAGTGCGACGTCCAAATCAAATTCGGCGACCTGCATTATCCGTCTTTTATTCCGCCGGAGCATTACACCCCCGAAGGTTATCTGCGCAAGATGCTGGCGGAAGCGTTGTTTGGACGTTACACGATCCACGCGCGGGCAGAGGGGAACGACTTCATCGTCGAAAAAATCGACGACGCCTCGCGTCTGCCGAAATTCTCCGTCGAAAGTCGCAAAGATGTTGCGAATGATCTGAACGATCCGGAAACGGCCGTTGCCATCAAGGAGGTCATCGATCGTCTTAAGCTGGAAATGGAAGTGATCGAGAAGACCGGCTTCGTCGCTTACTTCATCATTGTGGCCGACTTCGTCCTTTATGGACGCAAGATGGGTGTCACTTGCGTCGCCCGCGGTTCTGCCGCA
The DNA here is from genome assembly GCA_046597605.1 of Limisphaerales bacterium. Lineage (GTDB taxonomy): Bacteria > Verrucomicrobiota > Verrucomicrobiia > Limisphaerales > JACDHS01 > JACDHS01. The sequence goes on along the minus strand of JBKJKE010000173.1, from coordinate 32,057 downwards.
GGTTCGATTGTTACCTATCTGCTGGAAATCGCCAACGTGGATCCCATCCGCTACGGCCTGCTTTTCGAACGTTTCCTGAACCCCGAACGCGTCAACCCGCCTGATATCGATATCGATTTCGCCGACGATCGGCGTGGGGATGTGATTGAATATGTGCGCCAAAAGTACGGTCGCGAGTGCGTCGCGCAAATTATAACCTTCGGTACAATGGGCGCGAAATCAGTGGTGCGCGATGTGGGGCGCGTCATGGGGCTGAGCTATGGTGAGTGCGATCGCCTCGCCAAAATGATCCCGAACGAACTCAAGATGACCCTGAAGAAGGCGCTTGAGCAGAATGCGGAGTTCAAGCAGGCCTACGAAACGGAAGAGGTCACCCGTGAACTGATCGACACTGCTTTCATCCTCGAAGATCTGACGCGTAATTCCTCCGTGCATGCGGCCGGTGTTGTGATCGGGCCAGAACCGCTCGTGAACTTATTGCCGCTGAAGCAGGACGAAGACGGGACGATCGTCACGCAATACGCCATGGGGCCGGTCGGTGATCTTGGCCTCTTGAAGATGGATTTTCTCGGACTGAAGACGTTGACCGTCATCCGCAACACCTGCGAGATGGTGAAGGAAATCAAAGGCATGGATATCGATGTCGATAACCTGCCATTGAATGATCAAAAGACTTACGACCTGCTGAATAAAGGGAATACGACCTGTGTGTTTCAGCTGGAATCCGGCGGTATGCGCGATCTTTGCCGCAAGTTTCAGATTGGTTCTGTCGAACATATCACCGCGCTTGTCGCTCTTTACCGACCCGGTCCGATGGACCTGATTCCAGACTTCATCAAGCGGCGTCACGGTGAGGTGAAGGTGGAGTATCCGCATCCGCTTCTGGAACCGATCTCGAAAGAGACTTACGGGGTGTTGATTTACCAGGAGCAGGTAATGCAGGCGACCCAGGTGCTCGCCGGATATACGCTGGGCGGCGCGGATTTGCTGCGTCGGGCGATGGGTAAGAAGAAGCTCGAAGAAATGGCGAAGCAGCGGAAAACCTTCGTGGAAGGTTGCGCCCGGGTAAACAACATTGCCGCCCCCAAGGCGAACGAGATCTTCGATTTGTTGGAAAAATTTGCCGGCTACGGATTCAATAAATCCCACGCCGCCGCCTACGCCGTCGTTTCGTACCAAACCGCTTATCTCAAGGCGAACTACCCCGTTGAATTTTTCTCGGCCAACATGACGAACGAAATGAGCAATACCGAGAAGCTCGGTGTGCTCATTGAAGAGGCGAAGCTGTTTGGCATTCAGACGTTTGGGCCCGATGTGAACGAAAGCTTTGTGAAATTCGCCCCGGCAATTCGCTCGGCCGGCGATTCGACGAAAACAAACGGACAGATCTCGACCGTGGCACAGGGGAATGAGGTCATTCGCTTCGGCCTGGCGGCCATCAAAGGCGTTGGGGAAGTGGCTGTTCAGAATATTTTGGATGCCCGCAAGGCAGGTGGGAAATTCAACACGATCGAAGAGCTGTGCGAGCGGGTCGACGGGCGGGCGGTCAGTCGAAAGGTGCTCGAAGCGTTGATTAAGTCGGGAGCCTGCGATTGCTTTGGTGAAACGAGGGCAACCTTATTTGCCAAAATCGATCGGGTGATGACGCGCGCAGCGGGTATCATTGCAGATCGTCAAAGGGGGCAGAACACCCTCTTCGGTATGTTCGAGGAGCAGGCAGCTGAACACAAGACGCCTGAACCGGATCGGCAGCTTCCTGAATGGGATCAAAAGGAACTGCTCGCCCATGAAAAAGAACTATTGGGCTTTTACGTTAGTGGCCATCCTCTCACTCCGTTCGCGCCGTTGATCCAAAAGTTCGGTGTCCACAAGACATCTGATCTGGCTACTTTGCCAACCCGCAGTATGACTCGAATAGCCGGATTGGTGGCTGCTGTGCAGTCGGGCTTCTCCAAAAAGAGCGGAAAACCTTACGCAATGTTTACGCTGGAGGATTTGCAGGGAACCGTCCAAGTGCTCTGCATGAACGAGAATTACGATAAGTTTCGCCATTTGCTGGAACCAAACAAAGCGATTCTCGTGATTGGCGAAGTGAACAATGCAGAAGACAAAGCTAAAATCTTTCCGCAGGAGATCATGCCTTTGGAAGAGGCTCCTCGGAAATTCACGAAACAGGTGCACTTTCGCTTGAACACAACCGACGTCAGCGAAGAAACCTTTGTTCGTCTGCGCGGACACGCGGAACGGTCCCCGGGCAAGATTCCGCTGTTCCTTTGCCTAAAGGGCCCGGCAGGAGAGTTGGTCTACATCGAGACGCATGAGAAATATTCCGTAGCGCCCTCGCATCAATTGCAGCTGACGATCGACGGAGAGTTCGGAGAGAACACTTACTACGCCAAAGTAGATACAGCGCTGCCGGAGCCCCAAAAGCGTCGCTGGGAAACGAAGCCCAGCGGGAACGGTGGCGGCGGAGAAGAGTAGGACGCGATGTTCTCAAAAAAAATCAAAGCGGGTATCTTCGTGGTGGAAGGGTTGAACTCCGCAGCGACCACTTACTACTTCTACTATCTTTACTTCTTCATGAAGGAGCAGTTCGGATTCGGGGCTAAAGAAAATTTACTGCTCGCTGCGTTCCTGGGTGCGGTCTGTGCCATTGGAGCCATTTACGGGGGAAAGTTTGCACAGCGGCGCGGATACTTTGTAGCGCTGACTTTAGGATTTGCCGTAATGGCTGTGGCGACTTTTGCCGCAGGGATTCTTTTCCTTTTACATGGTTTTTTCCACAGTGGGTTTCGTGGATTTGAAATCGCCTTGCATATCCTGTTGGCGGCAATCGCGATGGTTGGGATGTGTTTCACATGGGCCACGATGCAGGCGATCATCAGTGAGAAGGAGCCGACGCATCGGCTCCGCAGTCTCATTGGAATCTACAATCTTACATGGGCTGGAGCTGGGTCGGTCGCGTATTTCACGGGCGGGGCCATGATTCAAAAGTTTGGCTTGCAGAGCATGTTCTTTGTTCCTGGAGCGATTCATCTGATCCAACTCGGGATGACGCTACGCTTGCAGAAAGCTGCGGGAAATTTGCGTGAATTAATCGTTCACGAAGGCGCAGAGCCGGAATGTGCCTTCGCAGAAGAGGTTTCTCACGGGCACCTCCCGAAGTTGACCTTTCTGCACATGGCCTGGCTGGCAAACCCGTTTGCCTATCTTGCCATCAATACCTTGATTCCAATCATCCCGACGCTTGCCAAGCAACTAAACTTTACGCCCGCATTTGCTGGAGTCTTTTGCTCGCTTTGGTTTTTTGTGCGGACGAGTTCGTTTGAGATACTGCGACGCTGGGGCAATTGGCACTATCGGTTCGGATGGCTGGCGACTGCCTTCGCGGCTATGATTGCCAGCTTTGCCGTGTTGCTGCTCTCCAGAACGTTGTGGGTTCTCCTGGTCGCCCAGGTCATTTTTGGATTATCGATCGGACTGATTTATTACTCCTCCATTTTTTACTCGATGGATGTGGGCGAAAATAAAGGTGAACACGGCGGGTTTCATGAAGCGATGATTGGACTCGGCAGTTGCGGTGGCCCCGCAATCGGCGCGACAGCCCTCTTTTTCTTTTCTGAATACCCGGAAAGTGGTGCGTGGGCGGTGACGGTTTTGTTGTTGGGAGGATTCGCCGCACTCCTTTGGATGCGATTTCGCAAAGTTTCTTCCCTTGCCACCGCCTGAAAAATCATTTCCTCTTAAACGAACGTTTTAGATAAACCATATGTTATTACTCGCAGGAAAACTCGGGATCGTCTTCGGTGTCGCCAATAAACGCTCAATCGCCTGGGCTATCGCTCAGGCCTGGCACAAAGCTGGAGCCAAACTGGCGTTTACTTATCAGGGCGAGCGTCTCAAAGAAAACGTGGAAGAGTTGGCCGGAACCTTCGGCGCCGACACGTTGATCCTGCCCTGCGACGTCACCAAGGATGAAGATATTGCCCGGGTGTTTTCTGAAGTGAGCCAAAAATTCGGCAAGCTGCACCTGTTACTGCACTCCGTTGCCTTCGCTCCTAAAGACGCTCTCGAAGGAGAGTTTGTGAACACCAGTCGCGAAGCCTTCCGCATCTCTCACGATGTTAGCGCTTATTCTCTTGTTGCCCTTGCGCGCTCCGCCGCGCCGCTCATGACGGAAGGTGGAAGCATCGTCGCGATGACGTATTACGGTGCTGAGAAAGTGGTTCCTCACTATAATGTGATGGGTGTTGCGAAAGCGTCGCTTGAAGCCAGCACTCGCTATCTCGCCTACGATTTGGGTCCAAAGAAGATCCGTGTGAATTGCATCAGTGCCGGCCCGGTAAACACGCTGGCAGCGCGCGGTATTTCTGGTTTTACCGAGATGTTGAAGCACTACGAAGCGCATGCTCCCTTGAAGCGTAATGTTCTGCCGGAAGAGCTGGGCGCAACCGGAACTTTTCTCGCAAGCGACGGAGCGGCTGCCATGACCGGCCAGGTTATTTACGTGGATAGCGGTTATCAGATCATGGGGATGTAATTTGAAAGACGCGTGCAGGCGCTCGAGGAAACAAAAAAGCGCTGAAGAATATTCAGCGCTTTCGGGAGTGAAATCGAAATCAGCGCAACGAGTTACGCTTTCGACAAAGCCGGTTCTTTGCGTTTTCTCTTTTTAGGTTCGGTGATTTGAATAGGAGCAGCTTTCTTCGCAGCTTTCGCCGAACCCGCGCAATCAATCGAGCAGGTGACGATGGTTCCTGACGGTTTGGCTGGTTCGATCTCAAGATTCGCATTAATCATGCGCGCTCGGTGCTGCATGACGCGCAGACCCATTCCTTTGTTCTTCAAAGCATCTTTGGGCATGCCGGATCCATCGTCTTTGACTCGTAAAACCATCTCGTTCTTTGTTTGAACGATGCTGATATGGATGTTCTTGGCGTTACCATGCTTGACGGCATTCGTAGTCGCTTCCTGTGCGATGCGATAGAAATGCACGGCCACCGGATTTTCTTCGATCTTGATGCCTGGATCGAAAATAACGGGGCAATTAACTCCGAACATTTTCTCTACGTTGTCGGAAAGAAGTTGCAGAGCCGCATGGAGATCGTTGTCTTCGAGTGCCACCGGGCAAAGGCCACGAGCCAATTCCCGGCAATGTTGCAAAGCCTGGTTAATCAGGGAGGAAATATATCCAGCATCTTTGGTCTCTTCGATGTTTCGAGCGGCCAATTTCTGTTGAAGTACTTTCGTAAGAAAGTTGATTCCGGTGAGCGATTGCCCAAGCCCATCATGGAGATCCTGTCCGAGACGACGCTGCTCGCGTTCGCTGATTTCCTGGATCTCTTTCTCGAGTTGTCGGCGCTCAGTGATATCGCGGAGAATGCAAAGATTGAGGTTTGGAGCGAAACGACAGGCAGAAAATTCCGCAAACCGATTTCCACCATCCGGTTGGGTGAAGCTTAATTCACCGATCGACTGCTCTTGTGCCTGCAAGAAAGCGTTATCGAACTCCGTCATTACCAGGTCCGAAAGCTTCTTATCTTTGAGTTCCTCTCGGGATGACCCAAACAAGGCTGAAGCAGCGCTGTTTACTTCCAGCATCTTCCCGCTGTCATCGGAAATAAGGATCGCATCCATGCTGCGTTCGAACAAAAGGCGAAAACGTTCATTGCTCTTTTGCAGCGCCCGCAACGTTTCGAAATGCTGCATCGCATACCGGATCGAACGTTCCAAAGTGACGTGATCCAAGGGATCTTTCACAAGGAAGTCGGACGCGCCAAGTTTGGTGGCTTCCAGATCGATAATTGGATTTGCCGCAGCGGTGAGGACAATAAATGGTGCCTGCACGCCGAAATTGGTCGCCTCCCGGATGAGCTCGAGACCGCTCTGCGCGCCAAGTCGGTAATCCACCAGGTAAACGTCGTGCTCCTGCTTTTTGATAGCTTCGAGCCCCTGCTTATAGGAAGCAGCCCAATCTATCTTGAAACGCTTCCCGGGAACCTTGCGAAGGCGATGTTCAATGAGTGGCTTCACGTCAGCTTCATCATCTACAAGGAGAACGCGAATAACGTTCAGCGGATCCGGCAAGTCAGTATCTGTCATAAAAGGACGGCTTGGTTGATAAATTGTTTTGCGAGTAGAAGAGTAGAGCAAACTGCGTGCTTTTCAATCAGTGGGCTGAGGGACCCCGTTTCAGGGAAACCATTATTGGAAATGGTGGAAGCGGCTTGCTTCGTTTCACGTTTAGCGGGCAAACAATTGTCGAATGATATCTTCGATCGGCACTTCCTGGATGTCTATGTCGCTAATGGGAAGTTCATCAAGGAGTGCTTTGCACACGGCAATAACCCTGTCGCGCTTGACCTTGAGTTGGACATGTCCGGGTGTCTGTTGAATTACTTCGCCGTATTTCGCGAGGCTCTCGCTGGAATAATTCGAGCTGACTGCACAAGCGATGCTGATGATTTTCGAATCGGCAAAGCGATCGACTATATCTTTAAGCTGTCCGTCAAAAAAGATCGTGCCCTTGTCGATGATTACGACCCTTTCGCAAAGTTCCTGGATGTCCGCCATGTAATGGCTGGTCAATAAAATCGTAGTCTTCCGTCGAGAATTGTAATCGCGCAGGAATTCGCGAACCTTTTTCTGTGAGACAACATCCAGTCCGATTGTTGGTTCATCAAGAAACAAAACCTTGGGCTGATGCAAAAGAGCCGCGATCAACTCCATCTTCATCCTCTCCCCCAGCGAGAGTTCGCGCACCATGACATTCAGCTTCTCGCGCACATCGAGAAGAGTCGTCATCTCATCCACGGTTTTGACAAACGACTCCTTTGGAATTCCGTAGATCTTCGCGTTTAGTTCAAGCGATTCCTGAGCGGGCAGGTCCCACCAAAGTTGGTTTTTCTGTCCGAGAAGCAATGCGAATTGCCGACGGTAACCATCAGCACGTTCCCAGGGCACGTAACCAAGCACCCGCGCTGAACCAGTAGTTGGATAAAGCAGGCCCGACAACATTTTGAGCGTGGTTGTTTTGCCAGCGCCGTTCGGTCCGAGGAAACCCACGAGTTCACCCTCTTCCACCGTGAAATTCACATCCTTTACAGCATAAGTCTGCTGATATTCGCGATGAAACAATCCACGAAGCGCACCCCTGAAACCCGGTTGCTTTTTGTAGGTTCGAAAAACCTTCGAAAGATCTTTAACTTCTATTACCGCCATACGCCTAGGCTAATTGAGACACAAAAAAGCGCAAAGTTCGCAAGCACCGCTGCAAACTTTGCGCTGCAAATACAAAGCAGTGGTTAGCGCATCAACTGTTTCTCAAGATACTGCACCACTTGCCGGACATTCGCATCGATCTCCATGCGATCCTTCACCAGGCGACAGGCATGCAAAACCGTGCCGTGGTCGCGACCGCCGAACGCTTCGCCAATAGAATTGAGCGAACTCTCCGTCATCTGTCGGGCGAGGAACATTGCGATTTGTCGCGGGAAGGCGATGTTTTCCGGACGACGTTTGCTCGTCATGTCGGCCAAACGAATATCGAAATGCTCTGCAACGCGCTTTTGGATCACATCGATATTGATCGTGAAACGGCCTTCTTCCTGCAAAACCTCACGTAACAGGCCTTCTGCGGTTTCGAGATTCAGCTTCTTGCCAGTTAATTGCGCGTAGGAAGCAACTCGAATAAGAGCGCCTTCGAGACGACGAATATTGGTGCGAATCCGATTTGCCAGGAAATTAAGGATTTCGTCCGGCAACTGCACATTCATGGCCTGGGCCTTCTTCCGAAGAATGGCGAGACGCGTTTCCACATCCGGTGGCTGAACATCTACCACCAGACCCCATTCAAAACGGGAAACCAGCCGGTGTTCGAGGTTTTGAATTTCGGCGGCGAGACGATCGCAGGTGAGCACAATCTGCCGGTGTGATTCGTGCAGGGTATTAAAGGTATGGAAAAACTCCTCCTGAATCCGTTCCTTACCCGCAAGGAATTGAACATCATCAATCAACAGCACATCTGTCTGCCGGTATTTTTTGCGAAACCGGACCAACTGATTGTTCTGCAGAGCATCAATGTACTCGTTCGTGAACTTTTCGGAAGAAACGTAGGCAACACGTGCTCCTTTTTTGTTCGCCGCTACGTGCTGACCGATTGCATGAAGCAAATGGGTTTTACCCAGGCCCACTCCCCCATAAAGAAACAGAGGGTTATAGTTTTTTCCAGGCGCTTGAGCCACGGCGAAGGCAGCGGCATAGGCGTGGTTGTTGGTTTCACCAACCACGAACGAATCAAACGTATTCTTTGGATTAAAAGTAAACTCGCGGTTCGTGCCATTGGCGCTATTGCGGTCTTCTACCGACGCTTTTGCCCTGGGTTTTTCCGGTTCTGCCACCGGAGCGGGAGCAATCGCGGAGGAACTCGCGATTCGGAACTGAACCTGGAATTTCTGACCTGCTGCATGAGTGATAACGTCCCGGAGCAAGCCGATGTAATTGTCCTTAAGCCAAACCGCACAGAAGTCGTTGGAAACTTCCAGGAAAATGACCTCTCCCTCGATCTCTACGGCACGAACCGGTTTGAACCAAAGAGTATAAATCTCGGGGTTCAGCATTGTTCTGAGCAGGTCCTGTGCTGCGGACCACGTTTTTTCGGCAGACGATTGCATGTTTGGCGTTAAAGTTTCCAAAATCCTCTATTTATTCACCGTGAATCCATTCGAACTGCAAAAAGGCCACCAGCAATGCAATCCATCGTCCTCAAGGGCGCACAGTTTAAATTTTTCCGCACTTTGCTAAAGGCAAAAGTGAATTTCATTTTATGGAGCGCTCCAAAACCCTTTAAAATCAATGGTTTTCCACAATTTCTCAAACTGCGCGCTACTTTCTTGTATTCCGTAAAATTGCCACACGCTTTCTCCATTATTGCGGCAGAGCTTTCTATGCAAAGACGTTGTGCCTGACGAGGACAATATATTAACAGTTATTCACACTTTATTCACAGTGGGGAAAGGCCCGTCAAATCAGGGGTTCCATTAATTCCGGGCGCGTAAAATATCAGGGGGATTGCGGATAACTTTGTGGAATTAGGCAGAGAATTCCAATTTCGGGACAATTCACACGGCGGACTCGCCGGTTTCTTCCGTTCGGATACGAATGGCGTTCTCCACCGGGCTCACAAAAACCTTCCCATCTCCAATTTTGCCCGTTTTGGCACCTTGAACTATGGCTTTCACTGCCGCATCCAGAATATCGTCAGAAACAACCACCTCGATTTTAATTTTGGGCAGAAAGTCGACGGTATATTCACTGCCGCGATAGATTTCTGTATGTCCCTTTTGGCGACCGAACCCCTTGACCTCTGTGACGGTCATTCCTTCGACGCCGATCTCAGACAGTGCTTCTTTGACGTCCTCTAATTTGAACGGTTTGATGATTGCGTCGATTTTTTTCATACAGCCCGGAAATTTGGTTCGCGATAATAACAACTGACTTCATTGTGTAAACAGGTTTTTGCCTTGGTTTACTATATCACCGATGGCCAGTCTTGGCGCTGGGTTAATTGGGTAATTGGTCCTGGGATGCCTTGGATGATGCCTCTCCCGCCTAAAGGTCTCCTCCGGGAAATTACAAAACGCGAGCGTTCCTCGTTGTTTTCACGGAACGGGTTATGAGTTTCTCTCAATAGCGGAGCAAATCGACCCCCTAACCTGCCGAGTGCGCTATCGATTCACTTCAAACCGACCCCCTAATCTGCGGAGTACGCTATCGATTCATTTCAAATCGACCCCCTAATCTGCGGAGTACGCTATCGATTCACTTTAAATCGACCCCCTAATCTGCGGAGTACGCTATCGATTCACTTCAAATCGACCTCCTAATCTGCGGAGTACGCTATCGATTCACTTCAAACCGACCCCCTATCCTGCGGGGTCCGCTGTGGATTCGTCCGTTTGGCACGCCATTATAATTACAAAGGGGTAAGACAATTTCGATAAACACCTTTCTGATCAAACGCTCGTCGGTTTTCTCCACAGAACTGTTGGAAAAATTTAATTTGAAAATAATTTGAACAATTTCCCTCAGGAAACATCTTACCTATGTAACTGATGTGAGCTTTGCGAATAAGATCGCAACGGGGGAGAAGGGAAATAGAGGTTTTAATCAGAACGTAGATTTAGTTTGACCTGATTAGAATAAGTGATAAAAGCTTATGTCAGATAGAGTGAGTGGTAGGTGTAGATTTAGGGCGTAGATAAAATTGTTCTTTGATGAACGCCCAACAGGATTTCGGTCGTCCGTCGTACACTCGGATGACCGGATTAGCCACGTAAACCTACGTTTGTACTCGAACATTCCCCGGGCCTTTTAACCTTCTCCAGGTTAACTGGCCCGGTTTTTATGTACTCGCATGGTTTGATTGGGGCTCAGTTTCAGCAGGTTCCAAATTTTTGTGAAGTGGGTGTCTGAAAAGCCCATCGCCCGTTTTAATTGGTAGTCACGCTCCAAAACATTGGGATTTGAATCCCACTTTCTAAATTCGTCCCATTCAATCACGCCCCGCAATCCGGCCCAAAGCCCGTATACCGGCACTGGGAAATCGCTTCCGTGAACGATGCGACTGGAGAGCGGTTCGACCATGCATTCACGAACGTACTTCCCTCGGATTGGGACGTTGAAGGCACTTGAGTCTCCGTAAAGATTGGGGTGACGCAACGTGAGATCGGCAAAGATCTGGAAGTAGTCAGGATCGATCAACCCGCTTTTGGTACCGCAATGGGCCGCAATCACGTTTACTCCGCATTGGAGGGGAAGTTCGAGCGTCCTTGGATCCGCATATTTTTTTTCCACCACTTCGACGGTGTGTTCGCCGCCTGTGTGCGCCAGGAGCGGCATCTTCAGCTCTGCCATCCGTTCCCAAAAACGTTTATAGCGCGGGTTGTTGCAATCGATGTTTTGGCAATTGGGTAGAACCTTTAACATCACGGCTCCCTGGGCGGAGCAGCGGTCGAGTTCCTCCATTGCATCAGCACGGGCAGGATGGATGGAGACAGCGGGAAGGAACTCAGGGTTTTCGCGTGCGAGTTTCAGCACATAATCATTGGGAACGTAGACGGATCCAAAATTCTTCATTTCCTCGCCGTCTTCGCGGTAGACCTTCTCATGAGCGAGGATCACGACGGCCCCGAGGGAAGAAGTTTGGACCAGGTGCAATAACCGCTGAACGAAAAGGTAGTCCAGATCGCCATCGAGTGCGCTTTGCGGCAGCCCGATATGATGCACCATGAAGCGAGCAAGCGGCTTATGCCATGCGTCCAGGCGCATGGAGCATCCGGTTCCTCCAGATCCATTGCCCACGATGTGCACGTGCATATCGATTGGTAGGTTGTCCAGCTTCATGCAGATGATTTGGAGGAAGCGCGGCCAAGTGTGAAGGAAAAAAGCCTGAATACATTTGCGACTTGAAGCTTGGAAAATTAGGATTTCGCAGATGACCAACCGGCTTTTTGCCCTGCTGCGTGCAATTGTGTTTGCGGCTGCGGTTGTCATTTTTCTTTTCCCGGGTTTGAGCGGGGCCACCGAGACCAATGTTTCACCCGCCAAGCTGCTTAGTCCGAAGGATCGAGCCGGAACGATCTACGAATCGGCAAGAGCTCTGTTTGAAACTGCCCCAACGGCAGAACGGGGATGGAAGCTGGCACGTGCCGCATTCGATTGGGCGGAGTTCGCCAGGGATGACAAGCAACGTGAGGAGATTGCTCTCGTCGGTATCGCCGCCGCTCGACGTGCGATTGCGTTGGATTCCAAATCAGCGGCTGCGCGTTATTACCTGCCGATGAACCTCGGACAACTCGCGCGCACCAGAACGATTGGTGCTCTTAAGCTGGTTGATGAGATGGAGGTGGAATTCAAGAAGGTGCGGCAAATGGACAAAACGTTCGATTTCGCCGGCCCCGACCGTAATCTTGGTTTGCTCTATCTTGAAGCGCCCTCATTTAGCGTGGGCGATGACAAGAAGGCTCGATTTCATCTGCAAAAGGCCGTGGAATTAAGCCCTGATTATCCGGAAAACAGGTTGAATCTGATTGAAGCATACCTCCGATGGGGTGAGATCTCACTGGCCCAACAGGAACTCGACCTGTTGGAGAAAAGTCTCCTGCTCGCCCGAAAAACTTTCCAGGGCGAGGAGTGGGTAGTGAGTTGGATCGATTGGGACAAACGGCTGATCGCCATTCGCCAAAAGCTCAAGAAGGTGGCAAAGTAACCAGGAAGCTGGTCGCGGACAGGGCAACGACTACCCCTTTTCACGTCAATTGTTCCCAAACGCTTAATTGACAGCAACTGGCATCTTTCTATATTAACGGTAGAACGGCAGAACCGACTGTATCTTGCAGTCCACAGGACAATTTATGAGCGACACTTACACACTTTATAACGAAACCGTGATGGATCATTTCATGAACCCACGGAATATGGGCGACTTGAAGGATGCGGACGGGGTTGGAGAAGTCGGCGCAGCAGCTTGCGGCGACATCATGAAGATCAGCATCAAAATCAAAGAAGGAAAGATCGAAGACGCTCGTTTCAAAACCTTCGGCTGCGGTTCCGCCATTGCCAGTTCCAGCATGGCCACGGAATTGATTAAAGGTCGCTCCATTGCAGAAGCGATGAACTTCTCGAATCAAGAAGTTGTGGATGCTCTCGGTGGTTTGCCCCCCGTCAAAATTCACTGCTCCGTTTTGGCAGAAGAAGCGCTCAAGGCAGCTTTGGAAGATTACATGAAGAAGCACCCTGAGCTGGCTGCTAAAGAACAAGCCGTACTTTCCTGATCGTTGTTTATTTTCGCAACGGCACCCTTCGTAATGGAGGGTGCCGTTTTTTTTGTTTCGGGGCATTCGGTGAAAACTTCCTTGCTTCACTGTCACTTTCGCGGAGCGTATCACCGATGAGTGACAAAGCGGCAGAATCTATTCAACAGCTGGAATCGCACATGGCCGAGTTGGAGCGGCAGGTTGAGCAATTGAACGAAGTGGTGGTTGAGCAGAGCCGCGATCTGGAGAAACTTAAAGGCCAGCTTCGGCGCATTTCCGAAACTGTGGAAAACCAGGAGTTGCAGCGGATCAAGGACACCAATGCAAAGCCGCCTCACTATCAATAAAATCAAGGCACTTTGTTCTCTTGTCTGTCCGGCTGCTGATGTTTAATTACGCCACGTGAGTTTCGTTTCTGAGTTCAACGCCTTGCCCCTTGAAAGATTGGTTCGTCAATCAATTGAGAGCTCCCCGGCGCAGGTTGCTGCTGCCCTTTCCAGGGCTGAACTCACTCTCTCTGATTTTGCTCATTTAATTTCACCTGCGGCTGCCGGGTCGCTGGAAACTCTCTGTGCTCGCTCTCAGCAGCTTACGCGGCAACGATTTGGACGAGTCATCCGGCTGTTTGCGCCGCTCTATCTCTCCAACGAGTGCATAAACAATTGCACCTACTGCGGCTTCTCTCGTGATAACGCCATTTTTCGTGTCACGCTCTCGGTCCCCGAGGTTGTCCGCGAAGCACGCGCGCTCAAGGAACAAGGCTTTCGCAATATTCTTCTGGTTGCCGGGGAGCATCCCAAATTTGTCTCGAACGGCTACATGGCGGATTGCATTCGGGCGCTGCACGAAGAAATCCCCAGTCTCTCGCTGGAGGTGGGTCCGATGGAAACAGAGGAGTATCGGCCAATGGTGCAGGCGGGAGCTGAAGGGCTTGTTGTTTACCAGGAAACCTACGATCGCAAAGTGTATGCGGAAATGCACACTGCTGGCCCCAAGCGCAATTTCGACTGGCGCTTGGAAACCCCAGAGCGCGCGTATGAGGCGGGGTTCCGCAGGTTGGGAATTGCTGCATTATTTGGTTTAAGCGATTGGCGTCTCGAAGCGTTGAGCGTCGCTGCCCATGCCGCGTATCTGTTGAAAAATTGTTGGAAGGCACAGATCACCATCTCCCTCCCGAGATTGCGTCCATGTGCTGGGGAATTTCAGCCGCTCACTACATTGGGCGATCGCGAACTGGTGCAATTAATTTGTGCTTTTCGTCTGATGTTTCCTGATATCGGCCTCGTCCTGTCGACGCGCGAGCCGGTCAAATTGCGCGATGGATTGATCCCGCTCGGCATCACGATGATGAGCGCGGGGAGCCACACGGAGCCAGGCGGATACACCGGTGCCGGCAAAGAAAAAATTCACCAGACCATCCGGGGCAGGATAGTAGAGCTCGCTGCCGGTTCGAGTGAGTGGTCTGACACCGGGACGAAAGCGACCAATGCAACAGGTCAGTTCGATATCGCGGATGAACGTTCTCCGGCTGAGATTGCAGCATTGATCAAGAGGTTGGGCTACGAGCCGGTCTGGAAAGATTGGGACGCGTCGCTGGTATCTTAAGCTGGCCTGATTATCTCAACCATTCGTCTCGATGCTCAGCAACGAAGGCATCGTCGTTTAGGTGTGGGTAACAGCGATAAACTCGATCAATTTCCTGCATCTGACCCCGACTCAACCCTTCGTTTGGATCAAGGCACCAGATCCCCTCAAGCAGTCCCTGTCGACGTAACACCTCATGCAATCCGGCGATGCACCCTGCGAATCCATTGGCAGCATCAAAAAAGGCGGCATTGCTGTCGGTCACTTCAGTATTAAGGCGAAGCATTCTGCAGAGCGAAGTATCTTGATTTGCGAATGAGTGACATTCCTTCAACAGTTCAACCGCTTTGCCAGTCCAGACCGACCAATGTCCCAGCAGGCCTCCGATAATACGCCGCTCCCTGATTTGACCATCTACCTGAAATCGAAAAGGGGTGATTAAATCCAAAACAATGTTGTCATCGTTCCCGGTGTAAAGCGCGATATCCCCGCGCCCCGCCTCCATAATGGCGCGAACCACATCGAGTGTTTGATATCGATTGAAGGGTGCTATTTTGACGGCCACCACATTTTCAATCTCCGCAAAGCGGCGCCAGAAGGAGAAGGGAAGAACGCGTCCACCCGCCGCTGGCTGGAGATAAAAACCGATCACCGGGATGATCTCCGCTACGGCGCGACAATGCGCAATCAACTCGTCTTCCGTGGCATTCTTCATTGCGGCGAGGCTTAGGAGACCAGCGTGAAATCCGTGCTCGCGAACCAGGCGGGCTTCGTCGATAGCTTGCGATGTTGATCCACATATTCCAGCGATACGCACGAGCGGCGTTTTTCGTAGCATGTCTCCCAGATTAAATTCCTCCTTTGCGATTTCCAGAATCGGTTTGAACAACGCGAACTTTGGATGGCGAATGGCAAACTGGGTTGTGTGTACCGCGACCGCAAGACCACCTGCGCCCGCAGCTATGTAGTAGCGAAAGAGCGCCCGCTGATGCCGTTCGTCCAGTTGGCGCTGGGCGTTTAGTGCGAGGGGTGTTGCTGGAATGACAAGCCCTTCACGAAGGGCCGCAGCCACGTTCGGGAATGTCCAAAGTGAGGATGCCGACATATCAAAGGTTCCTGCGCAGAGTTAGCTAGAATTTTCCATCTCGTGACTCGAAGTGAGTAGGTTTTCCGAGTGACGAGCCGCCGCGGCTTATCCAATCCGCCACCCACTTGAGCAACTGATCCGATTGAACTCTCGGTCTTCCGAAAAGAGAGAAGGATCGGTTCGCATTATTCAGAAGAGCTGTCTCTGTAGCGGTTCCGGTGAACAATGGTTCTTTTCCGAGCAGCACCGCCAGTTTCTCGCAAATCTCGCGCACGTTTAGTAACTCCGGTCCGGTCATGTTCAGGTAGAAGGGCGGAGTGGCTACATGATCGAAACACTGCAACGTGTATGAGTTCGCATCGCCCTGCCAGAGCGTGTTTAACCACCCCATCCCGAGATCAATTTCCTGGCCCGCCTGTATCTTCTGGGCCAGATCGACCAGAACCCCGTAGCGCATTTCACAGGCGTAGTTCAACCTGACAATAGCGATGGGAATATTGAGCGTGCTGCTGAAATGCTCAAACATCCGTTCGCGTCCGAGGCAACTCATTGCATATTCGCCGACGGGGTTTGGTTTGTCTGTTTCGACGGAACCTCCCTTGGTGATCGGAACCAGGCCATAAACATTTCCCGTGGAAAAAGCGACGATCCTGCTGTTGCGATATTTCCTGCAGACTAAAGCCGGGAGGTGAGTATTCATGGCCCAGGTGAGTGACTCCTGTCCCGTGGACCCAAATTTCATTCCAGCGAGATAGATCACATTCTGCGCGTCTGGAAGCTGATGAATGGAGTCCTCATTCAACAGATCGCAACGTATCGTTTCGACCCCGCATTGATGCAATTCGTTTTCATGTTTCGAGGTTGAGAATCTTGAGACGCCAATTATCCGACGTTTCACTCCGGCTGCTTCGGTGGCACGTCTGGCCATACGGGCCAGCGTCGGGCCCATCTTTCCTGCCACGCCGAGTAGTATCAGATCCCCATCGAGACGCCGCATCGTATCTATGGCGCCGTTCGAAGGTTCGCTGAGCAGATCGTCCAGTTCCTCCACGGAGGCGATGGTTGTGTTCATTGAGCATCGGAACTCTGCAAGATCTTCACCAAGTCAGGCGATTCAAAAGTGAATCCGCCAATTGAGCGGTCTTGATCCGGCTTTCGATTACAGCAGTCTGGCCTAAGGTGTAGGCGGGACATAAAAAGCGCCGTCCAAACCGTCCAAAAACGGGAAGTAAGTGTTTGAACTTGTCCAAGTGTGTTACAATCAACATCAAAAACTAACGCTTTTCGTCCTATTTTTGCCCATTTTCGACGGCTTTGTCCTGTTTTAAGCCTTTACTAAAAAGACTGATGTTACGAGGCTGAACTCAAGTCAGCCCTAAATAACCTCCGCTCGCGTTCTATCTTGCACGCGTACGTTTGTTACATGGGCTGGAATGTTCCCAATCGAAAAACCCTAATACTAGTATGACTAACCGAACTCTGACCCTAAGCAGAGTCCCCAAGTTGCTGTTCGCGTCATTGGCTACGTTGCTCCTCGCTGCTGTTGAAGTTCAAGCAGCTAAAGGACCGCAACCGACCATATGTACGCGCAGTTGCTGGGGGGCGCGCGCTCCAGCTTCCATATCCCAAATGTCGGCGCTAACCCGCGCCATCATCCATCATACCGCCGGGGGTGAATATAACACCACCAGCTATACCTCCTCGAAGTCTTATGTGCGCGGCATCCAGAACCTGCACATGAACGCAAATGGGTGGAGTGATATTGCATATCATTTCCTGACCGACAAATTCGGGTACCTGTTTGAAGGTCGCTCGGGCTCCATGAGCAGTCTTCCGAGAGGATCTCATGACGGATATAATTACAACAGCTTCGGTTTCAACGTGATGGGTTACTATCACACGCCTTATAACAACACCTTCACTACGGCTTCGAAGAACTCGATCTCAGCCGTCATGGCCTGGAGAATGCCTTCAGCCTGGTCGCCATACGGTTCGGGAACTTATAACGGCAATACGGTAGGTTACCTCGACGGCCATTACAAAGTGAAGGGAACGGCATGTCCTGGAAGTTACATTATTCCTCACATTGCTGCGCTCCGCGACAACGTAAACAGCCGCAAAAACGGCGTTGCGACCCCTTCAGGACCAAGCGGTTTGGCTGCTGTAGTGGTTTCTGCGACTCAAATCAAGTTAACCTGGGTAGATAACTCTGGAATTGAGAGTGGATTCAAGATTGAACGTTCCACTTCGTCGACCTCTGGCTTCGCCCAGATCGCGACCGTCGGCGTGAACATCAAAACGTATACGTCATCAGGTTTAGCTGCTGGAACCCGGTACTATTACCGCGTCCGGGCTTACAATGCTGGCGGCGATTCGCCGTATTCCAATACGGCAAATGCGATTACGAAGGATACAATCCCCGGGGCTCCGACCTCCCTGGCAGCAGTTGCTGTGTCTGATGTTCAGATCAATCTGACCTGGGCTCAAGCGATGGCGAATGAAGATGGCTTCCGCATCTTCCGTTCGACCGACAACGTAACGTTTACGCAAGTGGCGACCGCTGGAATTAACGCCACCAGCTACAGCAATACTGGTCTCGCTGGAAACAGAATCTATTATTATAAAGTTGCTGCTTACAATACTGCCGGTAACTCCGCCTTCTCCAATACAGCTAGCGATACAACGGCCCCTCAGGCCCCGACAGCTCTCACGGTGAGTACCGTCGCCGGAACCACAAACTGGAACAAACTGACTCTTGCCTGGGTTGATAACGCAAGCGCAGAGGTGGGATTCAAGATTGAGCGCGGCACCGCCGTTGCTGGTCCGTTCACGCAAATCGGAACCACTGCTGCTGGAGTTGCGACCTACCAAGACACTGGATTGGCTGCCGTAACTACCTATTATTATCGCGTCCGATCTTACAACGCTAACGGCAACTCTGCCTACACCGCTGTTGTTAGTAAAGCGACTCCAAATGCTCCGCCGTTGTTAACGGCTATCGGTGACAAAACCGTTGCTGCAGGCACTACCCTGGCCTTCACTGCTACTGCGAGTGACCCAAATGCTGTCACCACCACGACCACCTGGCAGAGCTTTACTGCTTATCCGCACAACAACCCGATTGAAACGGTTTTATTCAAGCGTCCTTCGAATTCTGCGTCGACGACCGCTTTCCTCGATACCAGCACGAATTATACGCGCGTCATGACCAATGGTCCTTCGGTCTGGGGCGCTGGAAACAAAGCTCTGATCGCTGGATGGGGTTTCAAAACCGGGACGGCCAATTATTGGGTCCGTCTGAACACGTTCAACACAGCCACTAATGGCGATCCGACAATTGCACTGGACCAACGCCTGCAGTTTAAAATATATGCGAATAAGGCAATTAAAGTTGGTGTGGGTGTTCGTGAAACCGGCACCACCGCTGCCTATGGTGCAGATGGCGGAACAACCGGCGCAATCGAATGGGTTGGTGTCACCAACGTTGTCAGTAGCGCTCCGATTCCTAACAGATTGGTTCCGGCGGCCACATCGACAACTTTAAACTTCAACATTCCTTTTGAGCCGCAGGTTGGGTTTACTGGCGACGGTGTTGTTCCTCAGAACAACATTAAGGGTGTTATGGAACATATCATCATCAAGGGTGAAGGTGGCACTGGTGCCTACACTGTCTGGTTCGATGATTTCCAAGTCGTTGCTTCCAACAACAATGCTTATACGCTCGATGCTGGCGCTCCTGTTGGATCCACCATCGGTTACCGTACTGGTAAGTTTTCGTGGACGCCTACTACAGCTCAGGTCGGAACATACAACATCACTGTTCGCGTGACCGACCGCCTTGGTGGAATCGATACCGAAACTATCGCTGTCACGGTGACTGGCACAGGTAACGCAGCTCCGGTTCTTTCGACCATCGGTAACAAGACAGTAAACGAAGTGAGCGCTCTCACGTTCACTGCAACTGCCACCGATCCGAACGCAGGTCAGACCTTGGCTTTTAGCCTCGGAGCCGGTGCTCCTGCTGGCGCAAGCATCTCCACGGCTGGTGCGTTTAGCTGGACTCCGACTGAAGCTCAGGGCCCAGGCAGTTATCCGATCACGGTCATCGTGGCTGATAACGGCTCCCCTGCTTCAAACGACACAGAAACGATCACTGTCACGGTGAACGAAGCGAACACTGCTCCTGCAATTGGCGTAATTGCCAACCAGACCGTAACCGAAGGCAGTCTCCTCAACGTGACTGCTTCTGCTACTGACTCGGACGTTCCGGCTCAATCAGTTAGCTACAGTTTGCTCAATGCTCCTGCGGGTATGACGATCAATGCCGCGAGCGGTGCTATCAGCTGGACGCCGAGCGAATCGCAAGGACCTGACGTAGTTCAAGTAACAGTCCGTGCGACCGACAGTGGTTCGCCTGCACTCAGTTCCTCCCGCACGTTCGATGTCACTGTTAACGAAGGAAACGTCGCTCCTGTGCTAACCATTCCTGGTTCATCCACCAAAGTGAACACGATTGCCCGCTTCGACGACACAGACGACGAAGGCAATGGTGTAATTATGTTCCGTCATCCGATGTTCTCCTCGACCTCAACGGCGTTCCTGGATGCAACTCCGAACACCACCTTAATGGTAACTTCTCCCGGATTCCCGTTGCCAGACGATAACACCAGCTTGAAAGCACTCCAGGCTAGCTTCAGCTTCAAGACCGGCACTGTGAATCCATGGCTCCGTCTCACCACGAGCACAGTTAGTACAAACCATGCGCACGTTCCTAACCCGACCATCAATCTGAACTCGAAGTTTCGCTTCAAGGTATACGCTGATAAATCGGTTAAGGTCGCAATTGGTGTTCGTGAAACTGGCTTCAACGCCCCGATCGGTTTCAACGGTGGCATCAGTGGACCAGTTGAATATGTCGGTGTGTCGGGCAAGCAAGCCAATGGTTGCCCAATCCCAACACGTACCGTCCCTGCCGGTGCCTGGACCACACTTGAGTTCAACCTCCCGACCGAGACCTGCGCCAACTTCGTGAGCGGAGATGGCATTCTCGCCGCTGGTAAAGGAACTCTGGAACAAGTCGCTATCGTCCCGAACGGTGGAACCGGCGCTTACAACGTCTACTTCGATGATTTCGAAATCATTGAAACGACCAGTGGCTTTGCGATTGATACATTGGCGACGCTATCGTTCCAGGCTACCGCTACCGACGCTGATCTACAGGACGGTGGCGCACCGCAGACGCTGACCTTCAGCCTCGACGGTACTGCTCCATCGAACGCCGAGATCAATGAAGTAACTGGTGTCTTTAACTGGACTCCGGCAGCTGATCAGAGCCCAAGCACGAACGTGGTCAACATCATCGTAACTGATGACGCTGTTCCTGCGCTTAGCGATATCGAGACCGTTACCATCATCGTCAAAAAGGTGAACACGGTCCCTTACTTCGGTAACATGCCTGACGAAGAAATCGCTCTAGGCAACGGTGAAGTCTTCTCCTGGGATGTGGAAGCTGGTGATGACGACCTCCCGGGCGATACGCTTGCCTACTCCTTGCTCGTTAAGCCTACTGGCGCAACGATCGACAGCGCTGGCGTAATCACCTGGACCGCTCCTTCCACCGGAGCCAGCACCAACACCTTCACGGTCCGCGTGCAGGACAATGGTTCACCAGTCCTCTTCGCTGATGAAACCTTCAAGGTTATCGTGGCTCCGGGCAACACAGCTCCTGTGTTGAACCTTGGTGCCGCACGCATCACGGAAACTGTCGTGAACTACGAAACGTTCACCAATGGCACGCCGAACGAACAAGTCATGTTCCGCAAGCCGGGCTACTCCAGCACCACGACAAACTACATCGACATGGCTGCAGCTAACTCGACCACGGTTACAACCACGTTCCCAGTTGGAAACGCCAATGCAGGTAGCAAAGTGTTGAAAGCTGAATGGTCCTTCCAGACCAGCGCGGTCAATCCCTGGGTGCGTCTCGCAACCACGGATACGGCATTCCTGCCGAACCCAACGATCAACGCCAGCGCTCGCGTGAAGTTCGATATCTACACGACGAAAGCCTTGAAAGTTGGCTTGGGTATTCGCGAATCCAACACGACGGCTGAAAACGGTGCGAACGGTGGTATCACTGGCAACATCGAATACGTCGGTGTCGGCAGCAAAGTCGGAACGACCCCGGTGCCGACCCGCACTGTGAACGCAACGACTTGGACAACGCTTGAGTTCGATATGCAGAGCGAAGCGGTGCAACCCCTCACGGGAGACGGCATCCTCGCAGCAGGCCAGCAAGTGTTGGAACACCTCATCCTCAAGGGTGAAGGCGGGACAGGCGTTTACACTGTTTACGTGGACAACTTCCAGGTAGTGGAAGTCATTCCTTCGCTCAACAGTACCGAAGCCACTGGCGTGGTTGAATTAAACGTCAAGGCGGGCAGCTCGATCAGCTTCACAGCAAGTGCAACTGATACGGATGCATTCACGTTCGGATTCCAGGGTTCCGTACCTGCTGGAGCTTCTTTGAATGCCACCACGGGTGCCTTCACCTGGACTCCATCGGTTGTTGATTCAGGTCTCGCCCACGACATCGGTATCTATGTGGAAGACGCCCCGACAAACGGTGGTATCAAGAAGCAGGATGCCGATCAAATCGTTGTCAACGTGTTTGCTGATGGTGTCAGCCCCGCCTCGGTCCAAAGCGACCAGAGCGTGAGTGCAGCCAGCGACGTCGGTAGCAACGAATAATATTCGGTTCTAAACTCACAAGCCTGCTTCCGAAAGGAAGCAGGCTTTTTTGTTTTTTGTGGGGAAACTGCCGAGGAATGTCCTTCGGTAAGCGGGAAACTTGAGAGCTCCAAATCCGCTAGAACGAACCAACCAGAGTCAAAACTTCGTCTGATTGCAATTGCACAAGTCGCTCTGCCGCTGTTTGGCCAGTGCCCGCCAGCATGAAGTCTGGAGCGATTTCACTCAGAGGCTGCAGCACGAACTTCCGAAGGTGAGCGCGGGGGTGTGGAATGGTCAACCTATCCGAGGAATAGGTGGTCTCTCCAAAAGCAATAATATCAAGATCAAGCGGCCTTGGTTCATTCAGGATAGTCTTCTGCTGACGACCGAAGAACCTCTCTAATTGCTGAAGCTTTTCCAGCAGGGATTCGGGCGTCTCGCTTTCGCGCGGGACCAGCCCAATGATGGCATTGAGGAACGGCGGTGACCCAGGTGGACAATCGACCGGAGTAGTTTGCCAGAGTGAAGACTTGAGCAATGGCGTATCTGAGAGCTGCTGCAGGCTTTTAGCAGCCAGTGACATGATTTCGCGCGAGTTTCCCAGGTTCGATCCGAGCGCAATAAACGCGGTCGTTTTCACGGCGATAATGGGGCAATAGCTGGCTATGGAGCAGGGTCCGCGGGCCTTTCGGATTCTTCCGTCGTGACCTCAGGCTCCGGCGTGACATCCTTTAACTCGGCTTCGGCCAGCTGCTCGGGAGGGGCCGTTGCCAAACCCGGGTCAACTGTGAGCAACGCTTTTGGCTTCTGGACAGGAATTCGGCGGAGTTCATCAGCCGCTGGCAAATCCTCCAGGCCGCGCAATCCAAAGTATTCAAGAAACAAAGGAGTGGTGCTATAGAGGGATGGCCGACCGATCACTTCCGCACGACCGCATTGCACGATTAAACCGCGCTCCAGCAAAGTGGACACGACGCCGTCAACCGCTACCCCTCGAACCTGTTCAACCTCGGCGCGAGTAATCGGTTGGCGATAAGCCATGATTGCCAGCGTCTCAAGTGCCGGTTGGGAAAGGCGTGGTGGCCGGTTCTTCTGTCCCACGAGCGTCATCAACCACGGGGCGTAGTCGGGGGAGCTAACGAACTGCCATGAACCCGCCACACAGGTGAGTCGATAGCTGCGCTTTGCTTCGTCGTGCTCTTTTTGAAGCTGTTCCAGCGCCAGGAGGAGATCTTCGTCTTTTATTTTCTTAAAGGCTTTTGTTTGCTCCAAAGCATTTTCAGCATTGGCGGTGGCATTGAGCAGGTCGCGGAGCTCCTTCGGACTCATCGCTTTTTGCGCTGAGAACAAGACAGCTTCCAAAATTGATTTCAATTCCATTTCAGTTCAACTCGGGGTTCGGATCTGTGGACTCCGTCGGCGAGATTTCGCGGACGGGGGTTTCGGCGGAAGGTTCCTCGGGACGGGACAGTGTTAAATGCCCCGATGAGCGGGTGATTTCAATCTCCCCAAAATCCTCCCCCTGGACGCAGAGCAGCTGTTTCAGACGGATTAATTCCAACAATGCCAAAAAGGTGCAGACAACCTCTGATCGGTTCCTCGCATCTTCAAACAGTTCGGAAAATTTCAGCGAAGACTGTATTTGGATGGCAGTTGCCAGCTGTTCCATTTTCTCGCTAACACTCCAGCGCTCTTCGAATATATCTCGAGACTCATCCCGCTGGTTTACTCGCCTTAAGATACTGTTGACGGCGTTGAGCAGATCGAAAATGGAGGCTTCCATCCGTGGAGCAGGCTGGTCGGCATCGAACTCGATCTTCCCTGGTTGACGGGGATAAATGAGGTCCATTTCAAACTCGCGACGTTGCAATTGAGCCGCGGCGTCTTTGAATTTCTTGTACTCGACCAACTGTCTGATCAATTCCCAGCGGGGATCCTCCTCGTCGTCTTCTTCGGTCGCCGCCACTTGCAGATCCTTGGGCAAAAGTTCCCGGCTTTTGATGTACATCAGGGTCGCAGCCATCACGAGGAATTCGCCGGCGACATCCAGGTCCATCGTTCGCATTACTTCGATGTATTCGATGAACTGCGTGGCTAGTTTGGTCAGGTCGACGTCGTAGATTTCAACCTCTTCTTTCCTTACGAGGTAAAGAAGGAGGTCAAGCGGGCCTTCGAAAACTTCAAATTTAACTTTGTATTCGGACATGCCGGAACGAGTTCGTTATGAGTAAATCCTAAAGGCGACTTAGTCGTCTTTGCAACGGAATACTCCTGCTTCCAAGCGGATGTCCTGTAAGAAATCAGATTTGAGGAAGAATAGGACAGTGACCGATCGTGTGGCAGAAAACACCTAAAAACATTGGGTGAAAACTGTATAACGAATTGACAAAATGGCAGCTACTTACCTACAGTCGCACAAGTATTTGGTTCGGGTAGCGGTACGTTCTTCAGCGGGGTTCTCCACCCCCACCTCCTTGGCGTCTGCTGCCCGAACTTAGTGCCTTTAGAAGTGGATAGTTTCTCAGTTGACTTGAGAAAACAGTTCCCTTAGGTTCACGCGCCTTTATTGCGGGGGCGTAGCTCAATTGGTTAGAGCGCTGCCCTGTCACGGCAGAGGTTACGGGTTCGATCCCCGCCGCTCCCGCCATTCGTTTGGCCAGTTTTACTGGCATTATCCCCACTGTTCACTCAGTGGGGATTTTTTATGTTCACGTTCCGCCGGTTTACGAATTACGGCTTGATTAAGCCTGACGCCCATCCGCGCACGCCTTATTGGCCTCCCTCCAATCGGGTTGCCTATTTGTCAGTGCTCAAGGTAACGAGACCTGGTTCGCGTGTGCCGCTGCCGGTTTGTTTGGTGGCGGAGTCGCCCAACTCTGAGCGCGCCTTCTCGGCGAAGGCTAAAAGTCTTTGAACCATTTCAGGGTGTTTCGTGGCGATGTCTTTGGTTTCGGAGACGTCCGATTCAAGATCGTAGAGTTCGACCTGCGTGACCTCTCCCTTTCCCATCTTCACCGGAATGCCATCTTTGCCACTTCCGGTTGCAGGAAGAGATCGGTAGCTGTGCGGTAGACGGAGTTTCCACCGTCCATCCCCGCTGGTGACGCCCTGCAGTTCGCCGCGTTCATAGTAAAAGAAATAGGCATCGTGTGGGTTGGTGGCATTTTTCTCGCCTGCAATCGTTTGCCAGACATCCCTTCCATCGATCGGATGGTCTGGGTGTTTAGCTCCGATAAGGTTAGCAATAGTGGGGAACAGGTCGATTGTCATGAACATCGCCTCCCTGTCTTTAGCTTCTGGAATTTTACCGGGCCATTTCATGATGCAGGGAACGCGGGTGCCCCCTTCCCAGGTAGTTCCTTTTCCCGCGCGCAAGGGATCTGCAGATCCAGCGTGGTCGCCATAGCTCAACCAGGGACCGTTGTCGGATGTGAAAATAACGAGGGTGTCCTTCTCGATTCCGCTCTTCTTAATTGCCTTCAACACTTCGCCCACCGACCAATCAATCTCCATGATGACGTCGCCATACAGTCCTTGCTTCGACTTGCCCTTGAACTTGTCGCTCACGTGAAGAGGCACGTGGGGCATATTATGCGCCAGGTAGAAGAAAAAGGGTCTGGCTTTGTTTTTCT
Source organism: Limisphaerales bacterium (assembly GCA_046597605.1). GTDB lineage: Bacteria > Verrucomicrobiota > Verrucomicrobiia > Limisphaerales > JACDHS01 > JACDHS01. Next base: position 6,207 of record JBKJKE010000173.1, on the reverse strand, counting down.
CAATAAACTTTACCGTCCGCTCGGTATACAGGGTGGTCAGATTGCGTTGATCCTCGGGAGTCACATCCGGGTCGATGACTTTACTCCCTTCGATCAATGGTAGCTTGGGATAAGTCCCGGGTTTCGCTTCAGGATGATGCGGCCACATGTCGTTGGAATACGGGAGTCCCAAATACTCATCAAAGCCGTGTTGCGTTGGGAGAAATTCTGGATGATGACCGAGGTGCCATTTGCCAGTCATACCCGTCGCGTAACCTTTCTGTTTGAACAATTCAGCGAGGGTCATCTCATTAGTGCTCAAACCGATCCTGGACGAAGGCCCGAGCGCACCATGAATACCGATGCGATTCGGATAACAACCGGTCAACAGGGCGGCGCGCGATGCAGAGCAGACCGGTTGAGCCACGTGAAAGTTGCGAAAGGTGGTTCCTTCCTTTGCCATTCGATCGAGATTCGGAGTCTCAAAACCTTTCGCACCGAATACTCCCACGTCGCCGTAGCCCTGGTCGTCCGTTAAAATGATTACCACATTAGGCACTCGGTCGCGCGAAGCGTGTAGCAAGGGAGTGCAAAGTGTGAGGAAGAGCGCAGCAAGCGGGAGGACCTTCATGGCCTGATACTAAACCGCCTTTAGGAAACAGAGAATCGAAATCTACGACTCAGCGGTTGTGCGTTTCAAACCTGAATCTCGAATCTCAAACCTTCCTCCAAACCGTACGCCCTGATTCAATCTGTAGGTAATCCGGAGCGTGCCGCCCACTCCTTGTAGCGCCTAAATACAAAACGTCATGCAAAAGTATATTGCCTAAAACTCCCCGCTTGGCTATCGGTTGCGCTTTCGGGAATAAAATGAAATCCAAAATAAACTCCTTCTTCGTTACTACATGGGCTGCCGTTCTGTTGATCTCCTCCGCGGGAAACTCTCTTGGGCAGGCGAAAGCACCAGAGGCACCTGCCGCCGCAGCCACGACGGCAACCAAGCCCGTCACAGATCCCAACCGGAAGCTTCCATTCCACGGCAAAGTTGTCTCGGTCGACAAGACGGCCAGGACCATCAAGATTTCAAGCCGCACTTTTAAAGTGATGCCCACGACCGAAATCACTAAAGCCGAAAAACCTGCCACCCTGGACGATGCCATTCCAGGCGAGGTGACCGGAGGTTCCTACAAGAACAACAATGGATCGTTGGAACTGGTGAAGATTCGCCTAGGGCCAAAAGCTGAAGATATCGTGAAAGCAACGGCTGCGAGCAAACCTGCGACCGTCGTTAGAACCGACAAGCCTGCAGTGAAGAAGTAAGTAAGCGCTCTGCGAAAACCACGGCTGGGTGGGGAGAAGCGACCTTCTCAATGGTTACGCTTCCACCAGCCGCTTTTCGTTTCCGTTTCTGCGGCTCCACCCTGGGCCATTTGCACCAGGATATGGCTCCGGGACTGCTCCAGGGCCATTTGGAATTCTTCATAACTCTGGAACCGCTGTGAAGGTTCCTTCGCCATGGCAATAACCAGAGCATCGCTTGTTGCCTGGGATATTTCTCGAACCACCAGGTTAGGTGGCGTCAGCGGGGTGTAGACGTGCGCCTGGACCAATTCCTCCACGGTCGGCGCTTCAAAAGGAACATTTCCGGTCAAAGCGTGATACAACGTGCCGCCCAGGGTGTACATGTCAGAAAGGAATGTTTCTGACTCACGTTTGATCTTTTCTGGAGCCACATAATAGGGCGTGCCCCAGACACCCGCGTCTTCATCCACCGCTTCATCCGCCTGGCCTGCCAAACCGAAATCGACCAGCTTGGGGTCGCCATCCGCGTTGTACAAAATATTTCCCGGTTTAATATCCCGGTGCAGGATCCCTTTCTTCAGCGCTGCATTCAGAGCGTCCGCCACTTTGATACCCACATCCAGAACGTGTAGCTCCGGGACGTGGCCTTCAGATTCAATCCGACCGTCCAAACTGCCGTGATCCGCCAGTTCCATGACGAGATACGGGTTACCTTCGTATTCGTCGAAGGTGTAAATATGAATGATGTTGGTGTGGTTCAGAGAAGCGCCCACTCGTGCTTCGCGATAAAAACCAGTCATGATATGCTGGTCCGCCGTCATTTCGCGCTTGATCAACTTGATCGCAACTTCCCGATGTAAATTAGTATCGAACGCCCGGAACACAGTTCCCATTCCTCCCGAAGCAATGACGGAGCGCAGTTCGAACTGGCGCATCTTGACCGGCAACATCACCGGGTGCTCGCACTTTGCGCAGGGGGTGGTTTCCCAGGGCGGGAGTTCCCCAGAAATGAAATTCTTGGTTCCGCACCGCCCGCAATTCACCATTTTCAGCGTACTCACTTGGGGGATAGTAGCATTGGCAGTTCTGCCCACAAGTCCTGACCCGCCCTGATGCTATACTCGAAACTTAACGGAGTTTCGGCTCGTCTGATTCGCCATCCATAACTCAAAGTCATCCAAATGAAGCCGCTAAAACTTTGCTCCGCTTTTTTTTCGTTGCTGTTTCTCCTTTCGGCGGGCGCAAACCTTGGGGTCGGCGCGACGCCACCAAACATCGTCATCCTCTTCGCGGACGACCTGGGCTATGGCGATCTCGGCTGCTACGGGCATCCCAGCATTAAGACGCCGCATCTCGATCGCATGGCGGCCGAAGGAATGCGGTTTACCGATTTTTATGTAGCCGCCTGTGTTTGCACGCCGAGTCGGGCCGCTTTATTGACGGGTCGCTTGCCCGTGCGTAACGGCATGGCCGGATCAGCCGGGCGACATGTGATTTATCCAACATCCACCAATGGATTGCCAATGGAAGAAATCACAATTCCCGAAGCGTTGAAAACCAAAGGCTATGTCACCGCCTGCATCGGAAAATGGCACCTGGGGCACGAACCCGCCTATCTGCCGAACGCACAGGGTTTTGATTATTTCTTTGGACTCAAATTTTCCAACGACATGGAGCCCAATGGCAAATTGCCGAAAGGCGCCAACACCGCCGATCTCAATCCCGATCCCAATTGGTGGAAGGTCTCCTTATTGCAGAATGGGAAGGTGATCGAGCAACCAACTGACCAGTCAACGCTGACAAAGCGCTACACCGCCGAGGCCATCAAGTTCATCCGCAACAACAAGAAGAAGCCTTTCTTTCTCTACCTGCCGCACACCTTCCCTCACGTGCCGCTTTTCGCTTCGAAAGACTTCAGAGGCAAAAGCACACGTGGAATTTATGGCGACACCGTCGAGGAACTCGATTGGAGCGTTGGGCAGATTCTGGAGACTTTGAAGAAGGAGAAGCTCGATAACAATACCCTCGTCGTCTTCACGAGTGATAATGGCCCCTGGCTGGTAAAGGATCTGGCAGGCGGTTCAGCTGGGCTTTTGCGTGGAGGAAAAGGGAGCACCTGGGAAGGTGGCATGCGCGTGCCCGGTATCGCCTGGTGGCCTGGCAAAATTAAAGCCGGCAGTGTCTGCCAGGAAATGGCCGGAACGATGGATCTATTCAACACCTCGCTGACTCTCGCTGGAATTCCTGTCCCGAAAGACCGCGACATAGATGGCGTCGACTTGAGTCCTATCCTGTTCGGCAAAGGACGCGGCTTACGTGATGAACATTTCTTCTATTATGGCGACGAACTCTACGCGATTCGCAAAGGGCACTTCAAAGCACACTTCGTCACCCACGATGGCTACAGCAAAGAATCTCCACAACGCCACGATTCTCCGGTTCTCTATCACCTCGGCCACGATCCTTCGGAAAAGTTTGATGTAGCGGAACAGTATCCCGAGGTCGTGGCCCTGATGATTGCGGAGAAGGAGAAGCACGTGGCCCAGGTGGTGAAGGGGCGGCCGCGGTATTAGTAATCGAATGCGCCCGCCCCTGTCCTACAAACCCGGCGAAAAGAGCGTTATCGTGAAAACCCCAACAAATGAGCCTCCTAACCTCCGAACTACGCTATCGATTCATTCTTAAGGGACCCCACAATACGCGTATTGCGGTATCGATTCACTCTGAAGTGACCCCATAATACGGGTATTGCGGTATCGATTCATTCTGAAATGACCCCACAATACGGATATTGTGGTATCGATTTACTCTGAAGCGACCCCACAATACGGGTATTGCAGTATCGATTCACTCTGAGGCGACCCCATAATACGGATATTGCGGTATCGATTCATTCTGAAGTGACCCCCCAATACGGGTATTACGGTAACGATTCATTCTAAAGTGACCCCCTTTTACGCAGAGGGCATCGGTTACAAGCCTGCCGGTGGTGCGGCACCACCCCGGTCCGGCCAGGGGAACAACATGAACACTGTGCTGCAGGGAACGAGCAGTGTCTGCCGACGGGCGCGGGTACCAAACCCACACAAGCCGCGAACCAACATATCCTTTGGTGGATGACGCAGGTCTAACAAGGCATGGAGCAAAACCCGTCAAGCTTGGGTTGAACGAAACAAGGGAACCGGACGACGAGAGCATGGAAGGGAGATGCAAGCATTCCAGCAAAAGGTTTGCATCAAGGCCCCGGGTTATTCGGCGGCGTATTTTCCCACGCCCACGAAGTCGATGGGGGATTTCGAAATCGGCACGAGCAGCCATTGTTTGATGATGTAGAGTCGAAAGCGGTCGTTTTCGCGCTTTAGCTTGCCGAGCAGAACGTCGTACACGCTTTTGAAGACAGAGCCGGATTTTTCCCCGCGACCGAACGGGAGGCTGAGGAGTTTTTTCCAGTCCAGGTCGAAATTCAGGTTCATGATGGGGTGTTTTTGACACCAAGTGCCCAAAATTGCACAAATTTCGGAAAACGCATTTTCCCAATACTGGCGGGCCTCCCCTTGGGGTAAATGGATGAAATTTCGGTAAAACAGCTCCCGGTTTGGTCATTTTCCCGGAGGTGTATTTTGGATCGCCTGAATTTACGTCGACTGGCGGGCATTTATATCCTGCTGCATTTCAACGACTTACGCGGATTCTGGCATCTCTCCCTCGCTATGGCTGGTTTTTGGCCTCCGCGGCTAAACCCAAAATCTGAAAATACTTTTTCGCATAAAACCCAATAAGGACGGGCCTCGGGAGGGCGGCCCGAATTTGTGGATTAAATTTGGCCTTATGCGAGCCCACCTATTTTTGGAATAAAGTGTCCGTTGATTCGAACACGATTCGTTCAACGCGGAACAGAGGCAATCGCAGGTGTTGAATGGAAGTCTGTTGCACCGGAAAAAGCGACCCTCAAGTTCCGCCGGAAATCAGAAAGGAAATACAAAGACATGAAACAACCGTTTATACAAACGCCCGGAGCCGCCCTGACCATTGGAGGGAAAGCAGTGGATGGGGCAACCCTCCACGCTGCCGGACTCGGCATCACCCGTCACACCGCTGCCGCCATCACGGCGGATCGCAACGCGTTGATCGCACAACGCACCGCCTATGAAGCGGCCAAAACCGCACTCGCCCTGGAACGGGCCGCCCGCGATGCAGCCACGGTATCCACCCGTGGTTTCGTGGTGTTAACCCGTGATATGTTGAAGCCGCATTTCGGTTCCCAACACAACGCGAGCTGGACGGCAGCCGGATTCGTAAACTCGCTGGTGGTTCCTGCTACCCCGGACAAAGTCATCCTGCTGGTGGAATCGTTGAGCGAGTTTCTCACCGGTCGACCTGACCTGGAGAACGCCGCCCTGAACATCACCGCAGCGCAGGCGGACACGGTGACCGCAAACCTGCTTGCGGCCCAGAACTCGGTGAAGAACAAGGAAGTAGTAGCCAAAAATGCATTGGCACTGCGTAACACGAAGTACCTCGCCTTGCGGAAACGTCTGCGGGATCTGATCAAGGATCTGGGGCAGGTGATCGATCCGCTCGATAACCGTTGGCTGGACTTCGGGTTGAACCGTCCGGGGCAGTTGGTGACTCCGGCCGTTCCTGGAAAGGTCTCTGTGGCAGTGAACGGGAATAGCGCGACTGTGAAATGGCAGGCATCGGCTCGGGCCCAGTATTATCGGGTCTGGAAAAAGGTAATCGGGGTGGATGAAGATTACAGCCCGGTCGGCAGTCCGACTGACCTGGATTTCGCGATGGAAGATCTTCCGGCCGGAACCCAGATCGAAATCGTGGTCTCCGCCGTGAACAGCGGTGGCGAGAGCCAGAAGAGCCAGAAGGTAACAATCACCGTTGCCGCCTAACTCAACCCACCCTCAAAATGGATAA
>JBKJKE010000054.1:0-7012 GCA_046597605.1 Limisphaerales bacterium | reverse complement strand
GGGCGTGGCATTCTCAGCATTCGGCTCTGCTTCGACTGTTCGCAATACACACTTTCAAACATGTAGTGCATAAAAGTACAAGTCTTTTCGGAAATTATTTTTGAGAATCGCTATAGCATAGCGGAGGATGTGGGTCTAATCATTGAGCGCACGCTCGAGTATCGTAATGGCTACTGCGGAGCCCCCGCTTGGCCCAAGGCTATGCTTTACGTGGGAGACGAATCGGACGGATGTCCTTACGCACTGAATTGTGACAGCGGAGAGTTACTCAAGACAGATCACGGTAACCTGGAAAGGATCGCTTTGGAGCGTTATGAACGATTTGAAGATTTTGTAAATGAATTGGAATTCATCCACAAAGATATTAAATCGGGTGCCAATAACCATAGACCATGGTGGAGATTCTGGTGAAAAGCGATTTGAACCCGACCGTGGAGGCATCCGCTGATAAAGGGCAGAGCGCCGTTGATCTTGCGCTACCGCCTCAATCTTGTGTGATGCACGGGTGTCGCAGTTTAGCGGCTTCAGAGAATGTCAGCCCGCGCTCTTACAAGTGCAGCTACGTTTTGACGCTGCACTTCAATAAGGAACTTCCCGAGATTTGCGCCAGAGTTCGTAGTGATAAAGGGCCACGACGACGAGGGAATGTTGGATCTTGCCTTGTCGAACGAGGTCGGGCAGGGAAGAAACGGGGACCAGTCGGGTGATAAGGTCTTCCGTTCCGTCAAAAGCCACAGGGTGTTTGCAAGCGCAGTTCTCCACCAGCACGGTGTAGCAGGTGTTGCTCATGATCGCCGGGTTGGGGAGGATTTTCCCAATGATCTGTGCTTTGCTGGTGTCGCCTTCGTAGCCGGTTTCTTCCTGGAGTTCGCGCAAGCCGGTCACAATGGGTGTTTCATCTTCCGGATCCATCATTCCACCGGGGATCTCGAGTTCCACGGAATCTGAGCCGTGCCGATACTGTTCGACGAGGACGATTTCGTCATCCGGAGTGATGGCAATGACGTTTACCCAGTTAACACAATCGATCACGAAGAACTCGTGTTCTTTGCCAGTGAGCGGAGAGGCTTTCTTGTCCGCACGAACCGTGAAGATGCGGTAGTCGCCGAGGGGCTTGGAACCAACCTTTTTCCAGGGTTTGATCATGGGGAGTTACAATCCTCGTTCTTTCGCTGCCCAACCTTGCCTCATCAAACCGAGCAAATGAAGCATTGCTTCCTCATAGGTCTGATTCTTTTGTTCCGCCAATTGGTGCGCTCGTTTGTCGAGTTGTTGAGCCATCTCGAGCGACTTGTCCTCTGGGCAACCCATACTTACGAGCGCTTTGGCTAAGTTAACGGGGTCCATTTGGGCAAAAAAAGCGGCGGTCAGTGTGACCGCCGCTCCAAATTACTTGATCGAGTCGGCAGGAACGATTTTGACGCTTTCCACGCCAATGCGTTTTGTGGGGCGGCTCTTCTCGCCGCCGCCGCTCGCTACGGTGGGGATGTCGCCGATCTTGCCGAGCACATCATCACCTTTGATCAATTTGCCGAAGGCGGTGTATTGACGATCCAGGAAGTTGGCGTCGGCGAGGCAAACAAAGAATTGGCTGCCTGCGGAATCTGGATTCTGGGAACGAGCCATTGAAAGCACGCCGCGAACGTGGGGACGATCATTGAATTCCGCTTTTACTTTATGGCCGGGACCGCCGGTTCCCCAAAAACTTTCCTGGGAAGGATCTTTGGTGAGTGGATCGCCACCCTGAATCATGAAATTTTTCACCACACGATGGAATGCGGTTCCATCATAGAACCCTTCGCGCGCAAGCTTTTGAAAGTTTTCGACCGTTTTGGGTGCCACGTCAGGCCAGAACTCGACAACCATTTCGCCTTCCGTCGTTTTGATTACTGCCACTTGTTTTGTATCTGTATTCACAATGTTTTTCCTTATAGCCGTTGTTTGCTTGTTGCCCCTAAAAAGATGTCTATTCGAACTTACTTCACCTGGTCGCGTGGAACGAGTTCCACCGATTTGATCTCAACCCGTTTGGTAGGTTTGCTCCGTTCACCGCCTGACGACTTGACCGGCGTCTTTGCAATTTTGGTTAATGTATCGTCCCCTTTGATCATCTTACCAAAAGCCGTGTAGCCGCCATCGAGTTGCGGCGTGTCTCCGAGGCAGATGAAGAATTGGCTACTCGCTGAATTGATGTCATCGGAACGGCGGGCCATGGAGATGACGCCGCGGACATGCTTGCGATCACTGAACTCGGCCGGAAGGCTGAAGCCGGGATTGCTCGCTCCATACTCCGCTTCTTTGGTTGGATCTTTTGAAATGAGGTCTCCTCCCTGAATCATGAAGCCATCGATAATGCGGTGGAAGATGGTGCCTTCATATGATTTCTCGCGTGCGAGCCTCTTGAAACTCGCGACCGTCTTCGGAGCAACATCCGGCCAAAATTCAATCACCATGTCACCTTCGGTTGTTTTGATGATGGCAACTTCGTTCGTGTCATCGGCTGGAGCCGGAGCTTCCACCTTGGGAGCAATTGTGGGCACGGGATTGGTGATCGCCACCTTGTCTTCCTCCTTTAATTCGGTGATGCGGGCAGGTCTTTCTGATTTCTGCGCGCAACCCGCCAGTAAAAATAATCCTAAGAATCCGGTCAAAAATATCGCTTTCATCTGGCGACTTTTGCCATGGAGAGTTTTTAATGTCACGTCCAGAAATGTGCTTCACCTTGATTCACTTGCAACTCTTGGCCAAAACAGTGGCGTTTCCACAGGTTCCGTTGCATCTTGATTCAATCTGATGGTTGATATCCGCTCACAAACTCTGGAAGAAATACAAATCCAACTGCAAACGTTGGGAGAACCTGCCTATCGCGCCACGCAGTTGATGGATTGGCTTTACACGCGCCGCGCTGCCTCCTGGGACGAGATGTCGAATTTGCCCAAGGTCCTTCGTGAAAAATTGAAGGGGCAGTTCACTTTGCATTTGCCTGAAATTGCCCGCAAACAGGGCTCGCGCGACACGACCCAGAAATTTCTTTGGAAGCTCAATGACGGTTCCTTCATCGAGAGCGTCCTGATCCCGGCGAATCCGAATCTTTATGGCGAAGCGAGTGATCGCCATACGTTGTGCGTTTCAACACAGGTCGGCTGTGCCTATGGTTGCAAGTTCTGTGCAAGTGGCCTGGATGGTTGGAAGCGAAACCTGCGCGTGGATGAAATCGTGGGGCAGGTAGTGGCTATCGAACGCTGGCATACCGAGGAGCTTAAAAAAGAAGCAACTGTGGTAACAACGCCGCAGCCTGTCATCTCCGACTCGCGACTCATCAACAATCTCGTGATCATGGGAATGGGAGAACCGCTGGCCAATTATGCGAACCTTCTCGGTGCCTTGAAAATTCTAAATGCCCCATGGGGCGGTGGAATCGGTGCGCGGAAGATCACTGTTTCTACAAGTGGACTGGCTCCGCAGATCCGAAAGCTTGCAGATGAACCATTTCAGTTCCGTCTCGCTATCTCCCTTCACGGCGCGACGGACGAAGTCCGCGCCGAGATCATGCCGGTCAATCGCAAGTTTCCTTTGGCTGAATTGACTGCTGCCTGTGAGTACTATCAGCAGAAGAAGGAAAAGATGATCACGCTGGAATACATCCTGATTGCCAATGTGAATGATGGTTTGGACCAGATCAAACCTCTCGCAAAGTTAGCCCATCGTCTGCATGCCAAGGTGAATCTTATCCCTTACAACACAGTGGAAGGTTTGCCCTGGGCCCGCCCAAGCGAGGAAGTACAAGACCGCTTTCTGGCAGCGCTTGAGGACGAACGAGTTATTGCAACGCTTCGTCGGGAAAAGGGGCACGATATTGATGCTGCCTGCGGACAGCTCCGTTTAAAAACAGAACGCGAACTGCAGCCAGCTGCAGTTCGCGTTGAGTAAGAGGCTAAACTTTCTAATATCTCAACCGATAATAGACTTCACTGGGAGCGGCTGGAGTAGGACTTGGATCCACGAAATCGAGCACCCCGCTGGAGGGCAACACGTTGGTGGAGATCGTTTCCCATTGCACGAAATTGGTCGAGCGCTCCAGATAGCTGGTAGAACTGGGTTGGCCAGCAAGGTGGATCGTCACTGACCCGCCATTGATTGTGGGCACCCCTCTGAACGACCCGCCTGCAAAGGGAGAAATCCGTGCCGTGCCGGCTGCAAACCCGCCGCGACCATCGGTGATTGTGTAAGTGAATTCATCTGCGCCATACGTGTTAAGCGTGTAGGACAGAAACGCACCATTAGTTGTCATCGTCACCCCATTGGTAGTTACGCTGACGCTGGAGAGGGAAATAGAATCGGAGTCAGGATCCGTTACGTTGCCGGTCAGGCTCGAAATCGGGATTTCGAAGGAAACTCCGCCCGTATTGGTGAGCAAAACGAGGTTGGCGGCAGGTTGTCTATTCACCTTGATCGTGCCATTCACCGTCAGATGACCGAGATACCAATTCAACCCGGCACTGAGCGCCGGAAGGTTAAGTGTTGTAAACGAGCCACTGTAGCCAGACGCGGAAAAGAGGGTGAAGATTTCACCTCCGACGAGCGCGACTCCCGTGTTCGAAACTACCAGGGTGCCACCATAGTTCAAAGTTCCAGCCGTCAGAGTGATTTTGTCAGACTGTGGCGAACCGCCGTTGCGATTGATTTCCATGAAAGTTGTTCCTCCCAGGGTGGGTGGGGCATTCAAGGTAAGATTACGAAGGGGGGTTAATGGGGCTGTGCCTGGGGAGACGGTGCCTCCACTGGCTACGGTCATGGCTCCCTGGATGGTGCCACTCCCGCTGAGCGTTCCGCCGTTTACCGCCACTGTCCCGCTGCCAGTTCCAGATCCGGTTACGTTGTTAACGAACAAAATCCCGCTCTCAACGGTCGTCGGGCCAGAATACCCATTCGGTCGATTGAGGCGTAAAGTGCCCGCACCGCTCTTGGTCAGTCCACCGTTGAAGATTGGGGCCGAGAGGTTTACATCGTGTCCGGCTGGGACGCTAAGAGTGCGGGTGCCGCCACCCATGTCAATGTTGCCGGAGATTCCTGTCCCTGTGCCATTCGTAATCGTGGAAACTCCGTTGGACAGTCCGCTCAGATTTACATTCCCGTTCACCACCAACCGGGCAGGGACGGTGCTGTTCGGCATTAATTGGACATTGTTCGCTGCCAGTGTGCCACCTCCCAAAGTGAACGTGTTTGAACCATCCACCTGCAAGGTATGCACGCTGAGAAGCGCATCATTCGTGAGTGCAACAGGGCGTGAGAATTGGGCTGAGATTGGTGTCGAGTCGGAGGACGGAACATAGTTAACCGTGAGCGAACCACCTGTGATGTTCAAAGTCTCTTGTACGTAGAGCTTGCGAAGGTTGTGCGTGCCGCCAGTTAGAGTAACCGTGATGTCCGCATTCGTTCGCACAAGAATAACTGTGTCATTTGAGCCGGGAAGGCGGGTGGCGGGGAGAGTTAACGGGCCAACGCGCGCAGTTTGATTCGTGCCCTGCACCGGAGCTACTGGAGCCTGTCCGCTGTTCCAGTTATCCAAAGTGGTCCACGATCCACTGTTGTTATTCATCCATAATGCCGGCACCAGATGGTCTTTCAGGAATTCCCTCCCGCCCTGAATCACATTCACGTCGATACTGGCGGTTGCATTCTTATAGCCATTGAGCCGGGCGGTGCTGGCATATTGCCAGAAATTCCAAGGATGCGTCGGACGTGGAGCGTCGTCCCATGGACCATAGAATCCCGCGAAGGTATCTTTTGGATGCCCGGTCTGCACAGGAATTGAGGGGACATTGGTTTGATTAGCGTAACGGGCAATCCATAAAACCGGGAAAGCATTAACAACTGCGTATGGAATGCTGGAATCCCGAATGTAATCGGAGTAAGCGCCGTTAATGTACATCACTGGTCGGACACCCGCCACGGCATTGATTCGATCGGAAAATTCAATGCAAAAAATGGCGACTTCGTTCTCAGTTCGGTCGTCCTTCCCGGATTCGAGATCGAATACAGGCAGGAGATATCCGGGCCGCATCCACCCGCCGGCCATTTGCAGAAAATGGTTCGCTTCGTCAGTTCCATTATTCGGAATCCCACCCGAGCGCGTGGTGCTTCCTACAACATCCAGCCGAGCGAAGTGATATGGGCCGGCCAACATGCCAGCGTCTGTCGCACGGGTAATATTCTGAACGAAATAGGGATCATCGTAGCGCTGGGAGAGCTCGTAATAAGTGTTCTGTCCGGCTGGGAAGCCTCCCTGCCGCGTGTCGATTCCGGTGGTCCCTCCACGACTGGATCGTGGGAAAACGAAATCTCGACCATCCCCGAACACTCCATCCACCTGTTCATTGGTCGCACGTTTGAGCGTTGCCCAATTGGTCACCGCAATATTTTCCTGCCAGGCGGCGACATCGATACCTAAGAGGCGTTGTGCTTGTGCAATTGTGGGAGTTATTGCGGGCAGGATAATAGCCGCTGCGATGGTGACTGTGGTGGATAGCCAGGTGTGTTTGGTCCGCTTCAATTTTAACTCTCCTTCGTATAGATCAGATTACACTGAAAATTTCAATTAATGACAGGCACTAAGCTTATAGTTTCGGCACTCAAGAACAAGCAAACGTTTCGCTCAAATGCAACTCTGGGGCTGCATTCCAGCCAGTTTACGGGGCCTATTGCAGCTGTTATCACTCCTCTGGTGAGCACTCGTGCCATCAGAGGCTCTCTACTGCTTTTCCCTCCCTTGGACCGAAAGTCCTTGCAGCTGTTAGAACTGATTAAACAAAAACTCCCTCAGGCTCGCGCCTGAGGGAGTGTGAATTGTCAGATTGGGTTCAGTAACCGAAGTTACTCAACTTACGGAGTTGGAGGCGGGACGTAAGCGTCCACTTCCACTTTACCGCTGTGGTTGATTCCCATGAAGAAACCTTCGCCGAAGTTCTGATCTTGCAGCATCGCACCGAACCACTTGGTGACGAGTGTGCCA
>JBKJKE010000045.1:0-5398 GCA_046597605.1 Limisphaerales bacterium | reverse complement strand
AGATGTGCTTTTCATCGCCTTTGCCGCGTGAACTATTCGGTGAGCTCAATCAAACAACAGATTGCGAAAAGGGCACTCCATTATCCGTGCAAATCCGTGTTTATCCGTGGTTAAGTCCCTTTCCAAACTGCATCGTTCCGCCTTAGACTGTATTTGGTTGAATCCGTCCAGCATCCCGCACTTGCCTGCCTCAACCGCGGCTGTAACATCCGAAACATGAAACTTTCCCATGCGGCTTTAGTTCTTCTTTGCTCGGGCTCATTTTCTTTCGCGCAGACGAAATTACCTGCTGATGTGCGCGGCGTCGCCACCCGTGCTCCGAAGGAAATGAAAATTGATGGTGACCTCGCGGAGTTCAAAGAGGCTTTTGCGACCCCCCTTGAATATTTCCAACCCGAGAATTCCGGAAAGAAGGATCCCAACGCGGGTTTGCGCAACCGCGCCGCCCAGTTTTTCTATATGTGGGATGGAGAAGCCTTTTACGCGGCACTGCGGACTCTGGATCAAAACCCAGCGAACCATGCCCCGGATGACCGGCTCTGGGAAGGGGATGCCGTGGAGTGGTACTTCGATGCGCGTCAGGATCAAACTTTTCGCAGCCAGGAATGGCCCAAGAATAAGGATGCTGGCGCGACTCATTGCTACTGGACGGGTTTGAAGGGGACTAATGTGCAAGCCCGCTTCTGTCTGCGCCCTGGATTTCTGGAGGCCATTCAAAAGATCGGAGTCGAAGTAGCCGCGAAAAGAACGGACGTCGGGATGGATGTGGAATTTAAAATGCCGTGGACGAATTTTCCGGCATTTCAGGCGACCGCTGGCAAAGTGATCGCCCTGGATGCAGAGCTTTGCTACAGCGATGGTGAACCGCGTCTCTTCCGTAGTTTCGTTTTTGGCAGCCCGCTCTCCGTGCAACAACCAGCCAGCCTCGGCAAAATCCAGCTGGTCGATCAACTCTTGCCTGAACATTGGCAGAACTGCGGCCCGGTTATGTTTCCGATACGGGCCGATACTGCCTGGTCCCAGCCGACCAAACCGCAGATCACGGCGATGATGGCGCTTCCGCCGAACCGCCCTGAAATCGGCAAGGTTGTTTTTCGTGTATTGCGTATGGATGGCAAGAACGTTGGGGACTTCGAAGCGAAAATCGAAACGTTTGAGAAGGACGGGAATTTCCAGCGGGCGACTGCGCAATGGCCAAATGACCTGGTGGCTCCCGGGAGCTTTCATTTGCTGGGAATTGTCTACGACAAAGCCGGTCGCGAGCTGTCCCGTGTGTCGCCCCGGATGGTCAGCGTGAACATGCTGCCGGGTTATTAAGGTAATTCGGGAATGGTGGGACACGCTCTCCCATTCCCTGTAGAAACCACTTTACGGAAGATAAAACCTCCGCCGGAGACTCAGACGCGACTTTTTTATGCGAAAAAGTTCCATCTGAGATTCAGGCACGACTTTTTTATGCAAAAGGGTGCCATCTGAGATTCAGAAACCACTTTATTATATGAAAAAATCCGGCCGAAGATTCAGATCCGACTTTTTCGTACGCAGAAGGTCCGGCGGAGATTCCAAAATGACTTTTTTATGCAAAAGAATCCCATCTAAGATCCAGAAACGACTTTTTCATGTGAAAAAGTTCTGCCGGAGACTCAGATACGACTTTTTCGCGCGAAAAAGCACCAGTTAAGATATTGAAAGGCTTTCGGGATATAAAACCCCGGAACGGGGGTTGCAGTCTTTGAAGAACATTATGAAATGGATTTGCACCTTTGCTGCCTTTGCCTCCTTGAACGCCGGTTTTTTACTGCTTGCGGCTGATTTTAAATTCCCGGGGCAAACCTTGAATGTTCCGGATGGCTTTGAGGTGGAATTGGTCGCAGGCGGTCCGTTGATCGAACGGCCGGTCAGCATGGATTTCGACGAAGAAGGCCGGCTCTACGTCACCCTCTCTTCCGGATCCAATGACAACGTCCAGAAACAACTGGCAGACAAACCTCACAGTGTCGTTCGCCTGGAAGACACGGATGGAGACGGGAAGTTCGATCGCAAGACCCTCTTCGCCGACAAACTGATGTTGCCGCAAGGGGCAATGTGGTTTGACGGATCTCTTTATGTCAGCGCGCCTCCGAGCATTTGGAAGCTGACTGATACCGACGACGATGGGGTCTCTGACAAGCGGGAGGAATGGTTTAGCGGAAAAACTCTCACCGGTTGTGCGAATGATCTGCATGGTCCGTATCTTGGACCAGATGGATGGATCTATTGGTGCAAAGGCGCTTTCGCCGAACAAACCTACCAGGTAAACGGAAAGCCATTTATCACTCGCGCCTCGCATATCTTTCGAGCACGTCCTGATGGTTCCCACTTCGAACCAGTGATGACAGGCGGGATGGACAACCCTGTCGGAATTGAGTTTACCCCAACAGGCGAACGCCTTGTCGTCGGGACGTTCTTTCAACTGCCCGAAGCCGGGAAACGCGACGGCATTCTGCACGCAGTTTACGGCGGCGTTTTTGGAAAGGTGAACGCAGTCCTGGATGGCCACAAAAGGACGGGCGATCTCATGGCGATCATGACGCATCTCGGATCGGCTGCGCCCTGCAGCATCATACAGTATCGGTCGAAGGGGTGGGGCGAGGAGTTTGGGCAGAATCTGTTCGTGTGTAATTTCAACCTTCACAGTGTCACGCGCCATCTTTTGGAATCAAGCGGAGCGACCTTTCGCACCCAGGACAAAACATTCCTGACATCAGACAGTCCCGACTTTCATCCTACCTGCGTGCTGGAAGATGCCGATGGAAGTTTGCTCGTGATCGACACGGGCGGGTGGTACAAATTGTGTTGCCCGACTTCGCAACTCTGGAAGCCCGATCTCACCGGGGCGATCTATCGCGTTCGGCGCACGAACGCAAAGAAGACAGCTGACCCCCGCGGCATGAAGGTCGATTGGAAGAATGCTACTCCCGAAGGCCTTGTGCAGTTCCTCGATGATCCCCGTCCTCGCGTGGTAACGCGAGCGACTCATCAACTTGCCTCTCGCAAGACGGAGTCAATCGCCGCTTTGCATCAGACTCTGCTCAACTCAAAATCAGAAGACGCTCGCAGGAATGCCGTCTGGGCACTGACGCAAATCGATGATCCAAAAGCGCGTGAGGCGATTTACGCCGCATTTCCAAGCGGGGCCCACTCGCTTTTGCGGCCTGACGACTCGGTTGCTCAAACCGCGATTTATTCCATTGGCCTCTGGCGGGATCGGGATGCGATTTATGCCGCTGCCGCGTTTCCGGCGACCGTGGGAATGGCCGATGCGTTGGGGAGTTCCAATCTGGCGATGCGCCGTGCTGCCGTTGAAGCCTTTGGCCGCATCGGTGATCGCTCCTATGGGATGCGTCGCCTCTGGGATGCGACTACGCCGGGCGGCCCGGTGGACAGGATTCTTGAGCATTCGAGCACCTACGCGTTACTGGAACTCAATGATCCTGATGCCACTGCCGAAAGGTTGGCTAAACCGGCGACCCAACGCATCGCACTGATCGCCCTGGATCAAATGGGCAACGGTCATTTGAAACCCGAGCAAGTAATCCCTCTCCTGTCCTCGACGAACGGACCGGTGCGTGATGCGGCATTGTGGGTAATCGGGCACCATCCGGACTGGGGAGTAGCTCTGGCCAGCTACTTCAAAGAGAAACTTACCAATCAACAAAACAGCAATGCGGGAGAAGGGGTGGTTCGTGAGTTGGTCACCTTCGCTGGCAACCCGACGATACAGGAACTGTTGGCTACGGCCCTTGCGGATACGACTGTTGGACGTGAAGGGAAAGTGATCGTGTTGAAGGCAATGACGCAGGCGGGCATTGCACAAGCACCCGCGTCCTGGAGTAAACAATTCACGAGCCTTTTACAAACAAATGAGACGGCGTTGATTCACGAAGCCGTCCGTGCGGCGCGCGCCGTTCCTGCGGCACCCGAGCAGGCGGTGGAACTGGGGACTGCACTGGTGCGAGTGGCGGAGGATTCTGCACATCCCGTGGACGTGCGACTGATGGCCCTGAGTGCAGTGGCCGGATCGCAATCGCTCTCTGCACCGTTGTTCGATTTCATTCGAAAACAAATTCATCCCGAACAACCCGTCACCACTCGCACCCTAGCGGTTGGCGTTTTGAGCAAGGCTCAACTAACCGACGAGCAACTAGCGCTCCTGGTGGAGGATGTCAAAGCGGTCGGCCCCATGGAACTTGCCAAAGTGCTTTCTGCTTTTGAAAAAAGCCAGGTGATGCTGTCGGTCTTAAACTGATCGAAGTGCTGCAGGCCTCGAAAGCTGCCTCGGGCCTCGGCGCCGAACAGCTCAAGACATTTTTTGCGAAATTCCCCGCAACGGTCCAGCAAAACGCGATACCTTTGATCGATTCGCTTCGAGGTGATTGGCAAAAGCAAACGGACCATTTGAACACGCTACTCGCTTCCTTGAAGGGGGGGGATGTGCGACGCGGGCATTTGATTTTTAATAGTCCGAAAGCGGCGTGCATCGCGTGTCATGCGATCGGATATGGCGGTGGACGGCTCGGTCCTGACCTGACGAAGATTGGCCAGATCCGTAGCGAACGAGATTTGCTGGAAGCGATTGTGTATCCGAGCGCCAGTTTTGTGCGCAGCTACGAACCATTTGTGGTGGTCACGAGTGATGGAGAAGATTTTAGCGGGATCATCACAGTTGATGGCCGCGAGGAAATCACCTTTGCAACGGGGCCCGGGACGGAGATGAAAATTGCGCGCAAAGATATTCGCGAAATTCGTCCGGGCACCACTTCTGTGATGCCGGGCGGACTGAACGAACAGTTGAGCACCCAGGAACTAGCGGATCTGATTGCATTTTTAAGGGCGGCTAAATAACGAGTTCCTTTGAACAGGGCGACCCCAACTAACTATGACTATTCTGGAAGCTGAACGGTTTACCGCACGGTGGCGTCGCATTCTAATCCCATGGCAGGCGCGAACTGATGCAGAGGCGGTAAGGGACATGGAGAAATCGTGCTTCGGAGTCGTCCTCGGCATGGGATTGGTAGCACTCATGGCAGTATATTCGGATAAATTGCCCGACAGTATCGGGGCACTTGCGCTTATTGTTTCCCTCTTCGCGGCGTGGCTGAACTATCAGTTGCGTGCGATACGCCGTTTGTTTGATGCCGTGGATGCAAAATCGTTTGCGGACTTGAAACTGCGGCAATGATCCGGTCGTTGCTGCCGTAATGGCGATGGATCTCAATCTATGCTTTTGTAAAACTGGCGAGCTATAGCGATTCTCAAAAATAATTTCCGAAAAGACTTGTACTTTTATGCACTACATGTTTGAAAGTGTGTATTGCGAACAGTCGAAGCAGAGCCGAATGCTGAGAATGCCACGCCC
>JBKJKE010000211.1:0-3951 GCA_046597605.1 Limisphaerales bacterium | reverse complement strand
CATACTGCAACCATTAAAGCTTTAGCGGATAAATAATGGAATTAATTTTTCTAACTGTAGACGATGTGATCTTTATCCAAAGTGAAATATTATCAGCCGCACCAATAACTGATATTGGCAAGCTTGAGTCCGCTATTAAACGTGCAGAACAATATCATCATTATGAAAGCGTCAATGATATCATTGAATTAACCGCTATCTACATTATTGGCATTGCGAAAGCACATGCTTTTCCTGATGGCAATAAACGAACTTCCTTCTTGAGCGCTACCTATTTTCTTGATATGAATGGTTACGCTTTAGAAGAAAATAGTGAATTACCAGATATTATCGAGCAAGCAGCATCAGGTGTTAACGGTGGTCTAAAAGCGCGGATATATGGCGCAGGATTAAATTGATCAAGGTTTGCGTATAACGCTGCCCTTGATCTAACCTTTACAACAAAAAGCAGTTGGATCTAAAACGGAGGTTCCTCCTTCATTACGTCAGACATAGAACAATAAAATTCCGATTCCACCTTGCGATGGTGGCGTTGTATCTGAACATGATAGATAGACTCTAAGGTACGAGTCAGATCTCCAAAAAAGCTCACCAACTTATATGCGGCTTCATCCGACATGGAGTATGGTAATAAAGCCTCTAACATGATGTCACGCATGATTATTTTCCTCTGTTTTGATTAATTTCTTTTTTCTAGCTCGCTCGGCTGTTTTTTTAGCGCTGTTGTCTTTCCATTCCTTAAGTCGGAATGATTCGGCCTCGATATTGACGATTTCAGCGTGATGAACAAGTCGGTCAACGATGGATACGACGCAAGCCGCATTAGGGAATATTTCACGCCATTCATTAAATTGTTTGTTGGTGGTGATAAGCGTTGATTTTTCTTCGTAGCGTCGAGAGATGATTTCAAACAACAAATCGGCGTGACGATTGGAGTAGGACAGATAACCGACCTCGTCGATGATGAGCAGCGCAGGGTGCACGTAGCTTTTAATACGACGACGCAGCGCGCTGTCACTATCAATGGAAGCCAACTCATTTAACATGGCTGCAGCTGTTGTAAACAATGCAGTGTGGCCCTTCAAGATAGCTTGATAAGCGATATTACGGGCTATCGTTGTTTTGCCTACTGCGTTGGGACCACATAAAATGACATTGGTCGCGTCTTTCATAAAATTCAACTGCATCCATTCCTCAATGACATCCCGGTCACAACGTTTTGGCCAGCTCCAGTCAAAGTCAGCCAATGGTTTGAAGCGACCGATGCGTGCACTTCGTAGACGGCTGTCCAGGCTTTTTTGAGAACGATACAACTC
Organism: Limisphaerales bacterium; assembly: GCA_046597605.1. Taxonomy (GTDB): domain Bacteria; phylum Verrucomicrobiota; class Verrucomicrobiia; order Limisphaerales; family JACDHS01; genus JACDHS01. The sequence continues at coordinate 2,635 of JBKJKE010000211.1, read as the reverse complement.
TTCCCAGCCGATAAGTTTTTCAAGCCATACAGAATCGACCACTTCATCCCAGTGACTGATGAGGCCATGAAGCTTGAGTGCTTTTGCACGCTGCAGTAATAAATCAGGTAACATCATTACTTTTCCTCCATGGTTTCTAGTTGATTAAGTACATCGTAATCGCTTAATTTATGTGGCTTTACGATAAGTTCATTGACTCGTTTGTTGTCAGATACAGGCAAGACGACCAGCGGTGGTTGATGGCGCTCATCTTGCCGTCTCTGCAAACTCAGCCTGACTGCATTGGGGTGCGGTACGCCGCGAACCAGTGCGTCTTTCATAGCCTCATCCAGTTCATTGGCTCCATAATCGTCCAGTAAAGACAGCAGTTGACTAGTTGTCGAACCTAGTGGATAACCACGTAGAGCTGCTGCATCTAAGAAAGTGCCTGCACAGTCAATCGCATGGGTTAACCGGCTTTGGCCACGATGCAATCGTGCCTGTTTTTTGCGCGCAATGAGCGTTTCAATATGTTCTGCACATTCAACCTGTTTTGCCTTGTCATAACTGCGAGGGTGTTTGGCCAGCACGGTTGTTCCATCCAAAATGGTTACTACATCAAACGTGGCATGGACAGTTAACGTTTTTCGCACATGATCATGCGGGACAGAATAGTCATTCATATCGAAGCGGGCATAGGGTGTTTTGCCGATATGCACGGTTTCTATTTCATCAACTGGAAATGGGTTGTCAGGACAGGCTATCAACTGCGGTTCCTCATCTTGAAACGCATTTCTGACAGACTTTGTTTTATCTTCGGGACAAGGCCTGTTGGCGGCTTGTGTTTCACACCAATGCGTTGCCTGATCATTGAGATCATCTAAATCGCGATAGGTACGTGCTGCGAAGAAACTATCACGAACATACCGAATGGCTCGTTCCACCCGACCTTTTTCATTGCCACGGTAGACAGCGCAAGGTCTCGGTTCAAAGCGGTGGTGAGCGGCAAACGCCAGCAAGGTAGGATTAAATCGAATAGCATCTCCCTGACGTTCTAACACGGCACTTTTGAGGTTGTCATATAAGAGCACACGAGGCACGCCACCAAAAGCCTGAAAGGCATTTTCATGACCACGTAAAAAATTTTCTGTTCGTTGATTGAGGTAAAAATGCAGATAAATTTTCCGGGAATAACTTAATACCATGACAAAAGCCATCAATGGTCGCCTTGCCTGCCCAACGGTCATATACCCAAAATGCCCCCAATCGACTTGTGCTTGCTCACCCGGCAAAGTTCTTAGTCGTAAATAGGCTTCTGCTGCCGGCCTTGGCCGATAACAGGAGATGAGATGACGAAAATGATCAACGCCGCCTGGATAGCCACGCTCCTGAACCATGGCAAACAGACGACTTGCTGTCAGGGTTGGGTAACGTTGCAAGGTATCCATTACAAACGATAAGTACGGATCTATCATTGACGATTGTATAAGGACTTTCCTCTTGGGAATGCCTGCTTCTGACAAAACGCGTTTTATCGTGCTGTGATGCACGCCTAACTGGGATGAAATAGTGCCCACACGCCATTTTTCAACGTGGTAATAGCGCAATATATTGGCTTGTAACTCATCTGAAATGCTCATAGCTCCACTCCTTATTAATATAGTTATCAGGGTGGTCGAGAACAAGACGATAAAGAGTGTGCTTTTTTGGGAGCTCCGTAGCGTAAAAACCTTGAACGCAGCAAAGAGGAGACAGTTGCATGGCACAAACAACAGATTATCGGACTATTTGTCTGCCTATTGTCAGTCTTTGTTGTCTTGTTTTTGACCGACGACAGTAAACCATCTTGGATAGTTTTGCGGGAACCCTGATGCGTCATTTTATTTTTACAATCCCGTAATCGTTGCCTATAATGACGCTGACGTAAGGCATGATTTAATCGGCCTTTGAGGCTGTGTTGATATCGAATCCCTGCTTCACGTAACGACTTTTTTCGTGCTGTGAATGAACAGGAAAAACTGCAATAAACATTACCCCGATCGCAGTGGCTGCAAATAATGACTTGCTCGTAGCAGAGCGCGCACAGAAATAGTCGTGGTGTTAGTTCCATAGCAATCCTTTGCTAATGAAACCTGGTATTTATGTGATCTCGTGATAAGCTTTAATCAAGGGACTGGGTGCGTTTGTTATCGTAGGCGACCTCTAAATCACGAACGATATCAAACGGGTTTCATTAGTCCCTTAATTTTAGATTACGTTATCTGATTGTTCTTAATGTGGGCTTTTCTAGATTCTGTCGGAGGAGAATTAAATTTTAGGTTTGTTATCTGCCTGCGCCATTTATTAGCGGGTTATTAGCCCTGTCTACAATAGGGCTAACTATTAATATACTAGTCTAGTTATTTCCCCTACTTCATCTTTTAAGGCAGCTTGATAAGCTACGATTGCTTGCGCAATTTTTTGCGGTAGAAAACGTTTTGCATCTTGCCAAATTTTTACTGGTTCATGCACTGATAATTTTTCATTAGAATTTGGTTCATCTAGAGGATCAGTTGAAAGTGATGACTTATTAAAGTGTTCTAATTGGAGATCCCGACAAACTGACAATAGACATCGCCCTTGTTCATAAGTTATTTTCCATGCATCCACAATAAAC
>JBKJKE010000031.1:0-4812 GCA_046597605.1 Limisphaerales bacterium | reverse complement strand
TCGGACATTTACGATACCAATCCGGTGAAAACTTCGATGCCACTTTGGTTCGGCCATTCCCGTCGTACGCGTACGACCAAAGCACGGTTATTCGGCCACGTTTTACGATCTCATCCCAGCCATTCGGCCGAAATCCCTACGATCCCAATAAGGGGAAAAATACGATGTTAAATAAGTTCGTAACACTTTCGTGTGAGCCGTTGTTGGAGTTCTCCCAACACGCGTGGGGATGGTCCGACCGAATCGGCGGGTTCTGGATGCGTCGTGCAGTTCTCCCCACACTCGTGGGGTGGGCCAGGACTTCGAGATAGCAGCAAAAAACGAGAGAACAGAAGAATTAAACCGCGAAATACGCAAAATACGCGAAAAGGAATTCTGACCTCAGGGCAAAACCTTTCGCAGATCCATCTACGCTCGGGTCTTCAACGCGGCTTTTTGGCGTCCAAACACTCACGGACCATTTTGACAAGAGTCATCGGCTGGTAGGGTTTGGGCAGGAAATTTACCCCCCGTTTGATCGCAAAATCTTTACCTAAAGTCTCGACGCTATAGCCACTGGTATAGATCACCTTCAGGTCGGGACGTTGGCTACGCAGCTTCTCCGCCAGTTCACGACCGGTCATATTCCCCGGCATCACGAGGTCGGTAAGTAACAGGTCGATGTCGGCAGAATGCTTTTGCCAGATGGGAAGTGCCTCCGGGCCAGACCCTGCTTCCAAAACTTCATAACCATAGTGAAGCAAAATCTCGCGGACCAAAGTGCGCAGGTCGGGCTCGTCTTCAACGATCAGGATCTTTTCAGACCCTCCCGAAACATCTTCTGTTTTCGGCGTTGGCGTTTCGACAATCGGCGCTCGGTCGAGTGAGGGCAAAAAGATCCGAAAGGTGGTTCCCATGTTCGCCTGGCTAAGCACTTCAATCCACCCCTGATGTTGCTTAACGATTCCATAAACGGTTGCAAGTCCCAGGCCCGTTCCTTTGCCGACATCTTTGGTCGTAAAAAAGGGCTCGAAAATGCGGGCGAGAAGTTGGGGAGGGATTCCGGCTCCATTGTCGGAGACCCGGAGGCAGACAAAATTTCCAACACGCGCTTCAGGATTCGCATGGACTTGTGCCTCATTGATCACCACTTCACTGGTGCCCACGCTGATTTTTCCGCCTCGCGGCATGGCATCCCGGGCATTGACCACCAGATTCATCAAGATTTGCTCAATCATTCCAGAATCCGCCTGGATAGGAGGAAGGTTCGGAGCGTAGTGGACGCTCAATGTCAGATCCACCCGCAGCAAGCGACGCAATAGACTGGCGACACTTTCGATCACCTCGTTCAGATTCAGGTCCTGCATCTGCATCATTTGCTTGCGACTGAACACAAGCAACTGGCGGGTCAGATTGGCCGCCCTCTGGGAGGCCGCGGAAATATGCTGAAGCGAATCGGTCATGTCCGGGGTCAGATTCGGTTCCGCGAGCAGCATTCCTGCGTAGCCCTGCACCAGGGTCAGAATGTTGTTAAAATCATGGGCGACACCAGCCGCCAACTGTCCGATCGACTCCATCTTCTGCGATTGACGCAGCTGGTTTTCCAACTGCACTCGCTCACTGATATCCGTGGCGTAACAATGCACCACTTGTTGGGCAATAATCGGAAAGAACGACCAGGACAGGATGCGGTTGGCAACGGTGGTTTCGCGATGAAGATTGTTTCGACCGTTGGTGAGACATTCCTTTGCAACCGACCCCGTGTCCGAAGGCAGAATTTCTGAGGGATGAAATCTACCAAGAGCTTTGGCCATTTCGGCCGCAGCCTGGTTGAAATAATTTAACCGCCCTTCCGCGGAAAGTTCAAAGATGGGATTCGGGTTGAGCCGCGGAAAAGCTGCCAGCTTATCGATCGCGGTTTCCGCCTCTTTGCGCTCCGTAACATCGCGGGCGTTCAGCACCAATCCGATGTTCTCCGTGTGGGCATGAATATTCGTTCCGATCACTTCAAGCACGCGCCATGAACCGTCCTTGTGACGAAACAAGAATTCGAAAGTCCGGACCGTGCCCGTTTTGGTGAGGATCTGGTGAAAGATCGTGGTCATCTCCTGAGCATCGTCCGGTGCGACGAAATTCATGAGGCTCCGTGAAATCAATTCTTCAGGACGATAGCCTAATACCCGGACCGACGGACTGGCATAGCGAAAGGTGCCATCAATGTTCAGCACAGCGATGATATCCTGGGCATTCTCAATGAGAGATCGGAAATGTTCCTCGCTCTGTCGCAAGGCATCACTGGCTCTTTCCTTTTGCCGTTCGGCTTCTCTCTTGCGCACTGCATTGGTGACTGCGGAGGGCAATCGAATCAAACTCGTTTTGAGGATGTAATCATCCACGCCTTCTTTCATGCACTCAACCGCCACCTCTTCAGATTGCGAGCCAGTCACGAGGATGAACGGAAGATCAATATTGGAAGCATGCAAAAGACGCAACGCCTCGAGGGCGGTGAACTGCGGCATGGAAAAATCAGAAAGAATGACGTCTGGCTTGAACTCGCGAAGACTCTGCAAAAAGTCTTCCCGGTTTTCCACCCGCTGCGCCACGAATGGAATTTGCGCTTTCTTCAGCTCACGCTGCATCAGCTCCGCGTCCGGCTCCACATCTTCAAGCACGAGCACATGCAGCAATTTCTCCGGGGCAGAAGAACCAGAACCAGGATGATTAACCTGCGAGGGCGATTGCGACGTGTAAGCACCTGCTTCTACTGAATTAGTCTTTGCGTCGATGGACATAATCCTGAACCAACGATGACCACGTTAGGGCTAATGCCAAGGGGCCGCAATCGGGGCCAAAACGGAGAAGGCTTAATCCATTCCCCTTTCCACACTACACGCGCGAGACACTCGTCGCGCCTCACAGTTTGACGGAACACATCCGAAATGGTTGTCTCTCGCCATGAACGACGCGATCGAACGCCACAAAAAACTTTTGGAACAGTACCCGCAAAATGAGTTGGCGCGGTTCAGTCTCGGCAAATCCTATTTCGACATCGGCGAGATCCAGAAAGCGAAAGAACAGTTTGAATTGGCGATCACGAAAAAGCCGGATTGGATGGTGGTTCAGATTTTAATAGGAAAGTGTGAATTGGCCCTTGGCAATAAGCCCGCCGCCCAGGCTGCCTTCGAACGCGCAAAAGAACTCGCCATTGAACAGCATCATGAGGGACCACTAGCCGAGATGGAACAGATGCTGGCCGATCTGGAGTAATGGGGAGAACAGCCGCCCGAAATGCAGGCGGCTGTCAGGTCAGTATTCCGGAAAAGGTTTATCGTTTACCACGTTCCTTCGGTTCATAGCGCCCGGGTTGGCGAGTCGCTTCTCCTTCTCCTGTGAAGCGGGGCTTCTCCTGTCCTTCGATTATCTCCACATCTTCCTTGCGCACCTCGCCGGCCACCGTTTGACGTTCGGTTTGAGATTTTTTGGAAACACGCACTTCTTCCCGAACGCGGGCCTCTTTCTCCACGATGGCTTCTTCGCGGCGCAACGGAATGTAGACATCCTCCCCTTCGAAGGTTGCCTTGCCTGCAGTGGTGCCACTGGCAGGAACACGCTCGATGACAATTTCTTCGCGCTTCAGTTCAACAGGTTGGTTGACGATTTCAGTGCGGATGACTTTCCGTAAACGTACTCCGCCTGCTTCCACCTCTCGTTTGCCGACCTTCAACTGTTCTTCACTCAGTTTGATCGTGGCTGCTTCGCGAGTGCCGGCCGCGGACGTTTCTCGCATGCCTTGCGCCGGTTTTTGCGGCGGCAGTTGTCCCTGCATGTCTTGTTGGCGACGGAACTGCGGACGTTGCGTGCCGTAATAGCTGTAGATCCGTTGTTCATCGGCATCGCTCAGGGTTGAATCGGCATCGAATGAAGGAGCAGCTTTAATTTTCTCTTCTGAGTAGGACAACCGGACAATCCGCTGGCGATCATTGACCTGTGCGGCACCTACTGGCACCACGTGATTTTTGCCGAACAACCATCCCGTTTTAACTCCGAGGAAGGCAGGTTGCCCACTTTCGTCGACCCACAAATTGTGCACGTCTCCGATTTTATTTCCAGACTGATCCTGGACGTCGAAGCCAATCAAGCGTTCATAATTACCTGAAACTTTCTGCCAGGCGGCACGCGCTGCGTACCGTGCGTCGTCCCAGGCAATATTCGAACGACCTTTAGTGCGTTCGTAATCCTGGCGCAATTCTATTTCGCATTCATCAAAACTGCGACTGTTTCCATAGCGCCCGTAACCTTCGTAGCCGGTACGGTAGGCCGGGCTGAAATCCTCATAAGGCCGATTGCGCGCAAAGGTCTGTGTGCTGTGACGCTCCCGCCAATAAGCATCTTCCTCCGTTGGATTAATCGCCTCCGCGACCCCTTTGCCAGCCAAGCCACCGACGATGGCACCGCCCACAATTCCGGCCGCGGTTCCGATAGGGCCAGCCACGCTGCCTACGACCGCCCCGGTGGCAGCTCCGCCCGCGACTGCTCCCAGGCCGGTACCCACCGGGTGCGAACCTGTTGCCCCTGAAATTGGATCACGATTCTCGTCCGCGCCTTTTTTCGTTTTGTTCGTTCGATTGTTATCCTGATTCATGTAATAGCCTTTCTTGCTTAAGTTTTTAGTTTTTTGAAAACATGTTTTCGCCTCGAAGGAAGGCCTTCCCCACCGGGTTACAGTGAGGAAAAACTTCCCGCGTTCCTGCAAAAAAACATGTGCTAACAACGCACCTGCGGAGAAGGGTCGCTATAGGTGTGAACCACCATAATAACACCCTCGAAATTCGG
>JBKJKE010000153.1:0-10953 GCA_046597605.1 Limisphaerales bacterium | reverse complement strand
GCAAATAATGGGCTGGGAACCCTTCCCAGCGTGCAGAATGTGGGGTCGAACCAATCACGTTCGCTATACCATTCTCGGGAATGTGGGGTCAAACCAATCGCGTTTGCTATACCATTCTCGGGAATGCGGGGTCGATCCGTTCGTGTTTGTCATACCATTGCGGGTAGTAGCCGGCTTCTAATCAGGGGTGGGTGTAATCCAACGCGGAGATGGAGGCGTAGTCCGAGTACAACCGGAGGGGGTTACCAACGTTCTATTTATTTACTGCACCATCTCACCCGTTTTAAATCACGCCCTAAAAATGACCCATGAACCCCGGAAGCGAAAAAAGGCTTCACGCTCCACTGCATGAAGCCCTTTTGCGATGTGCGACTCCATTCTTATTGCGTGAGCACTACTCGATAGAATCGTGCGGTAGCACCAGATGGATCCGTGCTGGGCGGACAATGGCATTGACACTGCGAATCCCGCTTCGGAATATAATGCTGTTTTTTTGCCATGAGGTTCGTGCTCAATTGTTTGTGCCATGTTATTTAACACGCTGCAGTTTGCGGTATTCTTTGCGGTCGTCTTGGCGCTCTATTTTTCTCTGAAACATCGTGGGCAAAATAGAATGCTCATTGTCGCGAGCTATTTTTTCTATGCCTGCTGGGACTGGCGCTTTCTTTCACTGATTTTCATCTCCACGGCGGTGGATTTTTATGTAGGCAAACTGCTGCATGAGACTCCGGATCAGCGACGCCGCAAAGTCATTCTGTGCTGGAGTATCCTGTTCAACCTGGGATTCCTTGCGATCTTTAAGTACTACGGCTTTTTTGCGGAAAGCCTGCGCTCATTGATGCAAACGTTAGGTTACACCCCCAGTTTTGCGACTCTGACTGTGGTCCTGCCCGTAGGCATTTCGTTCTACACGTTTCAATCCATGAGCTACACGCTCGATATCTATCGGAAGGATATAGAGCCATCCCCCCGCTTTTCCGACTTCGCACTGTCCGTTGCCTTCTTTTCTCACATGGTCGCCGGACCGATTCAGCGGGCAGATTCACTGATCAAACAAGTTGCCCATCCAAGGGTGGTGACCCGCGAACATTTCTCTGAAGGCTTCTATCTGATTTTATGGGGATTGTTCAAAAAGATGGTCATTGCTGACAACATGGCGCTGCTGACCGACCCGATTTTTTCCAAAACCGGGAATTTCACAGCCACAGAGGTATTTGCGGGCGCATTGGCTTTCGCTTTCCAGATTTACGGAGATTTCTCCGGATACACGGACATCGCGCGGGGCACCGCCAAATTGATGGGTTTTGATCTGATGCTGAATTTCAACCTGCCTTACTTCGCCACCAGTCCGCAGGATTTCTGGCGTCGTTGGCACATCAGTCTTTCCACCTGGCTGCGGGATTATCTTTATTTCTCATTGGGCGGGAGTCGCAAAGGAGAAGTCCGCACTTACGTCAACCTCATGCTCACAATGGTGCTTGGAGGTCTTTGGCATGGTGCCTCGTGGACTTTTGTGATTTGGGGCTTCTACCATGGTTCGTTGCTCTGTCTCCATCGCGCGGCCTTGCCGTTCCTTGAGAAAATCGCACCGCAGACTGGCGTCGGGCAGTTTGCGTGGCGATGGACCCGGATCGGTTTCATGTTCCTGCTTACCCTATACGGATGGCTCATTTTTCGCGCAAATAGCTTTAGTCAACTCGCCGAAATGACGCGCGCCCTATTCTCGGTTCAGATGAGTCCCGCTGCACTGGCAGTTATAGCAAAGGTGCTCGTTTATTGTGCGTTACTCCTCCTGGTGCAATTGATTCAGTTCCGAAAAAACAACTTAAACGTGGTCCGCGAGAGTCCTGTCATTGTGCAGGCTGGGTTTTACCTGGTCTGTTTCTATCTGATCATGGTTCTCGGAGCATTTGATTCGCAGTCCTTCATCTACTTCCAATTTTAGGAAGAATTCCATGGCATCGGCCCGTCTGTAAACACGTCATCAAGGGGTAGTGAGCACCTGAGCGGAGCTATCCAGTTCTGAATACTGAACACTGGGAACTTTCCCCAACTCTGTCAGGGATTCTCCGCATTGCACTCCCTTCCTGAGGTGATTCTTTAGATGAGGAGGATCTATGCAGCGAATTATTTTATCTCTCGGGGCTTTGCTAGGTGTGTCAGGCCTTTGCGCACAACAACAGAGTCAAACACCGTCCCAACAACAGCATTCCCAACCTTCTTCCCAGGAAAACCAAGCGCCCCCGGGCAAGACAGCCTTGGACAAGGCTCCTGAACAAGTGAAAGAACAAGTCATGAGGCATGCTGGATCGGCCCATTTGCGAGATTTATCTGCCCATCAACTGAATGGAATGACGATCTACCGGGCTCAGTTTCAAGGTGAAAACACTGAGACGACGCTTCGAATGGCCGAAGATGGAAGCCCGCTCAGCATGCATATCGTGGGCACCGGGGCGCAGATGAACGAGGTCGCTGGGGCAGATCGCAGTGAAGGTTCGGTTCAGAATCCACCTTCGGGGCAAGCCCGGAATGTAGCGCAAAACCAGCAAAGCGGAGACGCACTCCAGAGTGGAGAACAAATCAACGAAGCAGCCGGTGCGCGACGGGACGAATTTGGCGCGAATGAAGAAGAGCGAAATATTCAAAGACTGGAACAAACTCAGGATCCGGGCGAGACCCAGGGGATCCCGAACTCAATTCGCCAACGCATTCAACAACAGCTCGGCGACACCGCAGTGGAAGGCATCAAACCAAGAACGTTCTATGAATTGAATATCCGCCGGAACGGAAACCTTCAGCAGGTCTGGGCAGATGACAAAGGAACGCTGCTTAAGCCTCAGCAGTAAAGTGCTGAGGGCGAGCCTCTCCGATTGGAAAAAGTTCAGCGCCGTTACGCCGCCACGGCCACGGCCTTTTCCGGGGGTGCCTCGCGCTTGGCGAGGATGGCGTCAACAATCTTCTTAGCAATTTCGGGTTTCTCCATTAGCGCCAGACGAGCGGCATCCTTGCCTTGTCCGATTAGTTCACCCTGAAACTGGATCCACGCGCCTTTTTTATCGACAACGCCTGCAGTGAGACCGCACTCAATGATGCTGCCTTCTTTGTTGATGCCGTGGTTATACAAAATTTCGAATTCCGCCTCAACGAACGGAGGCGCCACCTTGTTCTTCACGACCTTCACCTTAACGTTGTTTCCGATTACATTACCGGCAGCATCCTTAATGGCATCTTTGCGGCGAATATCAATTCGGACGCTGGCGTAGAACTTCAAAGCTTTACCACCGGGGGTGGTTTCCGGACTGCCGAACATAACGCCCACCTTTTCGCGCATCTGGTTCGTAAAGATACAGAGCGTTTTGGATTTGCTCAGGATGGCGGTAAGTTTGCGAAGAGCCTGGCTCATCAGACGGGCCTGCATACCCATGGTTGCCATGCCCATTTCGCCTTCAAGTTCCGCTTTCGGGACGAGAGCAGCAACAGAATCGACCACGATAATGTCAATTGCATTTGAGCGTGCAAGTGTTTCGCAAATGGTCAGGGCTTCTTCACCACTGTCCGGCTGTGAAACGAGGAGATCATCCAGGTTCACACCCAGCTTTTTTGCGTAAGCAGGGTCCAGAGCATGTTCTGCATCAATGAACGCGGCAAGACCGCCCGCCTTTTGGGCATTCGCGATGGCATGCAGCATCAATGTGGTTTTCCCCGACGATTCCGGGCCGTAAATTTCAACAACCCGACCACGAGGCAGTCCGCCAGTCCCCAGCGCTAGATCAACGGAGAGGGCGCCTGTTGGGATGACATCAATCTTCACTCGTGCCTGAGCATCTCCGAGGCGCATGATACTGCCTTCCCCATAGGCTTTGGTGATTGAGGAAATGGCCGATTCCAAATCGCGTCGACGTGCAGCGTCGAGTTTAGCTAAATCATTTTTTGCTTCAGGAGAGGTGTTTTTTTCAGCAGTTTTGGCGGCCATAAAGATTCGAAGAAATTTTTCGGACTAGCGGACGTTAAGGAAGCGTGTTCCCTTAGTCAATAATCAGGTGTGGGCGGTGCCGTGGGCTGGCGACTTTTCGGGATGACAAGAGAAGTCTAGTGACATCCATCATTGCCGATTCAGCTGCATATTTTTGGGAGTGGTGTTCCACCTGCTGATCAGCTAACTGTTCTAAACACGATCTGAATAACTCGATAACAGACCAGCTTTCTCCGATAAAGGACGCACGGGACCCTAAGCCATGGTTCGTGAAGTCCAGGTTTCGCTTGTTCCTAAGCCTGTTTCTCATTCTTACGATCCCCACCCTGGTCCTGACGGTGTTGGTCACCAGGTATGTTAAGCGGCAGATCGAGGAACAGGCGATTCGACAGAATTTTGTCATCGCGAACATCGTCTCGCGCACAGTGGGTGAACAATTTCAATCCTTGCGTAAACAGGTCGAAGATTTTTCCTACCGCTCGAAGGTGATTGAGTTCATGGAGAAAAAGGATGGGCCGGGGCTTCGCAGCAAGATGTTGGAGTTCACTCGGATCAACCCCGGTTTTTCTCGAGCATTCGTTACCGACAAAGAAGGCACCCTGCTCACGGACTATCCGGCGAACCCACAACTCGCTGGAAAAGATTTTTCGGACCGCGACTGGTTCATTGGTGCCAATGCAAGGCCCGACGCACATATATCCGAGGTGTATCAGCGGATCAATATGGACAAGGCATATGCCGTCACTATTTGCACCCGTATCCTGGATACAAACAAGCAGACGATTGGCTTTCTTGCCGGTCAGTTAACGACGGACCGCCTCCAAAATTGGTTCAAAGGGGTGAAGCCGGCGGAGGAAGGGATTATTACTCTCCTGGATCAGAACGGCCGCTCTCTAGCCGGAGTGCTTGACCCTGTATTTGCCCAGCATCCCAGTAAAACAAACCTTCTCAGTATCAATGGGTGGCTCCTGACGAATCCTTCAAGCGGAGAGAAAAATTTGTATAGTTTTGTACGGGTGAACGATACGGGGTGGACAGTGAGCGCCTATCAGCCGGCCAGAAACGTTTTCGCGCCTGTGTACGCACTTCTCCGGACCATTGCCCTCTTCTCTATTCTCTGCCTGATCGTGGCGGCCTTGCTCGCCCTCTACTGGTCGAGAACGGTCTCTGCGTACGAGGCGATCCGGGAAAAGAACCAACAGAAGCTGCAAGATTACGCAACTCAGCTAAAACGAAGTAACAAGGAACTTGAGGCAATGTGTTACAGCATCGCCCATGACCTTCGAGCACCGCTGCGCTCCATGCGCGGTTTCGCGCTTGCCCTCAATGAAGACTACAACGATGCGCTCGATGAATGCGCGCGGGACTTCGTCAAGCGCATTGGAGAATCGGCCCAGCGAATGGACAGTTTGACGCAGGACCTCCTGGATTACGGTCGCCTGAGTCATGTCGAATTTGAGATACGCCCGGTAGATCTCAATTTGTCCCTCAAAAAACTCTTACTGACTTTCAGTGATGAATTGGACAACAAAGACGCTTATATCGAGATCGTCTGCCCTTTGCCGACTATTCTGGGGAACGAACAAATTTTGGAACAGGTATTCAGTCACTTGATCAGCAATGCATTGAAGTTCAAAAAAACGGAGGTTGCCCCACGTATAAAAATCTTTGCTGAAGAGCTTGGAAACAAAGTTGTAATCAAGGTCGAGGACAATGGAATTGGTATTGATGAAGCTCATCACAAGAAAATTTTCGGAGTGTTTGAAAGACTTCATCACCATGCCGATATTCCAGGTACCGGGATCGGCCTCGCGATTGTTAAACGCGCAGTAGAGCGACTTGGCGGGCAAATCACGCTGAATTCCAAACGGGGTGAGGGAACTTGTTTTTCGATTGAACTGCAGAAAGCAAAAGCGGCGGCAGAAAGTTCGGTCGCCGTGGTTTCACTTTTTCGACCTTCGGCAGAACCAGAGTGAGAACTCCTTGCTCCATCTGCGCCGACATCCGACTCGTATCAATCGCGGGATCCAGCTCAAACGTTCGCCGGTAATCCACTGGCCTGCTCTCCCGGAAGAGAGCTTCGCCGGGTTCAGTCACATTCGACCGATGGCCGAGGATCGTGAGCTCGTTTCCCTCCAGAGTGACATCCAATCCATCCTTGTTCACTATATTTTCCTTTTTCATCCCATCCTGACACATCCATTGCGCAGTGTGTCAGCTGGGCACAGGCATAAAAAAACGGGAGCCCATTGGCTCCCGTTCTGCGGAAAAAATACGGAACAAAATCGCTTAATCGAAAGCGTGTCCAGAGGAACAAAGGACGTTGCGCACTTTGTGGCGAACGAGTTCTTTGACCTTGGTACGGGCCGGACCGAGGAATTTACGAGGATCGAATTCTTTCGGGTTTTCTGCAAAGCACTTACGGATCGCAGCGGTCATCGCCAAACGGAGGTCGGTGTCGATATTGACCTTCGTGCAGCCGATACGGCGCGCGACTTCGATGTCGGCTTCTGGCACACCTGCGGTGTCTTCGCCCATCTTGCCGCCGTACTTGTTGATTTCGCAGACGAGATCATGAGGAACACTGGAGGCACCGTGCAACACCAGCGGATAATCACCGAGACCGGCTTCAGAAAGAGCTTTTTTGATCGCTTTCAAACGTTCCAGATCCAAGTGCTGTTCGCCCTTGAATTTGTAGGCACCATGGGAGTTACCGATGGCCACAGCTAATGAATCGCAACCGGATTCCTTGACGAACTTAACGGCCTCTTCAGGGTTGGTGTAGTGACCGCTGGTGGAGAAATTACCGCCTTCTTCCCCTTCGTCAAACTGTGCGCCGACCAGATGGCCAAGCTCAGATTCCACGACGCAGTTATGTTTGTGAGCGTATTCAACGACCTTGCGGGTGATTTCTACGTTCTTTTCAAAAGATTCGTGGGAAGCGTCAATCATGACGCTGGTGAAACCTTCATCGATGCATTCTTTGCAAAGTTCGAAGGAATCGCCGTGATCGAGATGAACTGCGATCGGAATGTGCGACAGGCTAACAGCAGCTTCGATTAATTTTTTCAGGTAAACCGGATTTGCGTATTGGCGTGCACCTTTGGAGATCTGGAGCATGACCGGGGCTTTTTCCTCTTCGCAGGCTTCAATGATGGCTTGGAGGAGCTCCATGTTGTTTACGTTGAAAGCGCCAAGGGCGTATTTGCCCTTCAGAGCTTTAGCAAACAAATCGGTTGTATGTGTTAATGGCATAGTTTTGTAGAAATCGCGGCGTCGCCGTGAAATGAGGGGGGAATTTAGAGTCGGACGGGGGAAAAAGGAAATGAAATTTATTCACACACCCGAGAAGCCTGGGCTTACAACTTCTCAACCCGCGCCTGCGCGTTGTAATCAGGAACCCCGCCCATCTTCTCGTAAACCCCTCTTCGAATGATCACGTTCCCTTCCGGCCAATGCGTTTGCAGGTTGCCCGGCGCAATCTGGGAGATAAATACGCGCCCTTCATAGCGGCCAATGTCATTAACGAGGGCAATCCGATCATTGTCTACCACACCCAACCGTTTGGCGTCCGCCGCATTTATGAAGATGGCGTCCCGCGCCGCGCCGGTCAGCGGGTCGACCTCATCGTAGATCAAAGTGTTGAATTGTTTGCCGCGGCGCGTGCTGATCTCGAAGGCATCGGCTGCACGATCCAAATTCGGCAGCGGAACAGGCCGGAAATGCGCTTTTCCATCCTCAGTTGCGAATTTCCACCCCGCGCAAAGATGCGGTCCTCCGTACTGAATCGCATCTCCCGTCTTTTCGAGGTTCTGAATGCCTTCATAGAAAGGCACCACCTCGGCAATCTCTTCCCGCATCCGCCAACCGTTCTCGCACCGGAGTAAATGGGCCTTCTCTGGATTCGCAACTGCCGCGATGTCGCGTAAAATCTTCCATTCCGCCTTCGCTTCGCCCACCTGCCGTGGGATCTCCGGACTAAACGCGACGCGACGTTCCGTGGTCGTTTCGATGCCTCCGTCATCCTGTTCATAGCGGGTCTTGGCGGGAAGCAGGATGACCTCCTCCTTCGCTTCGATAAACATCTGGTCGGTCAGAATAATATCCTGATGCACGCGCATCGGAACATTCGCCATCGCACCGGCGACATACTCGGGATCGGGCATGGTCCGCAGGAAATTGCCACCCAAACAGTAAAGCAGGTCAAGGTCGCCACGGGCACTGGCATCGACCATCTCGGTCGTCGGCATCCCGGGCCAATCCGGCACTAGAAAACCATACTTCTTCGAGAGCGCCTCGGCGTTTTCCGCGTTGATCGGTTTCACGCCCGGGAAAGCGGTGGCATAAGCTCCCATTTCTGCGCCCCCTTGCACACTCGAATGACCCCGGATCGGCATCAGACCACACTTATCCCGGCCCACAAATCCTTTCATCAATCCAAGGTTGAGCACCATCGAAACCGCATCGCCACCATAGGAATGCTGCGTGATACCCATGCTCCAGATCAGCACCGCACTCTTTGCTTTGTGGATCAGCCCGGCAAATTCCTCCATGGAGCTGCGCTTGAGCCCGGATTGCTTCTCCAGAGTGGCCCAGGCGAGGCAGTCCACCGAGGCTCTCAGGTCGTCCAACTCTTCGGTGTAACCCTCCGTAAATGCTTTATCTTCCCAACCGTTCGCCAGCATCACCTTGATGACGCCGTAAATGAAAGCAATGTCCCCACCCTGGGAAACGGGGAACCAATAATCCATGATATCGGTCCCAAACACCGCGCTGCTCATGGTAGAAGGAACCCAATACCGTTCCATCCCCGGTTCGCGGTAGGGATTTACCACCACGATTTTTGTCCCGAGCAGCTTGGCTTCGTGAAAATATTTCGTGGTGACCGGCTGGTCGTTGGCAGGATTGGCCCCAAACAAAATGATCAGATCAGTCCCATACCAATCCTTGTAACTGCAGGTGGAAGCGGCTACCCCAATCGCATATTTCATCGCACCGGTCGATGGCGAATGACACAAGCGGGCTGCATTATCAACGTTGTTAGTGCCAAGAAAGCGCGCCGCCTTCTGGGCCATGTAATAGACCTCGTTGGTCACCCCGCGGGAAGTGACAAACAATGCCCAACGTTTGGGCTTTGTTGCGTTAATTTTACGGGCAATGCGCTGATTCGCCTCGTCCCAGGAAATGCGACGAAACCCTTTGTCGCCTTTTTCGCGAACCATCGGGTAAGGCAGTCGGCCCAACTCTCGCAGTTCGGCATTAGTCATCTTCTGCAGCTTGGAAACGTCCGACAGAAGAGAGACATCCAACTCGGAAACTGTATTCAGTCGCAGCAGGTTCAGCCGCGTCATGCAAAGATGAGGACCCTTGATGGTCCAATCATGAAGCCCTGCCACACCCAGCGCGCAGCCATCACACACACCCTTGGTGATGACCTTCCAGGCATATGGAAGATTATCCCGGTTCTTCCAAATGATCTTGATCATGTCCCGGAAGTGTTTCGGCTTGGTTTGACCAATACCGAACGGGACGATCCCCTTAAGTTTTGCCGCCCAGGTCTTTTGGATTTGATGCTGGCTCATGGCGCAAACGGCAGATTTAAACTCCAATCGGGTGCCAGGCGGTCTTGAATTCCACAGTATCGAGAATCCAATAGGGATCCTCCGCTTTCTCGGTGAACCACTCTTTGGCGGTAAGATCGCGTGAGGCGTAACGCTTCAGATTGAACGCAGAACCGCCTTGCAGTTGTGCAGAAATTTCAGGGACCCCAGCCGCATCCACCACGGCATTAATATCCATATGGCTCGCGAGGTGTGAAATCAGCTCCGCACGCTTGCCACTCAATACGTTAATCACGCCAGCAGGGAGATCGCTCGTCGCAAGGATCTCAGCGAATGTGAGTGCAGGCAGCGGAAACTTGTCGGAGGAAATCAGAATGGCTGAATTGCCGCTCAGGATCACAGGGGCGACCAGAGAAATCAACGCGAGCAACGAAGGTTGATCCGGTGCGAGCACCGCAACTACTCCTGTCGGTTCCGGTGCTGTAAAGTTGAAATGAGAGCTGGCCACGGGATTCACGCTCCCGAAAACCTGCTGATACTTGTCCGTCCAACCCGCGTAATGCACCAAACGATCCACTGAAGCGCTTACTTCAAGCTCGGCCTGCTCCCGTTTCACCCCAGTGGAACGCTCAATCTCCGAAACCAGCTCGGCCGAACGATTTTCCAGCATTTCCGCAGCGCGGTAGAGGATCTGACCACGAAGATAGGCTGTTTTCTTTGCCCATCCGTCAAATGCACTCCGAGCGGCGACCGTAGCATCGCGAAGATCCTTGCGGGAGGCCCAGGAAACGTTGTCGAGCAGCTCGCCTTTGGCCGATTCAGCCGGCAGCACGCGACCGCTTTCGCTTCGCACGAAGTTTCCGCCGATGTAAAGCTTGTAGGTTTTCTTAACGCCGAGACGATTCATAAAGGAAAAATCAGCACAAACAGATTGCCAATTCTTCGGACTATATTAGCTGGCCGAGTGGAGAACAACGGAAATTAGGATAGACAGCGGACATCCCGATGTGACTCGTCACCGTGGGAGTCTGGAGGCATTTCGAGTTCCGGAGGATTAGCGGAATCCCCCTGTCATAGGAGACTTAACCGTCCTTTTCGGAACCGAATCAACAGGTCGTTTTTCCCGAGACTAAAGCCTCCCAAACCTGAATCATTAGTATTCCACTAGTATTACCTATGAAACGAGGTCTGGATAGCGCAAGTCGTGTGATATCAGCCACTTACAAGCGCTGGAAAACGAGAATTGCGCTCGTTTCCCCTCGGGCGGAGTACGTAAAAATATTTTTACGCACTTCGCCCCGTGGGAAATGACCGCAAAAACGTTTTTATCGTCTCCGCCCGATGTGCAGAGGGCGTAAAAATATATTTACGACCTTTTCCCACGGGGCGGACATCGTAAAAATATATTTACGCACTCCG
>JBKJKE010000117.1:0-5110 GCA_046597605.1 Limisphaerales bacterium | reverse complement strand
TTACGAGACCACAGAAACCAGTGCAGAAGCTTGGATATATCTCGCTATGATACGGACTCAAATCCGCCGATTGGCGTAATTCCTCGGGAATTATGAATTTTCAGACAGGCTCTAAGCTTCGGGAAGGAATTCTTACTGTAACTGGAACCGCCGCAAGCACTGCAATGGATGAGGAAATCTCCTATTTTATAACTGTAAACACAGTAAAAGGGGAGGAATTACTTTCATATTACGAAGACGAACCAGTGAGCAATGATAAGCTGGCGACCTTTGACCTGAGTGGCCTTCGAAACGGTGTTTATGATGTTGTTCTATGGGTCGTAGGTGAAAGCGAGATTGCCGGGGATTCTGTGCGCTTCGTTCTCGATAGCAATTTGAAGGTTGGTCAATTCACGTTCAGTGAGCAGGATGCTGTAATTCCAGGACGGGGAATGCCACTGACTGTTGTCCGGACATACGATTCGTTCAATCGTTCGGTAGGAGACTTTGGAAAGGCGTGGACCCTTGCTCTCAATAACATGGACGTCGAATTGGATGAAGAACGCGAGAGCGTGTTAGATATAACCGATGATGATGGCGATACCGGTGGTTATTTCAGTATGCGAAATGGCGGTGGACGCAACGTGACGCTGACCTTGCCGGATGGGCAACGTGCGACGTTTCTGTTTACTTTAGTGCGGAAGCAAGGAGATGAGTTTGGTTTCGAATATGTTCCAAAGTTCATTGCTCCTGATGGTGTTAATGCCAAGTTGGAAGTTGTCCCTGAGCCAACTCTGAATGTAATTTTAGGCGGCATCTTTCCTCCATACTGGCACGGCGGAGACCCCCGTCTGCCTGAGTATGGCTTCGATTTTCGAGGATTCAAATTAACTGCAGAAGACGGCACCGAATACTCGATAACGCGGGAAGATAAAGGAGTCCATGACGTTAGTCAGGAACCCGATAAAGATCTGGGAACATTTCCAAACTTCGGAGTTCAGACTTGGGGGCCGCCGAAACTCACGGAAATTAAGCATCCCGACGGAAGTTTTACTTATTTTAGCAAAGATAAGGTTTGGGAGCAACATAAGGTAGGGACCGATTGGGTTGTAACTCGAGCCATTGCTTTCGAAACTAATTCTGTCGGTAGAATTGTCGGCATATACGACCCGTCTGTTTTGAATCCTGACGGTTCGATTCCTCGCGATGGAACGACGCGCCTGCCAACGGTCGAACCGCTTGTTAAATATCTATACGATTCGGACGGCCGATTAAAGTCGGTGAAACAACTGGTTGACCGAGATCATGTAGACGTGAATCAGCGGCACGAATTGGTTTCGTCCTATTCCTACCATCCTGATGGGGAGTTCAGTCATTATATAACGGCTGTCTCTGACGGTCGCGGAGTGCCGATGACGCGCAATGAATATTATCCGCCCGGCTCGCGCGATGCTGGACGTCTAATGAGTGTCACCGCGCCGGATGGGAGTAGGACGGTGTTTGAAAGGGTTTACCCGACAATGGAAGTGGGCGGCTCTCCCAATCCGGAATTTGCCCTCCGGAACCATGGCGATGCTGCGGTTGTGGCGATTGAAAAGATCCTTTCACATCCCAAGTTCGGCAACTTTAACGGCCCGGATGGCGGCATCGTCACAGTCCATTGCGCCGATGCGAAAGGGAATGTTCTCTACTCGACCGACCATTTGGGAAACACCGTCCAACGAACCTACGATTCCCACAGCAATGTTTCGGAGGAACGGCGCAGGATCGACGGGGGAAACCAAGACATGATCACCCGCTACGAGCGCGGCTATAAATGGAATGGAGCCAAGGAAACGGACGAAATTGAATGGGAAATCGTGACGGCTCCGAAGAGCGCCGCTGGCGAACTTATTAAGACCAAAACGACTTATGAAAAAGGACTGCCAAAGAAATCCTATGACGGCAGAAACCTCCCAGGCGAAGCGTTTTATACGGAGAACTTTTATGATGCAAATACCCGTCAGTTGCTCCGCACCGAGGCGCGTCGTACTGGCCAGGTGGCGCCTATAACTGTCATTAGCGAGTCGGTTTATTATCCAGAGTCAGGAGTTGATCCGGCTAACACGCCCTTCAAAGGTCTTCTGAAATACACCAAGAACGCCGCCGGAACGCGCACCCGCCATTTTTATTATGATTCCACAGAACCAGCAAGAGGCAGGTTTGGCGATTTGAAACGGGTTCAAGTGATAAAGCAGGACGGAACAACTGTAATCAGAGATGTTTCCTACGAGTACGATGTTAATGGCAAGCAGACGATCGAATTTAAGCGTCGCGATGCCACTGATAATGCCAATGATGGCCGTGGTTCAATCGTCACCATCAAACGTTACGACGATCGAGGTCGCCTCAAAGAAATCGAGGATTCGGAAAGCCAGCCGGGCCGACCACGAATTGCCAGCACTTATTATAATATTTATGGCAAACTGGATCGGACTGAAAATTGTTACGGCAATTCAACAACGAACACTTACGGCCCCAACGGCGACGTGATTAAAACGTCATATCCTGACGGGTCCATTGCCCGCAGGTTGACACGAACGATCCGGGACGAGAGCGCCGGCCCCATTAAACGCAGGAAAGAAGTCATTGCTGAAGAACCGCATTTCCCTTTCGGGCACCCTCGTTATAACGCGAGCGAGACGATCCGCGGCACCAGGAGTATTTCTGACGAAATCGGTAGGCAAATCCGGTCCGAACGGCTGGCCGACCTTAACATAAGTTGGGATCCTGTGTCAGTCGCTGACCTGCCGCGCAACAGCGGTCTGGTGATTTATAAAACTACATTTATCGACGCTAACGTTCTCTCTTGGACCGAAACCAAGTATAACGCCTCGGGGCAGGTCGAAAGCACCGAGCAGGGGTACATGGATGGCGGCCCACAGGTTGTGCCAAGTGTCTCAACCTCTTTCTACGATGGAAACGGGCGCCGTCACCGAGTCCAGACTCATCTCAGGAATCAGTCGGGCGACGGCGACGATGAATACACCCAGACATTTTATTTGTTCGATAAAAATGGCAACCAAACGCATTTCTGCACGCTTCCAGGCCAGATTGTCACACCGCCAGCGCCTGCCGATGGCCGTTGGACCCGTTATGAATATGATGACTTCAATCGACGCACGAAGACGTATTTTCCCTTCCTGACCGGTCAGAATGAAGCCACGCGTGACTTCTCCAGAACCAAATACGATCTGCTCGGCCAACGAATCGAGGACATTGACAAGACCGGCGTCAGCACCGGCTTCGGACACGATGATCTTGGGCATCTGATCGCCGTGACGAACGCGTACCGCGTTTACACGGACGAGACCACTTTCACGGCTTCAGCGGACCAAACCATTACTCGTTACGAATATGACTGGGTGGGGAACATGACAGCGCAGTTCGATGCCAATCAGGAACCCTTAGCGGAAGGCATCCGGGTCGCCACGCGCTTTGGATACGACAATCTTGGTCGCCGCACGAGTCGCACCTTGCCGGGGACAACAGCGCAGAATCCAACCGTGCCGCTGGTCGAACGCGTCCGTTACGATTTTGCGGCGGTCAACGGTAAACCGCTCCAGCAAACAGAGCGCACAGACTTCAACGGCACTATTGTGACGATGAATTATGACAAGATGGGACGCCTCAGCGAAAAAACGCCGACTGGCGGGACAGCTTTGCCGGTCGGTGGGGATTCGCCTGTTTCCTTCACATACGACGCAAACGGCAGACGTTTGACCATGACCGACGCCAGCGGCAATACCGGCTACGGTTACGACGATCACGGGCGATTAGAGACTCGGACAAAGAACATCGGAAGCTGGAGTGGAAATCCGAGGGTGTTCTTGAGCGAGTTGAACTGCACGCAAACTTACCATTACACCGGGGTAGGCAACCTCCAACGCGTCCGCCTCGCGCACTCCGGCGCACCCGATTACGATAAGACCTACGGCTGGGATGAATTGAACCGGCTGAAAACGGTGTATCCAACGGGGACTCCGGCGAACGGTACAGAATACACCTACGATAATTTTGGAAATTTGGAGACCGTTTCCTATCCAACCACGACTCGAACGATCACGAGATACCGCTACGACCAGCAGCATCGGTTGACCGACTTGTATGTGGGCGTCACTGCCAATCAGGCCAGCTTGGCGCATTTCGATTACAACACTGACACACCCCTGGGGAAGGCGGGTACTCGATTCTCCGCCATTGAAACAGTGGGCGGGGCGACTCGCACGGCGCGCTGGCGTTACGATCATCTCTATCTGTTGCGAACTTTTTTAACATCGTATTTTTCCCCAAATTGGGGTCGTAGGGATTTCGGCCGAATGGCCGGGATGGGATCGTAAATTGTGGCCGAATAACCGTGTTCTGGTCGTAGGCGTACGACGGGATGGGGCGGACCAAATTGATATCGAAATTTTCACCGGATTGGTATCGTAAATGGCCGTACTGTCGTAAGCGTCACGCCGAGCACCGTAAGTGTTGCGAACTTTTTTAACATCGTACTTTTCCCCCAATTGGGATCGTAGGGATTTGGGCCGAATGGCCTGGATGGCATCGTAAAATGTGGCCGAATAACCGTGCTTTGGTCGTACGCGTACGACGGGATGGGCCGGACCAAATTGGCATCGAAGTTTTCACCGGATTGGTATCGTAAATGCCCGAACTGGCGTCGCAGGGATGCGACGCCAGGGGCCGTTTTTCGGATTCGGTAGTTTACGGAGCGGTGATTTCGCGCATGGCGTTGTGGAAGGAGAGACCCAGGATTTGGACAAGGAAGTCGATGGTGTTGCCGGCGAGGTTTCTTTGGGGCCAGCGCCAGTAGCTTTCCTTGACGATGAGACCGGGATAGGCGGGGAGTTCAAAATTACCTGCCTCCCTTGCGATGAGTTGGAGTTCGCGCTTTTTCAGGAGCGGCACCAGTGGAGCGATGCGCGCGGAGCGGATTTGCTCGCGAGTCCAGCGTGGTGAAGAAGCCGTCGTGGAGTTAAGAGAGTGGTTGGTCACAGTCTTTCCTCCAGTGGGGTTGAATGAGAACGCGGTTGACCTGCTTGAGATCGACAACGCGCGTTTGGTCGCGGACGGCTTCGATCAAGGA
>JBKJKE010000215.1:0-31144 GCA_046597605.1 Limisphaerales bacterium | reverse complement strand
AACAAGGCGTTGAAGCCACACTGATCTGACTTTATCGAATGATTAATACCCGTCCGGCCAATCACCTTCTCGTAAATATCAAAAGCCACAATGGCGTGAGGCTTAACTCTCTCCGTTAGCCCGCTAAACGACCACCGCCATGACTGAGCCTGATTTGCAGTTGATCGAGAAAGAATTACGCATCGAACTACCTCTAAGCTACCGAGAGCGGATGCTCAATTTTCCTCTTCGCGCCTGCAGTGGCAACTCGGACACAGAGCTTTGGGACGACCCTGCAGAGATTGTAAAGTTCAATCGCGAGCTTCGCGCTGGTGCCCCCGGCGGTGTTGAACCTTGGCCCGTTCATATGTTTGCGACCGGGCACGGCGGTGACGGTTGCCCAGTCGCCATCGATTTGCGCCGTCCAGAAGCGCCAGTCTGGTGGGTCGACCACTGCCATCTAACAAACAAGGGATCAGGACAGACCCATGCCACATTCACCAGTTGGGTGGACGAGTACCTTGCCGGTTTACGACAAGACCTTGAGGGAGACGGCATCGACCCGGATGGAACGCCCGAGGCGTTGCACACAATTCGTGATGCTGACGTGCGTCATTCAGCTTGGGCACTGGTTCTCGTAATTGTGATTGCGGCACTTTTAATTGTTGGAATCCAGATATGGAGGACTTGGTCAAAATGAACCGCTGTCACCAGCGGGGCTACGGAGCTTCTTCCTTGAAGATGGGGCCGAGCAAGCTCTTGGCGGAACTCATACAAGCGCCTTTGAAGGTATGCCGCCAAATCGTTCGTTCGGGATTGATGAACCTCGCGAGCCCACGCTTTTGCATATGGATCACCTTCATTGCCTGGATAGCACTGCACGCGGCCAAGGCTTGTTCCGGCGGGAAAGGACGTTCGTTCGCCGGGGATTTTCGACAATCGATGATTATGAATCGCTACGAGTTGATCGAGGCCTGCCTCTAATAAGTCCTTGCGATCGGTAATCCCGCTCATGTCCGCCATGGTTACTTGATCCGCTGTCTCCACAGTTAACCGCCGCGCGGGCATGAACAATCAGGATCACTTCGATCATTTCTACGCGTTAAGTGATTTGCTGCAGAACATTTCCTTCACTTCTAACACTCATTAGTTCTCCCATCCATTATCCTGTTGTAACGGCACCTCCAACCGAATGCGCGTCCCTTTTCCTAATTCGCTGTTCATCTCGAAGTAGCCGCCGGCATTCCCGATTCTTTCCCGCATGTTTTGCAAGCCGTTGCCAAAATCTGAGATCATCGCGGGAGAATAGCCCTGACCGTCGTCGGAGATGACTATGGACAGCCGGTCATTCTCGAGACTCAACTTGAACTGAACCTCTGTGCAAGAGGCGTGTTTGGCGATGTTGTTCAAGGCTTCCTTGACGACGAGAAGCAGGCTGTGACGCAGTGCTGATGAAACAGGGCGAGGCGGTAAGTCTCTCTGAATCTGAAAACGTCCGTGCAGGCCGATGTTTCCCAAAAAACGGTCGGCATAGTCATGCAGATACAAAGCCAGATCATTTAACGTGTCGTTTTGCGGATCGACCGCCCAGACAATCGCATCAAGGTTTTGGACCAGTTCACGCGCCGCGCCTTCGATTCTGACTACATGGCCTTTGGTTTCCGAACCACTGTCGTGGCTGTCTTGCGCCGCGCCGCTCAAAAACATGATTTCGGTCAGACGCGCGCCAAGGTCGTCGTGCATATCCTGGGCGATGCGGGAGCGTTCGCGTTCGAGCGCATGTTGCTGTTCGAGCCGTTCCAGTTTGCGCTGTAATTTCCTTTTCGTGATGTAGCGCGCAGTGCCTCCGATGACGATCGATGGCACGATGACTCCAATGCAGAGGAACCACCATGTTTGCCAGAAGTGTGGGCGCAAAGAGACTTTTACATTTGTGTCCAATGAATTCCAAACGCCGTCGTGGTTGCAGGCCAGAACGCGAAAGCAATATTCGCCGGGAGGTAAATTGTTGTAATAAGCCACGCGGCGTTCGCCCGCTACCACCCAATCCGGGTCGAAAGATTCCAATTTGTATTTGAAACGATTCTTCTCCGGCGCGGTTAAACTCAGTGCAGTGTAATGAAACTCTAAATCGCCACGGCCGGGTGGGATGATCAGGTGAAAATTATTACTTTCTGATTCCTGATTTCTGATTCCTGTCTTCAACGGCCTCTTGTCCGCCATCACTTCCTCAATCACCACCATTGGAGGTGACGAAACGGGTTCCATTTCCGCCGCAGGATTCACCACGGCCAGACCTTTGGCCGTGGCAAACCAGAGACGACCATCGTTTCCTTTCCAGGCGCACGGCTTGGCGACCGCGTTGCATTCAAGGCTGGGCAAGCCATCTCTTTTTCCGTAAGCCACGCAACGGATGTTTTTTAGTTTTCCTGCATCGAAATCGTCGAAGTCCTGTCGGCGGGCCCGGTAAATGCCAGAGCGGGAACTCATCCACAAACGCCCTTGATCGTCCTCGAGAATTTCCAATACATCGTCGCTGTAGAGACCGGACTGCGTCGTGAAACGTGAAGCGGGACTCGTGATAGCATCGCCCACCCCTTTCTTAATTCGGCAAAGTCCGCCTCCCACTGTGCCGATCCACAAATCACCCGCCGCATCTTCATGGAGCGCGATGATGATATTTGTCAGTCCTTCCGCCGTGAGAGACGTAAACTTTTCATTTTCGAAAAACGTCAGGCCACCGCTGGTCCCAATCCACAAACGGCCCGTGCGATCTTCGCATAGAACCCGAATGGCATTTCCCGCCAGTCCATCGTCCATCGTGTAGCGACGAACAATTCCGTTTTCCAGGCACGCTAATGATGTTCCCGTTCCGATCCAGAGCCGTCGTTGCCTATCCTGGTGCAGCACACGAATGACCGGATCAATCGGATCGCCGCCTAATCGCACGGGTGTGAATACCTCGTTCTCAAAATGGTGCAGTCCGCCATTGAAATCAGTGCCAACCCAAAAACCGCCTTGTTCATCAGGACACAGCGCCAGCACTTGATTCAGAGGGAGGCCATGGCGCGTGGTAAACGTTTTTGTCACGCCGTCGCGAATGCGATTCAATCCACCGCCCCAGGTTCCAATCCACCACGCGCCTTCGCCGTCTTGCCGGACGGACATGACGTTGTTGTGGCTAAGTCCCTGCCGTTCGTTGATGGCGGAAAAAGGACGGCGCGTGAGTCGAACCAACCCTTCTTTCGTTCCGATCCAAAGATTATGCTCCCGATCTTCCGTGATCGCATAAACCGCGTCGAAAACGGAATCATCGGAAGTTTTTTGCACGTGGCAACGCTCTGCGATCAAACGTCCGAGGCCCCCGTAACTCCCGATCCACAACTGGCCGTAACGGTCCCGATGCAGCGCGTTCAGCATTTCGTCGGACAATCCTTCGTTGCGCGAATAGGTACTGAGACGGGACTGCTTCAATCGTGCGAGGCCACCCTTGCCGCCAATCCAGAGGACATTTTCGTCATCCAACAGGAGGACGCGTGGGCTACCGATCTCGCTGTCGTTATTCAGCGGGGCGGGAACCAATTGTTCATTTTGGAAAAGATTGAGTCCGGCGCTGGTGGCGACCCACAAACTCCCGGCGGTGTCTTCGCAAATGGAACGCACCACCGGATGCAACAGGCCGTCGGTTTCATTGAAGCGGGTCAACTTTCCACTCTTGAGCCGCGTCAAGCCATTGGTCGTGCCGATCCAAAGCGCGCCGTCGGATGTTTCGCAAAGTGCGCGCACGGCGTCGCTGGACAAACCATCGGTTTCGTTCCATCGGGAGAAACGACCGTTTTTCATATTGAGCAAACCGCCGTTGAAGAGCCCGATCCAGAGGCTGCCGTCGTGACCTTCGCGCAAGCAATAAACGAATCCAGTTTGCATGAGCGGCGTATTGGTGGGATTGAAATTGACGAAGCGCGCGCCGTCAAAACGCGCCAGGCCATTTTGCGTTCCAATCCATAGGTAACCATCGCGCGTCTGGCTGATGGCGTGAACGCTGTTGTGCGGCAACCCCTGTTCCATGTGCCAGCTCTGTGAAGAATACTCCGGCCAATAGTTCGGTCTTTTCGTGAGCGGCGCACCCGGCGACTCCGCAAAGAGACGGGAACTGAGAAGAAAAATCAGGAACCAAAGATTCGCGGCCGACAGTCGGCGAAAATTCAAACGCGACAAGTTCACAATACATTTCGATACTCCTAATGTCGCCTTGTCGTCAAAGACGGAATTCTCTACTGCGCTTTTTGTTTTTCCCCGGTGACCCTGGGTCGTTCCTGTCCGTGCCATTCTTCGTGAAGAAGATCGATCTGATCGGGCAAAACGGAGGGGGCGGGAATCACCGTGGCAGGAGCGGGCTTTTCTACCGCGCGCAGACTTTCCAACCGCACCTCACGTTGCACTGTTACTGCGTAAAGAATGCAGCCGAACAGCATGGCCGCTCCACTCACGACTAATACTTTAGTTCGCAACTTCACGAAAAGAATCCGTTCGCGCTTGTTGGATTTGAACCAGAACCGGAACAAGGTTTCGTCGCACTACGCAACAAAACCTTGTTCGCGGATTCAAAATCGTCTGATCGTGAACTTACAGGCTGTTTATCGAGCCGCCGAGGTTAAGCCATGGATTCCAGCCGCCGCCGGGCGCGACCTGCCAGCGTGTCCAGACGTTGTTGTTGCTGCCGCGCACGAAGAACTGCATCCGGCCATCCGCATTATTGGCCACAGTAATTTGAGGCGAGGTACCGGCGCCCCCCAATGAGATCCACCCCATCCACCCGCTGTTGGGAGTGCTCTGCCAGGTGGTCCAGACTTCCGTATTGCTCCCGACTACGAAGATTTGGACCCGCCCATCGGGATTTTTCCCGGCGGCAAGACTGCCCACGGCTGCACCGTTGCCGCCCAAAGTTCCCCATCCTCCCCAACCACCGCTAGGCGTATCTTGTGTGCGCGTCCAGATAGCATTGCCACTGCCAATGACGAACAATTGCATGCGACCGTCCGCGTTCTTCTCCGTCGCAAAACCGGGCTGGGTTCCTGCTCCGCCAAAACTCAACCAGGTAGACCATCCGCCATTGACCGCCGTTTGCCACAGCGTCCAGACAGCAGTGTCGCTGCCGCGCGCAAACACCTGGAGGCGTCCATCGGAATTGCTCTCTATGCAAAGATCCGGATGCGAGCCGGGCGCGCCGGTCGAAGCCCACGAAGACCATCCGCCGCCGGGAGTCAGTTGCCATTTGTGGTGAACGGTTCCATCGACTGCACTGACAGCAAACAATTCCATGCGCCCATCGGCATTGACGCCAAGCGCCGGACGACCCGCCCACGAACCGCCAAACGAAAGCCAGGGATTCCAGCCGCCTCCGGTCGTAATTTGCCAGGTTGTCCAAATGGCATTGTCACTGCCGCGCACAAAGACCTGCATGCGTCCATCGGCATTGCGTCCGACGATTGAACCACTGGTCGAACCGGGAGCGCCCGCTCCATACCAGGCGGACCATCCGCCGCCGGGAGTGGTCTGCCAGATTTGATGCATCGAATTGTCCGTGGCGCGGAGGAACATTTCCAGGCGTCCATCGGCGTTGTGAGCAATCGAGCTGTTGAGCGTTTGCGGATAACTGGGCGCAGGAGGCCCGCCGCAAGTACCGTTTTTGCGGCAATTCACACCGTCACGCGCTTCGCCGCCGTTGAGGTTGGAGGTAACAAAACTGTTGTAAGCGATATCGCCGGGGCAGGCGCTGGCGCTACCATCCCGATGCGAGCAAAGCCACCCGGCATTGCCGTTGTTTCCATAAGCCCCGCCGCCGTAGGGCGACCACGAAGAAGGCATTCTCCAGGCAATCACATCGCAGACCGCATTACGCTGCGCAGTGGTGGGAGAGTGATTATGCGGCGTATGAAAATAGCCCATCATGCTGAAGCCAAAACTATTGTTGTTAACGCCGTCGTGCGTCCCCCTGGGCAAACCGCTCATCGAATTCTTGCGGCCTTCAAAAATGTTACCGAGTTTATCGATCAGGAAGTGATAGCCGATATCGCACCAGCCATTGCTGTCCATGTGATAATTCTGATCGCCGCGCACGTAGCTCTTGGATGTTTCGAGGCTGGTCGTGCTCCATTGTCCCGCATTGGCTGTGTGATGAATGACGGCCCGGGTTAACGAAATGCTTTGGGCGCAAGCGCTATCACGCGCACCCCAGCAGGCGCGGGTACAGATTGAGGGCTGTGGACCCTGACCGGCTTGCACGGCTAGCGTGGCACCAAAGAGGGCGATAGAAATCATCGCGAACAGTTTGGGCAGTCTTAACGGTGAGGGATCGTCCCCCGCCCGGCATTCTTGGGTTATTTTGTTTTTCATTTTGGGTTCAGTTTGGTGTTAAGTTGCCCCTAAAGCGTGAAGCTCCAAAAAGGAACAACTTCAGAGGCGATGGATCAAGAGTATCGAAGCAATACGACAAGATGATATCGCCCGAATGGAGTAGTTCCTGCGGAATGGAACCAGATGGTTTTCCTAACCCTGCAAGTATTTGATCACCGCTTCTGTCCGGGAACTCACATGAAGTTTTTCGTAAATTTTGCGCAGATGTGTGCGTACGGTTTCGAAACTGATGTCGAGCATCTCGGCAATCTCCTTGTTGTGATAACCCTGCGCTAGATAGTCGAGAATCTCGGATTCACGTTTAGAAAGATTCTCCGCTTCCGCGGCGTTGGGAACACGTTTTTGAAAGTGTTCCACCAATCGCCGCGCAATCGGGCCGGACATGGGTGCTCCGCCCCGATGAACGTCGACGATGGCCTGGAGAATTTCCGACCGCGGAGTTTGTTTCAGCAGATACCCACTGGCACCGGCCTTCAACGATTGAAAAATCTTTCTGTTGTCCGCATAAACGGTGAGCATCAGAATCTGTAATGCGGGCCGGAGCGCTTTGAGTTTTGCCGCGCCATCAATACCTGAAATCCGGGGCAGGTTGATATCCATCAGTAAAACGTCCGGCCACGCGCGTGGCAGATTTTTCAAAGCCGCCTCCACATTGGAAAAATCGCTGACGCATCGAAGCCCTTCAGTCTTGTTCAGCAAGCTGGAAAGGCTTTTCCGAATTCCTTCATCGTCTTCGATAATGGCGACTTTGATGGGCATGAGTGTGTTCCCACGATATAGCAGAAGTTGCAACCGAATGCGAACTCCCTTGCAAAACCGCAAGGTTTCAAAGATGCGCTGCATGCTTGAATCGTTGCACAGTTGCACGGGAAGAGACTCGCAAACGCCTACCTTCCGGAGTGATTACCTCAGAAACCGCGAACCCAAACTCTTTTAGCCGTTGACCCCAAGCCTGCGTGGGTGCCACGTTTATCACTCGTTTACCCTTAAAACCGCGAACTTGCCAGGTCACTGCCGTTAGGGGCGGGGATGGGCTCGCTGGCGGTATTTCAAACTGGAAGAAATTCCTCCGTTCAAAACCAGGAACCAAGCCCTTTATGATTTCCGATATCCGCACGCTGAAGCGGCCAAATCCATCGCCCAACTTGTGTCAAAAAGGCTTCGTGCTGTT
This sequence comes from Limisphaerales bacterium, assembly GCA_046597605.1. Taxonomy (GTDB): domain Bacteria; phylum Verrucomicrobiota; class Verrucomicrobiia; order Limisphaerales; family JACDHS01; genus JACDHS01. The sequence continues at coordinate 23,577 of JBKJKE010000215.1, read as the reverse complement.
TCGCGACTTTCTCTTTGTTCTCCTGCTTGCACCGTCGTTGTTGTCCGCCGCTGATACCACAGCGATTCCCGCCAGCTTTCCCCGTTTCGACGTTCCCGGTCACGAACACCAGGTCGCCTTCGCCATCCATTTCTCAAATTCCTGCAGATGCACCGGGTTTTTGGAGAACGAATACGCACACGCGTTGATCATCGCGTAAACGCATTGTAAGAGCCGGTTTCGCCCTTTTGATCCCAACGCGATCCGAAGTAACTCAACACGTAATCCGCGTTGCGCCAGTAATCAGCAAAATGAATAAACATTTCCTCAGGTGATTTTATCGCTACTGCTCGAGATTGGCGGATGAAGCCAGTCGTTTCAGGTCCGGCAGATCGAATGCTTTCAGCAAGCCGAAACAAAACATTTCCGGATGCGTTTCCACTGTCCAGTTCCGCGTGATGACTTCAGACAAACTCGACAAGGCTTCGCGCGGCTCCAGAGCGGAAAACGTGTTCGGCTCCAGCGCTCCGGCCACAGATGCAATCAGGCTCACGCGCGGGCCAATGGAAATTAATGTCGGCGTCATCCCGCTTTCCGCCTGGAACCAGTGCGCGGCAGTCAGAGTCTGGCTCGCGGCTACGCCCAACGGACGTTCACCGACGGCGGCGATCAGCAACGCATACAAATGATCGCGCTGGCCGGGGCGTGTTTCGCCGAAATTAAAAACGTCCAGCGCCAGCACGCGGTAGCCGCTTTCCAGCAATCGGTTGATTTCCAGGGAAGCCGCCGTGCGTCCAGAGTCCGCGATGATCACGGCGGTTTTGGTGAATCGACTGGGAACAAATTCCACCGCGGATACGGTCCATTCATCCATTTTTAATTTCCAGAAGTTAACGCGAACTCCACTGTTTTCCTCGGTGTTCATTTTCTCCGCCATCAATTCAAGATCGTGAGTGCGGACGATTTTGCGTAATCGGGCGCGTTCTTTAATGATGTCTGTAGCAGCCGAGGTAACGAGGCTCAAATTTCCTTTGGCAGCGCTGGCTTTCCGAGAAGAATGAGCCTCCTTACGTCGGCTGCTACATTTTTCAGACAACGAAAGCGCGATTTTGTGAAAATCCAGATTGTCCGCTGGCAGTGGCACAAACAATTGCTCCGCTGTCTTCACTTCGGCCACGCTGGGAATTTCACGGACATTGAATGCCGGATCGTCGCCGTAAAAATGCGTGCCGATCATCCGGTAAAAAGCTTCGCGATTATCCACGCCGTAATTGTGGTCACCAGGATCGTAGTTGACATGCGATGCGAGACGATTGGTCTGGCCATAGAGCGCGTAAATCGGATGGGCCGCGGCGAGCAGTGGCGGCAAGGCGTGATCCGCACCAAAGCAGCACGGGTCTTTGGCATTGAATGTCAGCAGCGTCGGACGCGGAGCACGCATCGCGGTGAGATGCGCGTAATCGGTCACGGCGGCGAGGTCGCTCGGGGTCTGTTCCGAATCGCCGAGGTCCTCGCCGAAACGCGCCCGGGTGCGAAAGCTGGAATAGCCCGCCACAGGATTGGCCAGCGTCACTCGCGGGTCCAACGCGCTAATAAAAATGGTCTGCCAGCCGCCGCCGGAAAGTCCGCACACCGCCACGCGTTTTGCATCCGCGTTTTTTAACGACAACAACACGTCGATCCCGCGTTGCAAGGTCAGAAAGAACGGAGCCACTCCACTCGTGCCGCACAGATCAAGCTGGTTCATGCGGTAATGATAAAATCCTTCCGTGTAAAGCTGTCCCATGCCTGCCCAGTCTGGCGCGAGCGCAATCATGCCGCGTTTGACGAGGTTGATGCAGCGCTCTTGAATGTAGGGAGCCGAAAAACAGCGCGCGCCTTCGTGGCCACCGACGTTCATCACGACGGGAACTTTTCCGGAAAGATCATCGGGAACATAAAGCAACGCAGGAATCCACAAGCCGGGCAGCGCTTCGTAACGCAATTTGCGGATTTTATAACCGGGACCACCGTCGATTGTTTCCAGCCATTCGACTTTGGTTTTGGCGTGACGCCAGCGCACGGCCTCACCGCGAAAGACGATTTTATCCAAAACATCACGACGGATTTGAGCAGCGGTTTTTTCCCAGGCGCGACGAGATTTTATTTCCGGCATGGCAGGAACGCGTCGCTCGCAGAAATTTCGGACCTCGGAAAGGGTCGTGCCGGGTTCAAGGATCGGTCTGGTGAGAAGCGCTTTGATTTCGGTTTCAGCTTTTGTCTTCGCCCAAATGTGAAATTCCGTTTTGATGACCCGAAATTTCGCGGCGTCGGCCAGCGGGTCCTGATGACAATAGATCAGCACACCATCGGCGCAACCCAGGCCGCGTCGAATCACTTCCTGCACGTAGGCCGGCGTGGTGCTGCCCAGATTCGCGTGGCCGGTGGCATAGACATCGAGGATCACCGGCAGATTGGTTCCGATGACGGAGCGGATTTTTTCCACCTCGAACTCTACCTGCGCGGCATTCGTCAGGTTCAATTGCGGGTCCGACCCGGCGAAGTAGGGGAACAAAACGCCGTCGAAGAGGCCTTTATATTTTGCCGAAATCTCCGGCGTGATCTGCCGATAGTAACAGCACGGAACAAAGGCCAGACGCGGATTGATCTTCTTGCCGATTGCTAAAAAGGTTTCCACTCGCTCCGGCGTGAAAAAATCCTGGTCGTACAGAAAGTCATCCACGCTCCACGCGACGAGGTTCGTTTCCGCGAGGCTGAGTTTCGCCAATTCCTCCATCCAGCGGTCGAAGTCGAGGCGGAACGGTTCTGAGAAAGTCGCGGCGTGAGGCGGCGATTCGGAAGGTGGAACGAGCGTGACCCAGACAGAAATGCTTTTCTCCCGCGCGACGGGAAGAAAAAGTTTCAAATCATCCCAATCCGTCGTCTTGTGCCAGATGAGAAAATTGTAGGTATTGGCGCGCAACTCCACCAATTCAGAAATCAGTTTCGGAATGTCGATGCGCCCGCCGGGCAAACGCGGCTCGTTATCATACGTGCCAATCACCCCACGCAAAGGCGACGTTTGAGCGTGGGCACAAAGTCCAATCAAAGCGATGAACAGAAAAAGCAAAGAGCGCTTCATATTTGAGCAAAGTGATGTTCGTTTTCATTTGGAGCCACCCAAAAAATAAGGCAAGTCAGTTTGCCGCCAGACGGACGGTACGATTCCCGTTTGAATAGAAAGGAAATCGCGGAGGTAATCCTACCGCGCCCTCCGCTCTACTCCACGGCTTTTAATCATTTTCGGATCAAAACCGGAGAGAACGACCCGGTTTTGTCGATTTTCGCCTTTGGAAGGCCTCTCTGCAGGCCCTGCAACGGGACCATTCGGATTTTTGGAGGCTCTGCAGGCACCTGCAACGGGACCATTCAGATTTTTGGAGGCTCTGCAGGCACCTGCAGCGGGACCATTCAGGTTTTTGGAGGCTCTGCAGGCACCTGCAACGAGACCATTCAGGTTTTTGGAGGCTCTGCAGGCACCTGCAGCGGGACCATTCAGATTTTTGGAGGCTCTGCAGGCCCTGCAACGGGACCATGTAGGTTTTTTGAAGGCTCTGCAGGCCCTGCAACGGGACCATGTAGGTTTTTTGGTGCCCCGTACGCCCACGAAAATGGGACCTTCCGCGTTTGCCGGTGCCTCAGAAGATCCTAAACGGGATCGGAACCAGCTTACGGAGCTTCTTCCTTGAAGATGGGGCCGAGCAAGCTCTTGGCGGAACTCATACAAGCGCCTTTGAAGGTATGCCGCCAAATCGTTCGTTCCGGATTGATAAATCTCGCGAGCCCGCGCTTTTGCATATGGATCACCTTCATTGCCTGGATAGCACTGCAAGCGGCCAAGGCTTGTTCCGGCGGGAAAGGACGTCGTTCGCCCGGGATTCTCGACAATCTATGGTTGTGAACGGCTACCAGTTGATCGAGGCCTGCTTCCAACAACTCCTTACGATCCGTAATCCCGCTCATGTCCGCCATGGTCACCTGGTCCGCGGTCTCCACGATCTTTTCGGGCTGAACAATAACGCTGACAAGCCAGGTGCGTTTGATCTCAATCCCGGCAGTTTTCCCGCTCGAAACTCTTAAGAGGGAACAACCATCTGGCGAAATCCAGGCCAGCATGTGAGCCTGGTATACTTTTGAATCGCGATTCTGCACGAAGAGTCCCGCGCGTTGAAAACCGAGTCGTGCTGCCGACTCGTTCATCGACGTAAAATAAGGAGCTTCAATGATGGGCCGATCCGGCGTGGCCGGAACCATATCGGAGATGTGGAATTTCTCCAGGTAGGAAACTGTGAGGTGGAACAGTCCGAACAGGATGATAAGCGAAACGATCGCGCCAAAAATCCAGACTACGACAGGGACCGAAGCAATAATAAACATGGCGTTGTTGGGCGAAGTCTTTTTGCATAGGGCGGAGGATTGGTCGAGCGAATATTAAAATCTTGTCTCCCAACATCCTTTACGTCCGAGGGGGTTTGAGCGAAGGTTGCCCCGTGAACTCTTGCCTCTTACTTACTCTTGGTATTTTTGTATGTTCATCGGTGGCCTTTGCTCAAACGGCCAGCACCAATGCGGTTGCCAAGAAACCGGTGATTAAGAAGGTGCTGCCAAAGACCACCATCAATTCGGAGGGAAAAGAAATTCACGCGAAGTCTTACCTCAACAAAAAAGCACCCGAGATCGTCGTGGAGAAGTGGCTGACTGCAGAACCCGACCGGGCAGGCAAATTTGTGATTGTCGATTTTTGGGCGACATGGTGTGGACCGTGCAAGGCGGCCATTCCCGAGCTGAACCAATTGCAGAAGAAGTATCCGGACAAATTGGTGGTGATCGGACTTTCAAACGAAAAACCGGAAAAGGTGCTCGCACTAAAGGAGCCTAAGATCGATTACACGCTGGCGGTAGACACGAAGGACCGGACAAACGACGAGATGAACGTTACGGCGATTCCTCACATCATCTTGATTGATCCGACAGGAGTGGTGCGTTGGGAGGGAAATCCACGCTCGTCTTCCCGCCCCTTTAATGACGCCATGTTCCAGTTGATGGTGAAACGGTATTGGAAGTTAAGTCCGTTGAGTAAGTAAGTAGGGCGGAGAGGAAGCAAAGAAGTTCCTCCGGGAATACATCGCAAAGTATAAGCCGGTTCGTATGACTTCACTGGAGATGAAGCCGCTGCCCAAGAAGGATTGTAAATTTTAGCTCGGGAATCCTTCGGAGGGTGGTGGCCTAGATTCGCCCGCATGTCGCCTTCCTGGAACAGTCCACTTCGGCATTCCTACACACCGCGCAATATCATCTTCCCTGCCAAAGTTTGTACCAGATCCAGCGGTGTAAGAACTTGCTGTGTAATGGAATTGCTGAAGTGCGGCCTTGTAAATAGCAAATACATACCTAGGCTCCGCGCCACCACTCTCACAGGGACTTCCAGTGAAAGGTGGGATCAGCAGTCAATCACAGTCAACGAAACACAACCAATGGTAAACAGGTTCGGGCTCAAAACCTCTTCGAAAACAGCTTCCTTCGGTGTCCTCATTCTTTTAGCTATTAGCTGCTGGCTCTGCCCTTCCACACAGGGAGAAGAGACGACCGATAAAGCAACCCAGGCAATCGTTCATCGGAAGAAGGCCAAGGACTTGATCACTGCGGAAGCCCCCAGAACGGCGGAAGAGTGGCAAAAATTTTGGACTCAAGCCCCGCAGAAAAATCCGGGAAAAGGTATACAGTGGCCTCTGGTCCTTCTGGACTCAGTGCTTTTTTTTCCGCCCTATGAATCCATCAATCTTTCGCCGTTGAAAACAGTGGCTTTCACCGCATTCCTGCTCCAAAAGACCAATACTTACCAGGACTGGGTTCACGATAATTATCCGCGCGGCCAGGACATTCGTTTAACCGGCCCGTATCTCGAACCTGATCCAACTACTTTCCCCACGAATTACGATGGCGCGGCTTATATGACGCATTCGCGTGTTAAGGTCTATTACTCGGACGCCGTGGTGACCTGGCTGGAGAACGATCGAAAGGGAGACATTCCCGATGGCTCGATGATCATCAAAGAAATGTTTGATGGAAATCCGAAGGGGCCAATTTCCAACGATATCACGGGATATGCCGTAATGGTTCGCCAGAAGGCGGCCTCGAAGGACGGATGGCTCTGGTATATTTGGTTCGTCAACACGCCGGCCCCCTTTGCGCAGCAGGGGATGTCTTTTTGTCTCTCTTGCCATTCCTCCACGGACAACGACCAGAACACTTTTGTTTATCTCGGCAACATTACTGGAAAAGATCCGACCACGGATACATACATCAGCAATCCGGGGCCGGGTAAACCGCCCTCAGCGAAGGTCCGTTCCCGCAGCACCTCACCGCATGCCGGTCTTGGCAAGGCATTAAGCATGGCGGCAGATGAGAAGAAGCAGACAGTCAGAGCGGCTTCACTCAAGACGCCCGGTTCATCATCCAATCAATCAGAGCTGCCTTTCCCGTCCTTCCCGATGGACCTCGTCTACAATCACGTCGTCGCTAAAGCGGGAGCCGATGGCAAGAACACCGCGCAATTTCTGACGAGCGATTCCTGTGTGGGCTGTCACGATGCGAGTTACCTTCAGAATAGCCGGCTTCCCGCCATGATGCTTCCGAATCCCGCCAGCAACAATTATTTCAACCTCTCGGAGTGGAGCGAATGGAACGGTTCAATGATGTCGCAGTCGGGAAGGGATCCGGTATTCCACGCCCAACTGGAATCGGAGCGCGCGTTGCGTCCAGCCTACAAAGATTACATTTCAGATTTTTGCTTCAGCTGTCATGCGCCGATGGGACAGCGGCAATTTCATCTGGATAACAAGGGAGAATATTTTACTCCGGAGATATTGTTGTCGACACCAGACTCGACCAACGCCGATCCGAAGATGGCCAAGTATGGAGCCCTGGCGCGCGACGGCGTTTCCTGCACGGTTTGTCATCACATCACGCCGGAAAAACTTGGAACCGAAGAAAGCTTCAATGCGCAGTTCGTGACCGGACCGGCCCACGAGATTTTTGGACCTTACAAAGATGAGCCAGCCACCAGCAACCTGGTGAAAAAGGTCCCGATGGAAAAAGGACTTGGCATCACTCCCGGGCACGGTGCCGCCATTAGTAAGAGCGCAATGTGCGGATCCTGCCACACGGTTATGCCCGACATAATTCCGACGCATGATGGATTGGCGGGAATTCTGAAGGGCAAAGGGCACTTCAAAAAATCCCACGAGCAGACCACTTACATGGAATGGGTAAACAGTCGTTTCAACGACGAAGAGGGAGCTCATCCCGGCAGCAAGTCGTGTATCGATTGTCACATGCCCGATTATTTCGGCTCACCCACAAACAAGTTATCCTTCCAGATTGCCAATGTTGAGGACGGAGATTTTCCGAGTTTGCCGACCCGTGACCATGATACCAACATTACTTTGCAGGCGCGTTCACCTTATCGCCGTCACACCCTCGTCGGTCTCAATCTGTTCACCATGAAAATGTTCCAGCAGTTTGGGGACTCGTTGCTGGGACGTATGACGTTCGATCCCTACATCACCATTCCTCCTTCGCGATTCTATCCGGTCGACCGCTTCGATTTGGCTGAGCAGGAAGTGTTGGAACTGGCACGGCAAACGGTCGCGCTGACAGTCGCTTCGCCTGCCGAGAAAGCAGGCAAACTCAACGTCGCTGTCACCGTTACCAATCTGGCCGGTCACAGCTTCCCATCAGGTGTAGGCTTCCGCCGCGCTTTTCTGCAACTGAATGTTCTGGACGCGACCGGCAAGGTCCTGTGGGCGTCCGGTCGCACTTCGACGAACGGCGTTCTGCTTGATGAACAAGGGATACCTTTGCGCAGTGAATTCACCACGAACTGGCAGGATCTGCAGGTCGATCATGAGGTGATTACACGGCAGGACCAGGTGCAGGTTTACGAAGAGCGTCATCTTGATGACACAGGTGTCCTTACAACGAGCTTTTTAAGCCTCTTCAAAGAGATCAAAAGAAATCGACTACTGCCGCAGGGTTGGAGTCCGGAAGGCAAGTATGCCGAACACACGCGTCCTGTGAAGTTGGGTGGCGAAGAAGTAGAGCGCCCCACCAAAATTGGTTTCGATCACGTAAGTTATGAGATTCCGCTGAGCGAAATTCCCGGGTGGGCGAAGATTGAGGTGGGCTGCTATTACCAGGCGTTGCCTCCCTATTACCTGGAAGAAAGATCTCGAACCAAGGGGCCAAACAACAGTCGCCTGCAATATCTGACGGCTAATCTCAAGACTGCCGGGACGGCCATTGCAGATTGGAAGCTGCCGCTCGCAAAGGTCACCGTGCGTAATCCGTCAACGAAAGTCTCCAGCCGCTAATCTGAGATCCAATCGGGAGCTTGTGGCATCCGTCATAGAGCGCAAGCGTTCCCCATAAACATTTCCGTTTGGGTGTGTCAGCAGGGCTGGGGTGTGATTTTTTCCGGGTGAGACGACAGGTTGCATGTCGTGGTTGCGACGTGTTTTGCATTCTGCGCCAAGGCCCAACGGGCCGGAATTCCTCAGCCCACGCCATCGGCCCACTGCCGTTAGTTAAGGGCGGCGAAGCCGCCGATGGTAGCGGCTGGGCGCGCTGCGCCGGCCCCGACCGCGTACCAGCGGTCGGAATCGGAGCATCGAGAGCGTCGTGCGAAGTTTAGGGCCCTGTCTAAGACGTAACGGAGCGTATGATGCATTCTCACGCCGAAGGCTTCGTTGGCGGTTCCGCCCGCTGCACGCGGCCGGGGCCGGCGCAGCGCGCCCAGCCGCTACCATTGGCGGCTCCGATCCTTCCTATCTCACCCAGAAAAAATCGCACCCGCAGGGCTGTGCACGAGCAGGAGTGGTCTGGGTGCTATCGACGAGGATCGTTCCAAAATTGAACACTGAACACTGAAAACTGAATACTTTTCCCTGTTCCAAACCCTCGACCACGCCCTGGAAAAAGCCTTTTTCTGAGGGGAAGTCGACGTCACCACGGAAGAAAAAGCCTTTTATCGGGCCGGTGAGGGCCTCACCACGGAAGAAAAAGTCTTTTATTGGGTCAGTGAGGGCCTCACCACGGAAGAAAAAGTCTTTTATCGGGCCAGTGAGGGCCTCACCGCGGAAGAAAAAGTCTTTTGTCGGGTCAGTGAGGGCCTCACTACGGAAGAAAAAGTCTTTTATTGGGTCGGTGAGGGCCTCACCACCTCAGGAAAAAGTCTTTTGCGAGGGCGTCCGAGCGTCTTCCGTTCAAATTTTCCCTTACAAAGGGAGCTTTACACGTTAACGAAGATCAAAATAAGGTAGAATTGGCTACTAAATGCCATTTTCCGCCGGAGCTTATCTGGTCGCTCCTTGCGATTTCCGTCCTCCAGCGGGTTTGAAATTTCCCGGTAGCCAACTGTCACCGTTTACCCTGTTCCTTGAAGAATTTCACAATGATCTCAGGCGCTTCGGCGGGGTAGGCATGGGTGCCGGGATGGATGTAGGTATATACATCGCCGCCCGCTTTGGATTTGTAGAAAGTGCAGCGTTTGTCTTCTTTCCAGGGTTTGCCTTCGGCGCATTGATTGTGTTTGCGTAACGCATTCAAAAAGAGGTCCTGCCATTGAAACTTCACCAAAGAATCGTTCTCACCGGCCACATGGAGGATTGGTTTGGGGACGAAGGTTAACGTGTTGGATGGGGCGTTGGTTAATTTGGCCAGTGCGGTGGGAGGGAGAACTTTCCGGGCTTCCGCAGAACCGGCCAGGAGATCGCGGTGGAGGGAGGCGGATGGCGCAAATGCGGCAAACAGATTTCCGCGGGCCTGGCCGAGAAGGTAGGTGAAGGCACCGCCATTCGAGTGTCCCATGGAATAAACGCGATTGGTGTCTGAAGCATATTCTTCATTGATCGTGGCGAAGACAGCGTCGAAGAACTTGAGATCCCGGTCCTCCTGATCCCCCACGGCGCGTTGCCATCCTGGTTTTTTTCCTTCGGGATCGGTGAGGTGGCCGGGGGTGTTCAGCCCCTGCATGTAGACGACGATCGAATCCGGCCAGAGTGTTTCGATGTGAAACATGCGGGCGGCGTTCCGCATGGAGCCGCCATGTCCGTGGAAGGCGAAGACAACCGGGGTCGGCTTGGCTTTTTTGTCCGACCTGGGCACGTGCAGGAGCGCTTCGCGAGCCACGCCATCCACTTTCCATTCACGGCGGAGCAGGGTGTCGGCGACAACGGTGTTGATCGACAACAGGCAGAGAACAAGGATTACTCGAAATGTATTGTGCATAGAGGAGAAGACGTAAGGGGAAAGAAAATTGTTATAGGAAATCAGCCCGCCGCGTGACCACCGCGCTATGAGTAGAACGAAGTGGAAAAATTTTCCCACAGATGCACAATCTTAGTGTAGAAATGTCTCTGTAGTTTTGATTGATGAAGATATCTAGCGATTTCCCTGGCTGGCCGTTGGCTGCCGCGTTCTTGCGTGGCATGGATCCGGGCACGCGCACCCGGGGCGAAAAATATTTCAACGATGGGCGTGTCAGTCTTGCCGATTCTACAAGACTCGGGGAATTCGCCGCCACGGTGCGTGGTGCCGAGGTCTATAATGTCACGTTGATCTTTGACGCTTCAGCTGGGTGGCGGGCCGTTTGTACCTGTCCCATTTCCTTCAAATGTAAGCACATTTATGCCGCCATGAAAGCGCTCATCGTGGAGAGCAGTGCGGAAAAGGTTCGACAGCTCAGCGCGAGTCCTCCTCAAGTCGCCCCGAAGAAGGCCAAACCCAGGGCGCGCAAAGCCGCCGCCAGCCTTGCGAACGATCTGGAAAAGAAGCTGGATCGTCCGTTGACCCTGGGAGAGGCAAATTTCTTTGGTAAAATTCGCAACGCTTTCCTCAATTGTGCCAACGGTCGCAAACTTTCTTTATGGGATTGCCGGGAATTGGGTATTCAGACGACCGGCCATATGGGGCAATCAATTGAAATTGCGCCGTTCGCTCTCTCCGATGAGAAAACTTTTTGGTTGTACGTGGCCTCAGCTTGCCAGGAATTGGGATGGGAGCTGCCTTCCCTGATGTTGCCAATCACCGATATCAACGAGATCGAGGAGGATCTTCGCCAGTATCGTCGCAAGCGGGATATTAAGCATTGGCAGAAGACGTTGCAGAACAGTGAACAGTGGTCTTCCAGTGGAGAAAATGTCGTTCGGGAACAGTGCGAACTGCGGGCGCGTTTCCTGGAAAAGTCCGTGGTGCTGGAATGGCGCTGGTCGGGCCTGCGAGAATTTGAACGGCTGGGAATTACTCCCGCCAAACAATTGCGGGATGACATCCATAAAGGTGCCCTGCGTCTCTCCGCGGAGGGGCAATGGCTTTGGGAAACTTTTGAATCGCGCCTTGGCTACACGATGAGCAGTGAGTGTCCCTACACAGACACCACGACGCTGGCCCGATTTCGGCGCATGCTGTTGATGTCATCCTTCAACGCGGTCCTTGTAAATTTCCACGGTCAACCTTTCAACCGGCCGGAAGCGCCTTTGCGTTGGTCTCTGCAAAATGCGGAAACGGAATACGACGACTATCGCTTGCGGGTCGTGCAACCGGACGGTTCGCCCGTCACGGATTTGATCTGCGTAATTCAAGGAGAGCCCGCGCTCTTCGTGACGAAAGATTCTTTGTTCCAAGGACCAGCTGGAAAGGGCGGCATCGTGACGCCGATCAGCGAGAATGTTATTCCCGCGCCGGCGCTTGAAACTTCGAGCGGCGCTGCGTTGCTGCATTCCCTGGGGATTGAGTTGCCACCTCGCTTGCGAGAACGGACCCGCATCGTGCCTCTGCGCACGATTGTTTCCTGCAAGTTGGAGGAGAAAGAGGCAGGGAGTTCCATCGAAATGTGCCACATCGCCGTCCGCGCAGAATCCGAGGACGCCACGGAAATGCAGCACTGGACGGGGGCATGGACCCGGGTGAATAATCCCCAGCCAAATACCAAGGCGGACAAAAGTCGGATCATCACGGTGTTCGATCGAACTGGTCTGCGGGACCCGCGTGCTCTACTCCTTGGCCTTGAATCCAAATGGGACGCTTACCGGGATTCCTGGTCGCTCCGCGTTACCAAGAAATTTCCTGATCTGTTTTCCAACTGGCTCAAATCACTTCCTCCCGAAGTTAAAGTGGAATTGCATGGAGAGATGGCAACTTTTTCCGCGGAAGCCATTTCGGGAACGGTCCAGCTGGAGGCCACGGAAAGTGATATCGACTGGTTTGATCTGAAAGTGGTGCTGAATGTTTCAGACGCCACGTTGACCCAGCAGGAAATAAATTTGCTGCTGGATGCGCGCGGAGGATATGTGCGGTTGGAAGGCAAAGGGTGGCGCAAGCTCCAGTTCAATATGACCCCGGAAGAGGACGAGAAGCTGGCTCGCCTTGGGTTAACCGCTCGCGAGCTCAGCTCCGAACCGCAACGGATGCATGCATTGCAATTGGCGGATGCCGCAGCGAGGAACTTTTTGCCCGAAGAACAATTTGAGAAGATCGAGCGTCGGGCGGCGGAGATCAAAACAAGAGTCACTCCCGATCAACCGGCCAGCATTTCGGCCACGATGCGACCGTATCAAACGGAAGGATTTCATTTCCTCGCTTATCTCGCCGAGAATCGTTTCGGCGGAATTCTCGCCGACGACATGGGGTTGGGAAAAACTTTGCAAACACTGACCTGGTTGGTGTGGCTGCGCGATTCTAAATTGAGTTCGAATCCCGAGGGGAAGATTCCTCCGATTCTCGTGGTCTGTCCGAAAAGCGTGATGGATAACTGGTCGGCTGAAACGAAACGATTTGCCCCAGGTCTGCGCGTAAAAGTTTGGTCGGCAGGCGAAGTAAATCAGATCGTCACACGCCTCACGGAAGCCGATGTGCATGTGATGAACTACAATCAGCTGCGGTTGATTGGGGAATCGCTCGCTCCCGTCCGCTGGTTGGCCGTGATTCTCGATGAAGGTCAGTATATTAAGAATCCGGCGTCGCAAACGGCAATGGTGGCGCGGGCTTTGAGAGCGGAACACCGTCTGGTCCTTTCGGGGACTCCGATCGAAAATCGCCTTCTCGATCTCTGGAGTCTGATGACTTTCGCAATGCCTGGTATCCTCGGGAGTCGCTCGCAGTTCGCCACGCTTTATGATTCCAAGGACGATCCTTTTGCGCGTCGTCGTTTGTCAGCCAGGGTCAGACCCTTCCTCCTGCGCCGAACCAAGGCGCAGGTAGCCAAGGATTTGCCGGACCGGATCGAAGAGGATCTCTTCTGCGAAATAGAAGGGGAACAGAAGGCGCTCTACCGTGCGGAGCTGAAACGGGCCCAACAGATCCTCCTCGGCATCACCACGCAGAAGCAGTTGGCCAAGGAACGCTTTAGTTTCCTGACTTCACTCCTGCGACTCCGCCAGATCTGCTGCGATCCTAAGCTCATCAAACCCGACTCCAAAGCCGCCAGCGCGAAGGTGGAGTCGTTGTTCGATCAACTGGAGCCGTTGATGGAAGAAGGTCACAAGGTATTGGTCTTCTCCCAATTCGTGGAAATGCTGGACATATTGCGGGTCGAAATCCAAAAGCGGGAGTGGCCCTCCTTTTACCTTTCTGGTGCCACGGAAAATCGCGGCGACCTGGTGCAACGCTTCCAGGAAAGCGAAGGAGCAGCCGTTTTCTTGATTTCGCTCAAAGCGGGTGGGTTCGGTTTGAACCTCACAGCCGCCAGTTATGTGGTGCTGTTTGATCCCTGGTGGAATCCGGCGGTGGAGAATCAAGCGATCGATCGAACCCACCGAATCGGACAAACGCGCAACGTCATTGCTTATCGTTTACTGATCAAAGACAGCATCGAAGAGAAGATTCGCCTGCTGCAGAAGACCAAATCAGCTCTCGCGGAAGATGTGCTGGGCGAAGAAAAATTTGCGCAGAGTCTGACGTTGGATGATTTGCATTTCCTCTTGAGCGAGTAGAGAGGAATGCTTGAGCTCTGCCCTGAAACTTGAGTTCAGGGATCCGGGTCTAAAGTGAGTTCGGGATCGCCAACGATCGGTTTGACTAAAAACTCCACCGACCTGGAGGGATGGAGAGCAAACCTCAGATCAATGGTTTTTGTTCCTGCGGGAATGTTCTTAAAACTATAGTCGTGCCCTGTATCGCTTGATCCGTAACCTGGGACTTCAAGCCTGTTTGTGCCGGCTCGGGCCTCGATCAGATCGAGATGATAGCCCGCGGGCATCCCTTTCTTGCTAAGGCCGAGCTGGGACAAATCTTTGGTCGACCAGCTGTTCGGATTGGTCAGTGCGGGACGGAGGATAAAATAATTCAGGGTGATCGTTGCTCCGTGGAAGTTCGTGCTGATAGCGAGTATGTTGGTTTGATTAATCGTTCCGACAGGAATATCGGTCAGCGTGAACTGTTCGTTTATGGCGAAGTCCGCGTTTCTTTTCAGGATAAGTTTTAGTTTCCAGGCTGATTCTTCGGGCCACAGAGAAGGGGAGACATTATAGAAACCGGGGCCAGATCCACTCATGCTGCTATTGGCGACTTCATTGCCCGTGGCATCGCTCAGCATTTCCTGCGTTACACTCCAGGGGGCATTCATCTTGCCTTTCTGCGTAAAGGCTACTTCGAAAATGGAATGGTTTACGCCATTTGTCTCCCTCCGTGAGAAACGAGTGATCTGTTTTCCATCTTCATATTCAGATGCACTTCGGAATCCGAAGCCAGTGGCAAATCGTGACAAAGTTACTTCCAGATCTCCTGCCATCTTCGTGCTGGGAAGCGGCTCTGGACTCCATTGCGGAAACGTGGCGAACGCCGGGTTGGGAATGTTCGTCACTACGAGAGTCATCGATCGTGTTATGCCGGGCGAAGGAATCGCATTGCCCTCGGGCAGAACTTGTAATTGAAGCATTTTGCTGCGGCGTGGGAAGGATTGAAATTCCAAGGCATATAAAGTGGGCCCCGCAAACATGAACAGAGTTGCTTCGTTCCCCGAGGTGAAACCGGTGCCATCGGTCATAAAGGTGGCCGGATAGGTAGCGTTGCCGGCCGCGGGTATACAGTTATACCAGAGCAAAAGGGCCGGCTTGGAAGTTGTTCGGCTTTGGGTGGGACCCAACCTCGCACCGAGAGGCCCCAGGATGCGTTGGAGAAATGGCGGGAGTTGTTTGATCATACGAGCCACGGGAGACCCCACCACATGATTGGTCCCGTAAGTAACCTCAACAAACTCAAACCGGGTGCCGTTCGGCAGGGTCACCGTTTGTGGGACCATGGCTGGCTGGCCGGTCTTAAGTAAAAGAAACCCGGTGATCGCGATCGCGAGCAGAGCGAGGGTGATAAGAATGCTCCAGCGGAATTTCATCAAGTTGTTCTCACAACGACAGAAATACGGGCGCTCATCAATGGTTTTCTCAATTCGAGTTAGAGCAACATCATCCGCGCAGCAGAAGGTCCTGCAATCTCAAGCGAGGGCAGGGGATTTTAATAGAACGGGTAAAAAAGAAGGCGGTGCCCCGAAGAGCACCGCCTTTGTGAGAAAGGTCAGCTTACTTGATCAAGCGATAGAACTTATTACCGCTCGGGCTATTGATTGTGACGGTGTAGGTGGTTCCGTTTTGAACGGGCGTTTCCGAGGCAGTCGCCCAGTTGGCGTTGACCGTCGAGGTGCTCTGAAGGGCGTAAGCCGAATCGGAGGTCGTCCAGGAGATCTGGATGCTGCTTCCCACTTTAGCAACGTTCATTGTCACCAATTCGGGAAGATTCACCACAGTAACCACATTCGAGAAAGCTCCACCAATCTTGAGATTGTCTACCAGCAACGTTCCAATGTTCGCCGCCTGCCTGAAGGCAAAGGAATCGATAGTCAACGACGATGGAGAGTCGGAGGCAGTCACACTGGTGCTCGCCTGGTTGGAGGGATCGAGCCAAAGAGTGGTGACACCAGTGGCTGCGCTGAACTTGGTGACGATCTTGTAAGCAGTGCCAAGGTCCAAATCTCTGTTGAAAATTGTATTCACGGCGCCTGCATTGTTTGCCACACCGATACGGAATTTACCCGCCCCAGCATTGTTGGTAGTGGCGAAGATTCGGCCGCGGAGGTTGAGTGTGCCCGTATCTTTGAAATGGGCGAAGTATTCGCTACGTGGTAATTGACTGAAGTTTACGTCAAAGCTCGTATAGAGAATGGGAGCGTTTGTTGGATAGAATGGTCTTCCTGGTAACTCACGATTGATGTCTTCGGTATTGGTGCTATTTAGAGATAACTGTCCGTTAACCACGAGGGTTTGGCCAAACGTTCCGCTATGGCTGATCCAGAATGGATTGGAAATGCCGTCCGCAATGGGACCATCGGAGTATGTGAAAGGTTCATCAAGGATTAGTCCGATGATGGGGCTTACTGTGACCAGAAAGGAGGTTGTTTCCGTGAGTGTTCCGTCTGTTACAGAAACTGTGATTGTCGAGAACCCTATTTGATCAGTAACGGGAGTGAGTGTAATGGTTCGGTTGGAACCGCTGCCTCCCAAGACAATATTTGAATCCGGGATCAAAGTTTGGTTTGAGGAAGTAGTGGTTACGGTCAAGCTGCCTGCTGCTGTTTCAGCATCCGAAACGGTGAACCCGACCGGCCCCCCAACACTATTAATTGCGACTTCCTGTGTTGCTATCGCGGAGATGTTTGGAGCACCAACGGTTACTGTGAACGAACGACTGCTCGTGTTGGCATTGCCGTCTGTCACAGTCACAGTGATTAGGGTAGTGCCTTGTTGTCCTGCCGCTGGCGTTACCGTGACTGTTCTAGTAGCTCCGCTTCCTCCAAAAATGATATTTCCATTTGGCACGAGTGTGGCGTTCGTCGAGGTGCCTGAAAGGGTTAAGGCTGCCACGGGTGTTTCACCATCACCAATGGTAAAGGCAATCGGGCCGGTGCTGGCGTTGGCGGAAATACGTTGGCTCGCGATTGTCGAAATTGTCGGCGGGTTCAACGTGATATCACCGCTGGCAACGTCAGTGAAAGAAGTGCCGACTTTCAAATCATCGATTGCCAGCGTCCCGATACCCGAGGCCTGGCGAAAGGAGTAGTGGGTCATGTTGGTTACGCCAACAGCGTCGGACGCCGTCACCCCCGCATCAGCTTCGCTCGCAGGGTTCAACCAAATCGTACTTAGACCCGTTGCGAGGGTGTATCGTGTGACAACGGTGTAGGTGGTGTTGGTGGTGAGATCAGTTGTGATTTGGCCCGTGGTCGCACTTGCCCCTGAGCTGTTTCCGATTCCGAGACGGAAAGTTCCGGCTGCAGCGGCCGTGGTGCTCGACCAGATACGCGCACGAAAGGCGTTACCTGCATCTTTAAAATGAGCGAAATACGCACCACTAGCGCTTGGCAGTTGGGCGAATTTTACAGTAAAGCTTGAATATAGGGCTGCGACGGCCCCATTCGTTTGGTAAGGCGCACCGGAAAGGGGGGCAGTAATGTCTTCAGATCGCGCGGACGACCAAGCCAACATGTTGTTGGTCACCACTGCTGAACCTGCGGTGCCACTGTTCGTAGCCCAGGGAGAGCCGACTGCACCCACGATAGGTCCATCAGGATAAGTGAAAGTCTCGCTGAGAACGACTTCGGCTTTGGCGGATAAGGCGACCGAAGCCAGCGTTAGTGCTAGTAATAGTTTTTTCATTTGGATTCTTACGGATTGGTTGCGCGGTAGGGAGCGTTCCAGACGATATTGGGATTCAGGGCCTCGTTGCTTCCAGCACCGTTGGTAACTGCTGAGATTTTAAAAAATTGAGAATGTCCGTCCAGAAAACCGATATTGCCACCAAGATTGTGACGTATAGCAAAGTTACGCCAGCGGTTGGCAGGATTAACTGAATTGAATTGGGGTGAACCATTCACAACTTCGGTCTTGGGATTAAACACGCCGTCAAACTGCACCACGATTACAGAGGGATTTTTGAAGCCGGTCAGCTTGGGCATGGACGGGTAGGGGTATGTGCCTGTCGCAGTTCTTTTTAAATCAATATTCATCAGCAAGCTGAAAAAACCATCTCTGCCGCCCCCGCTCACACCGTCGGACGCAACCATGCGGGCTGCCGGGCAATGCCAGATTTTGCCTTTTCCTCCCGGAAACGGAAGGTTTGCTGAATTGGCTGCAAAACTTGCGGTGCCAGGGCTGGACCAGTAATTAGATAGCGGTTGATCACCGACCAACTTTGGTAAAGCGTTAAACCATGCGTTCGGGTCCAGCGGTGTACCATCAGTGCCTGTACCGGGGTAAGTTCCTGGAACGCTGTTCATTCCATCACGAGGCAGAGAATCATTGTTGTCTTGGGAGTACATGTTCATCGCCAACCCCCATTGTTTTGTGTTTGAAAGGCAGCTGATTTGGTGCGCCTTCGACTTCGCCTTGGCTAAGGCTGGCAATAGCATGCCCGCCAGGATGGCGATGATGGCGATGACGACGAGGAGTTCGATCAACGTAAATGCGGAAGCGCGTTTGTGTGCAAGAAGTTTGGGCATAGTGCGTTGGCTGAATGGTCTGGGGGAAACCCTCAGATTCAAACACGTGCAGAATAGTATACTTCTGACCCGAAAGGCAAGCCGTCCTGTGTCACGATTGTGCGAACTTATTAACAATAATTGTTAGTTGAGCTAACATCATCGCAGCTTATTCTGCGAATCGACGTGGAACTTGCTCTAAAGGTCGTTTTCGACGGCGGGTTATGTTGAGGAAAACAGTTCACAATGTCCTTGGAGTACGCATTCTGACGAGACGGAAGCCCCTTTGGGTGCCATAAAGATTATTGTCCTCGGACAAAAGGCTTCTGGTACGTCCGGGGGCAGTATGGACACAAGGGATCGTCGTCATTTTCGGCTTCAGTTTGACCTAAACACAATCTTCCGGACATGTTCAGGGACGGTTTTTAACGGTGTTAAATTCCTTCTGAATACGTTCACCGGGACTACGCTGTTCAGAAGTGGTCGTTTTCTTGAATGAGTACGAAAATACCCGGAAACGCATCCCTTGGAGCATTTCAGGGCATTTAACGGCGAAATCCCGGCGTAATTTCGAATCAACCGACCCGGGGGACGGGAATATCGGTCATCAACAGCAATCCCGCTGGCACCTTCAAGATGTTCTGAGCTGAGTTCACCAGGGCGGCGACGGTAGCGCGATCGCCATGGACACCGCCGTGGAGGACAGCGTTGATGTTTGGGTCGCCCGTAATCTTGACCGCATCGCGGGGATCTTCCGCTTCCAGGTACATCTTGAGATCGAGAACGATGCTCTTATCGCCGTAGCTGGCTTCCGCCCGATGATGAATACCGCAGCAGAGGTTTTCATTGACCTCGATGTATTCCGTGCGAATGAACTTTTTGGCAATCATCGGTTCGCAGGTTTCATTGATCTTGCCAATCTTCCAGTTGAGAGCGTGTGCGATCAAAGCCATCGACTCGACGAGGCCGACATGCCCCATCTTTTCTTCGCGGAATAAGCGGCGAAACTCATCGGGGTCCATCCCACTGCCGATTTTCTTCTGGAGCGGTCCACGGCGCAGGGAAGCATTCACCACGCGATCGACTTCGATCTTTTCCACGTTGCGGCAGACGCCGGTGAGACAGACGGCGAGCGTGTCCATCACAAACCCGGGATTTACACCGGTGCCCAGGACGCGCGCTCCGTGTTTTTTGCAGAGTTCGTCGAGTTGCTTGGCGAGTTGCGGGGCTTTGAGTTGCGGAAAGAGCAGTTCTTCGCAGGAGGAGACGACGCTGACACCCGCTTTGACGATCGGCTCGAGCTGCGGCATCGCGGTTACCATCCGGGAAACGGAAGTGTGCAGAACGATGTCGGGCTTATCATTTTTCGCCAGCTCTTCGAAGGTGGCGTAGACCTTCTTGTTTTCCAGGCCAGCGATCCCAGTGATTTCAGAAAGTGATTTGCCGATTTTAGCGGGATCGATATCCACACCACCGACGATTTCCACCCAGGATTTGGTGGCCGCGAGCTTGAGTGTTTCGATGCCGATGGGACCGAGACCGAACTGTGCGATTTTGATTTTCATTTTCTTAAGGCGGGCTATGCCGAATTCCAAGGCGCTTGAATAATGAACGCTTTGAGGTTTGACAACAAATAACGTGCTGTGATGGATTGCCCATATGGTCATTTCCGCCTGGTGCATTTTGCTTCTCGCCATTCCAGTTCTCCTGCTGGGCGAGAGCCTGGTGAAGCGGATCGCATTTCTTTCCAGGTATAGTATGCCCCCGCCGGTGATAGGTGGACTGGTTATCTCCCTGGCAGTTTTGGCTGCGAACCTGGCTGGTGTGGAAGCCAAAATGGATCCCAAGGTGGTGGCGAAATGGTGGACCTGGTTGGTAACCACGGAATTGGATTGGGCGAAAGGACCGAAGCTGGATGTGTTTCGACCCTTCCAGGTGGCGTTCTTTACCTGCATCGGATTGAACGCGAGTTGGGCGCTGGCAAAACGGGGCGGAATGTTGGCTATCATTTTCCTCATTGCTGCTTCGGTCTTTGCTGTTTTGCAGAATGTGGTGGGCGTGGGAATGGCGAAACTGTTGGGTGTTCAGCCTCTGCTCGGAGTCGTTTGTGGAGCAGTGACTTTAACGGGCGGACATTCTACCGCGATGGGTTTTGCCGGTGAATTGGAGAAGGCAGGGCTGAAGAGCGCGGCAGAGATTGGAATTGCCGCTGCAACCTTTGGACTGGTGGCGGGCGGTTTGATGGGCGGAGCGCTGGGGGGAGCGTTGATCAAAAAATTCAAACTGCAGCCCTCGGTGAAGAAGGATGTCCACCTCGAAGCCGGGAGTAATGAGAACGCTGGAATCCTGGGCGACTTTCGGGCGATGGTGCGCAGCCGATCGTGGATTCCTCACCTGATTCTTCTCCTGGTCTGTATCAAAGTCGGAGCGTGGGTCAGCTACTTCATTCAACAGCAAATGATTCCGATGCCTTCCTTCGCGGGCGGAAGCTTCGAATTCAAAAGTCAGAACGTCTCTTTCCCCATTTACATGGGTGCCATGTTGCTCGGGGTGTTCATTCGCAATATCCATGATGCGATGGGTCTCCGTTGGATCAGCACGGAGACAGTAGATATTCTAGGTTCCATCTCTTTGGCTATTTTCCTGTCGATTGCAATGATGAGCCTCAACCTCCGGGACCTTGCTTCTGTTGCCACGCCCATGCTTGTCATCCTGGCCGTTCAGGTTGTAGTGATGGCGTTATTCGCATGGTTCGTTATTTTCAATCTGATGGGTCGCGATTACGATGCAGCCGTTATGTCGGGCGGCCATTGCGGATTCGGAATGGGTGCGACCTCCAATGCCATTGCAAGTATGAAAACTTTGGTGGAAAACTACGGACCGGCTCCGCGCGCGTTCCTGATTATTCCTGTGGTAGGCGCGTTCCTGATCGATTTTCCGAATGCTTTAATTATCACGGTCTTTATCAATCTCTTTAAATAGATATGAACAAATTGTTCCTCCTCCTGCTGTGTTCTGCTCTGGGATTTGTTGGTGGTTGCGCCGAGAAATTTGCTGCTGCCGGGGCACCCAAGGCTCCTTCCGCTGAAAGTTCCCAAACCAATGAGCAGGCGAAGGTGACGCCTGAAAAAGAAAAAGAAAAACCGGCGGAGGAAGCGTCCGAATCAAGAATTGCCCAGGGTGAAAAGGGAATGGTCGTCAGCGTCAATCCGATTGCGACTCAAGCCGGGTTAGAGGTTCTTAAAAAAGGTGGTAACGCAATAGATGCTGCGGTGGCAGTGGGACTGACGTTAGGTGTGGTGGACAGTCACAACTCGGGAATCGGGGGCGGCTGTTTCATCCTGATTCGACGTGCCAATGGTGCTTACAACGCCATTGATGGTCGCGAAATGGCGCCTGGGGCGGCAACTCGCGACATGTACATCCGCGACGGGAAAGCGGATCCGAAATTGAGCCAGACCGGGCCGTTGGCGGTGGCCACCCCCGGAGCGTTGTCTGCCTATGAAACGGCAATCCGTAAGTATGGGAAGACCAAGTTGGCAGAACACCTGAACTCGGCCGCTAAAATTGCGGAGGAAGGCTTCGCGGTGAATTCAAGTTTCGCCTCGGTGAACCGCGCGACCGCAGATGAGCTGCTTTTGTTTCCAGAATCCAAACGTGTTTTCCTCAAAGAGGGTAAACCTCTAAACGCGGGCGATATCCTGAAACAGCCGGACCTTGCGAAGACCTATCGAGGAATCGCAGAGCAGGGGATTGGTTATTTCTATGGTGGTCCCTTCGCTCAAGCCACCGAAAGTTGGATGAAGACGAATGGCGGTATCTTGACCGTGGAAGATTTCAAGAAATATGTCCCGGCGCTGAGAGAGCCTTTGTTCTCGAATTACCGCGGTTTGACGATAGCGACTTTTCCGCCGCCAAGTTCGGGTGGTGTTCATTTGATCCAGATATTGAAAATGGCGGAGACGCAGGATCTCTATGCGATGCGTCGCAATGGGGTGGATGTGATTCACTTCCTCGCGGAAGCAATGAAGCTGGCCTTTGCGGATCGTGCTCATTGGCTGGGTGATCCGGATTGGGTGAAAGTTCCCCGCAACCTCGTGGACAAACAATATTGTCGTGACCTTGCTGCCAGGATCCAAATGGACAAGGTGATCGACGTGCCATCCCACGGCATTCCTCCGGAAGCCGAGGAACAATTTTTCTCCAGTCAACTCGGGAAGCACACGACCCACTTTGCAGCGTCCGATGCGGAAGGGAACTGGGTTGCGATTACTGCCACGGTGAATACCTCTTACGGTTCCAAAGTAGTGATTCCTGGAACGGGCGTCGTGCTGAACAACGAGATGGATGACTTTGCCGCGGAGCCGGGTTCACCGAATGCGTTTGGGTTGGTCGGTGCGGAAGCGAACGCAGTCGCGCCATTCAAACGGCCCCTTTCCAGCATGACTCCGACGATTGTTTCCAAAGAGGGCAAACCAATTCTCTCAGTGGGGGCAGCAGGCGGTCCAACAATCATCAACCAGGTTGCACTCACCATTATCAACTATGTGGACATGCGCATGCAGGGTGGACGTGAAATGGAAGAGTTTGAGATGTCACTGAAAGACGCACTGGGCACCCCGCGCTTTCATCATCAATGGAAACCGAATCAACTTCGGATCGAGAAGAAGTGGGTTGATAGCATTCGCCAGGAGTTGATCAAGCGAGGGCATAAGTTGAAGGAAGACGAGAGCTTCGGTGCCTGCCACGCGATCGCAATTCATCCGGACGGGAAAGGTTTGATCGGCTGTCCAGATCCTCGTGGGGAGGGGACGGCCGCGGGGTTTTAGGGGTTGGGGAAAGTGTTCAGTGTTGAGTATTCAGTTTTCAGTCCCTGAGGGCGCCAGGGCAGAACCGCCTTTCTCAGATCTGAACACTGAACACTGAACACTGAACACTGAACACTGAACACTGAACACTGAACACTGAACACTGAACACTGAACGACAGACTGCGAACGATAAACAAAACAAGGTATTACGACATTTTCACAAGGAAAA
>JBKJKE010000209.1:0-35795 GCA_046597605.1 Limisphaerales bacterium | reverse complement strand
GGTGCAGAAAAGGTGCAGAAAAGGTGCAGAAAAGGTGCAGAAAAGGTGCAGAAAAGGTGCAGAAAAGGTGCAGAAAAGGTGCAGAAAAGGTGCAAAAACATCCCCTCGGACATCTCTCCCCGGCCAAACGTCGCAAGGTGGACGCATTATTCGAAGAAAAAGTTCTCTGGCTGAGAACCGGGGGCATCGCCATGGCAAACTTCAAAAAATATAACCGCCGTTTAATCAGCTTCCCGTTGATCTGTAGCATGTTGGACATCGGCATTACCATAAAACGTCTGTCTCAGGCTTGGAAATAAACCTGAAAACCGATCCCTCAGAACATTTCTGCCAACGCGATCCCATGGCTGACCTGGATAGAATCTATGGCTCGGATCACAGACAGGATCCACTCCCGTAGAGCAAAACGACACGAACGGGTAACCATTAGAATAGGATCCGATTACACCCTCTGCCCCGCTTTCCTTTTCCCGTTTAAGCTGTAAGGTCTTAAGCAACATATCTACGTATCAGGATTAGTTGATTTATAGCTCGACTCTGTGCAGGATATTTCACATTTATGGGTTCGTTCATGAGCAAAGAAAGCAGTCAGCAACTGGAGAAACTCCTTCGCGAGCGCGTCGTTATCATTGACGGTGCGATGGGCACCACCATCCGAACTTATGGGATGACAGAAGTCGATATGCGCGGAGAGCGCTTCAAGGATGCCACCAAAGATTTGCTCAATAATGGCGATCTCTTCTCGCTTACCCAACCGGCGATGATTTGCGATATCCACCGGCGCTTTCTTGAGTCGGGCGCGGATATCATTGAGACGAACACCTTTTCCGCGACCAGCATCGGGCAGAGTGAGTTTTTCGTAGACGATCCTCGCGAGCATGGAGGACGAAAAGATCCTGCTTTCTACGAAAAGATTATCTCGGACAAGTTTCTCAATGACCTCGCCTGGGAAGTAAACGAAGTGTCGGCAAGGCAATGCCGCGAGATGGCGGATAAAGTTGCCGCTGCCACGGGGTCGCCGCGGTTTGTGGCCGGAGCGATCGGGCCTCTAACCGTTTCGTTGTCGCAGTCGCCCAGCGTCGACGATGCGGGCTTCCGAACAGTGACGTTCGACCAGGTTAAACAGGCCTACATCCACCAGGTTCGAGCCTTGATTGCGGGAGGCGTTGACCTTCTGCTTGTCGAAACGATTTTCGACTCTCTCAATGCCAAAGCAGCGCTGGTAGCCATCGAGGAAGTGTTCGAAAAAGACAGCGTGCACCTTCCGATAATGATCTCCGCCGCCGTAGGTCGTGGGGGAGAAACCATGATTTCTGCGCAGACGGTCGAAGCTCTTTGGCATGCGGTTCAACATGTGAAGCCCCTCGCCATTGGGCTGAATTGTTCACTGGGGCCGGACTTGATGAGGCCTTTTCTCGCAGAGCTGGCGAACAAAACAGATGCTTATATTTCCTGCTATCCGAACGCTGGATTGCCCAATCCTCTTGCTGCCACCGGGTTTGACCTGGAGCCGCATCACATGGGCGAGTTCCTCGCGGAGTTTGCCCGAAGCGGACTGGTTAATATTGCAGGGGGCTGTTGCGGGAATACTCCCGAACACATTGCGGACGTGGCGCGTTCGGTGAAGGGGATTGTTCCTCGGGTGCCTCCCGTGCTGGAGCGCAAGTTGCGGTTAAGCGGTTCCCAGCCATTCACTCATGATGGCAAATCGTTTTTGATGGTAGGCGAACGAACGAACATCACTGGTTCTCCGAAATTTGCGAAGCTGATCAAAGAGAACAAGCTTGAGGAAGCTGTCTCGGTGGCGCGTCAACAGGTGGATAACGGTGCCAACATCATCGACATCAACATGGACGAGGGGATGATCGATTCGGAAGCGATGATGACTCGTTTCCTCAACCTCCTCGCCTCGGAGCCGGATATCGCCAAGGTTCCAATCATGGTCGACTCCTCCAAATGGACGGTGATCGAAGCGGGTTTGAAATGCTTGCAGGGCAAGGGTGTGGTGAACTCTATCTCGCTCAAGGAAGGCGAAGAGAAGTTTAAAGAAACCGCGAAGCTGGTGCGTCGCTATGGTGCAGCGGTTGTGGTGATGGCTTTCGACGAACAAGGCCAGGCCGATTCCTATGAACGCCGTCTGGAGATTTGCCAGCGCTCCTACGACATCCTTACTAAGGAAATTGGGTTCCCGCCTGAGGACATCATTTTCGATCCGAACATCCTGACGGTTGGAACGGGTATGGATGAACACAACAACTACGCTGTTGATTTCATCCGTGCGACAAAATGGATCAAAGAGAATCTGCCGTACGCAAAAGTAAGCGGCGGTGTTAGCAATATTTCCTTCTCATTTCGAGGCAACAATGCCGTTCGTGAAGCCATGCACGGCGCGTTCCTGTATCACGCGGTGCAGGCGGGGCTCGACATGGGAATTGTAAACGCCGGCATGCTCGAAGTGTACGAAGAAATTCCCAAAGACCTCCTCGAACTGGTCGAAGATGTTTTGCTGAATCGCCGGCAGGATGCGACTGAACGACTGATCAAATTTGCGGAAGAATTAAAGAAGAAGCAGAGCGGGGTGGTGACCACGGAGAAAATCGATCAGGCGTGGCGCAGTGACCCGGTCGAGAAACGACTGGAGCACGCTCTTGTCAAAGGCATCACCGATTTCATCGACTTGGATATCGAAGAAGCCCGCCAGAAATATGGCAAACCGCTTTTGGTCATCGAAGGACCTTTGATGGGCGGGATGAACATCGTCGGCGACTTGTTTGGTGCCGGTAAAATGTTTCTTCCCCAGGTAGTGAAGAGCGCGCGCGTCATGAAGAAAGCGGTCGCGTATCTCACCCCGTTCATGGAAGCCGAGAAGGCGGAGCGTGCTGCCGCCGGACATGCCGTGCAAGCGCAGGGCAAGGTGCTGATGGCGACCGTTAAAGGCGACGTTCATGACATCGGTAAGAACATCGTGGGCGTGGTGCTTGGGTGTAATAACTACGAAGTCATCGATATGGGGGTGATGGTTTCTTGCGATAAGATTCTTCAAGCCGCCGTGGAACGGAAGGTGGATGTCATCGGACTTAGCGGATTAATCACTCCTTCCCTCGATGAGATGGCTCATGTGGCTCGCGAAATGGAACGGCTTGGATTCAAGCTGCCGCTTCTCGTCGGTGGTGCCACCACTAGTCGCACACATACTGCCGTAAAGATCGCGCCGCATTACTCCGGCCCGGTGGTCCATGTGCTGGATGCGAGCCGTGCGGTGCCGGTCGTGAGCAGTCTCATTAGCGAAGAGCACAGGCCGGACTTTGTTGCGAAGCTCCGCGGAGACTACGATCGTTTGCGCGCCCAACACGCGGGGCAACAGGTGAAACTGATTTCTCTGGCGGAAGCTCGTCAACGTGCGCCGCAGTTCGATTGGAAAAACTATCAGCCTGCCAAACCGGAGTTCACTGGCGTTCGCGTGCTCGACGGTGTTGATCTCAGCGAATTGGTGAAGTTCATCGATTGGTCACCGTTCTTTCACACGTGGGAGTTGCGCGGACGTTATCCGTCGATTTTGCAGCATGAGAAATACGGGGAACAAGCAACGAAGCTGTTCGATGATGCCCAGAAACTATTGAGCCAACTCGTGTGTGAAAAGTGGGTCAAGGCAAGTGCCGTTTACGGATTCTTCCCAGCGAACCGCGTGGGGGATGATGTCGAGATCTACACGGATGAATCTCGTACGACGGTCAAGTCGACATTCCATTTCCTCCGTCAGCAGATTCAAAAACCGGACGGGCAGGGGAGCAACTCACTCTCGGATTTCATAGCACCGAAGGAGAGCGGCCGACCCGACTATATCGGTGCCTTTGCCGTGACCTCAGGACTTGGGCTCGACGAAGTGGTCAAGAAATTTAGAGCCGACAACGACGACTACAACGCGATCATGGCCGAAGCATTGGCGGATCGTCTGGCGGAAGCGTTCGCCGAATATTTGCACAAGCGAGTTCGTGACGAATGGGGTTTTGGTAAAACCGAAGGCCTCTCCACCGACGACATGATCGAAGAGAAGTATCGGGGGATTCGTCCAGCTGCCGGTTATCCGGCGTGTCCCGATCACACCGAGAAACAACTTCTCTGGGACTTGCTCGATGCGGAGAAGAACACTGGCATCAAGTTGACGGAGAGCTTTGCGATGTGGCCTGGTTCCAGCGTGAGCGGTTTATACTTCTCGCATCCGGAATCGAAATATTTTGCGATCAGCAAGATCGAGCGTGACCAGGTGTTGGATTATCACATCCGTAAAGGCATGACCGTTCAGGAGATCGAGCGTTGGCTCGGGCCTTACCTGAACTACAACCCCAGTGCGCCGAAGATCGGTGCCGTGGGCTGTGCGTGTGGAATTGCTCATTAACGCGCACGACGGACCGCGGTTGTGTGCGAAGCACCAGCCGCAGCACGTTGTATCGGCACCAGCCCCGATTATTCCTATCGCCCACTCCGCTTCCATGTGCTGCCAAGGAACCTACGTTTTCGCCCGAGAGGCGACAACGTAGGTTTCCTTGGCAATCAAAACGAAAGTCCCTCTTTCGTTGGGCTCTGCGGCTGGTGCTTCGCACACAACCGCGGTCCGACCCGTCCAGCATTCCTAAATCTTTTCACATCCTGTAATCACAAGACTGGCCGCCTCCTTTACACTTGAGCCAACTCGTTTTTTCTTTGACTCTCTTCTTCGGCGGGAAATCTATCACCTATGGAATTGCAATATCGGATGCTTGGGGCTGACGGACAGGAATATGGGCCAGCGACACTGGCTGAAATACAGAGTTGGATAAATCAGGGTCGCATCGGCTCGCAGACCCAGCTCTGGCGGACCGATCAAGCCGCCTGGCGTTCCGCGTCCGAGTTTGAGGAACTCATCTGGTCGCAACCGAACGTTCCCCCTGCCGCTTACGCACCGGCGGTTCCAACGGTGGACGCCGAGTTGGACAAGAGAGCGAAATCCGGTGCCGGTTGGTTTTTCTGGATTGCGGTCATGAGTGCGGTCAACAGCATCTCACTTCTATCAGGTGCTGACTGGTCTTTCATAATCGGTCTTGGAATAACACAAATCTTCGATGTCTTCGGCAGGGAGATGGGCGGCGCGGGGATGGCGATAGCATCTGTGCTGGATATTGTCGTTATCGGTATCTTCGTGATGTTTGGCGTCTACGCACGTAAACACCATGCCTGGGCGTTCATCACTGGGATGGTTCTTTATGCGCTGGATTCAGCGATCTCACTGCTTGCTCAGGATTGGCTCTCACTGGGATTCCACGGCTTTGCTATCTATTGTATTTTCTCTGGCTACAAGGCTTCCAGGGAAATGAAACAGGCGCAGAAATAATCTATCTCTAATCTGCTTCCCTGAAACTCAAACCATTTGCAACTGCGTAAGGTCGATCGAGGTGTTCTCGTATTCTCCTTCGGCCAGGCGCTGGGTGATGCGCCCTGTGTTCTTCACTTCCACTTCACCCTTTAAGATGTTTTTGGATTGGAAAATGACAGGGCCTCGCACGATCAGCTTCCGGCACTCCTTCAGCGAGGGTGCGCCTTGTTGCATCCTGGTGTCGAGTTGGTCGACCAATTTATAATTTTCAGGATCCAGGTCGATCGTCGGGGGTTGGCCTTTGCAAACGGGCGAAAGCACCATGCGCGAATCTTCCGTTACGTCGTAGGCATCGGAGCGAAGCGCAAATAAGTCTGACGTTGTTTTTACGGGAGCGAAACGATTCCTGGGCACGGTGATAGCGCCGGAGTTGTCGAAGCATTCGATCGCCGCACCCATGGCTGTTTCCAATTGAAATACGGCGGGGGATTCTTTATCTCGCGGGTCGACAGTTTTGGCGTTCTTGATCATCGGAAGCGGAATGAACCCGCCATTCTTATCCAGCGCCTTCTTTAATTCATCCAATCGGACCCAAAGATTGTTCGTATTGAAAAAGCGATGTCGTGTGATGTCTTGAAACGCGTCCGCATCTGATTCATGGCATTGCGCTGATTCGCGCAGGAGCAACTTTCCATTCTTTTGCGCGAGGTGTCCCCCTTTTTTGTCTGAGGCGGTACGTTCACAAACTTCCATGAGAAATGATTTGTTGGACTCTGCAAAGTAGCTGAGAAGGTTGAGGTCGAGACTCGCCCCGAGATTGTCGGAATTCGAAACGAACATGAACTTCACCCCTTCTGCGAGCAACTTGTCGAGTAGACCTGATCCGAGAAGAGACGGATAAAGATCA
The DNA here is from genome assembly GCA_046597605.1 of Limisphaerales bacterium. Lineage (GTDB taxonomy): Bacteria > Verrucomicrobiota > Verrucomicrobiia > Limisphaerales > JACDHS01 > JACDHS01. The sequence goes on along the minus strand of JBKJKE010000209.1, from coordinate 29,538 downwards.
CCATGACCGGGCGGACACCACTCCAGTTCAGGATCTTTCGGCCACGAGACTGGCCGCAAGCTGGTCGCATCTACCTTTGGCACCGCATTCTGCATCAACTCAAGAGATTTGGCATCGCCGAGTTGCGGATAGTTCCCCAGAAATTTCAAGGTGTCTGCGCTGGTGCTAAAACTATTCATGAGCAGGAAGCGCAACTGCGATTGATGCTTCTGGCGAAGGAATAAGATTTGCCGGGCAATGAAATCCAAAAAGGTGAGCCCGTTCTTGATTGGCAGGAGCGACTTCGCTTTCTCCAGGCCCATGCTGGTTCCAAGCCCGCCGTTTAATTTCAAAACAACCGTTTGGGCGAGAAGAGATTTCGCCGCGGTTTCATTCGTCGGCAGGTCCTCGAAACGAGGCAGAGAAAGGACCGGTTGGATTTCGGCTTCTGCAATCAAACCGGTCTGTCCTGCGACCAGGTTGGAGTAGCTATTTTCGAAAGCGCGAATCGCAGCGTCGCTGACTTTCGCTTTCCGCATCTTCCCGGCAAATTCCGCAAACTGAGACGTTTGACCCATATCGTTAAGACAATTTCACCAGACTCGTCTACTGTCCATCAGGGTTCTGATGGAAATTTGCAAAAGTTAATGAGCTGGTCCGGATAGCTTCGAAGTGCTCGGGGTGTTTTCGGCGAACGGCTCGGCAGGATTGCCACCCTGAAATCCCGGGAATTCAGGTCGCGGGCGAGCAAAGACCCAGGATTTTGCGGTGTGCGCTGGGAAAAGCCAATTCTTGCAGATCATTGTAGGAAAACCATTTGCCTGGGGTGCCTTCGGCTGCGGATATCTCGGCTCGATATACTTCGAGGGCGATTCGATAGCGCGTGATTGAGTGCTTAATCGTGCAGACCGGCATTTTGGAGATCTTTGAGAAGCATTCGGGTACGGGACTCTGCGCCTTGTCTGTCACTTCGAAGTTAGGGAACTCCCAAAGATGGGCGTTAACCACTCCGGTTGGACGTTGTTGAACAAGGAATTTTCCGTTTCGCTCCACGATGAAGGCTACGAAACGGCGTTGAGTCGCTGCCACCCGTTCCCCCAGGTTCGGTAGTTCTGCGACCCGGTTTGTGCGAAACGCAGTGCAATGCGCTTGAATGGGACATTGATCGCATTGTGGCTGGCGTGGGGTGCAAATGAGGGCGCCTAATTCCATCAGCGATTGATTTAGAAAAGAACAACGGGGGATGCCGCGAGGAGTCGCCCGTTTGCTTGCCGTAGCTACCAGTTTTTCGGCTAAGTGCCACAGGTGCTCGTTGGTGGCCTTATCTTTTGGGTTTTCTGCAATGCCATAAACGCGAGTGAGAACGCGAATGACATTCCCATCGAGGATTGGGGTGGGCTGATCAAATGCGATGCTGCAGATCGCTCCTGCGGTATAACGTCCGATCCCCGACAGTGCCAACACTTGATTGTGTGCAGTGGGAAATTTGCCGCCGTGTACTGACAAGATCTGTTGCGCTCCTTTTTGCATGTTGCGCACGCGGGTGTAGTAACCGAGACCTTCCCAAAGCTTGTGAATTTTTTCGGACGAAGCATTCCCAAGGCTGGCAATGCTCGGCAACTCGCGCATCCAACGTTCCCAATACGGGATCACTGTTTTCACCTGCGTCTGTTGCAGCATGATTTCGGACACCCAGATTGCATATGGATCCCGTGTCCTGCGCCAGGGGAGATCGCGGGCGTTTTGGCAGAACCATTTGAGCAGGCCCTCGACCATTGTAGTAGACGAGGTAACGAGGCTCTGATTTCTGTTCGAGGGAATAGATGGAGCCTCGTTACCTCGGCTGCTACGAGATTTGGATTTGGGCCGTTGAAGGAGCATACGCGGCATCGAGGTCGCATGATACTGACGCAGGCCCGTGAAATAAAAACTTTTATGTCTTTTGCGAATGTTTGTGGCTATTAAAAACCCCTGTTGAAACCGCTGACCATCTACACGTGCAAACTCAATGACGCCCAGGCCGTGGCGCTGGAGCAGTTTTTGCGGGCCAATGATTACGAATTTCGCGCGGTGCCTTATGCGCGTTATGCCGGCGAGAAGAACAAAACCAACGTGGTCTTCTACGAAAGTGGCAAGTTGGTGGTGCAGGGGAAGGGGACCCAGGAGTTTGTGGAGTTCGTCCTGGAACCACAAATTCTACAGGAGGTAAAACTCGGCTACGAAGAGGTGTTGAATCCCGAACTGCTCCTGCCCCGCATCGGTGTGGATGAAAGCGGTAAAGGCGATTTCTTTGGACCGATGTGTGTCGCGGGCGTTTACGTCAATGAGAAGGTGCTCGCTTCGTGGAAAGAAGTGGGCATTCGCGATTCCAAAAACATTGGGAGCGATCGCCGGATTGCAGAATTCGCTGAACTCATTCGCAAGACTCCGGGTTGCATCAGCACCGTGGTTCCCATCGGCAACGAAGCTTACAATCGTCTCTACAAGACGATGCGAACGGTCAACAGTATTCTCGCCTGGGGCCATGCTCGCGTGATCGAGAATTTGATGGGGCAATTGCCGCGAATGAACCCGCCGCCCGTGAAGGCGATCAGTGATCAGTTTGCTGCGACCAAATCCACGGTGGAGAATGCCCTCATGAAGATGGGAAAAACCATCGAACTGGTGCAGCGGCATAAAGCGGAAGAAGATATGGCGGTCGCGGCGGCTTCAATCCTGGCACGAAACGAATTTGTCACCCGGTTGGCGGGCCTGGGTAAACAATTTGGAATCACTTTGCCTAAAGGGGCCTCCGCAGCGGTGGATGCTGCCGCCAAGGAGTTTATCGCAAGGCATGGAGTCGGTGAGTTGCCGAAGGTCGCCAAGATGCATTTTCGCACGGCACTGCGAGCCCAGGATCTCCCTGAACCGCCTAAACGGGAGTGGAAGAAGCGAAGTTCGGGGGCTTGAGGAAAGGACCGGGACGTCTCGATCGTTCCAGGTTCGTGTTTATCAAATTCCTCATGTTCTTTTCGACATAAAAAAAGATCCTTTTCCGGCCAATCCCCTTTTCGTTCTCTGTACACGCCTTGTACTCGGACAGGTATGGCCTTCCGGTCGGCGTACAAGCCGTGTAAACGGCCGTGTAACGGATTCCGACCCGCGTACAGGGTGTGTAAACCGCCTGGTAACGGATTCCGCCTCGCGTACAGGGTGTGTAAACCGCTCGGTAACGGATTCCGCCTCGCGTACAGGGTATGTAAACCGCTCGGTAACGGATTCCGTCTCGCGTACAGGGTGTGTAAACCGCCCGGTAACGGATTCCGGTCCGTCTACAAGGTATGTGAACGGACTGGAAAGGGATTTCAGCCCGCGTACAAGGGGTGTAAATATTTTTAATCGTTTGTTCCCAACAAAATCCCTGCCGAACAGAACTGGATTTTGGCCCTTTTCCGTCATTTTTCACCTTTTTGAAGCGGGAACAAGCACCTGTAGCGTGTTACAGCTCGCTGCACGACTTTCCACGGGTTGTAACGCGCGTTACGGTTCCATTGCAGCATCGGATGTGGGCGAATTCGCTCGGGATTCGATCCCTCCGTTTAACACTACAGAAATCCAACTTTGTGTTGAATTCCCCCTTCTTTACATCGTCTGCATCTAATATCCTTGAGGCTGTTGCATGGGCTTTTCCCTTCGTTACTTAATTTATCTGATTATCGGAATAAACGTGATCTTGCCGTTGCGAGCGGCGGAGCTTTCTCCCGAGCAGGTCAATTTCTTTGAAAAACGGATTCAGCCAGTGCTGAAGGAGCGCTGTTATACTTGTCACAGTGCGCAAGCAGCGGATCTGAAAAGTGGTTTCATGCTCGACAGCAAAGCGGGGATTCTTAAAGGGGGCGACTCCGGCAAGCCGGCTATTGTTCCGAATAATCCTGACGGCAGTTTACTGATCCAGGCCATTTCGCATAAAGGCGAGCTTAAGATGCCGCTTAAAGGGGAGAAGCTATCGGATGTGCAGATCGTAGATTTTGTGGAATGGGTGAAGATGGGTGCTCCCGACCCGAGGACCAACGAGGTTCTAACTGCAAATGCAAGCAAGGCTGCCAAACACTGGTCTTTCAAGCCGATTGCCCAGCCAGCTGTTCCGAACGTTAAGGGGCAAAAATGGGTTCGCACTCCGATTGACGCATTCGTACTGGCCAAGCTGGAGGAGCAAGGGATAAGTCCATCCCGGCCCGCTGAAAAGCGAACGTTGCTGCGTCGAGTTTCCTATGATCTCACCGGATTGCCCCCAACCCCGGTGGAAATACAAAATTTTTTAGAAGACAATTCTCCTGAAGCGTTTGAAAAGGTGGTGGATCGGCTCCTTGCTTCGCCTCGTTATGGCGAACGCTGGGCACGGCATTGGCTGGATGTAGTGCGGTTCGCGGAAACTACCGGGTTTGAGGTAAACACTCCGCGGGAGAATGCCTGGCCGTTTCGAGATTATGTTATTCGCTCCTTGAACGATGACAAACCGTACGATCGTTTCGTTATGGAGCAGCTGGCGGGCGATGCTCTCGGCGCCGAAGATGCGACGGGGTTTCTGGTGGGCGGACCCAACGATCAGGTAAAAAGTCCCGATATCGTTCTCACCCGGCAACAACGATCCGATGAGTTGCACGATATGGTGTCGACCACCGGCAGCGCCTTTCTTGGTCTCACTGTTGGTTGTGCTCGTTGCCATAGTCACAAGTTCGATCCCATTTCGCAGGTGGATTATTACGCAATCACGGCCGTTTTCAGTGGAGTTCATCACGGAGAGCGCCAGTTGCGCAGTGCTGATTTCGAGCAACGAATGGACAAAGCCGCGCAGATGCGCAAGAGGGTGGCTGACCTTGAAGGAGAGGTTTCGGATTTTGAACCAATCGCGAATCCCGACTATCAGAAAGGTGCTAAACCGAGCCACAAGTTAAACGAAGAAACGTTTGCCCCGGTCCTCGCCAAATTCGTCCGCTTTACCATTCATCAAACGGAACGACACCCCACTATCGGAGAGATCGAGCCGTGCCTTGATGAACTTGAAATCTACAGCGCAGGAGATAAACCCCAGAACGTGGCGCTTGCTGCCCACGGTGCGAAGGCGACGGCTTCGGGAACCATTGTCGGTGGCGATCAACACAAACTGGAGCACCTCAATGATGGCCGATATGGGAACCCTCGCAGCTGGATTTCCAATGAACGGGGCAGGGGATGGGTTCAGATCGAATTGCCGCAAGCCACGAATATAAATCGAATCGTTTGGGGCAGAGATCGATCCGGGGAACACCTGGATAGGTTGCCGGTGATCTACACGATCGAAGTCGGATCAGAGGAGAGCGGCGAGATGCAATGGAAGCGCGTGGCTGGTACTCCGCCGTTTCGCTCTGCGGTACACCCGCGGCACAACGTCGAACGCTTCGCACCGGTTGCTGCAAAGTTCGTGCGGTTCACTATCAGCGAAACAAGCGGACTCGAACCTTGTATTGACGAGCTTGAAATTTACACCGCCGATGCAAAGCCTCGCAACGTCGCGCTCGCGAGTACAGGTGCCAAAGCCAGTGCTTCCAGCGTTTATCCAGATTCTACAATTCATCGGCTGGAACATCTTAACGATGGCCTTCATGGAAACGGTCGGAGCTGGATCTCGCGCGAATCTGGCAAAGGCTGGGTGCAGGTGGAACTGCCTGAAACCCATTCGATCAGCAAAATCGTATGGGGAAGAGATCGCGAGGAGAAATTTGCCGATCGTCTTGCTACCAATTACAGAATCGAAGTGGCAACCGATACGAACTCCTGGAAAACGGTGGCGTCGTCCGTGGATCGGCACTCCTACGTTGCTGGGCAGAATTCCAGTCCAATGGCTTCCGAGGAAGGACTCGACGAAAGCGGTCGCAAGCGCCTGAGCAAACTTCTGGAAGAACGTAAGGCATTGGAAAATAAGATTGTTGGCCTGACCACCTTTCCGATGGTCTATGCCGGAACGTTCAGCGTGGCTGAACCGACCTTTCGCCTGCATCGCGGCGAGGCCATGCAACCCAGGGAAGTGGTGCCGCCCGGGGCGCTCGCTTCATTTGGGGCGAAGCTTTCTTTGCCGGTGGAATCCCCTGAGCAAGAACGGCGTGTGGCCTTGGCCAGGTGGATCACGGATCCCAAAAATCCGTTGACCGCCAGGGTCATTGTTAATCGCTTGTGGCAGTATCATTTTGGGGAAGGAATTGTGAGCACATCCAGCGACTTCGGTCTGAATGGAGCAAAACCTTCGCATCCTGAACTGCTCGATTGGCTCGCAACGGAGCTGGTTCGGGGCGGGTGGAAATTGAAGGCAATGCACCGGGCGATGCTCCTTTCGAATACGTATCAACAATCAAGCGAACAAAACGAGAAAGCCTTCGCCCTGGACGCTGGCAATCGCCTGCTCTGGCGCTACACGCCACGACGACTCGAAGCCGAGCCAATCCGTGATTCTATTTTGACGGCAAGCGGTAAACTGGATTTAAAGATGGGTGGACCCGGTTATCACGTTTTTCAACAGAACGACAACTATGTGAGAGTCTATGAGCCCAAGGTGGAATTCGGCCCGGCCGAATGGCGTCGCATGATTTACCAGTTCAAACCTCGCATGCAGCAGGATGCCACCTTTGGGGCATTTGATTGCCCGGATGGCGGCCAGATCGCGCCGCGGCGGGGTAGTTCCACCACCCCTCTACAGGCTCTTAATCTTTTGAACAGTACGTTCATGATGCAGCAAGCGAAGTTGTTTGCAGAACGTTTGCAACGGGAAGAGAGCGTTTCCAAAGCCCAGGTGCAGCGGGCGTTTGCTTTGATTTTTAATCGATCTCCGTCGCAGGACGAGATTTCTGCTGGGGAGAAAATTGTAGCTGAGCAGGGGTTGCCGATATTTTGTCGAGCAATTCTCAATGCCAACGAATTTTTGTATGTGTTCTAAAGAGGGAGACAGCGGCGCATGAAAGACAAATCTTTATCAAACGCCGGGCGTTGGCTGTTGGATCGACGCTCGTTTTTGCGTCATGCGGGCACCGGGCTCGGCGGAATCGCGCTGACCACGTTGCTGGCGGAGCAGGGATTGTTGGCGTCTGGAAAACCTATTCGGCCGGAGATCAATCCCGAGCATCCGCTTGCCCCCCGAAACCCGCACTTCAGGGCAAAGGCAAAGAATGTTTTAGTCCTCTTCTGTTCTGGTGCCTGCAGCCATCTCGATACCTGGGATTACAAACCGGAGCTGATCAAGCGCCATGGTCAACCCATGCCGGGCGCGGACAAACTGGTCACCTTCCAGGGCGAAAATGGAAACCTGGTGAAAAGTCCATGGGAATTCAAACCACGGGGCAAATCGGGCAAGATGATCTCAGATATGCTGCCGCATCTGGCGGGGCTGGCGGATGAGCTTTGTTTCATTCACTCCATGACAGCCAAGAGCAACACCCATGGCCCAGCGGAAAACCAAATGAGCACCGGGTTCACACTCGATGGTTTTCCGAGCATGGGCGCCTGGGCTTCCTACGCTTTGGGCACCGAGAATCGGGATCTACCTTCGTTCGTGGCGATTCCCGATCCGAGAGGGGTTCCCCAGATTGGACCGAATCATTGGAACTCAGGATTCCTGCCTGCCGTGTTCCAAGGCACTCCTTTCAATGCAGATAAGCCCATCCCAAACCTCGCAACTCCACGTGAGATCACGCGCGCGGCTGAATTATCCACCCGAGATTTTTTGCGATTTCTTAACGACAAGCATCTTAGTCAACATCCGGGCGATACCGACTTGAGTGCGCGCATTGCGAGCTACGAGCTGGCGGCAAAAATGCAGCTTAGCGCCGCGGAGGTGAATGACTTTTCAAGGGAGAGTGAGGCAACCCGCGAGATGTACGGAATCAACGATTCGAACAAGACGAAGGCTGCGTTTGCGCGCAATTGTCTGCTTGCGCGGCGTCTGATCGAACGCGACGTGCGCTTTGTACAATTGTTCAATGGTTCCTACGCAATGGGTGAAGGAGTGGGTAACTGGGATGGGCATAAAAAGCTTAAGGAACAATATGACATTCACGCACCGATCCTGGATCAACCTGCGGCTGCGTTGATCAAAGATCTGAAAGCACGTGGTCTCCTGGAGACAACGTTAGTGGTATGGGTAACTGAATTCGGTCGGATGCCGACATTCCAAAAGGACGCGAATGGACGGGACCATAATCCAAAAGGATTCACGGTCTGGATGACAGGGGCTGGGGTAAAGAGCGGGTTCAGTTACGGAGCGACGGATGAATTTGGCTATGCTGCGGTTGAGAACATCACGACCATTTACGATCTGCATGCAACGCTTCTACACCTCCTCGGATTGGATCACGAACGCCTTAGTTTTTATCACAACGGCATTGAGCGTCGGCTAACGGATGTCCACGGCCATGTTATCAACGGCGTCCTGACTTGAGTAGGGAAGGGAACGTATAAAGACAATTTAGTTGAACAATGTACGATTCTGTATCATCTAAACATTAGTGAGCAGAGTGTATTACTGGATCGCATTGCTGACGGTGGCTCTTTGGCTGCCGGTTACATCGCATTGTTATCTGGAGGAAGCAGGCCTCCTCACCGCCGCTTTAGATGAGTGTTGCTCGACGGAAGCTGACCACTCCGAAACCGACTCAGGGGATCCTTGTGACACTGGTTGCAAGATGGTGGAGAAGGCCGGATTTAATTTTCAAAAAGTTCAGTGTTCGTTTGCTCCCCTTGTTGTCACGGTGACGATACTTCCACCGTCTCCTGCGCCGCAACCCGCCCTTTGTCTGCGTGAAGTTACAAAGTGGCCTCCACCTGCTTTGCATCTGGTTCAATTTCTTGCCGGTACCGCTCTGTCTCCGCGCGCTCCTTCCCGCCTTTCATAAGTTCGGTCCCGCGTCTCGGGATCTCTCCATTCCGCAACGGCTTCGTGCCGCTTTTGTCGTTCCATTCAGTTGTTTCGTTTTGAGCTTATGAATAATTGTCGCTTTAGAATTGTTTTGATTGCGGTATGCGCCTTCACAGGATCGTGGGTCATCGGTGTTGAAACCAATCCAGTTGCTGCGGTTCCACTCACGCTGGATGCCTTGGTTGCTGAGGCTTTGGAGAAGAATCCGGAGGTCAATTTTTACAAGGCGGAAATCTCTGCCGCAAAAGGGGAGAAACGTACCGCCACTACCTGGCAGAATCCGGAGTTGAGCAGTGAACTGGGCTACAAACGCATTTCCGGCGGTTTGTCCGGCGAAGGTGTTGCATGGTCTGTCGCGCTCATGCAGCCATTCGAATATCGCGGACGTATAGCTTTGCGCAAAGCGATTGCCAACCGCCAGATTGAACTCGCGGAGCTGGGCTACGATCAATTCCGAGCCGCACTCGCGGGTCGTGTTCGCAGTCTTGGCTACAATCTGCTGGTTGCTCAGGAAAAAGCCGCTGCCGCTCAAAAGGTCGCGGAACGTGGACAGGAACTCGTCGAAGTTCTAGTCCAGCGGGACCCTGCCGGGGTTACACCTTTACTTGAAACCCGCATCATCGAAGCGAGCGTGATCGTGGCGAAAAAGCGAGCTGCTAACGCCGTCAAGGAAGCACAAGTAGCTCTTTACGAATTGAACCAGCTCCGTGGAGAGAACCTTTCGGCGGGTGTCCGCATTGCCCCAGTGGACCTGAAATTCCAACCGCTCGCCCCGGTCGAGGAGTTGGTAAAACTGGCTCGCACGAATAACTTCCTCGTTCGCACCCGCGAAATCGAACTCGCCCAACAGGGCCTCCGGGTTGATCTTAGCCGAAACGAAGGCAAGCCGACGATCAGCGCCGGACCTTTCTATTCGCAGGAGGGCGGCGACGAAATCGAACGGGTTGTTGGAATTGCTGTTTCGATGCCACTGCCGCTTTGGAATCGCAACCAAGGCAACGTCGAGGTTGCGAAGGCCCGCCAGGAACAGGGGGAAACCTCTGTTCTCCTTGCCCAACGGGAAGTTGAACGCGACCTGCGCGAGAGCGTCTCCACCTACAATGCCCTGGCAGATCAGATGTCCTTTTGGCGTCCTGATTCAATCAAACAACTGCAGGATGCCGCAGAACTGGGCGATCGCCATTATCGTTTGGGATCACTCCCAATCTCCACTTACACCGAGCTCCAGGACAAATACCTCGAGGCTATTGAAGTAATTTTAGATACCCAAAAGGAAGCACTGCAAAGCCGGGAGGAAATCAATGGTCTCACCGGTATCTATTCGAGAACCAATGCCGGGGTTGCAAAGGAGACTGAATGAAGTCGCTTCTGTTTATAACAGTGAGTTGCCTGGTGCTGCTTGGATGCCACAAGCACGCGCACCAGGATGATCATGCCGACGACCAAGAGTCCGGCGACGGCGGCGGTCACGGCCACAGCCATGGGGCGGATGCAAAATCATTCAGTGGTGCAATCCACAAGGAAGGGAAAGGAATTACGCTACTTCCGGAAACCAGGCAACGGCTTGACTTGAAACTTACTGAGGTCACGGAAGAAAGAATGCCGCTGGAAGTTGCATTTACAGCGCGCGTTTTCGCCACGGAATCAAAAGGCCGGTTCGAAGCCTCAGGAATACTTTCGGCTGAGAAGGCCCGTCATTTAGAAGCGGGGTTACCTGTGAGCCTTTATTTTTCTGACGGCGATACGCTCAAGGGTGTCGTCGCAAGGACCAGCACTCCGATCTCTACCAACGAAACTGAAGTCATCGTTCGTTTTGCTAGTTCGCATCCCGCAATCGCGCTCGGCTCGTTTTTGCGGGTGGAAGCCTCCATCCCCTCTGACGAACTTGTCCTCACCATACCCAGGCAGGCTCTTATCAAAGGAACGAGTGAATCCTTCGTTTACATCCAAAACGAGGATGCCTTTTTGCGCACCGTCGTAAAGCCCGGGCGCGAAACGGGTGGCGCAGTCGAAATTGAAGAAGGGTTGCTGGAAGGTGATTCCGTTGTTTCTCAGGCCGCCATGGACCTTTGGCTGGTGGAACTGCGCGCGGTAAAAGGTGGTCAGGGCTGCTGCCCCGCTCCGCCGGTAAAAGGGAAGGGTAAGTAGAATATGCTTTCCCGTATCTTGGAATTTGCTGTCCGTCAGCGAACGATGGTCTTTTTTGCGACCTTTGTTCTGGTTGGCATTGGAATCTGGTCAGCGCTCCGTTTGCCCGTCGACGCTGTTCCCGATATCACCAACATCCAGGTGCAGGTGAACACGCAGGTTCCCGCGTTGGCCACGGAAGAGATTGAAAAGCTCGTTACTTTTCCGATTGAAACGGAACTTTCCGGCATCGCCGGGGTGTTGGAATTGCGCTCTCTTTCCCGTGTGGGGCTCTCGCAGGTAACGCTCGTTTTCGAGGATGGCACGGATATCTATCGCGCCCGCCAGTTGGTCAGCGAACGTGTTCAGAATGCACTCGAAGAATTGCCCGAAGGACTCACACCGAAACTCGCTCCCATCAGCACAGGCTTAGGGGAAATCTTTTATTACGTGGTGGATTACGCGCCGAATGCCACCAATAAACCTGCTTCGCGTGGTGAACAGTTGATGGAGCTCAAGCAATTGCATGACTTCGTTATTAAACCGCGACTTCGCTCCACACCGGGGCTTGCTGAGGTCAATGCCACAGGAGGCTACGACAAACAGTTCGTCGTCCAACCGAATCCCGAGAAACTCCGGAGTGTTGGTCTCTCCTTTTCCCAATTGGCGGACATCGTCCGGGAGAACGTAGACAATGCCGGTGGTGGAACCGTGCAAATCGGCGGAGAGTCGGTTGCCGTTCGTGCGGCCGGTCGGATCCAAACGGCGAAGGAAATCTCGGAACTGCCGGTGAAGTTTGGCGCAGGGGTGCAACCAATCCTCGTCCAGGATGTTGCCGACGTCGCCATCGGCAAAGCCGTCCGCACCGGCGCGGCCACTTACAACGGAGAAGAAGTGGTGCTTGGGACCGCCATGATGCTCGCTGGAGAAAACAGCCGCATTGTCGCCAAAGCCGTCGCAGCGCGCTTACGGGAAATCAGTTCCAAGTTACCTCAAGGCATCATCATCAAAACAGTTTATGACCGGACTGAACTGGTGGATCGAACCATCCATACCGTGGAAAAGAATCTGTTTGAAGGAGCCATCCTGGTGGTCGTCGTTTTGTTCCTGCTTCTGGGTAATTGGCGCGCTGCTCTGATTGTGGCTCTCGCCATCCCACTGTCCATGCTCTTTGCCATCTCTGGCATGGTGCAAACGAAGGTGAGTGGAAATCTCATGAGTCTTGGCGCGATCGATTTCGGGCTCATTGTCGATGGCTCCGTTGTGATGGTGGAAAACATTGTCCGTCATCTCGCCGAGAAGCAGCGCGCTCTTCGGCGCCGTCTTACGTTCGGTGAACGGGCTGAAGAAGTGCTCGCGAGCGCAAAGGAGGTTGTGAGCCCCATGTTCTTCGGCGTCCTCATCATCACCATGGTTTACGTTCCCATCCTGGCACTATCCGGGATCGAAGGTAAAATGTTCAAGCCGATGGCGCTGACCGTCATCATGGCGTTGATCGGGTCGTTATTTCTCGGACTCTTCCTCATGCCCGCCTTGTGCGTTACTTTCCTGGGCCGTTCGAAAAAGGAACTCGTTCACTCTGAAACTGCCCCCGGTAACGAAGAGGACGACACATGGCTGATGCGAATCGCAAAAGGCCTTTATCGTCCCATCCTCGCATTCGCTCTCCGCTTCCGATGGATCGTGGTTGGTGGTGCAATAGCGCTCCTGATCTTTTCCGGATTTATTTATCAACGTCTCGGAGCTGAGTTTATGCCGCAGCTCGACGAAGGTTCTTTCGCCGTTCATTTCATTCGCACCACCAGCATCGGCATTGATCCGAGTATTGAGATGCAGTTGCGCGCTGAAAAAGTCGTTTTGGAAAAGTTCCCGGAAGTTCTTTATACCTTTGCACGTTTAGGTACGTCCGAAATCGCCACGGATCCCATGGGCGTCAATGTCGCTGATACGTACATGATGATGAAGCCTCATTCCGAATGGCGAAAAGTCGATGGCCGCACCATCACGAAGGACGAACTGGCCGATCTCATGACTCGTGAACTCGGCCTTTACGTCCCGGGTGAAGCCCATTTGTTCAGCCAACCCATCGAAATGCGTTTCAATGAAGTCCTGGAAGGGACCCGTGCGGATCTCTCAGTTAAAATCGTGGGCGACGATTTTAACACCATGCAAGGACTTGGCGAGAAAGCCCGCGAGATCCTGGAGACGATTCCGGGAGCAGCGGACGTTCAATTCGATGCCTTGGGAAAAACACCGCTATTGGAAATTATTCCGAAACGCGAAGCCATGCGCCGATACAATCTCCACGCCGGGGAGATTAATTCCGTGGTGGAACACGCTCTCGGCGGGGTGGAACTCGGCACAATCATCGAGGGAAATCGCCGGACTCCTATCGTCATGCGCCTGGATGACAAGCTTCGTGACGACACATCAACGCTTGGCCGTTTACCGGTGCAGGCCGATGGTGGTGGCGTCGTGCCTCTCTCGCAGGTCGCGGACATGCAGATGCGCGAACAGGTTGCTGGCATCACCCGTGAGTTCGGACAACGGCGTGCCGCCGTCCTTGTAAACCTCCGCGGTCGCGACATCGAAAGTTTCGTTCGCGAAGCGCAGGCTAGAATACAAAAAGAACTCCCATTACCCCCCGGCTACATCATCGAATTCGGCGGGCAGTTTCAGAACCTGATTCAGGCCAAAAAGCGGTTGACGGTGGTGGTGCCCGTTGCGCTCGTTCTGATTCTCGTGCTGATTTATTTCACCTTCCGGAATCTGCGCCAGACTTTGCTCATTTTTCTTTGCGTCCCGTTTGCGGCCACCGGCGGAATTCTGGCGCTTTGGTTGCGCGATATTTCTTTCAGCATTTCAGCAGCAGTCGGATTCATCGCGCTTTCCGGCATCGCCGTCCTCAACGGTTTGATGATCCTGACTTTCTTTAATCAGCTGCGTGAACGCGGCGCTGATGTGCGGACTTCTGTCTGGGACGGATCACTCCTGCGTTTACGTCCAAAACTAATGACCGCACTGGTCGCGAGCCTGGGCTTTGTTCCCATGGCGATCGCCACAGGGCCGGGCGCGGAGGTTCAGCGCCCGCTCGCTACCGTAGTCATCGGTGGTATCATCAGTTCAACTTTCCTCACCCTCGTGTTGCTCCCGGCCCTTTATGAGTGGATTGAGAGAATAGAGGAAAGACGGCAGGCGTCTAAAAAGAAGTCGAAGCAAGCTAGCGTTTAATCAATATGATAAAAAAACTAACTCAGATCGTTGCTATTGCCACCATGGCTCTCGGGTGTGCGTTCGTGCAAGCCGATGACAAACATGAACATCAGGAAACCGTCGGCGGACCTAAGGGTGGCCGTTTGCTCGACACCAAACCAGCGAGAGCTGAGTTCTATGTTCAAAAAGACCGCAAGGTCGCCATCACCTTTTACGATAAGGATCTGAAGCCCATTGAGGCCAGGGATCAGGTCGTCAACGTCATTGCGGAACCGAAGAGCGGGAAAGCTAAGTTGGAGCTGGAAAAGCAGGGGGATTCCCTCGTTTCCAAATCGGCCTTGCCGGAGGGCGATGGCTACAATGTCGTCGTTCAGGTGAAAGAGAATGCGGAAGCAAAACCGAAGAATTTTCGCATTCTATTGGACACCTCGACCTGCGGCGGTTGCAAGCGTGTTGAATACGCCTGCACCTGTGGCCATTGAGGCAGCAGTCTGCGTTGACCTACTTCGCGTTCGATTTGGTGGAGGGCTTCAAAAGCTTCTCCATCGTCTTTTGAATCCACTGTTCGTTCTTCGGAAAGTTCGCGTAGGTCTTGATGTCAGAAAGCATTGGATCGTCCCGCTTGATTCCAGCGGTCTGAAGAATGGCATAGTCCTGGAGCGATTCTGCGAAGATCTCCCAGCGGATTGAATCCATCGGTTTTCCGTCCGCTCCAGGGTAGATCACAAATGCATCTCCGTAAGGAATCGAAGGCCAGAGGGCGGCGCTTGAGTCTGTGAATGGATCAATCAAAACCTCCTGCTCCAATTTGTGCCAATAATTAAAACCCCAATGGAGAAAGCCGTTCGCCCCCTGCCGATAAAAGAGCATGCCTGACATGCGAATCTTCGGGAGGGGAGTATCCAGGAAGCGATTGAGCCAATCGCCTTGCGGAGCGCAGCAGTAATATACCCAGTGAGGGATCTTCGCATCCACATAAGCCTGCGCATGATCTATCATCGGAATGGGAATGTCGGTTAAACCTTGCTTGCCATACTCGATGTCGCTCAATGCATCCATCACCTTCATCCAGGGTGCGAGTTCGCGCAGGATTTGCCGGGCGCGCTTGTAGTTCACAAGGTGTTGCCCGCTCCCTGGTTCATCCGACAGATGGAAATAGGAATCTTCCAGGATGCCTTCTTTCTTCAGGAAGGCTTGAAAGGCGGGGAGGAACTGTTTGAGGAAATTGATGTACCGAGGGGAAAAGCCATCCTCGGTGGGTGGCCACAGCATCTCATATTCTTTGCCCTTCTTTTGGTAGAGACGAATGGGATTCTCCACTCCCCAATAGATCCACATGTGCGGCCATTCAAACTTCTTGAACCCGATCTTTTTGCTCATGTCGACGAAAGCTTTTACCATCGTCCAATCGAAGTCGTATTGCTCTGGAACCGGTTCATAAACCGTCAACAACTGGCAGGGGCGCTTGAAGGTCTCCCGGCGATTGAAAAACATTGGCACGTAAATCACATCGGACCCGTGATCGAGCATGTTCTCCAATTGCGCTTTCGTGATGTCCCACCAGCGTGGATCTTCGAACATCCCTGTTTTGTAATGATCCCAGGTGGCTTCGCCCCGCCACCAATGGATCACCGGAAAATCCTTGCGCGGTTGCACCACCAGTTCTGCTATTTCCAGATCCAGGGTAAGTACAACTTTCTGGCCGTTGACGATTTGCATTTCCACTCTGAGTTCTCGCACACCGGGCTTGGCATCTGCGGGAATTTTCAGCGTAATCCAAAAAGAGCGCGTTTCATTCAACCCCGCATTTGCGCGAGTGATAGGCCAGAGCGGATCTGGCACAAGCCCGGGGATTTTACCAACCCCGTCGAGTTCTTCCGGACGAGTGTTAGGTGCGTGATGCCACACCGGCGCAAAACCGACCAGGCGAACCTGCGGTTTCAGGTCATCGGCACCGGCTATTTTGCCGTCCACCAGCAATTCACCCTGGGTGCCCTTGTTTTGCAGGCAGGCCTGGAAACTGATCCGGCTGTTTCGCGCGGCGAGCAGACGAACTGGCGCGTTGTTGGGCGGGGTGGTGGGAAAGATCCGCTGCAACGAGGAAGCGAGCCAAAAGGTGACTTCCTGCTGATTTTTCCACGGTTTAACGACGACCGGTCCATTGTACTCGGCGCGAGCGGTATGGGAGGTGGTGACAAAGAGTGCAAGCAGACCTGCGAGAAGAGATGTTGTTCGCATCCGAATAGTAGTTGAGCGCATGGATTCCCAGGTGGACTTGGAGTTGAATACAAGTGGACGCCCGTGGCAAAGCTAAATTCAATCTTCAGTCTTTGAAAGACCCCTGTCTGAATCGAGAATTTAGCAGGGACTGAGAGCCTCAGTGAGCGTTTTACGTTAAAGTGAACGTTTTTTGGGAGAGGAAGGGCCTTTTCGAGCGTTTTACACGCGGTGCAAAGGCCTTGAAAACGTTGCGAAGGGTTCTGCACGCGGTGCAAAGGCCTTAAAAACGTTGCGAAGTGTTCTGCACGCGGTGCAAAGGTCTTGAAAACGTTGCGGAGTGTTTTACACGCGGTGCAAAGGTCTTGAAAACGTTGCGAAGTGTTTTGCACGCGGTGCAGAGGCCTTGAAAACGTTGCGAAGTGTTTTGCATGCGGTGCAAAGGCTTTGAAAACGTTGCGAAGTGTTTTGCACCCAGTGAAAAGCCTCTAAAAAGGGGCGAGGGAGGTTCTTCGCTGTTTTCAACCGCGTTGAGAATTGAACAAACGAGCTCCTCTCCCCAGCCCTATCCTCGTTTTTGCGAGGAGAGGGGGTTCGTCGCTTGTTTCATCAAGTTTCCAACCTTTTGTAGCTTAACTAAATGGCAGTGGGGAGAAGGCTAGGATGAGGGCGAGCTTATCATCCATAGGATCTAATTTCGAACCAAGTAGGGTTCCCATTCCACTGAAAACAGCGAGGAACCGCGAGGGAACCCATTTACACGCGTTTTTGGCGTAACTCGGTTTTACCGCAATAGAAACAGAGCGGTTCGGCCCGGATGGCGTCGCCTGATCAACTTTCTGTCCCTGCGAGCTATTTATTATTGTCCCAGCAGGTAGGATTGGCCGATTCGATCGGAGCCAACGCCGTAGCGAGGGAACGCTTTCAACGAGAAGGTCACACCGATCGAAAAATCGTCTGGGCCGCTGCGAACATCCCGCATACGCAGAGTAAGTGCTGCGGTCCAGCTCCGCAGGTCACGATAGATGCTGTAGGATTGCTCTTCCATGTGTCCGTCTCGTGCCTCGAACCAGTGGGCCATGTGCCAGGACCAGTTTTCGTTAAACCGATAATAGAAGCTGTCGTAGATCAGGTTGTGACCGCGACGGCCAAAAGCTGGATCGTCCAGGAAACGATGGCCCACGGCGAAACTCCAAACGTTGTTTGGGACGAGGGTGACACGATGATTTGCTTCGCGGATGTCGCCATCCAATACGTCGTAACGGGTTTCAGAATTCAGGACCATCCAGGAACGGGGACGGAAATCCAAATCAGAGTAGAGATCGGAGAAGGTGCTTTGATGTCTGCGCGGATTGATTCGCCAGTCGGTGTAAAGATCCCAGTTGATGAGGTTCTCAACCCGTTTTTCGCGCTTGGTTTGAAGTTTGTTTCGCAAGCCGAATCGAACCACGTTCTGGCTGTCGACTGAATCGATGGCGTTGTAGTCCGGGTAATCGATGGGGAGCAATCGAAAGCTGGGAAGCTCGTAGTCGAACTGCGGGAGTTGGCGAGGACGAACATTGGGTTCCGGAACGTAAACATAGTTCATGCTCGGCTCCATGATGTGGCGGAGCCCGTTGATATCTAAAAACTTGTTCTCTGCCTCGCTGAGGACGCGGGAAGCTTTGAAGGAAAACTCGGCACCAGTGTTCAGCACGACGCGTGACTGTTCGTCTGTCATTTCACCGGGGCCGTCCGCTTCGCCGTAGTAAGTAAAGCGACTGCCGACGCGAGGGGTAACGTTTAACCAGCCAAAGAAAGTTTTTGGGAGGAGGACCTGATGATACGTATCGCCGCGAAAAGCCGAGAAGTCGGGTTGAAACGCATTCGTACTGGCAAACCTGCGTTGATAGTAGCCTACACTGCTTTCGCTTTCATAGAAGAGCGGTGTTTCGCCCAGCTGTTGACGGAATCCATTCAGTTTCACGTCCGGCAATCGTTCGACCGTTTCCCAGAAATCGTTGATGCGAGGATGAACGAGGACATCGAGCATCCAATTGTTCCAGAAGCGATTTACTTCAACAAACGTTTGGGGCTGGACGTTGTTGCGGTAATCGCTTTCGAAGTAATCACGGAGAAAGAATTCGTCGCTCTGGTAGTTCACCACCGCCTTGGCCATGAAGTTCGTTTCCGGATTGATAACGTGAGAGAAGTGGAGTCGCTGGCGATCGTCTGAAACCGGGCTTCCGGTGGAACGAAGAGGCGGCTCGGAATCGTGCGCGAAATAGTGCTCGAAATCGCCTTCGCCCCACTTGCCGGCGTCGTAGTGGAAATCCGGACCAAACCCGATCCCACGCTTGGCGCGCAAATCGAAATGCAGAGCGCCATCGAGTTCCTCGCCAGCATACCAGTGGTAGGTGGTGAATAGATAAGCGCCGAACGTGCTGCGATAGCCCGGTTCAAACTCGAAGTTATTCGGGTTCTTCAGATTGCGGCGGTAATAGGGCAGGTAGAAAACAGGAACATCCCCGAGGAAGAGAACGGCGTGACGGGCTTCAAAATAATCTCCCGGGACGAGGATCAATTCTTTCGCGCGAATCTTGTAAGCGGGATCACTGTAATCATCCGTCGTGATGATGTTATTGACCGAGGTGTAAACGTGATTGCTCTGATCCCCACCGAACCCTGCACCTTTGATGAAGTAGGGAGTGTTACTGGTTTTGAAACTCTGGGCCTGGGATTCGCCCGTCTTGAAATTGTAAACGGTGTGCTCGCCTTTCCAGATAAGGTCTTTCGAGAGAATTGTGACATCACCATCGGCTTCAACAATACCGGAGTTAAAGTTCGCGGTAGCGGTGTTCGCCATGAGAGTCACCTCTCCATAGGTGACAATGACGCCACCGGGGGCGCTGGCGATGCCGGTCGCTGGATCAAACCGGGCATCGACCCGAGGATCTTTGGCGCGGATTTTGAAACGAACGGGTTCGTCCGCTGCAGCGAGGGAGAAGGTCGCCAGCAGGAGTAAACAGAAAAGGGCGCGCACAGGTTTCATCTAAATGGCGCGTAGCTAAACAAAACCACAGCGCACTGCCAAGAGATTTGACGGAATGAAAAACGGGTCAGATCCGCTTTTCGTCCGCATCGATGAAGTCCACGAACGTCTCAATATCGGTCCGGTGACTCAATCCTGTCTCTTTGAGGCGGATTTGCAGGCGAGCTTTGACGTCATCTGCGTCGCGACCGCGGTTCAGAATGTATCGATTGAAAGCCTCCTTTTCTTCCGCTGTCTTCTTCACATTGCACCGCACCCAATCACAAACCTCTCCATCTGTGACGGTGCTCTTGACCTGGGCGATGAACTCTTCTGCAGTGAGCCCGGCGGTCTTCAACCAGAAGGCGTCAAAACCTTTGGTGAAGTTGTCCTGGTAATCAGAAGGTAATTTGCCTGCAAGATGGAGTCGGATCTTATCTACAAAGCGGGGCAGGTAAACCCAGCCGTCCATCGTTTCACGTGGACTGCGTGGGTAAACAATCGTGTCTTTCATGCGGCGGCATTCTTGGAGGAAGTTGTTCGTTAAATCAATTGTGCAGTGGAGGGCAGGGATTTGGGCAGTGGACATTGGAGGCGGGGAAGATAACCTTTTTCTGTGAGCAACGGAAAATTCGATTTTGATGTGGCGGTGATTGGAGGCGGCAGTGGTGGGTATGCTGCGGCGCGCACAACGGCGTCTGCCGGGTTGAAGACAGTGGTCATCGAAGGCGGAGAAGAAGTGGGTGGTCTTTGCATTTTGCGAGGATGCATGCCGACGAAAGCGTTGCTCTATGCTTCAGATGTTTTGCACATGGCGCGCAATGCCAAGGTTTGGGGATTGAAGGTGAGTCGAGCCGGTTTCGATTTCAAGAAG
Organism: Limisphaerales bacterium; assembly: GCA_046597605.1. Lineage (GTDB taxonomy): Bacteria > Verrucomicrobiota > Verrucomicrobiia > Limisphaerales > JACDHS01 > JACDHS01. The sequence goes on along the minus strand of JBKJKE010000209.1, from coordinate 9,198 downwards.
GTGATGCAACGAAAGGAGGCGATGATCAAAGACTTTGCCGATTATCGCCACGGTCAGTTGAAAGATGGTCGTTTTCAGTTCATGCGAGCCCACGCCAGCTTCGTCGATCCGCATACGGTTGAGTTAAGTACGGGTAAGACTGTCACCGCCGCAAACTTTGTGATCAGCACCGGCTCTTCCATCGCACCTTCTCCCTTGCCTCATCTAAAAGAAGTCGGCTGTCTCACCAGTGACACGGCCTTGTCACTGACGAAGCTTCCCAGGTCATTGATTGTATTGGGAGGGGGGGCGGTTGCGGTTGAATTCGCCCAATTCTTTTCCCGGTTCGACGTGAAGGTCACACTGATCCAAAGGAGCGAACATCTCCTGCGCGATTTCGACGTGGATGCCTCCCGTGAAATCGAGAACGTATTCAAAGGGGAAGGAATCACTGTTTATAGCTGCACCAAACTGGAGGATGCATTCAAGAGTGGACGCCAAAAAGGGATCTCGTTTCGTCACAAGGACAAATTGGTGAAGGTGAAGGCGGAAGAGATTCTCTTTGCTCTCGGTCGGGTCCCCAATACCGCTTCCCTGAAATTAGAGAATGCTGGAGTGGAAACTGATTTTCAGAAGATCGCTACCAACCACGAAATGCAAACGAGCGCAGCACATATCTATGCGGCAGGCGATTGCGCCGGGCCCTACGAAATCGTTCATATCGCCATTCAACAAGGTGAAACTGCTGCCCAGAACATCATCAATCCCAAAGTGAAGAAAGCGATGGATTACCGCCTCTTGACCAGCGTCGTGTTTACCGACCCGCAAGTGGCATGCGTTGGGTTGACGGAGAAGGAGGCGATTGCAAGAAGTGTTCCCTATCTGGTGGCGAGTTACCCGTTTGCCGATCATGGGAAGTCTTTGATCATGGAGGCGAAAGTTGGGTTCGTGAAACTTTTGGCAAACCCGGAGTCGGGGGAAATCATTGGAGGCAGTTGCGTGGGGCCGATGTGTGGCGAACTGATCCACGAAGTCATTGCGTGCATGCATAAACGAATGACTGTTCATGAACTCGCCGTGATGCCGCATTATCATCCGACTTTGGCGGAGATCTGGACCTATCCTGCCGAAGAACTTGCGGACAAGATTAAGCTCACCGTTTAAGTGGTTTTGTTTTCGGGTGGCACCGGAGCAGGGGACGCCTCTTTAACGTCGAGGCAATCCCGGACCATTTGGGCGAGGGTTTGGGGCCGATACGGTTTTTCGAGGAAACGAAAGTCCTTTTGATCGCTCAGGTCTTTTTCCAGAATCTCAACGCTATAGCCGCTCATGTAGATGACCTTTAACTCTGGTTTATCGGCCCGCAGTTTTCGCGCGAGTTCCCCACCGGAAACACCCTCTGGCATCACCATGTCGGTGAGTAATAAACGAACCTCGTCCCGGCAGGTCTCCCAGAGCTTCAAGGCTTCTACACCGGAACCGGCTTCAATCACGGAATAGCCGAGTTGCTCCAGAATCTGGCGGGCAAGTTGGCGAATATCGGGTTCGTCTTCGACAAACAAAATGGTTTCTTTGCCACCTTTCACGACTGATTTTGGTGCCTTGGCGATTGCCGGCGCTGGCTTCTTGTGATCGACAGGCAGGTAAATATTAAACGCGGTTCCCTTGCCGGGTTTGCTCGAGACCTCCAGCCAGCCATGATGTTGCTTGACGATACCGTATACGGTGGCGAGGCCCAGACCGGTTCCCTGGCCAACTTCTTTCGTGGTAAAGAAGGGTTCGAAAATCTTCTGGAGTGTGGCTTCATCCATTCCGCAGCCAGTATCCGCGACCGTGAGGCAGACAAATGATCCGGCGTAGGCCTCGCTTCGGCCCCGTGTCGAGGTGTCTGTGATATCGGCTGCCGCGGTGCTGATCACGAGTTGTCCCCCTTTTGGCATTGCATCCCTGGCATTCAGGGCGAGGTTGATGATGACCTGTTCGATCATTCCGGGGTCGGCGCAGATGGGAGAGATGCCCGGCTGTAAGTTACAGGTGATAGTGATGTTCTCACCGATCAGGCGACCCAACATCTTTGCGACTTGTTCAGCGATTTCGCTGAGGTCGAGGGTCTTTGGCTGTAGCAATTGTTTGCGGCTGAACGCGAGCATTTGCCGGGTGAGGTTGGCTGCTCGTTCGGCACTCGACGAAATTTGTTCCAATGATTGAGCTGCATCGTCGCCAAGGTCATCACTTTCTATGAGCAAGGTGGCATGTCCTCGAATGATGGTAAGGATGTTGTTGAATTCGTGTGCGACACCTGCTGACAGTTGACCCACGGCGGCCAGTCGCTCCTGCCGGAGAACCATCTGCTGACTTTCACGCAGTGCCGCCTCTGCGCGTATTTGTTCAAAAGTGCTTCCGCAGTAATCGGCCAATGCCTGAAGGGTATCGAGATCCGCCGCAGTGTAAGCGTTTACTCGATAGCTTTGAATCGACAGAATACCAACGATCTTTTCCGCTTTGCAGATCGGCACATAGAGGAGCGACGCTGAAACGCGCGTTTTATCGCCAAAAGGTGCATACTCAGGCCCGCTCACGACCGGTTCCTTGCGCAAGATGAGCTGCGCTCCACGTTTTAACGTGCGCCGTGCGACCAGGCTGAGATCAATCTCCCGATTTTCCTCGGTGATGTTCTTTCGCTTGCCGTCGATTACATCGAAGAAAATAAGCGGGCGACCTTTGTCCTCCTGTTGGTTGTAGGAATAAAGGATGCAGGCGTCCCAGCCGAGAAGTTCATCCGCAGCCTCGACGATAACCTTGGCCGCCTCGGCAGCGGAAGTCGCGAGGCTTAGTCGCTGGCCCAGACGTGAAAAAACATTACTGTGACGTTCTGCCTGTTTGCGCTCGATAATTTCCTGGCGTAGTTCTTTTGTGCGATCGCTGACCGTGGCCATCAGTTCCTGTTCTCTGTTTCTCAGCGTGCGGACCCGCAGACGGTAGAAGCCCGCGCCGATCGCAACGATCAAAACACCGCAAATGAAATAGAACGAATACGTTTGATAGATGTGTGGCGACAGGGAAAAAGCAAAAGAATCGTCCGTCTGGCTCCAGAGACCATCGTTGTTGCACGCCCGAACCTTAAATACGTAATCGCCCGGTCGTAAGATGTTATAGCGAGCCACGCGTCGTGTGCCGGCATCATTCCAGGCGGTATCGACTCCTTCCAGCATGTATTCAAATCGAACTCTCTCGGGCAGCGTGAAACTAAGGCCGCTGTAGTGAAACTCGATGTCACCGTGCCCCGGCGGAAGCTTCGCATTACTATTTGGGTTAAGGCGTTTTCCTTTCACCAGCACATCTTCGATGATCGCATTGGGAATGGTTGAACTCACCGAAACGGTTGCAGGATCAAAAGAAACCAACCCCAACAAAGTTGGAAACCAGAGCCGCCCATCCTTGCCATTGAGACCGGCAGGTTGTCCGATGCCATTGCACTGCGCTCTCTTCATCCCGTCCGCTCGCCCATAGGAAACTACATTCACGACCTGCGGTTTTCCGTCCAGGAATGAGTTCAGGTCTCTCTTTTTGATGCTGAAAATCCCATTCTTGGTTCCGAGCCAAAAACGGCCGTTGGCATCTTCCAGAATGTGGATGATGCGTTCGCGGAAGTTTTGGCTTTCCCCAAAAGTAGTAAATTTGCCGTTTTTGTATCGGCAGAGACCTCCGAGTTCAGTGCCAATCCAGAGGGTGCCCTCTGCATCCTCGTAAAGTGCATTTACCCACTCTGAGGAAAGGCCATCTGCTTCCTTGAAAGTGGTGGCCTTGCCATTTTGCCAGCGGACCAGGCCGGTTTTGCTTCCGAACCAGAGACTTCCTTTGCTGTCTTCCAGCATCGTTCGAATACCGAGAATGCGAAGTTCCGCCAAAGCTTCGAACTTCCCGTTTGTGAATTTTTCAGCTCCTGAGTTGTTGACGACCCACATCTGGCCGGTCTTGTCCTGATGAATCACACGCACCACATTGGCTTGCGCGTTACGGCCTCGAAACGTTTTGAATGTGCCATGTTGGTAACGCACAAGCCCGTTCAGGTCTGTGCCGATCCATAGGGTTCCTTCTTTGTCTTCGAACAGGGACAGGATGTGATTGTTGGGCAACCCGGTTTCCGTGTTGAAAGTGGTGAACGTGTCTTTTTCGAAACGCCCTAATCCGCCCCCGAAGGTTCCAATCCAAACCACGCCTGCACGATTTTCATAAACGCAGGTGACCTGATCGTGAGGTAAACCGTTTTCCCGCGAGTAGGTTGTGAACCTTTGCGGCCGGAAACGTTTCAGTCCTACGCTTGTTCCAACCCAGACATTCTTTTCCCGGTCTTCCTTTATGTCGTAGACCATATCACTGATGGAATCCCCTGTTTCCATCGAGGATGAGTCTCGAAACTGGACCTGGAAAAACTCACCTTTTTCAATACGCTGGAGCCCTCCGTGGGTCCCCACCCAGATATTCCCCGCTGAGTCTTCCATCACCGCCCGAACAGTGTTATGGGCCAGCCCATGGTCACTGGTATAATGCTTCACCTTTCCATCCTTGAGATGGCTTAATCCATACGGTGTGCCAATCCACATCGAAGCGTCTTTTGCGAAATTGATTGTCATCGTCGATTTCTCGGGCAGCACGTTTGTCAGGGAGGAATCGAATTTGCCGTTTTTGTAGCTGGAAATCCCCAGGGCAGTTCCAATCCAAACGGTTCCTTCCCGATCTTCTGCAAAGGTTCGGACTGCTTCAACAATCAATCCAGGCTCATTCGTGAGGATGGTAAACTTTCCGTTCTGATATTTCGTGAGCCCGCGCCGTCCTCCGATCCAGACGGTCCCGGCTCGATCCACGTGCGCGGAGAGAACGTAGTTGTCCAACAAACCATCGTTGGTGGTAAACTGGCTTAACTTTCCATCCTGCAATCGCACAATTCCACCATTCGCTCCCGACGCCCAGATTGTCCCGTTGGTTTCCTCGGTCAAACCCACCAGCCATCGATCGTTTTTGAGGCGGTAATCTTTGCGGTCAAATTCGGTAAAGCGAACACCATCGAACCTGGCCAATCCTTCATCGGTGCCCATCCAAAGATATCCGCTTTTAGATTGGAGGATCTTGCGGACGACTGGATTGGGCAGGCCTTCTTCTGTCTGCCAGGAACGCTGAAGAAATTCAGGATTTACCTGGTTCTCTGCGGCATCAGAAGCACGCGTTCCCAAAAAGCAGAGGAGCAGCAGGAAAATTAGTTTCCACGCTGTGGCTGCGAAAAAGGATCGCTGTTTTTGGGGCAAAACTGCCATTTTTAAGACATCAGTCTACTGTGCGGCTTCATTTCGTGCTCAACATGCTTCATTGGCCGCGCAAAAACGCTCGCATTCCGTCTGATGCGCACGAAAGATGCCAAGCTGATTCCCCACACTTCCACGCAGTCTGAAAGCTAGTCTTCGCGGTCAAGGATCTCGCGAACGAGTTGCGCCAACTTGAGCGGTGGATAGGGTTTCGCAAGGAAATTAAAACCTTCCAGGAGCGCAATATCCTGGCCTGCCATTCCCGGGCTGTAACCGCTCGTGTAGATTACTTTTAACTTTGGGTTCTCCACCAGTAATTTGTGTGCAAGCTCACGTCCTGAAACCCCCTCCGGCATCACCATGTCGGTCAGCAGTAATTGAATTTCGTTTTTGTGTCGTTCCCAGACACACATCGCCTCTGGGCCGCAGTTGGCCTGGAAGACACGGTAGCCATAGGATCTCAGAATCTCCGCCACGAGCTCGCGCAAAGCCGGTTCGTCCTCCACCACCAGTATTCCTTCCGTCCCGATACTGACAGCGAGTTCCTCAAGGTGATGATCGGAAAACGCGGTGGACGAAATCTTCTTTTCGACCGCAGGTAAATAAATTCTAAAGATGGTCCCCACATTCAGGGCACTTTCCACGTCAATCCACCCTTCATGCTGCTTCACTATCCCGTAAACCGTTGCGAGGCCGAGTCCGGTTCCTTTGCCCACTTCTTTGGTGGTGAAAAAGGGCTCGAAGATGCGGTGAATGATCTTGGGATCAATCCCTTGCCCGGTGTCTCCCACCGCCACGCAGACGAATTGCCCGGGACGTGCTTTTGGATTGCGCAGGACCATGCGGGCATCGAGTTGAACGGTTTGGGTGCTGATACTGAGCTTCCCGCCTTTTGCCATCGCGTCGCGCGCGTTGATGGCAAGGTTCAACAGGGCTTGTTCCATCATCCCCGCATCCGCGTAGACCACAGGCAGACCTTCTGCCGGTAAACTTTCCAGGTGGATGTGTTCGCCCAGGACGCGTTGCAGCATACGAGAGATATTGCTGATGCTGTCGTTCAGGTTCAGCACGCGCGGTTGCATCACCTGTTTGCTGCTGAACATCAACAACTGCTTGATCAAGTTGCTGGCGCGATCTGAAGCCGAGCATATCTGCTGCAGCGGTTTCTCCAGCTCTGGCTCCAGTTGCTGATTCATCATCAGCAGATTGGCATGTCCCTGGATGATGGTGAGAATGTTGTTGAAATCGTGAGCAACTCCGGCGGCAAGCTGGCCCACCGCATCCATCTTCACCGAGTGTCGCAACTGCGCTTCAAGATTCAACCGATCGGTCATCTCAGTGGCATAACAATGAACGACATTGCTGGTCGGGATTGGAACAAAGCGCCACCGGAAGGTTCTTTTTTCAAAAGTACTCTGCAGTGTCCGATTCTCGCCCTTGTTCAGGCACTCATGGACTATTCCAACGATATTATTGGGAAGGATGCAATCCAACTTCGTCTGGCTGAATGACCTTGCCACATCCAGCGCGGCTTCGTTGCAATAGGTCATCCGCCCCTCCGCAGAAAATTCAAGCACCGGATTAGGGTTGAACTTCGGGAAGGCAGCCAGCTTTTGGATTTCCAGTTCAGCCCGTTTCCGGACGATCGCGTAGCGAATGGATCGCTCCAATTGCCTCGCGGTGATCTGGCCCTTTACCAGGAAATCTTCGGCACCTGCCCGCATCGCCATCAGGTCGACTTCATTTTCTCCCTGGCCGGTGAGAAGGATGATGGGGGCATTGCAACCGCCCGATTGCGCCTCTTTCAAGAGGTCCAGGCCGCTTTGTGCGCCCAGTCGGTAATCGACCAGATAAACGTCGTGTTCGTGCTTGGCAATGATGTCGACCGCCTCATCAAAGCGCTCGCACCATTGAAGGGTGTAGCGGTGCGGATCGAGTTCGCGGAATAACTCACGTGCGATAATGAAGTCATCTTCATCATCGTCCACCAGCAGAACTCTTATGACTTCAGGGGGCATCAATTATCCGAAGGTAGTTCTACAATTTCGAACCAGTATTTGCCTAGAACTTTGATGGTCTCTACCAGTGAATCAAAGGTGACCGGTTTAGTTACGTAGGAATTTACGCCCAAATCGTAAGTCCGCAAAATGTCTTCTTCCGCTTTCGAGGTGGTGAGGACGACGATGGGGATGCGCTTCAGATCCGGGTTTGATTTAATCTCTTTAAGTGCCTCACGTCCATCTTTGCGCGGCATGTTGAGATCCAGGAGAATCAAAGCGGGCAGGGGAGCTTCTGACATATTCGCGTACTTGCCGCGTCGGGTCAGGTACTCCATCAACTCTTCTCCGTCTTCGACGAAGGTGACTTCGTTGGCCAAACGACATTCCTCAAAGGCTTCCTTCGCGAGTTGTCTATCGTCTGGATCATCATCCGCCATGATAATCGTGATCATTCTTCCGGGCTTTCTCATAACAAAATTGAAGGGTTCCGTTGTTTAACAGGTAGGGTGATAATGAAAGTCGCGCCTTCGTCCGGCTTGCTGATGGCCGTGATTTGGCCGCCATGGTGTTCCACTATTTTGCGAGTGATAGCAAGGCCCATCCCAGTCCCCTCATACGCGGTCCGACTGTGCAGACGCTGGAACACCTGGAAGATCCGATCCAAATACTTTTCATCAAACCCGATCCCGTTGTCGCTCACTCTCAACTCCATCACTTCCTGAGCCCCACCTTCTTGCGGTTCGGACAGAATTTTTGCCTGCACCTGCACGATCGGTTTCTGGTCTGGACGAGAAAATTTCAGCGCATTTCCGATCAGGTTCTGTAGTAATTGCCGCATATGCAGCGGTTCAGCTTGAATCGCGGGGAGGTCGCCAATTTCGACATTTCCACCTACCTGTTCGATTCGCGTTTCCAGATCCACCACGACTTCGCGAGCGATCTTATTCAGATCCACCGTCTCGAACGGCTGAGATTTGGAAGTGATTCTTGAAAAACTGAGCAGATCATTGATCAGCGCCTGCATCCGAATCGCTGCTTTCTGGATCCGGTCCAGGTAATCAACCCCCTCAGTTCCGAGCGCCGACCCGTGCTTTGTTTTCAACCTGTCGGAAAAAACCGCCACTTTGCGCAAAGGTTCCTGAAGATCGTGCGAGGCTACGTAGGCGAAATCCTGAAGTTCCCGGTTACTTCGCTCAAGGAGGGCCGAAAATTGTCGCATCCTTTCCTCAGCATTTTTTCTTTCGGAAACATCGCGGAAGATGCTGAAGAGGACAGCTCCATGCCCCGTGATTTCCAGGAAACTATTTGAAAGTTCGAACCAGACCCTGGTTCCATTCCAAAGCAGAAGCTCTCGTTCGAAGAGAGGTGCCACGTCGCGATCGGCAAACCTCTTTTGATGTTTGGCCCCTGCGGTGTTGCGATGCTTTTCTTCGTAGATGACAGTGAAAGGCTGCCCAATGAGTTCTTCTTCCTTCATTGCCACTAAGCGGCAGAAGGCGTCGTTCACCCGAAGAATAATCCCGTTCTCGTCGGTCAATCGCATCCCATCCAGCGAATCTTCCCAGACCCGTTGCAGGACGGAGGCCGCCAACGCAGAGTCGCCAGAGAAGTCTGCGGGCGAATTGACCTGATGGGTTGCAGGCTGAACGTGCATATTTTACTGACTGAGCAATCAGTAAAACAAATAGACAGTTTTGAAGCAAACCATTCTGCGGCAGATGTCACCTTGCCGATGGGATTAATTCGTAGAGAAACCACAGATCGACGCAGATACACAGATAAGGCCGGAAGGTCATAACAGGGATTCTAAAGAATCCCCGACGGGACGGACCGCGGCTGTGTCCGAAGGATCCAGCCGCAGCACGTTGCATCGGTAGTCAGCCTCGATCACTCCTATCTCCCACCCCGTTTCCATCCGC
>JBKJKE010000181.1:0-3441 GCA_046597605.1 Limisphaerales bacterium | reverse complement strand
AACCGTAATAATAGAGCCCGGACGGAGTATGAATCTCTTTTGATGAAAACCGCATCGTGTTCGCATCAGCCAATGGTCCAGCGGACGCGAGCGTGGAACCGAAGGAATCATATAGATACTTGGCCACCAGCAGTTCGTTTTGATTCGCCAGGGCAGTAACGTTTCCGTTCCCGTCTGCATGATAGAAGACACTCTTTGCCGTCGCATTTTCTGTTCTGGCCAGTAATCCACCAATCCCACCTGCCCCACCTCGGCTTCCACTCTGATCACGACCGCGTGTATAGGTTACCAGAGGAACATTGTTCGAATCCCGTTCCTGCGTCACCAGCATGCCGTCGTAGACATAACGCACTTCATTGGTCACGACCCATGAGGAACTTTGCCAACTGTATTCCGTGCGAACTCTTCTGCGCAGCAACCCGTCGTAAGCAAACTCACTTTTCCAACTGCCAGGCACGAACACATTGGTGAGTTGATTCTCAGCATCGTAATGAAAGGTCCGCTTGCCGTCGTTCGTCAGGTTACCGTTGCCGTCATATGCGAACGTCACGGTTGCAGGCAGATCCACGGTGACACTGTTGGTGTTCTTGCTCCCGGCGGCATCTTCCGCAATCGCCGTGAAGGTGTTCAACCCGTCATTGAGTGAAGTGACTGTTTTGGCGAAGGTTTTGTCCTGATACAACGCGGCCGCACTGCTATTCACAGTTACGGAGGTAGCCTGCGGCGTCGTCAATCCCGCCACCGTCATCGCGTCATTCCGATTGATCGCAGTCAGCTCGTTGTCGCTGTTGACGTTGAAGGTCTGGATCAGGTTATTGTTCGTCCGCGAACTAAGATTGCCTGCCTGATCATACCGATAGCCGAGCTTTTGCAGCAGGCGCGGCGTTCCATCAAACTCTTTTCCGGTCGCCTGCTGAAGCTGCCCGATCTTGTCGTAAACATAATTTAACGAATTGGTGATCCCCATCAGGATATTGGTCTGCGCGGTGCGCTGATGCCAATCGTTGTAGGCATAGCTATGAGCATTCAGCACATTGCAACGTGGGAAATAGTGTCGCTACTCCAGGGTCCATCTTCCGATTCCGCGAAACCGCCGCTCGTGTAGGCAAACTTGGTGGTTCCCACCCCATCGACCATATTCGTCAGTCGGCCCAATGCATCATAATCAAGGTCAATGTCGGCACTGCAGGATAATCGATGGTGAGAAGGTTCGACTGACCCACTGACGAAGAGCATTTAACCTTGAACACTCAAATGGAATGGGCCATTCAAAACCAGTGAATGGTTTCCGATTTGAGCCTGAACTTTTCGGCTATCGTGACCAAGCTCTGAGTGAATTGAGCAAGGTTGGTTACGAGTGGCTTGCGCACTTCACGGCCATCGACCTGTTGCACGACATTTACGGCTTGGAAGTTTGCGGCATTACGAAAGAATCCGACGCATTCGAGATTCAGTCTATCTTGTTCGACACATTCTCAAACTGGAAGCATGGTCGGATCGACTATAAAGATGGAGAGCATCACGGGTGGAAGGTCATTATTCATCGGGACGACGAAGAAGATTCCGGCGGCCGCGCGGAAGCCTGACTTCATTATTCAATATCGTATTTTTTATTCAACTCGCGGGCCTTTGCTTCTGGGAGCCAATATTCCAGTTTTCCTGGAGACAGACCCCTCGGGCCGTGGGTCAGATCCGCAACCGGGGTAATCACTGCCCCGGTCAGGTTATTCTCGAGTATTACCTCACGAGCACGCTCCGAGACAAAAACGAATTTCGGTAAAGGCCACACGATAAAAAAATCCGAGCCATCCCACTGTGACGGCTCGATGAGCTGGTCTGCACGAGTGAAGCTAGAATACTCTGTGTGGCCGCAAGCCTCACAGAAATCGATCAACGCTATTCCAGAGCTTTCAGGAGCAATGCCGCCCCAACCAATGGGCTTTAATTCCGAAAAATCAGGTATCTTCAGGGACTGACTCTTGAACTTCGTCCTAACTGGTCTTGCTTCAAAGCCTGTCAATTTGTTATTGATGAATACCTCCAATGTTCGCGGCGAAATCAGGCAATCACTATGCCATGTCCAAAGAATGTCGGATTGAGTACGAGGCAAAAGAACGGTCAAAAATCCTTCCCTCCTTCCACCACGTTGGTGACCTGGTTCAACTGGGCATTTAATCGTCTCAATCGGCGCTTCGTCTTCGTCGCGTTTGGCTAGTAATCGCTCATTTGCTGGAGGCGATAATATCCAGAAATTCGTTTCTTTCATTAAAATCCCATCTTCGGGCTGATGCCCAAAAGGTCTTCCATGTACTTCAGATGATTCAATACCTGCTGTGTCGTTGGGTTTTCAATCCCTTTAAAAAACTGCCTCCACATCTGATTATAGCCCTGTGGATGAATGCCGCCTGGTGAAAGTCTATGCAATCCACGTGGCAATTTCAGGAGAAATTTTTCAATATCCAACCCTGCTTTTTCAAATTGCTTCTTAAACTGTCGTGGCAAACGATGGTGGCACTCGTCTTCGTCTCCATAAAAAGCAAACGTTGGACCTTTCGGCGGCCGAGGGGGACGGGGCGGTCCGGAGACCTGTGAATCCGGCATGTACCATGGTTCAAGGATGCGCTCCCATGCCTCCTGGTTGTATTGGCCAAGGGTCGTTCCATCTACCGGAAAGAAATTAATTATGTATCCAGCGCCGACTCCAACAGCCCCGCTGATCAGTGAACCGCCGAGCACCACGCCTGCGCTCACCGTTGCCGTAGAACCCGCGCCGACCGTGACACCGCCACTTGTCACCGATCCCGCAGTCCCGCCTAATGAAACAGGGGAATTTAAGTAAGGCTGCCAACCCACCGGCGGCGGAAGATTAGCCAAGCCGAAGGCGTCCATGTTGTCCAGGGGATCATTTTGGACGAAAGCGTAAAGATTGATCCCTCCCGCCTCCCCAATCGGATCCCGATTAATCCACCGCTGCAAAGTCGGATCATAAAACCGATATCCGTAATAATAGAGCCCAGACGGTGCATGAATCTCCTTTGATGAAAACCGCATGGTGTTCGCATCAGCCAATGGGCCAGCGGACGTGAGTGTGGGACCGAAGGGATCGTACAAATACTTAGCCACCAACAATTCATTCTCATTCGCCAGGGCGGTGACGTTTCCATTCCCGTCCGCATGATAGAATGCTGTTTTCGCAGTAGAATGATCTGTTCTTGCCAGTAACCCTCCAATCCCGCCTGCGCCTTGTTGGCTCCCGCTTAGATCACGACCGCGGGTGTAGGTTACGCGTGGAACATTGTTCGAATCCCGTTCCTGCGTCACCAGCATGCCGTCGTAGACATAACGCACTTCATTGGTCACCACCCATGAGGAACTTTGCCAACTGTATTCCGTGCGAACTCTCCTTCGCCGTAACCCGTCGTAAGCAAACTCACTTTTCCA
>JBKJKE010000042.1:0-45151 GCA_046597605.1 Limisphaerales bacterium | reverse complement strand
AAATAATTATTTCACGTCTCCGCACGATGGGAAAAGTACTCAAATAATTATTTGGCGTCTCCGCCGATCCGTTTTTCACGCCAAATAATTATCTGAGTAACCCGGAATGGTGGCTTTTGAAGGTTTTTTGGATTTTTGGAGGGGAAATGGGCGGCGGTGGACGAGCGGAGCGGCTGGGGAGGCTCGATTACGTTAACGATAACAGTCCGGGATTAGTTACATGGTGGAATCGTTGCATGATTGCATAGTGGGGAGGTCGTTGGCTTGTCGCCGCGCTGATCCTTCTCCCACGGCACGTTCTCCTCCATGAAAATGGAGGTCATCTCTCGTTCCTGATGTGGAATTTTCGCGCATTCGCTGCAAAACACGAGTTTCCGGCCAGACACTACCTAAGCCTGTTAAAACCTGACAGATCCGCCAATGAGGGAAAGCGGATGTGTGAGCCCGAAGCGGAGTGCTCATTTGACTCAAAAAAGGTTAGTTTGGTAGAAGCTTCGAGTCCTGCCGGATCGATGAATATCACACATGAGTTCCGGCCTATTTCACCCAGTAGAAATTAGTTCAGAAGGCTGAACTTATTTTTACGCCGAATCGCCTTATAATGCAGCGTTTTGAAAGGAAACATTTCCCCAAAATCCAGCCACAAACGCCAACTTGGAGGGCATTTTGATTAGATTTCCCGGGCCGAAACCTGTGCTGTTTGAGTGCTCGCCCCAAAGGTAGCGTTTTCATAGATCCCCAGCTCCGCTCGTTCCATACGCTGCCGCGTTTCACGGACCCGCACCAGTTGCCGCTGCCAGGCATCAAAGCGCCGCTTGGCTGTGGCGAATGGAACCTCGCGAGCTATCGAAACCAGACGTTCCAGTTTTTCTTCGTTAAACCTGGCCCGTTGAATCCCCCACTGCAGCGGATGGTCAGCGGTGCCATCGAACGATTCTTTTTTGATATCCCTGACTCGTGTTTGAAATTCCTTAAAAGTCATACCTTTGTTCCCATTCCCCATTTTGATGTTTTGTGTGATTCGTCGCGTTTCTGCCCGAAGCTCTGAGGATGGATTTTAGAGACGAAAACCTTTTTCGTTCGACCCAAGTTACAATAGGAAGGAGCCTCTCTTGCGGCCCTGAGAACGTCTGCTGCTGTCTTCGCATTATCCCCAAATCCCCACTCCCATACTGTCACCCGTTTCCCCACCCAATTTTTCAAACAGTCCGACAACCTCATGGACCGTAGAGTTTCGTGAAAGTAGGAATGTCACGTTGCAGGGCCTCAGCTTCTTGCTGAATTTGCTGCGAAAACGAAGAGATGTGGGTCGGAATCCACTGATTCCCACAATGAAAAGACCGCGGCGCGTGAATCGCACCGCGGTCGCTTTTCCGGGAACCAGAACTGGTTAAGGAACGATCTGGCCTCGAATTTCACCTGCCGGCCGATTCGTGGTCTGGATACTCAGGTAACTCAGTCCATCGACCAGGGCAGATGAAGTGGTGTTGTCGATCAGGACTGACCCGAAGACACCACCGCTGGTTGGAAACGAACCAAAATTGACGAGGGCGGCAGCGACATTGTTCGGTTGGGCAGGGCCCGAAACAGTTGCGGTCATCGCACTACTTCCGATCAACGTTGAGCTAGCGTTCACATGAAGGCGTTTATCGACCAGCAACAAACGCGCAGAACCGGTAGCGCCACTCTGAACGGCAACCGGCCGAACCGATGCGCCCAACAAAGGAGCTTGCAGCAGGGTTGGAATTACCTGTCCGCGGATTTCGCCACCACCGTTGGAAGTGGTGTGGACGTTGACGTAGGTCTTGCCCTGCACCAAATGAGCACGTTGCGTGTCCGTAAGGGTTACCTGGCCAGAAAAAGCGCCAAGTTGGCCAAACGCTCCATTGTTGAATCCGCCAAGGTCCACCTGTATTCCGGCGGCACCGGTCGTGTTTGTAAAACCATGAATGTGCGCGGCGATCGCAACCGTACTCAGAGTGTTGTAACCCAGTTCAAAGTGGAGGCGGTTGCCTTCAAGGAACATGTTGCCGGTTCCGGTTCCAGATGTAACCACAGGGGTCGGACGCTCGGAGTTTCCGATCAGTGAGGTGGTGAAGGGGACAGCCAGGACTCTTGGAAGGAGTTGTCCACGAATCTCGCCACCTTGACTGGTGGAACTGTGGATATTTATGTAAAGGCGATTTTCCTGGAGATATCCCAATTGCGTGGACGTCAGCGTAACCGTCCCCGCAAAGTATCCACGGGTTCCGAAAGGCCCGTTGTGAATCGGACCAAGGTCAACGAGGACTCCCGCAGATTCTGAACTCGAAGCAGGCCCGTGAATGTGAGCTGCAATCGCAGTGCTTTGCAGATTTTTGTAGCTGATCTGAAGTGTTAGTTGGTTCCCGGCAAGCAACGCGATAGCAGAGCCAGTCGCCGGGCTTTGAACGGGAGTCGGACGTTCAGAAAGTCCATTCAAACTCGCTGCGAATACGACCGGGGCGATTTGTCCTCGAATTTCCCCTCCCCCAAAGTTGCCGCTATGTATGTTGATGTAGAGTTCTCCATTCAGGAGCATCGCCTTTTGTGCCACCGTAAGCGTGAGAGAGCCGAAGAGGACTCCGTTCGTTCCCCAACGGCCTCCATTGAAGCTTCCGAGATTAATAAGGACTCCAGCAAATCCTGAGACCTTGGCAGGACCATGGATATGGGCGGAAATCGCTGCGCTACTCAGGCCACTGTAGGAAACGTTGAAATGCAGAGTATTTCCTTCGAGGCTAAGGATGCCGGTGCCCGTTGCGGTGGTATTCGCCGGGGTTGGGCGTTCCTGATCGCCAGTAAGATGCACCGTGAATGGAATGGCCGGATTTCCAGCGACGTCTCCGAGACGAAAAAATTGTTGCGCCTCTGTCGTAAACACTCTGCCTGCCCCTTGATTTGTGGCGAAGACGGTCTGCCACAACGGATCTGAAAGGTCCGATTTCGATTGAACAACAAGCGGGCCAACTGCGTTCGTCCAACTGAAGTTGACCTGACTGTCACTTTTGGTGATCCCACAAAAGCTATCTCCCGGGACAGGAACGATCTTATACATCAATCCCGTCGTTCCGGAGGGGCCTGCTGTTGTGGAACCAAAAGCATACAACTCCCCTTCAGCATCTTCGCCAAAACCTTTCAGCCAGAATCCGGCCGAACGGTTGTTCAATCCAATCCGGAACTCTTTGAACTCGCCGCGATCGAGAAAAAAGAGACGACCGTTCGCGTTTGTGAATGAGCCCCAGTCGCCAGTTACATAGCGACCGGTAAGACCGGGAATTTTCGTGCCACGATAAACATATCCACCGACGATGGCCAAACCATCGTCATGATCATACTGTGCAATCGGATCAATCAAATCATGAGGAACGGAAACGACAGGAGCTGTCGTGATTCTGCCCGCAGCAGCACCGTTCGGATCGAAGAAAAAGGATCCCTCTTTAATGGGCCAGCCGTAGTTGCCACCTTTAAAAACCCGGTCTAATTCCTCAACTTGATTCTGTCCGACGTCCGCTACGTAGAGCTCTCCAGTGACGCGGTCGAAGCTGAAAGTGTAGGGGTTGCGAAACCCATAAGCATAGATTTCGTCCACGCCGTCTGCGTTCACAAAGGGATTATCCTGCGGGACAGCATACTTACCGTTTGTGGATGTCCTTGCATCGACATTGATACGAATGACTTTTCCGAGGATGTTGTTTTTATCCTGCCCGTTTCCACCAGCGCTATGACCATTGCCCTGATCGTCGGCATTTCCACCGTCCCCCAGGGACACATAAAGAAAACCGTCAGCGCCAAAATGCATCGCGCCACCGTTGTGATTGGATTGCGGTTCGTCGATGCGAAGGATTTCGCGGCGGCTGGCGGGGTTCAAAAGATTCGGGTTTGAAGGATCGATCTGCCACTCCGCGATGACCGATTGATGATTGTTCGTTCCGCCCGTGATGGTTATTGGAAAATCTGCCGCACCATTGTTGGGCTCCGAAGTATACGTATAGATGAAAGGGTTGCTTGCGAAGTTCGGATGAGCGGCCGCCCCCAACAGCCCGCGCTCACTATAGCCTGCACCGAGTGGCACCATCCGGGCGCGCACATCCAACATTGGGGTGGAGAGCTTCGCTCCGTTTTCGATAACGTGGATGTATCCAAATTGATCATACACAAAGAGACGTCCGGAACCATCGTCCGGATAAGTCAGCCCGAGCGGTGAAGCCATCCCCGAAGCCACCAGAGAGAGTTCGATGGTCAGATCTGACTTCGCGATGGGTAGTGCAAAGGCATTGGTGATTGTCGTCCCAACTCCTTGAACTGAAATCGTGATGGCGGCTGAAGTGTTACTACCACCACCGCTGTCAGTTGCCCGTGCCGTCAAGATGTGGGTCCCGACCGGGAATGGTGAAATGACGCGGTAAGGTAAATTGGTCACGATACCGATAGAATTATTACCACTCAGAAATTCGATCCGAAGGATGGAACCGCCTCCAGCGGTCGCCGTGGCCTCAATGGTGACGTTCGTCGGGGCAGGATAGTTGGCATTGTTGACCGGAGTGATGATCGCCACAGTTGGAGAAGGAGGCCCAGCGGACTCGACGACCACTGCGGCCGTCATAGAGGTATGGCGAGCGCAATGATATCCAATTGTTCCAAGGTCGTTAAAAGTGCGCGAGTAGGTTCCACCCTGCCCGAGGGAAAGCGAGGTCCATGAAGAATCATCAGCCGTAGCGGTGTGGTTAGCCCCGTCCAGGTTCGTCCAGGTGACAGTGTCTCCCTGCTTGATATTCACAGTTGCCGGGGAAAACGCAAAGCCCTCGATGGAAACTGAATGGTTCGCAGCTTCAGCGAAATGCAAAGGAAGGAACGCAACCGCCAACGCCAAAAAAGCCTGAAGATCGATTTTTCTCATAGTCACCTGGATAGATTGTCTTGCTGAGAACAAGTCGGGATAACCGGACCGAATCATTGTTCCGCAGTAGTATGAGGTTAATGGCCAGAAATGGTTCCCTGAAATCTTTTAATCTTTTCGGGAACCAGCACGCTCATTTTTGACTCTTATCAGGTGGGACTCTGATATATTAAGAGACTGTCCCGCGATGCCTTCCGACCTGCCATTCGAAAAAATTGTTGAGCTGCACTATGCTTCGCTTTACCGATTTGCGTTCACTTTGACTCGTCAGGAAGAAGAAGCATCTGATCTAACGCAGGAAACGTTCTGCATCTGGGCCGAAAAAGGACACCAGCTTCGTGATCGCACAAAGGCTAAGAGTTGGTTGTTCACGACGTTGCATCGGGAGTTTCTTGCCCGGCAGAAGAAATTTATTCGATTACCCCAGGTGGATTGGGAAGAGAATACAGCAGATCTTCCGGAAGCCGGGCCATTGCCATTCGAACGCGCGGATTATTCAACAATCGTGCGTTCCCTCGCCAAGATTGATGAACCATTTCAAGCCGCGGTGGCGTTGTTCTACCTGGAAGATTACACCCACCAGGAAATGGCCGACATTTTGAAAGTGCCGCTTGGCACCATTAAATCGCGCATCTCTCGTGGCATCGCTCAGCTTCAGCGACTGATGCTCGATCGCAACCACCCCCGTGCAGGAAAGGAACTTTGTGGATAAGACCCATGCTCAACAACAGCTAAGGATTCATCGATCCGCCGCCCCGGACACGAGTCGCGAAATGGCCGAAGCCGTGAGCCAGGCGAATCAGGATCCCGAGCTGATGGAGTGGTTTCTGGAACAGCAGCGCTTCAACAAGGTTGTCGGCGATGGCCTTCGGGATATCCCGGTCCCCCACTTGCTCAAAGAGCGAATCATGGCAGCGCAGAAGCCGATCATTCCGCTCTGGCGCAAACACCTCCTGAAGTTTGCGGCAGCCGCGGCGGTGGTCGGACTGCTGACCGTTGCAATGGTCTGGCTCCCTGGCGGAAAGGAAGAGACGACCTTTGCTGGATTCCAAAACCGAATGGTGGGCTTTGCCCTGCGCGAATACCGAATGGACATCGTTAGTGAGGATGCAGAAGCAATTCGCCAGTTCCTTCAAAAACAAGGGGCACCGTCGGATTACACACTGCCATTAACCATTACTTCGCTCCGGCCAATGGGAGGAGCCCGTCTCTCCTGGCAGGGTCGCCCCGTGGCAATGCTCTGTTACAAGCTGGGCAAGAGTGACACTGCTTACCTGTTCATGGTGAAACAAGGCGATATCTCGGGGAACAAGACTTTCGATCGAACGGCGCTGTTTGGTCTGTCCAAGGGATTGACCACCGCGAGCTGGCAACGAGGAGATACAATCTATTTTTTAGCCGCACCGATACCCGAGAGTGAACTGAAAGGCCTGGTTCAGGATATTGCAGCTCAATACGAATATCCCGGCGGAGCATCGGCGATGCTCGTGCGCTGGATGAGCCATTTGAAATCTTCGGATTCCTTGTAGCTCAGGGCAATCGGAAGCTTTGCTCCATCGGGTACTGAGGGTTTGCGAGTGTGCTCGTTCCATTTACGGCTGGTTGCGTGGCCATCGGCAAAAGTCAGATTGGCAGCCCCACTGTGCCAGGATGCAGGAAGGTCGTTCCACTCAAGTTTATTTGGCCGGTTCAAAAAGTATCCATCGTTGATGCTGTCGGGATGTTCCTCGATAAACACAAACAGTTCGGAGGTAGACCGAAATTCGCCGAGCTTGAGAAACTGGTGGTAGAAGGGATTATTCACATTCGCCCCGGTGCGAGTAAACTCTCCCGCATCACCAACCATGGCATTCATCGAGAAACTCCGTGAGCGCTCCTTCCAACCTGCCCCACGTTGAATGGCACTGACGACGCGATCAGAAGGGCATTTGAAAAGTCGCGAATTCCGTCCCACATAAACACCCAGGGGAGTGTCAGAATTCAACGAAGTATTTGTGTTTCCCGGATCGAGTTCCCAATTCAACACAGTATCTGCCCAATTTACTTTTTTCCCTTGAGCTACGTTTCGCAGAATTTCCGTTGAACCCAAATTGGAAATGAGGCGATCGGAATTATCGTTGGCATACATGATCCAGGCGACGCCGAGTTGTCTGAGGTTGCTCAGGCAAGCCATCTGATCTCCTTTGGATTTGGCACGGGACAGACCGGGCACAAGAAAAGCAGCGAGGATTGCAACAATCGCAATTACTACGAGGAGTTCTATCAGCGTGAAGCCTTTGCAGCCGCTGGGCGGTAATCTGCGAATAGACTTGGGGCCGGTCTGCATTGCGATCCGATCATATCCAAAGCCCACTAACTTGCAATTTTCGTTTTCCTGACGCCCACTGAATCAAGCCCGCAGATATGTGGTTGAACGTTCCACTTGCAATCTGCGTCTCATTAAGGAGTTTATATCATGAAGCGCATTGTGAAAATCGGAGGTTGCGTCGGAATTTGTTTATTGTTGGTAAGCGTCGCAGTCTCCCAGTCTCTGAAGCGTCAAACTGTCGCCGCTAAACCCCATTTAATCGGGACCAATGATTCGAAAGCTGCGCAGGTCGCTATCAAAGAACCTAACACCAATGCCACACCCGTTATGAGCAACACAAAAATTCCTAAAGCAGAGGCTCTGAAGAAGTTGGATCCGCTACAATTGAAGGTCACACAGCAATGCGGAACAGAACCTCCATTTCGCAACGCCTACTGGGACAATAAAAAACCGGGAATCTACGTGGATATCGTTTCCGGAGAACCGCTGTTCAGTTCTTTGGATAAATTCGATTCCGGCACAGGCTGGCCCAGTTTCACCCGTTCCATCTCCAAATCGAATATTGTGGAAAAACAAGATCGCGAGCATGGAATGATTCGGACCGAAGTTCGTTCAAAGAATGCCGATTCACACCTGGGACATCTGTTCGAAGACGGTCCCGCCCCGACGGGACAGCGGTTCTGCATCAATTCAGCCTCTCTCCGGTTCATCCCTGTGGAAAAGATGAAGGAGGAAGGATACGAGGAGTATTTGGCGCCTTTCGCTAAAGCCGGACAGGCCAAATAAATCGGATCAACGGGGATCCGGAACGACGTTTAACGTGCCTTCGCTTTCCCGGCGGATGATCTCTGCCGTGTAGCCCTGCCGAAAGGTGGGGTACTTGAATTGGTATCCGAGCTCCATCTTCAGCCGGCGATTCGAAACCTTTTTGTTGGTGAGCCCACGTTTGCGTTGTGCGGTCTCTTCTTCTGTAGCGAACGGAGGCAGATACTTGCCAAGGGTTTCGGATAACCAACGAAAGAAATAAATCTGCGTCACCGGTTCGTCATCCACCGCGTTATAAACCTCGCCTACCCGACCGCTCTTCAGTGCCGCGATAATCGCTCCAACCAGGTCATCGCGATGAATCATGTTGATGAGTCGATCCCCTTTGTCGGCGATTCTTGCTTCGTTATTCAGGAATTGTTGGAACAAGTGCCCACGCCCTTGCCCGTAAATGCCAGCCACGCGAAAGATGATTGCAGGGAATTTCTTTTGTTGCGCAGCTTCGAGAAGAAGCTTTTCGGTTTGGACTAAAATCTTGCTCGTTTCGCTTTGCGGATCAGTGGGTGAGCTTTCCTTTACCGGGGAAGAATCAGTCTGCCCATAGACACTGGTGCTACTGGTATAAACAAACTTCTTAGGCGGATTCGTCATCAGCCAGTCGATCAGATTACGGGTGCCCTCGAGGTAGACTGCGTTGTATTCATCGACACCTCCTTTGCTGGACGAAACGGTGTTGATCACCCAATCGAAGGGAAGTGGGATGTTATCCAAATCGGAACGCTGGGATATATCGGCATAGACTGGCTGGACCCCGGCAGCAATCAACTCGGTTTCAGAGGCGGACGATCGGCGCAGTCCGAACACCTCGTGTCCCTGACGAACCAGTTCAGCACCCAAGGGCAATCCAAGGTAACCACAACCGATAATCAATACGCGCATTGGTGCCAACTGTAACGAGGCGGAAGGAGCGTCGCTAACTTATTCTGGCTGACCGTTCTCGCCGTTTAGGTGGATGGACGCTTCAGGGGCATATTCTCTCACCCATTGATCTCGATTTCTTTCACTCGGGAACAGGCGGCGAATCCGCCACAGGTAGCGGGCTGACATCTCATCACTCTGGCGGACCCGGTTTTTCGGCAACCGTGCCATCCTCGGCGAACCACTCCAATCCGCCCGACTCACCGGTTATGGCTCCGGGACCAACGAACCCCCAGAGGACGCCGTTAACGTAACAACCCCTGCAAATTCGGCCTCAAAACCGCGTTGCTGCACTATCGATTCACTCTGAAGTGACCCCATAGCAAGCTTACTACACTACAAATTCATTCTGAATCACTACGTAGCAAGCGTACTATACTACAGATTCATTCTAAAAAGACCCATAGCAAGGCTGCTATACTACAAATTCACTCTGAATTGGCTACGTAGCAAGCTTGCTGCACTAGCGATTCATTCCAAATCGACCCACTAACAAGCTTGCTGCACTATCAATCCATTCTGAATCGACCCCATAGCAACGCTGCTAAATTTCGATTTCGTTCAGAAGTTATGCCATAGCTTCACAATTAGTCGTGAATAGGTGCGTGCGCGTTGGTGGTTAACACTCTCTGGTTGGATCGGAGCTGTTTTTCTTCCGTTTTGAAATAAAACACGCATGCACCGGTCTTCAAGAGGATTGAGCAAGGCAGAAATTAGGGTTTTGACAAAACAGAACAAATTGGTCGACGAACCGCACAGCGGTTACGCAAAACCCCACCAGTGTTAGATGTAATGCCAGCTCTACGCGCTTACTCTGCGTTACGCCCCACTCTATTTTGTGTAGCCGCGCTCCTACTATCTCACCCGGAAAAAATCGCACCCATGTTTTTCAGGATTATCGGCTGATGGTATTCCGAATCGCCTGCAGCGCCGGTTCGTTGTCGCGGATGGCTTCCCAATTATAGATGCAAAGGAACCGACAACGCTGATCTGCCAGAACGTTATCCAACGCGTTTTTCCAGCGTTCTTCGGTTTGGGGTCCTTGCAGAAGCCACTCCGTGACCGCCCAGTAAGGAGCTGTGCTGCGCTTTAAAGCTTTTTTCACCGCCATATCCTGTTTTGGATCGGCGGCATGTTTATAAAAACTCCATCCCGGGCAACTGTATTTGTTCACGGGTGCCTGGTAGAGGAGCTCGCCATCGTTCCAACCGACGCCGTGGGTAAATAGCTTTTCGCGAGGCACACCCAATTTAGAAGCGACCCGGGCGAGATCCTCCAGATGACGACGCGCAACCTCGGCCAAGTCACCTTCCGTCAGTTCGCCCTTTTTGCGAATACCCGCCGTCTTCACCGCAGCATAACCGATCGTCATTGCTCCGCGTCCGGGCAACTGGCTGGCAGTGAGACCGGTAGTCGGATCATTCACTGGCGGTTCATTCAGCAGGGCATTTCCGTTCGGGTAATACCATGCGTTCACACCGACAGACGATTCCCATCCCACTTTCAGCCCAACAAATAGATCTTTCTTTTCCGCAGGCAACCCCTTCCACCAGGCGAGAATGACCGGCACGAGCCGCTCCATCTGCTTGTGACACTCTTTGCGGTAAACAGGACTCATCAGATTGGGGGCAGGTCGCACGCGTAATTGTCTACCCCAATTGCGCCACGATATTTTAAGCGCGTCCTCCGGTGACCAACTGTGCCATTCCACATTCTTTTTGTTTTCCGGATTAAATCCGGGCAGAGAAGGGTCCCACCAATTCCACAGATCCGGGCGCGCGTCCCACCATTGCTCGCCATCCAGCTGGAGGTAAACGGGAGTGTCGGTTTCCTCTGAGAGCTTCAAAACATGTTGAAGCGATTCCATGACTGTTTCCTCGCTGGCGCGGAAGTAAGAGAAGATAAAACCAAGCCCGATTCGTATGCGGGACCCGGTGGCTTCGGGCAAAGCCTTCTTCGTCTCCATAAAATTTTCGCGGGAGATTACTTCCTGGCCAGGCCGATAAGCAACCGCCTTGCGATTGAGCAAAATGTATTGCAGCGGCGGCCGTTCCTCTTTGGCTTCACCCGAGAGTGGGGCTGCAAAAAGTACGACCAGAATTGCGGTGAATATGCACCCACGGGACCGAGTCATGGAGAAGGAACGAGCAAGAAAACCAGGGAACGACGGCATCAAATGACTTGGAAACACAGAACTCAGACCGCAACAACGAGGCAGTAATTCACGGAAAACCGAAGGCAAAGAAGCACGCAAGGTGAAATCAACCCAGCCATTGGCTGTGCAGGTCTTTCAACATTTCAGCAAGAGTGTCGATCGACGAGGGCTTCACCAGATAGAAAGTTGGCGCCGTTTGCAGTGGCTTTCTCGCGGTCTACATGTTCATTCGAAGAAGTTAGCATCACGATGGGAAGCTTCTTCAGTGACTCCTGATCCCGAATCCAACGTAACACCTCAAAACCATTTTTAAACGGAAGCTTGATATCCAGGAGGATCAAAGAAGGGAGAACAGCCGTTGGGCTGGCAAACTTATCAGGCGCAAAGAAATCGATCGCCTGTTGACCATCGGTAAGCCACTCCATGGGAACGTCAAGCTTGGCGCGCTTCATGGCCTGCCGGAGAAGAATGAAATCATCTTCGCTGTCTTCAACGACTAGAATTTTCCTCTTATCCAACATTGTATAACGAGGTTGAACCCTGCCTCCCCTATGGCAATCGGCAAACCAAGTAATGTGCCATAATGCTAATACTCACTTTGGACAGGCTGATTCCTAAAGGAATCAGCGGGATCATCTTCAATAACTATGAACGGACTCGCATTCATGGTTTCAAAAATGGCTACCGGGCCTTTGGCAGCTCTAACCAAAATCGGCTTCCTTTTCCTGGTTCAGATTCAACGCCGACAGAACCACCCATCCGTTCAATTCCTTTCCGAACAATCGCCAGGCCGATGCCGGTGCCGGGGTAACCGGAATCTTTCCCGTGCAAACGTTCGAAGACCTCAAAGACCCTGTTGTAACAGGATGGCTCGATCCCGATTCCATTATCCTGAAAATTGATGCGGACGAATTCGTCATTCGTTTCAGCTGACACCTCCAGCATCGGACGAACCTCAGGGGCCACAAACTTGATGGCATTGGAAACGATGTTGCTCACAACTTGTCTGAACATCGTCGAGTTCCCTTGAATCGGCGGCAAAGGCTTGCAGATTTTTATATCCGCTTTTTTCGCCGTCGTATCTGCCCATAGTTCGCTCAGAACAAATTCCAATTCTTCTTCCACATTGAGTGTTTGCAGAGGCAACTCCATGTTGCTGAGCCTTCCGTAATCCAAAAGATCATCAATCAACCGGTTCATCCGTTCGACCGAGTCAACGATCCGCTTGGAGTAGTCTTTTCCGAGATCATCAAATTTATCGGCATACTCTTCCCGGAGAATGGAGGTAAAGCCTTTGATCGAGCGCAGAGGAGATTTCAAATCATGGGCGATGGTATAGCAAAAGGTATCGAGCGATTTGACCGTGCGCTGTAGTTCCGCGGTTCTCTCTTCCACTTTCTCTCCCATTTCCTGGGCATGCGACTTGATCGTTTTATTGGCGGAAGCCAGTGCTATCTCGGCCTCTTTTCGTTCCGTGAGATCGGTAACCACATACACCGCTCCGACGAACTCTTTCGATTTGGACCAGACCGGGTCGGCAGTGATCCGAAGCCAACTTTTATCGGCCTTTGTTTCACTGGTTTCTTTCTTGCGGCTTTTGACCACTGGCAATGCCAGCAAATCTCGTAACAGATCCGATGACCCGAAGTCGCAAAAGGTGGAGCCGACGATTTCTGAGAACGGCTTTTTGACAATTCGGGAAAAAGCAAGATTGCATCGTTCAATGATCCCGCCCGAGTTCACCATGCAGATCCCATCGCTTATGGCATCAAAAGTAGCCTCCCACTGCGCCGCCAGGTTGTTGGCGACAACCTCTGCCTCCCGCGTGCGCAACAACGCACGAACCGAAGCCACTAATTCTTCAGGCTGGATGGGAGAGATGAGATAAGCGTCGGCACCGCTCTCGAGACCCCGCACACGGTCTCCAGATTGAACAAAAGCTGCGGAAGTATGCAGGATAGGAATGGAGGACGTTTCGGGGTCGGATTTAATTTTGGCGCAGACATCAAACCCGGACATGTCTGGCAGACGAATATCGAGGATGATCAAGGAAGGATTCTTCAGGGCAAGCGCAAGAGCCTCCGCTCCAGTCGATGCCTCCCAAATTTCATACCCTGCTTTCCGCAGATACTTCGAACAGGCGTACCGGTTCTGCTCATTATCATCGGCCAAAAGAATTATCTTAGACGGGTTTTCGGGCATAATTTACTTCTGCTGTTTAGCCACTCCTGCTGCCAGCAAAGCAGCACGGATCCCTTCCAATGCTTCTTCACGTGACGTCACATTCTTGGACAAAATGGCGGCGGTATTTGCATGCAGGAAGCTCTCCTCTTCCTCGCTCAAACTTCCAGCCGTGCGGATAATAATCGGAATGTTTCTTGTGACCAAGTCCGCCTTTAGTCTTTTAGTTACCTCTATCCCATCCATTTTCGGCATTGTAAGATCCAGAAAAATAGCAGCCGGTTTGATTTCAGCAGCCTTTCTGAGCCCTTCGGCCCCACTTTCCGCTTCGACGATCTGAAACCGACTCCCGCTGAACAACTCGCGCAACACATAGCGAGCCGATTCATCGTCGTCAACCAGCAGCAAAAATGGGCGTGGCAAAGCCGCCGTGACCTCGCCCAGACTTCTTACGACCCGATCGCCTGCCAATGGTTCTTCGAAGAACCCGTTGGCCCCCAATGCAAACGCGCGCTCCCGACTGCTTTCATCGGAAGTCACACCCAGGTATGTATGCTCGGTCGCCGGGTTCATTTTCAGTTCGTACAGAAATCCCCAATGCCTTTCATTCTGTTTATGGACCTTTAGAATAATAGCCATCGGGCGTGACTCCATGAGAGCGTTACGTGCTTCTCGGATAGTGCGCGCTGGAATGCACTGCAACGCTGTTTCCTGAAACAAACGATCGTAAAGCAATAGCCTCTCATCGCTTTCGTCGACTACCAGGACCTGGAATCGGAGTGGGTCCACCGTCCGGGATATTCCTGGGAGGTCCTCACTTTGGAAGACCGTGGGAATGGTAACGGAGATCGTGGTACCAGCCCCAGCGCCGCTTTCGACAGATATTTTTCCACCCAATAACTCTGTGAGCCGTTTGGTGATGGGCAAGCCAAGACCTGTGCCTTTGACCTTTTGTTGGCGAACGCCTTCCAGTTGAACGAACTCCTCGAAAATTCGCTCATGATATTCCAAAGGGATGCCGACTCCCGTGTCTGAGACAGAAAAGGTGACCTCATCCCTTTGCGTGGCGGTGGCGCGGACGCGAACCTCACCTCGCTCGGTGAACTTCAAAGCGTTTGAGATCAGATTGCGGAGAATTTGAGAAACCTTCAGCCCATCCGTGTGCAACGTTGGAATATTTTCCGGTTCTTCAAACACCAGTTTGACTTCGGAGATTTGTCCCAGGAGGGGACCCAAGGTGCCCTGGAGTCCTGTAAACAACTCCTTCACCTCAAACTCTTCGGGATGAACCATGGTTTTGCCCGCTTCGACCTTCGCCAGATCCAGAAGATCATTCACTAATTCAGACAGGTCAGTCGCGGCTTTTTGAATAAACTGAACCTGTTTCTCCTGTTCGTTTGAAAGGTCTCCATCCAGCTTATCGAGCAGGATTCGACAGAGGCTGAGCACAGAGTTCACGGGTGTCCGCAATTCGTGTGTCATGTTGGAAAGAAACCGAGTCTTCAAATCCGACGCTCTTCGGAGATACTCAGCCTTCTCATCCAGTTCAGCATACAGTGCCACCACGCCGCGGTTGGTGACTTCCAATTCGCTATTGAGCTGCTTCACCTCGCTCCGACTCCGTTCCAGCTCCTCCAGAGCCTGGATCAACTTCTGGTTTTGGTCGGGTGTGCTCACGGGTTGGCACTCTTCCTGACCACAATGACTGTGACCTCGTCTCTCTCGCGGTGATAATCGCGGTATAAGACTCCCGCGATAATGCCTGGATGCCTGATATGCAGGCCGGGATACTCGTTCAACTTCCAGCGTGTGGCAAGGACGTCTGAATTGAGGAATCAGGATGGAATCGGATTCCCGGGGATACTGAAACTCACGCGATACCTCTAGGCGCTTACTGTTCCATTCTGGATAAACAGATTCTTCCGGATTGCTCAGTGCGAACCGACAGCTTCGTTTCCACCCGGAAACTCTACCCTTTGTTCATAACGCCCACCCGCCTTCGGGAGAAAAGGCACTTCCCGGCATAACCCAGTCCGAAAAGAATTCCCAGGCACGCAATCGCCGTCGGCCCGATCGGTAAATCCCAATGGTAAGCCACGACAAACCCTATCATTCCGGAAACTCCACCAACCAACGACGCTCCCAGCATAAATTCACGCATCGTGCGTGCGAATTGATAAGCGATCAGCGGAGGTAGCAAGAGGAACCCGAACGTCACTAATGGACCCACCGTCAACACAGAAACCGACACTGTCAGGGCTAACATGGTGAACAGCAGCGCATCCCAGAAGAAAATGTTCTTTCGCAAAGTAACGGCCATCTCAGGATCAAACGAAACAAGAAGAAATTCTTTCTGGAAAAGAAACAGAGATGCGACCACCACGGTAAACACACCCGCGGTCAGGCCAACATCCAGCGATGAAACGGAGATCACTTCCCCTCGCAGCAATTCCAACATCCCATGCTCTCCATGAGGGTTCTGGACAAGCAACAACACACTCCATGCCCCAGCCAGGACATACGCTGTTCCAATCCGACCTTCTACCATCCCTCGACCTCGCCGCTCGAAGATCGCCAATAGAAGAATTGCAACCAGCGTGAAGACGACTGAACCTGCAAGAGCCAGCGCGCGCTCTTCCATGCGGTCATGCATGTGGGCGATCAACCCCCAACCCGGCAACGCGAACGCGAACGCGATCCCGCAGGACGAAATTTGAGGCAATGCTACTCCCAGGAAAATCAACCGACGCAGAATCAAATAAACGCCAACCAGCGGCGCACAAAATCCTACCAGGAGGATGATGTACTGCGACTTGCGCAACAGGAAGTCCGGGCCGAATACCTCCTGGAGGCTTTGTAGAAGTGTAGGCGCGGCATCCATTAGCTGAAATTTAACTCCATCAATTCTTCAATCTTCTCGCGACTGAGCATTTCTCCCACCGGGCCACTCAACACCGTTCCATTGCGCACCCAGACGACCTGTTCTACATAACGGCGCATCAAAGCCAGATCGTGATTCACCAGGACAATTGTGATTCTTTGCTGCGCCTTAATTTTCCGCAGCAACTCCATAATCGCTTGCGTTGCAGCGGCGTCGATGCCCGCCGTCGGTTCATCGAGCAATAGGAATTCAGGGCGCGAAGCGAGGGCCCGAGCAATCAGGACACGCTGCCGTTGTCCGCCTGACAAACGGGAAAAAGGTGAGTGGGCAAAGCTTTCGCATTCCGTTTGCGCCAAACAACGTCGCACATGTTCACGCTCCGCTGCCGGAATCATCCGCCCCGGACCCACCCGTCCGCAAACGCCCATCAACGCCACTTCAAAGGCAGACAGCAAAAAAGCGGAATCCAGAGTTTCCCGTTGAGGCACATAACCAAGCACCGCTCCTCGTGAAGAGCCACTGGCACCATCCAGATTGAATTCAGCTTTCCCCGCAAGTGGTGGGACAATACCAGCGATAGTCTTCAGCAACGTCGATTTTCCCGACCCGTTTGTGCCCAGCAATCCGTAAAGAGTGCCGCGTGTAAACGCGAGATTCACGCCAGACAAAACAACGTGACGGCCATAGCCGACCGTCACGTTGTTTAATGTCAGGATGTTTTCAGCGCTCGTCACAAGGTCTACTTCAAGGCGTTTGCTATCTGCGAAACGTTGTAATCAAACAAGCCGAAATAATCGGATGCACTGGATACTGCGCCGACTTTCTCAGGCAGCACCAACAGCTTCGCTCCCATTTCTTTAGCCAGATACTCGGGAGTTTTTCGCGGGCGAAACGGTTCAACGATCACCAGTTTCACCCCTGCGCCTTTGGTCCTGGCCACGAGGCTGTTGATGTGGGTCGGGGAAGGTTCCAGGCCGGGCCTGGGTTCAATAGTCCCGATGAGTTCGAAGCCGAAATGCTCCAGCAAATAATCAAAGGATCGATGGTATGTGATCACCTTTGTCCCCCGGAAGGGTTTTAGCGTCTCATCCCACTCTGCGATCTTTGCGTCGAGTTTTTGCTTGAACCGGCTCAGGTTTGATTGGAACTCCGCTGCGTTCCCGGAGTCCAGGGTGCTGAAGACTTCGGCAATATGCTCCGCCATACGACTCCCATTGCGCGGATCCAGCGCATAGTGAGGATTGCCGAGAGGATGAACATCGCCCATCGAGCGGTCCACTGGCCCGTCCGGAACGCCAATCAGCTTTACCTTTTTGGAAAGGACGACGTCCCCTTTTCCATTCCGAAGGATCTTGCTGTTGCGCGCTCCTGCCACGAGGGACGGCAGCCATCCAATCTCCATTTCCGCCCCGCCCTCGAGCAGGACGTCTGCTTTGTTCAGAACGCGGATGAAGCTGGGTTTGGCATCCACGAAATGAGCGTCTTCCGGACCTTTGGCAAGGCTGGTGACATCGATTTTATCTCCGCCAATCTCCTTCGCGATCGCCGCGTAATCGGGCAGTGTCGCCACGACGTTAAGTTTCGCGTGCGCAACGAACGTCGCGATAGAAAGCACACAGGTGCATATGAACGTTTTCATGTTATTAAAACTCCTTAGCTTACCTTAAAATTTGTGCGCTGCATGTGCCCCGAGGACAAACTCGAATTGCAGCCACACCGAATGATCCACGCCGACGTCGCGACGATCGTCGTAGTTGTATTGCAACCTGAGTTTGGAAAACTCCGTGGGAAACCAGGTCAGGTTCGGTGAAACCCGCCAACGCTGATCCCGCAACGGATCCCTTCCAATGATATCCCCTCCTCCCGCCCCGTCGGAAACAAGCAAGGGACGTTCGTAATCGCCTCGATCGCCCGTCAGGTAATCAAAACGAAGTCCCGCGACCCATCCCTTTTTGAATCCGTAGAGCAGTTGCGTGTAGAACCCATAGTCAGTGAGTGATTCCTCCGCGAAGGTTGCAGGCAAACCGGTGCTCGCATCGACCAGAATCCCTTCATCAACCAGGCCGTCTCCATCTGCATCCCCACCGTTGGCACCTTCATCCCAGTCGAACGCTCCCGCTTTGTATTTGCGCAAAATGCCCTCTGTCTGCCAGGTCACAAACGGAAACCCGCCCTCGTGCGACACTGGTTTCCATTTCCAGGTAAGGTCCACCCCATATATTTGGGTGTCGGTATTACCACTTTCCCCGGAAGAGTTCGGGCCAAATGCAGCGGAGGCCCCCGCCAGCACAGTGTGCGTATCATGGAAGTCAAAGGAGAGCGCGTAGCGTGGAGTTAGGAGAAGATCGTCAAAAGCCTCCACTCCTTGATCGTTGTCGGGATGCCGATAGGCGAATGGGAGAGCGTCTTCACCCCCTCCATGTTGGTGAGCACCGGAACTGCGAAAGCTGGCCGCAGTCCCTCCTTGGCTGTTCTGCACGGACAGGAACAACTCTGAATAGAACGGAGTGGGTGTCAGCCATGAAAGGCGGGCACCGGGATTTCGCAGGGCCTCCGGTCCCAGCAATCGCGCGTTAACCAGGGGCGAATCCACAAACGCCCAGCTATGTGGGTGCAGCACATTGTGACGGCCAAACTCCGTGAACATCTGACCTGCCCGCAGTTGCAGGTTGCCCGGGAGTGAAGTGGTTTCAAGCCAGGCTTCCTCCAATTCAACAAAGGTTTCGTTTTCCGCATCCAACGCGAACACAATTGCTGCCGCCCCTCGGAAATAAGGATCCACCGCCCCGGTCAGGGACAACTCCACTCCCTGCAGCGTTAGCCCATTCTGGGTTGGATCATGCCCGCCAATTTGCAGGCCCCCAATGTCGTCTGAAGTGGAACCACCAGCCACAAAGGTTCCGACCAATCCGATGTCCATATAGGCAGCGCCTCCTTTGCCGATGCGGATTGGATCAGTCGGACGCCATGCTTTGGTCTCCGCAGATTCGCTTTCGGATTGCGCGGCTTCGTCGACGCGCATCTTCATCTGTTCTTTTAATTTTTCTTGTTCCGACAGAGAGCTTGTTTGCTTCTGCGCGACTTGTTCCAATTGTTTCTGGAGTGCGTCGATCTGCTGTTTTTGTTCGAGCTGGATTCGCTCGAAATTTTGCTGCATCTGCTGCAACTGTTTCTTCAGTTGCTCAACTTCGGGACTGGCTTGCGCCTGGGCCACGGTCGTGGCAAGGCATAGGGCGGACGACAAAACGGTAAGTTTTGAAAATTTCATAATTCATTCCAATGCGCTTGAAGCGCGGTTAAAAGCACGGGCAGTGATCAGTTGTAACGCCTGATCGAATTTGAACCGGTGGAGGAATGAATTAAACGGGAGGACCGCGAGTGGTGTTGGCCAGGAAACGGACGGAGGAAAATGTAATGACAGCAGAAGCAGATTCGAGAACCACTGATTCCCGGAGCAGAAAAACCATCTCGCAAACAGGGTCGCTGGTTAAGCTCTGTCCCCGCTCGAAAAGCGAAATGGCACATTCATGGTGCGAATGCTCCGAATCATGATGGACTGCTTCATGAAGATACCGACCGGAAGAAAGGAACGCAGCCGCGAATACGTAGGCAATCAGCAAACCTGCCAGAGCAGCTTTGCCGATGGATGTGAACCGGTTGACTGATTCACGTTGCACTGAACGCATTTAGCTTCTTCGAGGGAGATAAGGCAAGAAGGGATTCCGTTCACCGCTGTTTTCGTGGAAAACAGTTAGACTACACACGGATCGAGTGCGGATGTCCCCTGGTTTTTGGGAAGGGCTTACTTTTAGGGCCAAAGTGATTTCCATCTTCAAATTTACCCCAGAACAGCAGCAACCCGGTCAAACTACGTAAAACCAACCATTTCCGCGACTTGCA
Organism: Limisphaerales bacterium; assembly: GCA_046597605.1. Classification (GTDB taxonomy): domain Bacteria; phylum Verrucomicrobiota; class Verrucomicrobiia; order Limisphaerales; family JACDHS01; genus JACDHS01. The sequence continues at coordinate 25,065 of JBKJKE010000042.1, read as the reverse complement.
ACCGCCCAAACCCCGCGCCGGACCCCAAAACGGAAACCGCGGCGGGGTTCGGCGCGCGCCGAGAGCCGTCGCGGGATCCCCGACGGGGCTCGGCACGTGCGCCAGGGGTCGAAACGGAAACCGCGACGGAGTCCCGCGCGCGCCGAAAGCCGCCGCGGTTCCAAAAATGACGTCCCGCACGCGCCGAGGGTCGTCGCGGGATCCACGACGGGGTGCGGCAGGTGCGCCAAGGGTCGAAACGGACTCCGCGACCGGGTTCGGCGCGCGCCGGGCGCAGTTTTGGTTCCGAAAATGAGGTCCCGCACGCGCTGGACCCCGTCGCGGGATCTGAAATGAGGTCCCGCACGCGCGAAGGGAGGTCGCAGGAGTTGCAGTGACGTCCCGCGCCGGGACATCCAGCTTTCAAGAACCGCCGCCAGCTCCCCCGCGCGCGAGCCGTCGCCCTTTGTGAAATTCCCTTCTGAAATTTGAAATTTCCGCGGCAATTTCAAATCGCAGATCGCACTGCGCAGATTATCGGTCCATTCGTTCATCCCTTCAGATAGCAACGAAGATCCTTTTAGGTTGCCACAGAACAAACCTCCGCCGATGCTCGGGCACTACAATTACGCATTCAGTCGCATGACAAAATCGTTATCCTATCTCGCTCTCGGTCTGCTCACACTAACACTTGGCGGATGCTCCTGTCCGTGCAGCAAAGCTGCGGATTCCGCCAAAACCACGGCGGCAGGCAACCACTCTAACGTTAACAAGTCCCAGAAACAGCTTATTACGGGTGCAGACCAGATTGACAAGTATCTACCCTATCTGAAGGGAAAACGGGTCGCCCTGTTTGTGAACCAGTCCTCGACCATTGGCGGGAAGCCCAGTGTGGACAAGTTGCTGGCGGCAGGAGTCAAGATCGTGAAGATCTTCGGCCCGGAGCATGGTTTCCGTGGCAATGCCAGTGCCGGAGCGCATGTGGCCGACGAAATCGATCCTCAAACCGGCATACCGGTGATCTCCCTTTACGGTAAAAAGAATAAGCCCAGTAAGGAAGACATGGCCGATGTCGATGTTTTGATCTACGACATGCAGGATGTAGGCGTTCGCTTTTACACCAATATCAACGCGCTCCGCAATATCATGGAAGTCTGCGCGGAGCACGGCGTCGAACTGATGGTTCTCGATCGTCCCAATCCCCACGCCTACCTGATCGACGGCCCGATCCTCGACATGAAGCACAAGTCCGGCATCGGCCAATTTCCGATTCCTATCGCACACGGGCTGACAGTTGGCGAATTCGCCCAAATGGTGAAAGGCGAAGGTTGGATGACCAACAAAGATAAACTGAAATTGCAGATCATTCCGATCGCCAATTACAACCATGACATGCCGTATGTGTTGACGGTAAATCCCTCCCCGAACCTGAACACGCCGCAGTCGGTGATGCTTTACCCGAGCACCTGCCTTTTCGAAGGGACCATCCTGAATCACGGTCGCGGCACGTACTTTCCGTTCACGGTGTTGGGTGCTCCCGCCCTGAAAGGAAAATATGAATTCAGCTACACGCCTGTCGGCATCAAAGGAATGGCGGAAACGCCGCTTCACATGAACGAAGTTTGCTACGGTCTCGACCTGCGCAAATATGACGTAGAGGAACTACGCAAGAAACGGCAGATCAACCTGAGCTGGATGATGGAGTTGTATAAAGCGTACCCGCAGAAAGAGAAATTTTTCGACTCCAGTTATAGCAAGCAGATGGGCAGCATCGAGAAACTCGCGGGCGTTTCCGAGTTCAGACAGCAGATCATTGCCGGTGTTTCAGAGGCGGAAATTCGGAAGACCTGGGAACCCGGTTTGAAGACCTATCGCGCGATGCGTGAGAAGTATCTACTGTATCCGTGAGTTGCGAAAAACCGTTCGTGAAGCGGTTCCTTTTTTACCCAACTCCGGCCCGACTATCCAAAAAACCTCCAGAGGCACTAGCTCTGGACCCGTTTCGAAATCTTCCAATTGAACTAATCTTTTTGGTCGATCCTCGCGGTGTCCGAGCTTCCATTGCTGCGCTTTTTCGCTTCTGGGCGGCGCATTTATCGCAAGCGGTTCTTCTGGATAATGGCAATCAGAATTGAGAGGAAGCCTGCCAATCGTATGAGATAAAACTGATACTCATTCGCAGGGTAAGCGGAAGCCATGACCAATCGTTCAATAGCAAAGAGAACAAACGCAAAGGAGAACCACAAAAAGAGTTGGTCTTTCGTCCTCCTCCAAAACTGAAAGAAGAAGAGTGCCGCCGCTGCAGCGAAGGCAAAAATTATCCCGAACAAGAAAAGATTCATATCAGGATGGTTTGGAAATAAGCCCAAAAACGAGCAAAATATGAGCGATCACTGTAATGCTGGTTCGAATCAGGGACAGGTCGCTTTCAGGAACAATCACCAGGTCGACAAAGAGCAAGAGGTTGCTTATCGCCAGGAGGGCAAAGAAGGTTCCGCTCCAGAAGAGCATGCGGTTGCGACTGGCTCTGTAACTTCGCAGTAGAAGTACCGCGCAGCCTACGCTGGTTACTGCGCAGAGCAGGTAAACAAGTTCTGCAATCATTCGCTTTCCTTTCGAAATCTGAACGCATCTGAAAACGCGCGGAGGTCACTGGACTTTTGTGAGAAGATAGCCTCGATCACTTTGGTCGGTCGCAAGCGAAACTCCTTCTGCAACATGGAAACCAGCAACGCAAGATCTTCTGTTCGGGGCTGATATTGAAAACGACCGTCCGGATGGAGAACAGCCATGCCCGCGCTGGCGAGAAGCCGAAGTTTCTGAGACACCGAGTTCAGGCTGCTTTGGACGTGGCGGAATACATCTTCACTGGATCTGGCGACATCGGGATTGTTATGCAAAAAGAACAGGATCTCCAATTTCTCCACGGACTCAATGTGTTGAGCTATGAATTTTTGGAGGGCCGCGTCTAATGCACCTTCAGACATGAACCTGTATGATGAGGGATCAAATGACTGAGAGTGAAGTTTTTTATTCAGCTTTGGAGAATTCTGCAGTCAACGCCGGTTCATCATCAACTAACTGCACCAATCTCCAGGTTGACGCCGCAAAAGCAGAAAAAGCGTTTTGAAAGTAGTGTCTCCAATCATTCTGGTAAGAGGCGAACTACGAACTCAAAACATTGGTTTCTATCGATTGTCTCTCTGAAGTTAAAAAGAAACCGGAATAGGAGCGACTCGTCCACAGCGCACAATAATCTTGCCCGCCCCTTTCAAGAGACGTAGTTAAGAGCCCATGCCCACTCCGTCTGCTATTCACTCGGTTTCGCGTCGCAAATTCATTTTTCTATCCACGGTCGGAACCGCTTCCCTCTTAAGCGGCTCAGTTTATGGGAAGCCAAAGAGGCGCGCAAAATCAGCAAATGAAAAGCTGAACATTGCCATCATTGGAGCGGGTGGCCGCGGCGCAGGCAACACCCATGACGTCGCGAGTCAGAATATCGTCGCACTCTGCGATGTGAATGAGCAGAACCTTGCCGCTGCCAGCGAAAAGTTTCCGAACGCACGCAAGCACATTGATTTCCGCAAACTGTTCGACAACGAAAAGGAGATCGATGCCGTGGTCGTAAGCACGACCGAGCATACGCACGCATTCGCCACAATGATTGCCCTGCAACTCGGCAAGCACGTTTACTGCGAAAAGCCGCTCACCCATTCGATTTGGGAGACGCGTCAAATCGCGGAGGCAGCGAAGAAAGCGGGAGTCGTTACGCAGATGGGCATCCAGATCCACGCCGGAAATAATTATCGCCGCGTGGTCGAGATTGTTCAGAGCGGAACGATCGGACCGGTTCGTGAAGCGCACATTTGGGTTTCGCGGGCGTGGGGTGATGGCGTTCGCCCCACCGATACTCCCCCCGTTCCCGAGCATCTCCATTGGGACCTTTGGATCGGTCCTGCGCCGATGCGTCCATATCATCCTGAATACTTCGTGGGGCAGCCGCGCTGGTATCAATGGTGGGATTTCGGAGGCGGCACCATGTCCGACCTCGGCGCGCATTGGATGGATCTCCCCTTCTGGGCTTTGAAACTGGACGCTCCCCGGGTCATCGAAGCGCACGGACCGAAGGCAAGCCCGGACAGTGCGCCTGCCTCCATGCATGTTTCCTATGAATACGGAGCACGCGGAAACATGCCGCCAGTGAAAGTTCACTGGTATCAAGGTGAAACGAAACCGCAGCTCTGGCACGATGGCAAAATTCCCAAATGGGACAGCGGCGCGCTCTTCATCGGCGACAAGGGAATGGTGTTATCGGATTACTCGAAACACAAACTGCTCCCCGAAGACCAGAATCTCACAGCTCCCGCACCGTTCATCCCGGATTCCATCGGGCATCATCAGGAATGGATCGAAGCGTGCAAAGGCAACGGAAAGACCACCTGCGATTTCCAATATTCCGCTGCCCTCACTGAAGCCAACCATTTAGGAAACATCGCCCATCGCCTGGGGAAAAGAATCGAGTGGGATGCACGCAAGATGAAGGTTACAAACACTCGGGAAGCCGAGCATCTGATCCGCCGTGAATACCGCAAGGGATGGAAGTTGGGTTAAGCCAGGTTGGGTCATTTTCACATGCTCATCCATCGCCATTGTTGACTCACAGACGGATAATTGAACCACAATAACGGCAGAAGGCATGAAACGACTTTTCACCACAGTGCTCTCCTTGATGGTTCTGACTCAGGCAGCGCTGGCGCAATCACCTTCGACTGACAAGTCATGGGACAAACTCCGCGAACAGGCGATCAACCGTTCACGCCGTGTCATTTTCAACAACGACGGCAATGAGCCGGTTTACGCCTGTAAAACCGTTTCGAAAAAGGAGCTGCTGGACGTCCGCACGACTGCCCTCGCCGGATCACACGTCGATTCGATTTTCTATTGCACGTGGAGTTCGGGTTTCGGTTTGTTTACTCACAACACGAAAGTTGGACAGGTCTTCAACACCCGCGAGGCCATGTTCAGCAACAATCTCACCCAGGCATTCCTCGACAAAGGCATCGACCCGCTGAGCACGATGATCGAGTTCGGGAAGAGCCGCGGCATCGAAGTGTTCTGGTCCTTCCGCGTGAACGACACCCACGACGCGTCCAGCGCTGCCTACGGCCCCGTGATGTTTGCCGCCAACAAGTTGAAGAAGGAACATCCGGAATACCTGGTCGGTTCCAAAGACAAACGCCCAAAATACGGGGCGTGGTCGGCGGTGGACTACGGGGTGGAAGAGGTCCGCGACCTCGCGTTTCGCTACTGCGAAGAGGTATGTCTCAATTACGACATCGACGGTGTCGAACTCGACTTCTTCCGTCATGCCTTTCTCTTCAAGATTTCCGGGACAGGCAAACCTTGCACCCAAACCGAACTGGAACAACTGACCAGCCTGATCCGCCGCATTCGCACCATGACCGAAGAGACCGGGAAAAAGCGCGGACGTCCCATTCTTCTTGCTGTTCGTGTTCCCGACTCCATTCCATACTGCAAACTCATCGGTATCGACCTGGAACGTTGGCTTGGGGACAACCTGGTCGATCTGTTGGTTGTCAGCGGTTATACCCAATTGAACCCTTGGGAAGAGAGCGTTCGACTCGCGCGTGAACATGGCGTGAAAGCGTATTCCTCCCTTGATGAACCGCGCGTTCGTGATGAATCCGCGAACCAGCTTCGGGCGACTGATGAAACCTACCGAGGGCGCGCCATGAACGCCTGGGTTGCAGGCATGGACGGCATCTACATGTTCAACTTTTTCAATCCACGCAGCCCGCTGTGGCGAGAACTTGGCGACACGAATGTCCTTACGCAATTGGATCGAAATTATTTTGTTAGCGTGCGTGGGGCCGGCTCCGTCCCGGTGCCCCATAAAGAATTCATCAATGTCCCCATCTTGAATCCATCCAACCCGAATCAACTCACGAACGGGTCAGCTCAATTCATCCTGCGCACGGGAGAAAGCGCAAAGCAGGAACAGAAGGGCCAAAAGGCAACTCTTCGTCTTCGGTTCACGGGTCTCGAAGAAAAAGAAAAACTGCGTTGCGACTGGAACAACGTCCGCCTGTCGATCGCCAAGCCTGAAGGTGATTGGCAACAGTTCGAAGTTCCGTTGCGGCTGGTAGATCGAACGAACACCATCGCTCTTTCCATGGGAAAGACAACGAATAGGCCCTCCGCGTTGATTGATGCCTATCTCAAGATTGACTCGGCGCGGTAATCTCCTGGTTAACGAACCTTTAGTTCACCGGGTATACTTCGCAAAAAGATACCCAATCGGGCCGCCAAGGACGAAGCCGGCTGTTGCTGACCATCCTACGGTGACAAACGAATTCGTAACGTATGGACTGGCGGAACCGTCTCACGCATCGAGCAGAATTTACATGAATTCCATTTCCAAGCTGACAACTGGTCTCTTTTCCCTCGTGTTTTTGGTCGCAAGCATTAACCCCGCGATTGCCAGGGAAGAACAAAAGTTGAACGTCCTGTTCCTCATGGCGGATGATCTCAACAATGACCTGGGTTGCTATGGGCATCCACTCGTGAAGTCGCCGAACATCGATAAACTCGCGGCGCGTGGTGTGAGGTTTGATCGAGCTTATTGCCAATATCCGTTGTGCAGTCCAAGTCGCACCTCCCTTCTCACGGGAAGGCGGCCCAACGAGACACGCATCCTCAGCAATGCCGGACCGAACAAAGATGGCACCTACAAAACCAGCCCGCATTTCCGGGAATTCATTCCTGATACCGTGACACTGCCACAGTTGTTCCGGCAAAATGGCTATGACGTGACGCGCGTGGGGAAGATGTATCACTACCACGTGCCCGGGCAGATCGGGACGGATGGCTTGGACGACAAACCATCCTGGGACCAGGTTTTCAATCCGCGTGGCCGCGATAAGGACGACGAAAGCAAAATCAATTCTTTGAACCCGACCGCGAAGGAGGATGTGCGCTTCGGCTCAACGGTCAGCTGGCTCTCGATGGATTCGCGCGATGAAGAACAAACCGATGGCATGAGCGCTACTCAGGCGATCAAACTCCTCGAGGAAAAGAAAGGTAAGCCCTTCTTTCTCGCCGTCGGGTTCTTTCGTCCTCACACCCCTTACGTAGCGCCGAAGAAGTATTTTGATCTCTATCCGATTGATAAGATTCCCATCGCCGCCACGAATTGGCCCGAGACAGTTCCGCCCGCAGCCTTTCTTTCCTCAAAACCCGAACAAAAGACGATGACCGATCAACAACGGAAAGAGGCGAGGCAGGCCTACTTTGCCAGCATCAGCTTCATGGATGCACAGCTTGGGCGGGTAGTTGACGCGTTGGATCGACTGGGCCTCGCCAACAATACAGTAATCGTTTTCGGGAGCGATCATGGCTACCACACGGGAGAACATGGTCTCTGGCAGAAGAAGTCGTTGTTTGAAATCTGCGCCCGCGTGCCGCTGATCATTGTTCCGCCGAAGGGGAAAGGAAAAGGAGTCGCCCCTCGCCCAGTGGAGCTGGTGGATATCTATCCCACATTAGCCGATTTGTGCACTTTGAAAGCTCCTGACTACCTTGACGGAACCAGTCTGAGACCGCTCTTAGAAAAGCCCACGGCACAGTGGAATCGCCCCGCCTATACCCAGGTGATGCGCGACACCTTTCATGGTTACTCCGTCCGAACACAAAAATGGCGCTACACCGAATGGGATAATGGCAAGGAAGGCGCCGAGCTCTACGATCAAAGCAATGATCCGGACGAAACGAAGAATCTGGTCAAAGAAGCCAAACACGCTGAACTCATTCGAGAGATGAAGGGGCTGCTCGACAAGAATTGGCCTACCCGCATGACCGACAAAGTCGAATCCCCTGCGCCAAACAAGGTCAAAGGATAAATACGCTTCGAAATGTGAGCGGATATTTCGGTATTCTCAATTTGTCCCCAATCAGCGCGGATGTTAGATTCCCCGTTCAAACATGGCTGTAATTGAGAAGCAAGATGAAGTCAGCACTCCGCGTGCTGCGTTGCGTATTCCGGAACTACTCGCCCCTGCAGGCGATTGGGAATGCGCGAAAGCTGCAGTCGAAAACGGAGCTGATGCCATCTACTTCGGTTTGGAGAAATTCAATGCCCGCATGCGGGCTCATAACTTCACCGCCGCCGATCTCCCCCGGTTGATGGAGTTTCTTCATCGTCGCGGGGTCCGCGGTTACGTCACTTTTAACACTCTCGTCTTTGCCAATGAACTGGAAGATGCGGAGCAATATCTTCGTTCGATCATTGCGGCAGGTGTGGACGCGGCCATTGTTCAGGACGTTGGAATCTGTCGCTTGATCCGCAAACTTTCTCCAGATTTCCCCATTCATGCTTCCACCCAGATGACTGTGACGAGCGCAGCTGGAGTAGAGTTTGCGAAGGAGTTGGGGTGCAACCTTGTGGTTCTCGCCCGGGAATGTTCCATTGCGGAGATTGAGAAGATCAGGGAGCGGGAAAGTATTCAGTCTTCAGTATTCAGTGTTCAGTCCGAGGGGAGTCCTGCGCCTTCAATGCCGCTCGAAGTGTTTGTTCATGGGGCTCTTTGTGTAGCGTATTCCGGCCAATGTCTTACGAGTGAATCGCTCGGGGGACGCTCTGCTAATCGCGGCGAATGTGCACAGGCGTGTCGTATGCCTTATGAATTGGTTTCGGATGGGCAGACAGTCCCGCTCGGGGACAAGCGGTATTTATTAAGCCCACAGGATTTATCGGGTCTCGAAGTATTGCCGGATTTGGTTCGGTCAGGAGTGGCATCGCTGAAAATCGAAGGCCGACTCAAAACGCCTGAATACGTCGCGAATATTACGCGCGTTTACCGGAAGGCGTTGGAAGATTTGCGGCAGCCAGAAGCGAAGCAATCGTCCAAAACAGATTCCCCCACAGACGCGCGTTATGATTTGGAGATGGGTTTCTCCCGCGGTCTCTACACCGGCTGGTTTCGTGGCATCAACAACCAGGAACTGGCCCACGCGCGCTTCGGCAAAAAACGGGGTGTCTACCTGGGTTCCGTAAAACGGGTATTGAACGAATCGGTGATGCTGAAGTTGGAAGCGCCGCTCAAACTAGGAGATGGCTTGGTCTTTGATGCCGGACAGCCTGACCAAAAGGAAGAGGGCGGGCGGGTTTACGAGATTCAACCGGTCAACCGCGGCGCGCAAACTCCACCGACTGGCACGCTCGGAGACGTCATTCTAAAGTTTGCGCATGGTCATCTGAATTTCTCCCGCATTCGTGAGGGGGACAAGATTTGGAAGACAGATGATCCTGAGTTGAATCGTCGACTGCGCCAGACTTTCGCAGGCGAAAAACCTCAGTTCCAACGCCCGGTGGATGTCGAGGTTCACGGGGTTTCCGGAAAACCGTTGACGCTGATCATGCGGGACGAAATCGGCCATGTCGTCCAGCTTGATTCCGAAATGCCGTTGGAACCCGCGCAAAAGCAACCACTCACGACCGATCGTTTGCGCGATCAGTTGGGTCGACTAGGTGGAACCCCATTCAAGTTAGGTAACTTACACAATCATCTCGAAGGCGATGTGATTGTTCCGATGAGCGAGTTAAACCGCCTACGTCGCGATGCCGCTCAACAACTGGAAACTTTGAAGGCGCAACCGAAGCGCTGGGCCCTCATAGCTGCGGATGTGAATCCGCGAGCTGACATTTTCAGATCGCAGAACGAAGCAACAAGTGCCCGCGCTGTCACCAGCGCAGCTACGCAGTTGATTGTCCTGGTTCGAGACCTCGCCCAACTGGATGCAGCTCTACGTTGTGGAGTGGAGACGATTTACTGCGAGTTTGAAGATCCCAAGAAATATCGCGAAGCCGTCACTACTTATCACACCGCCAGAGGTTGCTCGCATCCTACCACTACGGGGGTTCAGCCAGGCATTTTTGTCGCGCCACCGCGTATCACCAAGATGGGCGAGGAATGGATTCTGGACCAGGTGCGTTCGTGCAATGCGGATGGTTATCTCGTTCGCAACTACGATCATCTGTCGTTCTTCAAAGATTGCCGTCGAGTCGGGGATTTTTCTTTAAACGTAGCCAACGCGCTTGCCGCCGATCACTTCAAGAATCGCTATGACCTTGAGCGAGTCACCGCTTCCTATGACCTGAACGTGGTGCAGTTGGAAGCGTTGCTAAAGACTACCCCGCCTGAGTGGTTCGAAGTGACGATTCATCAGCACATGCCGATGTTTCACATGGAGCATTGCGTGTTCTGTGCATTCCTTTCCAAAGGGACCGATTACAAAAACTGCGGTCGCCCCTGTGATAAGCATCAAGTGAAACTTCGAGACCGCGTCGGCATGGAACATCCTTTGAAAGCGGATGTCGGCTGTCGCAATACCGTCTTCAATGCGAAGGCTCAAACTGGCGCGGAGTTCGTGGGAAACCTAATGGCCTCGGGTGTGCGCAATTTCCGAATCGAGTTCGTCAACGAAAGTCCCGAGGAAGTCGCCCGCACCATCTCACAGTATCGCCAGCTCATCCGCGGCGAAATCACCGGCGCCCAACTCTGGCGTGAACTGAAGCTGATCAATCAACTGGGTGTGACGCGTGGACAGATGGAGAAGGTCTGATTTTCCACGTTCCGTTAAAACCAAAGTTTGATCGGCTTGAGTCCCTGCTCCGCAAAAAACGGATCCAGTCTTTTGGCCAGCGCAGGCCAATTCTGATGCGGAACGCTTGGATAAAGATGGTGTTCAAGATGTCTGCTCCCGGAATTGGATTCTGGCTGGCAATGACAACCAGATAGAAAAAAATCCCTTCCGGGGGTAACCGGAAGGGAGTGATTTGAGCTTCCTAGGAGTCTTAATAACGAGGCGTCGAACGTTCGTCAAAACGTTGCAGGTCTTCCGCGCCACCGCGAGTGTTGCTACCCTGATTGATGTCGTCCAGGGTTTTGCTGTCTTCGAACTGATCATCTTCTGCGGCACGGTTAACATCAGACTCGGTTGTGATTTCAGTTTCAGACTTATAGGACTGAGTTTTTTGAGCATCAGCGTCGTGCTGGAATCGAGCACCCCGTGATTCTGCGCCGGAAGGCTCGTTGAATCCTTTGGCACCTTGAATGTCGCCACGGATCTGCACGTTCTTGGCATTGGCACCCTGATCGACGCGAACATCTTCACGGCGCACTTCCCGTTGCACCGTTTGACGTTGCATCTGGGAGTTCTTGCGAGCCACTACCTGACCGGTTTGCACCACGCTCTTTTCAACGACAGGTTGTTCTTCGCGAAGTTGAATAGTGTAGGTCTGCTCCTGAAAAGCATTCCCGGAGGCCTGGCCGCCACTTGAGAAGTTTTGGTTCTGGCTGCTCGGTGATGATTCGAACTGAGTGCTGGATCGTTGAGTCGTGGTAGTGCTACTGGTAGCTGCTCCGGCAGGTTCATCCTGATCGAAATCAGCCTGAGCACTAATGCCGGCTCCCGACTCCTTTGCGCCGACACTTACCCCACCTTCAGCTTGACCGACTTGTGCGTCAGCACTGATCCCCGCACCGGATTGTTCGGCGTTACCCTGGGAATTAATGTTGGCACTGGACGCCTGGCGCTGTCGGGTGCTCGTGGAGCTTTGGAATTGAGTGTTGCCGGATTGAGCCCCCGAGCTTTCGCGATCAATCACGAGAGTTTCCCGACGCAGCTCGATCGGCTGATTTACTGTTTCCGAGGTCACAACCTTGCGAATCGTTACAGTACCAGCATCGACGGTGCGTTTGCCGACGTTAAGGCGCTCTTCGTGCAGAGGAATGATAACTTCGTTGCCCGACACCTGTTGGCTATCCTGGGAGGAAGATTGTCCACCAGAGTATTGGGTGTTGGAAGAATGTTGCGAGCGGGTAGATCCCTGCTGCCATTCTGATCCGCTGCTTTCATTGATATCTGCGGTAGTTCCGCCGGAATACCCTTCACTGGTTGAAGTTGAGCTGTAGCTCGTTTCGCGATCAGTTGCACAAGCAGTAAATAGCAAACCTGCCGAACAAGCGATCATCACTGGTTTAATGAATTTTGTATTTTTGAGCATATATATTGGCCTCCATGGTTTTTGGTCCAAGCAACGTCCACCCCGAAATGCCGCTCTACAATCAGGACAGAATCTGACCGAGCCCCTCGCTCTATTGCCTAGGAATGAATGCGCCGTTATCTGAAGCCGCTAAGGCATCAGGGTCTTCTCAAGAGCGTGTAATCCCTCATTGACGAAAGCTCTTTAAAACGTCTATAGTTTAGCCACTCCCATGAGAAAGCCCGTCCTTGCGATCCTGATGCTTGTACTTATAGGGGTAGTGTACTTCGTAATTTTCAAGCGCCCTGCATCCGTCGCTGGCACCGGTGATTCCAACAGCTCCACAGCAACAATATCGAAAGAATCCGGAGCATTACACAATGCGGCCACTCCCAGATCGAAGTGGTCCAAGCCCAATCGACCCGGCGAACCAGAGGAAACAAACCCCGCACCGAAAGCCATTGTTTACGGACCAACCGAATTCTCTCGCGGTGAGTTGCAGAACATTGTGATCGAGGGGGGCATCCGGCTGGGAAACAGCGCTTCATTCGTCCCTCGCTTTAATCCGAAGTATCGCTTGTTTGGCAATTACATCTCACCAGAAGAAGAGATCCAGACCCCGTTTGACTCAGCTACCATCAATTTCAAAGTCGCAGGCTTGAATAACAATGAAGCTAATTTCGAGATTCGAACACGCGACAGCAACGGAGCCTGGTCAGAATGGAAGGAAGTAAGTCCGCATTCCATGAAGGAACCTGTGTCCTTTGGAACCAAGGCGGTCGCGTGGCAATACCGGGTCGTTCTTTTCGCCAACGATTCGGCGAGCAGCCCTATCGTGGAGAGCATCTCAATCGAACCCACGACCCTTCGCTGAAAGACTTTTCCCAAACAACACAGTCCAACCACAAACACATAAACGTAAACTCAATCCAGGAACACTAATGAATGCAAAGTTGTTAATCGTCGGAGGCCTACTCTTGCTCGGGAGCCTTCCATCAGAAGCACAGGTCACCTATCGCCTTTTCGCCACCCGTGAAGGTTTGGTGGGCGGGACCACCGCCAATGGTCACGTGATCAGAACTCGCGATCATTTCGTTGCTTTGCCGTCCCGCAGAGCACTGAACGCAAACGACAGTGCCCGAACCTACACGGTTAACCTTTACAATCCGTCCAACGGTCGTCGTGCCACTGGTGTCCCAGTGTTCGATGTGGGTCCGTGGAATACCAAGGACGATTATTGGAATTTGAACCGTGAAATGTGGACCGATCTCCCTCGCGGTCTGCCCGAGGCCCAGGCGGCCTACCAGAATGGTTATAACGGCGGCAAGGATCAGTTTGGCCGCACTGTCGCCAACCCGGCTGGCATCGATCTCGCAGACGGTACGTTCTGGGATGACATGGGCATGGTCGGGAATGGTTGGATCGACGTCACCTTCAATTGGGTAGCCCCACCGGGAACCATTTTCACGGTAGACAATTCCAACTCCGGGTTCAGTTCATCAACCGGCTGGGCGACTGGCACATCGTCTGCAGACAAGTTCGGCGCCGATTATCGCTACCGCTCCACCGCTGCTTTGAGCGATCAGGCGACCTGGAACGTCACCCTGCCCAGCACCAAGGCTTACACGGTCTCCGCATGGTGGCCCCAAGGCGCGAACCGTTCTACGACGGCTCCCTACGTTGTCTACCATTCGACTGGATCGACCACGAAAAACGTCAATCAGCAGATCAACGGCGGCAAATGGAATTCCCTGGGTAGTTTCACCCTGAACGCTGGAGCGAATCAGGTCAGACTCTCCTGTTGGACCACCACCGGGTTCATTGTCGTGGCCGACGCAGTTCGCTGGCAATAATTTGGATAATTAACCTTTTCACAAAGCTGCATGGCGCAAGCCATGCAGCTTTTTGCTTTATATGGGTTGATCCAGGATTCCCTCGCCCACAAACCCGTAAAAACGCCTTTATCGTGACACCCCCTGCAAATGATGGGCTGGGAACCCTTCCCAGCGTGCAGAATGTGGGGTCGAACCAATCGTGTTCGCTATACCATTCTCGGGAATGTGGGGTCGAACCAATCGTGTTTGCCACACCATTACCGGTAGTAGACCGACCAATCGGAGGGGGGTTACCAACGTTCCATTTACTGCGCCATCTCACCCGGTTTGAATCACGCCCAATGCCAGGACTCTTTCAAATGCACCGGAGAAACTCGGCCCCCAATTCCCCAACGTCGTACCGCTCCCAATTTGATCTTTTTCGCCAGGCTTATCGTTCACCCACCAGCCTGCGCCTTTCACCCGACGCATCAGCTAGGCAAAACTGTTGGCCCTAAATACGGGCAGGCACCTGATAGCTCCGGTACGTGCCCTCTTCTATTTTCTTATATAGAACACAAACGCGCAAAGGACCTGTCCCGAGCGCCCAGCAGGAGGAACAAATTATGGCAAAAGCAGTATTCTGTATCGCAACCAGCGAATTCCAAGCTGAGTCCATCGTTAACGAACTTAAAGTTGCCGGATTTTCCGACAACGATATCTCCGTTCTATTTCCGGACAAAACCGGCACCAAAGACTTCGCCCACGAACATCACACCAAAGCTCCCGAAGGCGCCGTAACCGGTGCGGGAACCGGCGGGGTGCTCGGTGGCGCATTAGGTTGGCTTGCTGGTATTGGTATTCTCGCCATTCCAGGAGTTGGTCCATTCCTGGCCGCCGGTCCTATTATGGCTGCGTTGAGCGGCGCGGCGGTGGGTGCCGCAGTCGGTGGCATCACGGGGGCCCTGGTTGGAATGGGAATCCCTGAATTCGAAGCAAAGCGTTACGAAGGAAAAATCAAGGCGGGCAATATCTTGCTTTCAGTTCATACGGAAAACAATCAAGAGGCCAAGAAAGCCAAGGAAATCTTTGAGCAGGCCGGGGCTCATGATATCTCCGCGACTTCGGAAGCGGGGGTGAGGGAGGATAAAGTGCGGAGCGATACTCCAAAAGAGGATCGCTGGTAAACGTCGGTAAACATCAACACTCAAGAAAGGAAAAGTTATGCTTTGGACAATCTTCGCTATCTTATTGGTTCTTTGGCTGCTCGGACTCGTCACTTCCTACACACTGGGCGGTTTCATCCACATCTTACTTGTCATCGCCATCGTTGTGCTCGTCGTCCGATTGATTGGCGGTAGCAGGTCGGTTTAAAATGAATCGATCGCAGGGGATAACACTCATGGTGATAGGCGTCTGCTTCCTCATGCTCGGCATGAACACAGGCAGCGCCTACTCCCCTGGAATTTCCGGTCCACAACTTAGCGATAAAGCGATCTGGTTCATCATGTCCGGTGCGGTTTCGACAGTGCTCGGAATCTATCTTCTTGCCACCACGACACAATGATTCATTTAGGTTAAACCCTGATGGGAAAATCAGGGGCTTTCTCTTTTTATTTTTCTGTTGCTCTCAGGGATAGTCTCAGGACAAATCTCAGGTGGATTTGCTCTAAAGTTTTAGGTTAGACATGAAAACAACTCTTCGGAAGAACGAGGCTCCTGCCAAAAAAGCGAAATACAAGATCATGCTCGTGGATGATCATCCGATCCTCCGCCAGGGATTGGCGCTAATGATCAACGAAGAAAAGGAATTGATCGTTTGTGGGCAGTTCGAAGAGGCCAGCAAAGCGCTGGACGCGATCAATGCGCTCAAGCCTGACGCGGCCATCGTTGATATTTCACTCAAGGGCAGCAGCGGGATCGAGTTGCTCAAGAACATCAAGGTGCAGTTTCCGAAACTTCTGGTTCTCGTCCTCTCCATGCATGACGAATCGCTCTACGCTGAGCGCGCATTGCGCGCCGGAGCTTCGGGTTTCATCATGAAACAGGAAGCCACGGACCAGGTGTTGGTGGCTTTGCGTAAGGTTTTGAATGGGGAAATCTATCTTAGCGAAAAAATGAGCAGCAAGCTCATGCACCAGCTCGTTAGTGGCAAAACCACTGATGCCGGTTCCTTGATGGAACGTCTCAGTGACCGTGAATTGGAAATTTTTGGTCTCATTGGCGAAGGCCGTGGAACCCGTCAAATCGCAGAACAGCTTCACCTGAGCGTTAAGACCATTGAGTCTCACCGTGCTCATATTAAAGAGAAGCTGAATTTGAAAAACGCCACTGAACTGGTGCATCGCGCCATTCAGATGCGCGGCGAATAGCTTCAGGCATTCTCCCATACTCCCTCAGGGCGCTTGGCAAGTGTTGTGACTTGTCTGCCCTGATTGTTGATTCTCCTACCCTCGGCTGTAATGGCACCTGTAATACAGCTCCCTTTACCGAGGAATTATGAAGAAGATTATGGGCACCAAGAAAAGCGCGGCACGAATTTTGATCGTCGATGATCACCCTTTGCTAAGACAAGGTATTGCCGAACTCATCAACAACGAACCAGACCTCGAGGTCTGTGGGGAAGCCGAAGATCCCCACAAGGCAATCGATGCCATGGAAAAGCTCAATCCAGATGTCATCATCCTGGATATCTCCCTCAAAGGTGCCAGCGGCATCGAGTTGCTCAAGAATATCAAAGTGCGTTTTCCGCGATTGCTCGTTCTGATTCTCTCCATGCATGACGAGTCGGTGTATGCCCATCGTGCGCTTCGTGCCGGTGCTGCGGGCTATATCATGAAACAGGAAGCCAGCGAAAAGGTGCTGGTCGCAATTCGTAAAATTTTGAGCGGAGAAGTTTACCTGAGCGAAGAACTTGGTTCCCGCATGTTGAACCGCCTGGTCGGTGGCCGTTCCTCCCTGAATGGTTCGCCGATTGAAGAACTCAGCGATCGCGAACTGGAAGTATTCGGTTTGATCGGCCAGGGCCACGGCACTCGCCCCATTGCTGAAAAGCTTCATCTGAGCGTGAAGACGGTTGAATCACATCGCGCACACATCAAAGAGAAATTGAATCTTAAGAGCGCCAATGAACTCGTCCATCATGCGATTCAATGGGCGCAGAGCGAAAACCTGGGCGTTAAGACCTAGGATCTTTCCATATCGTATTACAAAGAAAACGCGAATCGAGTGATTCGCGTTTTCAGCTTTTTGCCCACCATTCCCCGCCTCGATGCCGTAAAGAGGAAGGCTCCACAACCCCCATTGGTTCACTCCCTGGACAGGCTTAGGTTAAAGGTATTATGAAAAAGAACCGAAAACTTAAGAACCTGATGCTTTTTGCTTCAAGCGGCGCAATCGTCTGCAGCGGGTCAGCAGCTTTCGCCAACGATTCTGGCACCTATCGAGTGGAGGAAAAAGTCGAGGTAAGAACCGAGTCGAACCTGAACGAGTCCGCAGGAGCCGAGCGCCCCTTTCATCGTTCTTCTGCCGCCCCCCTGGCTTCCTTTGGCAAAGTCCACCGGGCCAGTGACTTAATCGGCATGGAAGTGCGAAATCATCGAAATGAAAACCTGGGAGAAATCCGGGACGTAATGGTCGACCTGAATTCTGGGCGTATTCCCTTTGCCATCCTTTCGAGCGACGTCGGAAATCGACTTGTCGCCTTACCTCCTTCCGCTCTGACTATGAGTGGCGAAAACAGGGTGATGCTGGATATGGATAAAGAGCATCTCCGTTCAGCTCCCAGCTTTGAGCGCAACCTTTGGCCGGATATGTCGAACCAACAGTGGAGCTCGGACGTCTACCGCTTTTACGGCGTGGACCCTTACCAGCAGACGAGCTACCGAGGGATGCAGCCGTATCAACGCCGCGAAGTGTATACGAAAAGCACCATTACCGAACCGTCAGGCTCTCCTTACTATCATTCTCAAAGCCGCGAGGGGACCCTTTATCCTGACTTGGGAGAAGTCCAGGGCATAACACGTCTCGACGATATCAGTGGGAACAGAAGCCGCGGTGGCGCTGTCGACTTGCAGCGATTTGCCCATCGCAATGAAGGGCCAGTCGGGGGAACCGCCCAGTGGCAGCACTCCACTACGATGGCCCAACCACGTTCCGAAACCCGCCACCATGTGCGGCGATATGATGACTCGACTCGCGTAAGCAAGGTAAGCCATTACCACCGCGCCAGTGAATTAATTGGTATGAACGTTCGGAATTCACAGGGACAAACAGTGGGCGAGATCCAAGACATCATCCTGGATATGAATTCCGGCAACGTGGCCTATGCGGTAATTGATGCAAATCCTTATCTAAATACGCGTAACGAGTTTGTGGCAGTACCGCCGAGCCTCTTGCGGACCGGAACCGATGCCCGAATGGTGACGTTGAACGCGGACCGCAATGTGCTGATGAATGCACCCCGGTTCGAAAACACCAAATGGTCGCAGGCATCGAATGAGCGATTCGTTTCCAGGGTTTACAGCCATTATGGACAACAACCTTATTGGCAAGCGCAAGGCTTTCGCCAGGGAACCCAATATCGCGAACCGTCTGGTGCAGAACTGAACCAAAACTATCAGCACCAAGACCAGCAGCAGTTTCGCAACGAGCGCCAGTATCAACAGATCCAACCGTCTCAGCAGAGTCCGTCGCTTCCGAGCGAAGATCGTTCCTACTCATTCCAGCAGGAGCAGAAGTTCAGCGATCCTGCTGGCGCTGAATTGCAATCTGAGGAACCCGAACGTTCCGTAAGCGACGCAGCCGAAGCACATTCACAGGCGAAGTCCGAAAGCAGCGCGACTTTGGAAACCAAAGAAAGTCAGGCTTCAGCTCCCAGCGCCGGTTTTCAAGGTCCAACCGAGCAAGGATATCTTTCCGAGATAACTGTGGAATCTGCCAGCGCGCAATTGCAGGAGCCCTCGGGTGCCGAGCTTGAGCCTCAGGTCAGCGTTCACGCAGAGAAACAAGGAGCTAAAATTGACGAACCCGCTGGTGCCGAACCAAGCCAGGAGTATCCGGTTCCCACCCGCACCCGTCCAGGCGTGGAAGTGAGTGAGCCCGCCGGCGCTGACGTGACCAATCAATCGGAACAGTCCGCGACTGGGAAAGAGTCCGCTGACACTGATGCCAACGCACAACAGGTTCAGGAAGCTGCTGGAGCTGCCACTGGTTCCACACAAACTCAGAAGCTTACTCAGCAAGTGCAGACTGCCTTGAAGAGCGATCCTTCGTTACAGGCTCAAACCATCACCGTGACCACCGAGGACGGAAAAATCGTTCTTCGTGGATCTGTGAAGAGTGAAACGCAGAAGCAACAGATTGAACAGCGGGTTCAGGACGTGCTTCTTGAAAATCAGATTCAGGTGCAAGGGACCCAACCGCAGGGCGGTGACACTCAGTCTCAGCCATAAGAGAGCCGAGCACCATGTGAAGTAATTTGCCGGTTTCGTCGCCCTTTCGGGCCTCACGGAACCGGCAATTCTATGAGGTGAACAAAGTATGTTAACCACCGCTGCGAAAGTTTACGGGTCAGGCCTGATCGTCGCTGGCCTCCTTGGCTTCGTGCCAGTGGTTACTTTTAATGATCTTCTTTTCGGAAAGATTCAGGTCAATGCAGTGCATAACATCCTTCATCTCCTTACCGGAGCCCTGGTCATTCTCACGGGTGTGGAGAATGAGCGGAGCAGCCGCAACTTTCTTCTGGGTGCAGGGATTGCGTATGGACTGTTTTCCTGTTTTGGATTCGTCCGAGAAACGGCACCCGCCCTGGGGATCGCGACCGCTTACCTGCACCTCGGAATTGCCGCACTTTCTGTTTACCTCGGAACTTCGCCGGAAAGCGAAGCCTCCAGTTCGGCCAGGGCGCGGGTTCCGAACTAGCTGAGTTTCGATCGTGCCTGGACCGTTTGGATGTTTGTGGCAGGCGTTGGTTTTCTGGACTGATTGGAAAGACTGACGAGTGCAGAACCAAGCATAAAGAGGGCGGCGTTCACCTCCATTAACTCCTCGCGAAACAAGCTTTTCTCGCCGAGCAGTGATTTATCAATCATCGCAGCGAGAATCCAAAACACCCCTCCAATCAACAACAGCACACCGGCACGACTCCGAAGCCATCCAAGAAACACTTTAAAAACAGGTCGCTTGTTTTTGAGAAATAAAACTGTCGCTCCCAGCCAAAGGAGTCCCAGCCAAATATCCCGAATCCTGCCGTTCATTACCTTGTTCAGTGTGGGGGCGTCCATTTTGCGAAAATCTACTTCCAGAACCAGGATGCTGACCGAGAAAAGTGCCAGACTCGCGAAAAAGATTCTCTCCGCCCGCGACTGAGTTCGCATGACACACCAGAGCCAGGTCCCAACGCATAAGAGCAGTCCCATCGCCTGGTAGTTCTCCATGATCCCGTTTTCTTCTTCAATATTCGGAAAAGTCCCCTGCAGCGAAATCCACAAATACGAGTGCAGCAAAATCGTGACGGCGATGGCGATGATCGCTGCGGCTTGTTTCATGAAGTTGAGGAATAAAGTATTGCGTCGACCTTCACAAGTTTTGTTGCAGGACCCAATCCGTGTGGATTACTGGCTATTCGTGGTTGAATTCCCTCCGGGCTGGTTCAACTTTTCCGCGTGCCTTCGTTTCAGACCAAATGTGTTCCTCTTCTCAGCCTTCTTTTGCTAATGACGCTCGTCACATCCTGCGCCACGAAATCACCGGCCACTTTGCAACGGTTCGAGTTTGAACAACCCCAGATGGGAGTTCCTTTCCGCATCGTCTTGTATGCAGAAAACGAAATGCGCGCGGAAAACGCTTCCAATGCCGCTTTCGGTCGCATCAGCGAACTGAACAACATCCTGAGCGATTACGATTACGACAGTGAACTGAGCCGACTTTCGCACACTGCCGGTTCCGGGACCCGTGTAAAGGTCAGCGAGGATCTTTGGACGGTCTTGAGCACCGCCCAATCCTTTGCAGAAGAGAGCAACGGAGCATTCGACGTGACGATCGGGCCGGTAGTAAATCTATGGCGCAAAACGCGTCGGGATAAAACATTCCCGGAGAAGACGCGTCTGGCCGAAGCGCGAAAAGCTGTCGGTTACCAATACGTCCTGTTAGATCCGGCCACCCGCTCTGTTGAACTGAAAGTCTCTAACATGCGACTCGATCTCGGTGCCATCGCCAAAGGCTATGCCATCGACGAAGCGATGAAGATATTGAAAACTGCCGGAATCCCAAGTGCTTTGGTCTCTGGCGGTGGCGATATGGCGGTGAGCCAATCTCCTCCTGGAAAAGACGGTTGGAAGATCGAACTTCCGGTCGAAACCGATGCGAGTGCCCCATCCGGATACCTTCTCCTCAAGAACCAGGCCATGGCCACCTCAGGAGATCTTTTCCAATTCGTCGAACTGGAAGGAAAGCGTTACTCCCATATCGTGGATCCGCGCACCGGCGTGGGACTCATCAACCAACGCCGCGTGGTTATCGTCGCGCAGGACTGCATGACCGCAGACGCCCTTTCCACCAGCGTCAGCGTGCTGGGACTCAACGAAGGACTAAAACTCGCCCGCAAATTCCCCGGCACCACGGTTCGCGTCGCGGAGACCAGCAATCATAAATCCCCTCCCCTCCCAACAAATTCCATAATTCCTATCAGCCCTCCGAAAAAGAAAACTCCGGAACGGCGTTAGCCATTCCGGAGCGAATGCTCTACCCACTAAATTTAAACTACCACTGACTGTCCAGGCATTGCGACTGGATACAATCCATCCGCTCCGGGCAACACCAGCGGCATCGCGTCCCACGCCAGGTTCTTCGGCATCAGATCAATGCTTGAGTTCATCGCCTGGTCCCATTCGATAATCTTACCCGAATAGGTCGCCATACGGCCCATGATCGCGGTAAGCGTGCTCTTCGCCCCGTATTCAGCTTCGTTGTGTTCCTTGTCGTTCCGGATCGCGTCGAACAATGGATAATGTTCCAACTGCCAGCCGTCGGTGGAAGCCTTTTCATCCTTGAAGCGCCATTTGTTGGCACCAAAGATTTTGCTACCACTCACATCGCTGGTTCCCTTGGTCCCAATGACATGTTCGGAAATGTTATTTTCGCAGCCGGGAATCTGCCGGCACTGACTGAACATACGGGTGCCGTCAGCATACTCGTATTCCACCGCGTGATGATCATAGATCTCGCCGCTGTCCGGACCTTTCTGGAAAGAGCGACCGCCCATGCCGTGGCAACGAACCGGGTAATTACCTTTGATCCAGTTGATCACGTCGATGTTATGGATGTGTTGTTCGACGATATGATCTCCGCAGAGCCAGACGAAATTATACCAGTTCTTCACCTGGTATTCCATTTCGGTGGGCTGACGACCGAGTTGTTCAACCACCTGCGCGCGACGCGCCTTCGGTCCGACTGGTCCGCCGTTCCAATAAACCTGCGCGGCCACGATGTCACCGATCTCACCACCCTGCAGACGCTTGATCGTCTCCTGGTAATTCTGCTGATGATGACGTTGCAGGCCGACACCCACTTTCAAATTCTTCTTCTTCGCTTCCGCCGCCGCTGCCAGCACGCGACGCACACCGGGAGCGTCCACTGCGACCGGCTTTTCCATGAAAACATGTTTTCCCTGGCGAACCGCTTCCTCGAACATCATGGGGCGAAAACCCGGAGGCGTTGCCAGGATGACCACATCCGACAGCGCGATCGCCTGCTTATAACCTTCCAGGCCGACCAGCATGTTAGCCTTCGGCACATCGACGCGATCACCGTGCTTTGCTTTCAATTGGCTGTGAGCCGATTCGATCCGATCATTGAATGCATCGGCCATCGCGACCAGCTTGCAGTTCGTTTCCGCGTTCAAGGCGTGCATTGCGGCACCTGATCCACGACCGCCGCAACCGACCAGGG
Source organism: Limisphaerales bacterium (assembly GCA_046597605.1). GTDB lineage: Bacteria > Verrucomicrobiota > Verrucomicrobiia > Limisphaerales > JACDHS01 > JACDHS01. Next base: position 2,259 of record JBKJKE010000042.1, on the reverse strand, counting down.
CGACTTTCAGCGTATCATTGTTCGAAGCACCGAAGGCGCTGCGTTCGATCGAGAGCGATCCCAGCAATGCGCCACTGGCGACCGCCGTGGAGGTGGTCTTCAAAAATTTCCGTCGAGAAAGATCTTCAATATTCATAGAGATAGAGCGGAGCGATTTAAATACTGGCAAAGCGCCTTTGCTGCCAGTTCTTTTTCCGACGTAACAGCCCAACGGTTTGTTCAGCAAAGGTGGGAGAGAAATTTAACCACGGATGGACACGGATTAACACGGATAGGGAAAGCCGAGTTTGGAAGCGATATTTGCATCCACAACCTGGATCGATGCTGGCTCGCGAATGCAGGGAAAAGCCCCGCTTATTAAATTTCCCATCCGTGTTTATCCGTGTCCATCCGTGGTTAAATTCTTTCCCGCAAAAAAGCCGCCCGTCGCCGGGCGGCCTGTGCTTTATCTGCATAATATATTGTGAGGTTTCCAATGATGGAGTGCAAACGCTCCACTCCAACACTCCACTACTCCAAACACCCGTTCGTTCCTCAAACGATCGTGACCGGCACCAATTCACTCACCGCGCTCTCACCACCGTTATTGATCGCCGAGACACCGATCTGAACCACCGCATTCAACGGCAACCCTTCAATTGTGAAGTCGAGATCCAGAGGACTCCCCACCACCCGCAGATCCTGATCAACACCGTTCACCTTGACCCAAACGCGATAATACTCCGCCCGCGCCGCCGCCTGCCACTTCACCGCTACCGCATTATTCCCCAGCAGAATGGCCGTGATCTTTCCCGGTCGATCCGGCGTCTCCTGCAAACCAGGGATCTGAAACCCATAATCCAGCCAACGACTGTCCAACGGCGGAAGCACCTGCGACAACTCTTTGACCATTCCTCTGAGACGCTTGGAAATAGTGTCGAACTTCGAGTTCTGGTTCTCCAGCAGAGTGCGATTGGCGGCTTCCTGTCCGATTACAGCGCTACGCGCTCCGTACAACGCCAGATACAATTCGTTCGCCTTCAGGGCGGTGATGTTGGAACTGGCGGACTCTTTGTCCGGATTCGCCGTGAGGAAACTGTCCAATGATTCAACCATTGGCTCGAGCTCATCAGGTTTGTATGGAACCTCCAGAGATCCCGTGAACCCTGTGCCGATCCAATTCGCCGAATACTTGCGACCCAGCGCTGGACGCAGGATGTCCTTTGCCAACATCGAAAACTGCCGTGTTTCGAGTGCTTTTGCGTTGAGAAGTAAACGATAATCCCGCAGGTCCCCCTTACCGTTATCGTAAGCATCCCGGGCCGCGATTGCCTGGGTTCGGCTCAAGGCGAGAGCCGCCCCGTGGTTTACGGCCAGGACGATGACCGCCGCGTGTTTAGTATAGCCTGCGATCGCGAGGTTGATTGCGCTAAGGAGGCCGTTTTGATTACGAACAATGTTCTGTTTCATCTGATTTTTACTTTCTGTTTAGTTTTTATGTCTATTTCGTTCGCCTAACCCTTTGTTAATCGAACAGCTGCGATCTTTGCATATTCAGTCCGACAAACGGTGTCGGACTGGAAAAATAGTTTAAAATATTTTTTATTGATGGAAACGGCTGTGGATGAGGGGTTTGCGACGATTTCAGGGGTGAAAAAAGGGGGCGGAGAAAAAATGGTTTTAGGGCAGCGCCCGAAATTTGGGTTCAAAAAGGATGAAATTGTCGAAAATCCCGCTTCTGAGGGATTAAATGCAGAATAAGGCCCAACGGGCCGATAATTCCTCAGCCCAGCCGTCGGCCCACTGCCGTTTAGTTAAGGACTGAAAGTCCGCCAGAGGATAGCCCGGGGTGGAGCCCCGGGGGTTCATGTTCCAAAAGGATTCCGCCCTGAAAGGGAGGAAGAGTTTCCGAAGTGTTTCAATTCGCCCAGACGTTCGTCCAACGGGTATTCCGCCTAAAAATCCTCTTCAACGTGGTTTTCCGGTTGCTGGCGGTATGGGTCAAAGATTGAGCCATGATTTGTGGAGTTCCAGGGCGCCGGTTTGTAAACGCAAGTTCAGCGGGCAAGATCTTCCTCCCTTTCAGGGCGGAATCGTGTTTCGGAACGTAATCCCGGGGCTCCACCCCGGGCTATCCTCTGGCGGACTTTCAGTCCTTAACTAAACCCGAACTCCGAAATAGAAAAAAGAGTCGCTTTGTGGAAAGGGTATTTGGGATAGGGATTGATGCTTAAACAACCCGATCCAAGCCTGCACAAAACGACTCGCACTGAAATTACG
>JBKJKE010000020.1:0-33593 GCA_046597605.1 Limisphaerales bacterium | reverse complement strand
ACGAGACCACAGAAACCAGTGCAGAAGCTTGGATATATCTCGCTATGATACGGACTCAAATCCGCCGATTGGCGTAATTCCTCGGGAATTATGAATTTTCAGACAGGCTCTAAGTGCCGCGCTTCTTTATACCATGTTTATTGCCTCATTCAAAAGAGAAAGGGCCTCAGATCCTAACGTGGCGTGTTTATCATGAGCTGTTGATAACCAGTATTTTCGCTCGGTTAAGATTTCTTTCTGCCGTCGGATCCGAGCCAAAGAATGCGTGCATATCACCCTTATCGAAGCGCATCTGCCGGCGAAAATCCTCACCAGAAAATATATGTGCGGGTCACTGGCGCTCATTGGTTCTTCACGAAGCCATGAAACACAAGTAATTGCAACCAACCCCCAATAAACAAAGGAGCCATTTAACTTTTTGATTCCTTCAAACATTGCCTTGACTCAAAGGGCAGTAGCCTTTGGAGAGCCATAAAACACCTTAAACCCTTGGAATCTTTACAGAAACATTTGACTCTTTGGGAAACGTCGGCAACTTGCAGCACGCATTTTCCGCGGTATACGGAGTGTTCGTCCGGGTTTTCTGATCTCGAAAGATTTTAGAATAAATTTCGAGAAACCACTTGCAGGGGAAATTTCTCCTGGTATATTCCGCGCTCTGTTTCACCAGTCATGGTGATGAACGGCAGCTTAATCGCTGTTGGCCGATAACTGACTCCGATCCTCGGGGCAGGAGTGATGGCTAACGCACTTCAGCTGAAAATCGGATTTTGAATTTTTTATGCCAGTTAAAACATTTAGACCGTTAACGCCGTCGACGCGCTATATAACAATAGCGTCCTACGACGAAATTACGAAGACCAAGCCGGAGAAGAGCCTGGTTGAAATCCGGAAGCGCTCTGGTGGGCGCAATGTTTATGGTCGGGTAACCGCCCGCGGCATCGGTGGTGGTCACAAGCAGAAGATCCGTATCGTAGATTTCAAGCGTAAGAAGCACGGTGTTGAAGCCAACGTTGTTGCGATCGAGTATGATCCGATTCGTACCGCTCGCCTCGCGCTGCTCGAATACAAAGATGGCGATAAAGCATACATCATCGCCCCGAATAATTTGAAGGTTGGTGCCAAGCTGATGAGTGGGCCGACTGCTCCCCCTGATCTGGGAAACTGCCTCCCGCTTAAGAATGTCCCGGTCAGCTCGGAGATTCATAACCTTGAGTTAACTCCAGGTCGGGGTGCTCAGATGGTTCGTAGCGCCGGTTCAGCGGCTGTGTTGATGTCGGTTGATGCAGGTTATGCTCAGATTCGTTTGCCTTCTGGCGAAATTCGCCGGATCAACGAAGAGTGCTACGCCACCATCGGCCAGGTTGGTAACCTTGAGCACGAAAACGTCGTTCTTGGTAAGGCTGGTCGCAGCCGCCATCGTGGTATTCGCCCGATTACACGTGGTATGGCTCGTAACCCGGTTGATCATCCGAACGGCGGCGGTCAAGGTAAGTCCAAGGGTGGTGGTGGTCATCTCCAATTGAAATCGCCATGGGGCTTGCTCGCAAAGGGTTACAAGACTCGTATCAAGACCAAGGCCAGTAACCGCTTTATTGTTGTGCGCCGTGATGGCCGTGCAGTGAAACAGAAATAATTTGATTTATGGGACGTTCGATTAAAAAAGGTCCATTTGTAGACCTGCATTTGCTGAAACGAATCGACAAGGCAAAAGTCGCCAAGTCGAAGACCCCAATCAAGACGTGGTCACGCCGCTCGATGATTACGCCTGATTTCGTTGGTCTCACATTCAATGTGCATAACGGCAAGGTGTTCAATCCGGTTTTCGTTACTGAAAACATGGTTGGCCATCGCCTCGGCGAATTCTCGCTGACCCGCACGTTCAAGAAGCACGGTGCTCATACCGCCAAAGCCGAAGCGAAATAGTTTTTATGGAAGTTCAAGCAATCACAAAAAATGTGCGGATGTCAGCGCAGAAAATGCGCGAAGTCGTCCGCCAGATTCAAGGCCTTCCTGCCTTGCAAGCACAGGCTGTTCTCGCAGTCGTGTCACGCAAATCCGCTCGCGTCGTGGCGAAAACGTTGGCCTCTGCAATCGCAAATGCTGAGAATAACAACGGTGTTCGCCCCGAAACGTTGCGTGTGAAAGAAGCAGTTGCTGGTCAAGCGACTTCTATCAAACGTTTTATCCCTAAAGCTCGTGGTTCCGCTGGCCCGATTATCAAGCGCAGCTGCCACGTGAAAATTGTTGTAAGTGACGAATAATTATGGGTCAGAAAACTAATCCAATTGGCCTGCGCGTCGCCGTTAATAAAGATTGGCGTTCCCGTTGGTATTCCGACAAAAAAGATTTCCCAAAACTTCTTAACGAAGACCGTATGATTCGTGAGTTGTTGAAGAAGAAGCTTGAAGGTGCCTCGGTACCAAAAATTCAGATTGAACGCGCCGCGACCCGTTGCCGTATCACTATCTTTACAGCTCGTCCTGGTGTTGTTATCGGCCGCAAAGGTGCCGAAATCGACAAACTCAAGGAAGAGCTGAGTAAGATGACCGGCAAGGAAGTCTACGTTGACATCCAGGAAATCAAACAGCCTGAGATCGATGCGCAGTTGGTCGCCGACAATGTTGCCTTGCAGCTCGAACGCCGTGTTTCGTTCCGCCGTGCGATGAAGAAGGCGGTTCAGATAGCCATGGATTTCGGCGCTGAAGGCATTCGTATTCGTTGTGCCGGTCGTTTGGGCGGTGCTGAATTGGCTCGCACAGAACAATATCTCGAAGGTCGTGTTCCGCTGCATACACTGCGCGCAAACATCGATTATGGTTTCGCGGAAGCGAACACTATGTATGGCAAGCTCGGCGTAAAATGCTGGGTCTGCAAAGGTGACGTCAAAGTTGAAAAGAAACAAGAAGCCAAGCCGGAACCTGCTCCAGCTGCTTAATAAAGAATTTCTATGTTACAGCCCGCAAGAGTAAAGTTTCGCAAAATGCATCGTGGCAGCCGCGCTGGCACCGCCACTCGCGGCCACACCGTGGCATTTGGCGAATATGGCCTCCAAACGATGGAGCGTGCCTGGCTTGATACCAAGCAAATCGAAGCTGCCCGTGTCGCGATCAATCGTTACATGAAGCGACGCGGCAAGGTTTGGATCCGGATCTTCCCGCAAAAGTCTTTTACCAAGAAACCTCTCGAAACGCGAATGGGTAAAGGTAAAGCACCGGTGGAATCCTGGGTTGCTGTAGTCAAGCCGGCCACTGTGTTGTTCGAAGTGGACGGTGTGCCTGAAGCAACCGCTCGTGAGTGCATGCGCTTGGCTGCAACGAAACTGCCGATTCGTACTCGTTTTATCGGCCGTCACAAGATTGCCTAATTAATATGAAGATGTCCGAAATCAAAGAGAAGACGTTGCCGGAACTGCAGAATGCAGGCCGAGATCTCCGTCAGGAAATGTTTAACTTGCGTCTTCAGCAGGCTAGTGCGCAATTGGAAAAACCGGCTCGCCTCCGAAGCATTCGCAAAGATGTTGCTCGCGTGGAAACACAAATTTCGGCGCTGCGGCAAAAAGCAGTTAAGTCGGCAACGGTAAAGCCGGCACCAGCAAAAACGGCAAAGTCAGCAAAGGCAGGTAAATAGTTTATGGCAGACACACAGACAGCGGAAACAAAGCCAACGGAAAACGCCCGTGGCAACCGTAAAGAACGTCTCGGTCGAGTTGTTTCCAGCAAAATGGACAAAACGATCGTGGTCAGCGTGGAACGCCGTTTCCCGCATCCCCGTTATCGCAAGGTTGTGAAGAGCTTTAGCAAGTTCTACGCACATGACGAGAAGAACGAAGCCAAGATTGGCGATGTTGTCTTGATCGAGGAAACACGCCCGCTTTCCCGTATGAAACGCTGGCGCTTAACTCAGGTTCTTGAGCGCGCTGAAGCCTCCGCCTAATTAGGATTTTAATATGTTACAGATTCGCTCGATTTTAGATGTGGCAGATAACACTGGTGCTAAACGCGCTGCCACGATTGGTGTCCTTGGTCGTAACCAAAAGTACGCCGGGATTGGTGATGTGATCAAAGTTCACATCAAGGAAGCTGCTCCAGATGGCACCGTTAAAAAGGGTGAAGTCGTTAACGCTGTAGTGGTCCGCACTCGCCAAGCTATTCGCCGGAGCGACGGTTCATATCTTCGTTTCGATAGCAATGCGATCGTGATTATTGATAAGGAAAATAATCCTCGCGGAACTCGTATCTTCGGTCCTGTAGCTCGTGAATTGCGCGAAAAAAAGTTCATGAAGATTATTTCGCTCGCGCCTGAGGTGATTTAAGTATGTCAAAATTTCATGTTAAAAAGGGTGACGAAGTCGTCGTTATTGCCGGTTCCGAAAAAGGAAAACGCGGCAAGATCATCGAAATTCGCACTAAAGAACAACGTGTTCTGGTAGAAGGCGTCAAGATGATCAAACGCCACACCAAGCGGAATCAACAGAACCCACAAGGGGCTATTGTGGAACGCGAAGGAGCGATTCACGTTTCAAACGTGGCACTTGCGGATAAGTTCGACGCTGCCGCAGCAAAACGCGGTCAAACCGCCAAAGCATAATTTAGAAGCTCTTCGGCAAAATCCGAGGAGAAAGCACAATGAAAGCAAGACTCTACGACAAATACAAAACGGAAGTGGTGCCCGCTCTAACCGAGAAGCGTAAATACACCAATGTGCACCAGGTGCCAAAGCTCGAGAAGATCGTCATTAACATGGGCGTTAGCGCCAGCCTCGAAAAGAGTGCAATTGATGATGCGGCCAAAGATCTGCAGATGATTACTGGTCGTAAACCGGTGATCAATATGTCGCGTAAGGCGATCGCGAACTTCAAACTTCGCGAAAATCAGCCGATTGGTTGCCGTGTTACGCTGCGCCGCGACGTAATGTATGAGTTTTTTGACCGCTTGGTAGCAACCGCGTTGCCTCGTATTCGTGATTTTCGCGGTATTTCACCCCGTTCCTTCGATGGCCGTGGTAACTTTTCGCTGGGCGTTGCAGACCAAACGATTTTCCCTGAAATCGAAATGGACAAGATTAAACGCACTCAGGGCATGGATATCACAATAGTGACAAGCGCGCCGAACGATGAAGAAGCTCGTGATCTGTTGAAAGCGATGGGAATGCCGTTCGCGGAGAAATAATTTTATGGCAAAGACATCTTGGTTGGAACGTAACAAGAAAAAGGCCGACACTGTTAAGAAGTTCGCGGCCAAACGCGCAGAGTTGAAAGCTAAGGGCGATTACGCCGGTCTTTCTAAACTTCCACGCAATGCGAGTCCGGTTCGCGTGGTGAATCGCTGCAGAATGTCCGGGCGGCGCCACGCTTATCTGCGTAAGTTTGGTGTGTCACGTTTGACCTTCCGTGAAATGGCCTTGAACGGATTGATTCCTGGAGTGACGAAGGCTAGTTGGTAATAATTAGATTTCTCGCGCACGTCGCCTGGAGGCGAGACGGCGAGGATGGAAAGATATTAATGAACGATCCGATTTCCGATATGTTGACTCGCATCCGCAACGCCAATAGGGCATTGCTGCCTGCGACCCAGATGCCCCATTCCAAGATGAAGGAGAGCATTGCTCAAATTCTCAAGAAAGAAGGCTACATCACTGATTACTCAGTCGAAGGCGAAACGGCTATTAAAACGCTGAAATTGAAACTGAAGTATGATGGGCGTCGGGCCGTGATCGAAGGTATTCGTCGCGTCAGCACCCCAGGCATACGTCGCTATACCGGGGCCGCTGAAGTTCCCCGCGTTCGTGGTGGATTAGGTGTTGCAATCGTTTCGACATCTCAAGGTGTCATGAGTGGAAACGATGCTCGTAAGAAAAACGTTGGTGGAGAATTGCTCTGCTACGTTTGGTAATTCAAATTAAAACATTTTATGTCACGTATCGGTAAAATGCCTATTTCAATCCCACCTAAGGTCAAGGTGGATGTGAAAGGCTCCAAAATTCTCGTGGAAGGTCCAAAAGGCAAATTGAGCCTGGATGTTCCGCCTCGCACCAGTTTGAAGGTAAATGGTGACCAGATTGTTGTAAGTCGTGAAGGGGACGACGCAAAAGCTAAGGCGTTGCACGGACTTAGCCGCGCGTTAATCAACAACATGATGATCGGTGTTACCGATGGTTATGTTAAAAAACTGGAGATCAATGGGGTTGGGTTCAAAGCTGCAGTTCAAGGTAAAGTCGTCAATCTGAGCCTTGGATATTCCCACCCGGTCAACTATCCGATTCCTGATCAGATTAAAGTAACAGTGGATGAAAACACCAAAGTCACGATTGAAGGGCCAGACAAACAATTGGTTGGCCTTGTCGCTTCTGAGATTCGTGCCTATTACCCACCGGAACCATATAAAGGTAAAGGTGTTAAGTATTCGGACGAGAAGATTATTCGTAAGGAAGGTAAAACCGTCCAATAATTTTGAACTAACTCTGTCACGGCAAAATCCGTGGCTGAACTAAAGATGAGAACACAAGATAAACACCGACTAAAGCAATTGCGCCAATGGCGCATTCGCAAGAAAATCACTGGCACTGCGCAACGTCCGCGTATGGCTGTTAATTTCTCGAACCAGCACATATATGTGCAGTTCATTGACGACACGGCAGGCAAGACTTTGGCGGCGGCATCCACTGTCAGCAAGGCGCTGAAAGTTGAGAAGGCGGGAGCAAATCTCGCCACGGCCAAAAAGGTCGGTTCGGCAGCTGCGGAAGCAGCAAAGACTGTCGGCATTAGTGCCGTCGTTTTTGATCGTGGGGGTGCTCGTTTTCATGGAAAAGTGAAAGCTTTGGCAGATGCGGCTCGTGAAGCCGGTCTGCAATTTTAAACAGGAGAAGATTTACTGTGGCAGAACCAAAACAAACTCAGAATGATCGTGGCAATCGTGGTGGACCCAGAGGTGGCCGTCGCCGTCCGCACGATAACGAAGACAAGCCTCAAAATGAGGTCACCGAGAAGGTGGTGTTCATCAATCGCTCCTCCAAAGTTGTAAAAGGCGGTCGCCGCTTCAGCTTCAGCGCGCTTGTCGTCGCTGGAGATAGAAAGGGCCGTGTTGGATGGGGATTAGGGAAGGGTGGCGAAGTATCGGATGCCATTCGAAAAGGTGGGGACATTGCCAAAGGTGCCATGATCAACGTTTCATTGAAGCAAGCCACAATTCCACACGAAGTTTACTCAACTTTTTGCGGAGCTAAGATATTGTTGCGCCCAGCATCCCCTGGAACTGGTATTATTGCCGGCAAAACGGTTCGCGCAGTCTTGGAATCCGCTGGCGTTAAGGACATTCTGACCAAATCCATGGGATCCAAGAATGCTGCCAACGTAGTTAAAGCGACATTGCATGGTCTCAAGCAGCTCCGGTTGCGTGAAGAGATCTATCGTAGTCGCGGTTTAGAAGTCAAGAAGGCTGCCGCTCCGGCAGTTGAAACAGCAGTAGCTTAATTGTATATGCGTTTACATAATTTGAAACCTCGCCCTGGAGCAAAGCACCGCCGTAAGCGTCTCGGGCAGGGTGAATCCAGCGGTCTAGGTAAGACTTCAGGACGTGGTGGAAAAGGTCAAACCGCTCGATCAGGCAGTTCTATTCGTATCGGTTTCGAAGGTGGTCAGATGCCCTTGATCCGCCGTATGCCGAAGCGCGGATTTAATAACAAGCGTTTCAAGACGCTGCATATGGGTGTCAACATCGGTGATCTGAATCAATTTGATGATGGAACACGCGTCGACGTCGCTGCACTTCAGAAGGCTGGTCTAGCCAATGGAACCTATGATGGTGTTAAAATTCTCGGCACGGGCGACCTTACGAAGAAGCTGACCATTGTGGCTAATGCTTTTAGTGCGACTGCAAAACAGAAGATCGAAAGCCTTGGCGGTTCCTGCGAAGTTCTGAGCCGTAAGAAAACGGAAGCTCAAGCCTAATAAGGCAAACATCATGCTGGGCAAAATCGTCACCACTCTCTCGAACTGCTTCAAGATTCCTGAATTGAAGTCGAGAATCTTGTTTACCTTGATGCTGCTGGCTATCTGCCGTTTAGCGGCTTTGATCCCGGTCCCAGGGCTGGATGCATCCAAGCTTAAGCTGTTTTTCGAAAAACAGGGGTCCGACATGAACAGCTTGATGGGAATCTATAGCTTGTTTACCGGTGGTGGTTTTGAAAACTGTGCGGTAGGTGCTTTAGGGATCATGCCCTATATCAGTGCGACAATCATTATTCAATTGTTGACTGCAGTTATGCCACGGTTGAGCAAGTTGGCTCGAGAAGAGGGCGGGCGTGCGAAGATTGTTCAATATGGTCGTTATTTGACTCTGCTTCTGTGCCTTGGGCAAGGAATGGTGATGGCTATCGGTTGGGAATATCCTGAAAAAATCTTTGGAGAGGGAATCGGAAAGTTGGTTCTCTATGATAACGTCTGGTGGTATCGAATTCAGACCATGCTCGTTCTGACTACTGGGACGATGCTTTTGATGTGGCTTGGTGAACAAATTACAGAGCGCGGCATTGGTAACGGTATTTCTTTGGTCATTACAATTGGTATTTTGGCAAGATTGCCTCAAGCAGGGCGTGGACTCTATACGATGTTCTTCCCGCCGGCCGGAGTGAGCGAGTTCCATTTATTCCATGCGGTTGGTTTGCTGTTGCTTCTGGGAGGTGTGATAGCTGGAGTCATTGCGGTTACGCAGGCCCAGAGAAAGATACCTGTCCAGTACGCACAGCGTGCTGTTGGACGCAAAGTTTATTCCGGTGGGAGTTCGTTCATGCCTCTCCGAGTTAATTATGCAGGCGTGATGCCGGTCATTTTCGCCCAGGCTATTTTAATGTTCCCAGCCCAAATCCTTCAGTTCTTGGGCCGTAACAGGAATATGCCTTTCCTCACTGATCTTTCGGTATTGTTGCAACAGGGCTCGGTTCTGTATCTCATACTGTATGGATTGATGATCCTGTTCTTCTCATATTTTTGGGTGGCGACTCAATTTAATGAGATTCAAATCGCTGACGATATGAAACGATCGGGTGGATACATCCCCGGAGTTCGTCCGGGACAAGCAACAAGTGACTTTCTCCATCGTGTAATGAGCAGAATCACCTTGGCGGGTGCTATTTTTCTCACGGTAATTGCCGTCATCCCAATTATATTGGGTAACGCCTTTAAGATTAATCCTTATGTTTCCCAGTTTTTCGGTGGCACAAGTATGTTGATCATGGTCGGTGTAATGTTGGACACAATGCGTCAAATGGAGTCACATTTGTTGATGCGTCGTTATGACGGCTTTTTGTCCAAGGGAAAGTTACGCGGAAGATTCTAGTCAACGTGGGGATCCGCTGTCTATTAGTGGAATGATCATTCTTAAAACCGAACGGGATTTAGAGGCGATGAGGCCAGCGTGCCAGGTGGCAGCAAAGGTTCTGGATGAAGTGGCCGCTTTCGTTAGACCAGGACTTAGCACTCGTGAGATTGACGCGTACGCTGGGGAACGAATCAAAAGTTACGGAGCAAAAAGCGCTTTCTTAGGGTATAGGAAATATCCGTGTCAGATTTGCATCTCAGTGAACCAGGAGGTAGTTCACGGACTGGCTGGCGATCGACGTCTCGAGTTCGGAGATTTGATTAGCCTTGATGTTGGCGTGTATTTTAATGGTTTTGTGGGCGATAATGCCAAAACTATAGCGGTTGGAGGCTGCAGTTTAGTTGCCCAACAATTGTTGGATGTTTCTGAACGTTCGCTTTTAGAAGGCATTGCTAAAGCGATTCCAGGAAATCGGGTCGTTGATATTTCCCGTGCCATTCAGGCTTATGCCGAAGGAAATGGGTTTAGCGTTGTGCGTGAGTTTGTGGGACACGGTGTTGGCCGGAAGGTTCATGAGGAACCTCAAGTTCCCAATTTTGTTGATGGGAAGGCATCGTCACCTAAGTTGAGGCCTGGGATGACATTAGCAATCGAGCCAATGATCAATGCAGGACGCTACGAAGTGAATGTGTTAAATGATGGCTGGACAGTTGTTACGAGAGATGGTTCATTATCCGCCCATTTTGAACATACGGTTTTGATTACGGATTCCGAACCAGAAATTTTGACGTGCCGAGAGAAGATGCCATCGAAATCCAAGGCATTGTAGTTGATGTATTGCCGAACATGATGTTCCGGGTGGCGTTGCCTAACGGTCATCGCGTCTTGGCTCATGTTTCTGGTAAGATGAGATTGAATTTTGTGCGGATTGCAGTTGGAGACACAGTGACGCTAGAAATGTCACCTTATGATTTGTCGAAAGGCTGCATTGTTTATCGAGAGAAAATAATATGAAAGTTCGAGCATCAGTTAAGAAACTTTGCGAAAACTGCAAAGTTGTTCGCCGGAAGGGCGTCATTCGTGTCATTTGCACGAATGCGCGACACAAACAAAGACAAGGTTAATAGATTTTATGGCACGTATTATTGGTGTAGAAATACCCGGCGAAAAACGCATTGATATCGCGCTTCGCTACATTTATGGCATTGGTCCCGTAAATGCGATGGAGGTCCTGAAGAATGCCAAGATCGATCCGAGCATTCGTGCAAAGGATCTGAGTGAACAGCAATTGTCACAGATTGTTCATTCGATTCAAGAAGGCAAGTATGTCATCGAGGGCGATTTGCGCCGTGAATTGGGAATGAATTTAAAGCGTTTGCAAGGCATTAAAAGCTATCGTGGTATTCGCCACATGCGTTCGTTGCCCGTTCGCGGCCAGCGCACTTCGACGAATGCTCGGACACGCAAGGGTCCCCGTAAGACTGTCGGTGTGCAACGTAATCCGAACGCGAAGACTGGTATTCACTAAAATCTGTTATGGCTGAAGAGACTAAGAAAAAGGCTGCTCCAAAAAAGGAAGCCAAACCTGAAGCGGGTTCTGCTGCTGCTGAAAAGCCGGCTAAAGCTCCGAAAAAGACTGCTCCAACCGGGGAGTCGGCTGATGCTAAACCTGTTGACGCACTTGTGCCAGTGGCAGGAAGTGCTCCGACTGCTGCCGAGTTGTTGGCGGAAGACGCGGGTGCCAAGAAAATCATCCGGGCAAAAGGTGCTAAGAACATCAGTGTCGGCGTTGCCAACATTTTGGCCACGTTTAACAATACTTTGGTATCTATCACGGACATGCAGGGAAATATCTTGGGTTGGTCCAGCGCTGGACGCGTAGGCTTTAAGGGCTCTCGTAAGAGTACCGCCTTTGCTGCGCAGCAGGTTGCGAACGATGCAGCCCGCCAGGCGATGTCTCACGGTATGCGAGAAGTCGAAGTTCGCGTTAAGGGTCCTGGATCCGGTCGCGAATCAGCAATTCGTGCGCTGCAAGCGATTGGTTTGGAGATTACTGCTATCAAAGATATCACTCCCATTCCCCACAATGGCTGCCGTCCTCGCAAGAAACGCCGCGTCTAACATTTGAAACTCTGATTTGATTTATGGCTCGTTATACTGGTCCAAGAACACGCATTAGCCGCCGTTTCGGCGTTCCTATTTTCGGTCCGTCAAAGTACCTTGAGCGCCGCAACTATCCGCCTGGCGTTCATGGTCCGAAGTCCCGTCGTAAGCACACGGAATACGCTCTGGGCTTGATTGAAAAGCAGAAGTTTCGTTACTTCTACGGCTTGATGGAAAAGCAGTTCCGTGGTGTCTATGAACGTGCGTTGCGTCGTCGTGGGGTCACTGGTGAACACATGCTGCAAATTCTGGAGACGCGTTTAGATAATGTTGTTTTCCATCTCGGATTCGCTACTACTCGTCCTGCTGCACGCCAAATGGTTGCTCACGGTCATGTCAAAGTGAATGGGAAGAAAGTAAATATTCCTTCGTATGCTTTGAAAGTGAATGACATAATTGACTTAAAGGAGACTAACGCCTCCCGTCAATTGGCAGCCAAGAATTTGGAATCTTCTACCAGTCGCACTGTGCCGGATTGGTTGACTGTCGATAAGAACGGGTTAAAAGGAACAGTTATGCGCGTTCCTACCCGTGAAGAGATTCAGCCGATTGCTAATGAGCAGGCTGTTGTTGAATTCTATTCCCGCTAATAAATAACCTGTTCTGCCAAAAGTAGAACAAAAACAATTATATGGGTTTTCCGATCGCGGGAGTAGTTGATTGGAGAACCAGTTTAAAATTGTTGAAAGAGAAACTATGCCAGTACGTTTAGGTCGTTTTGAAATGCCGAAGCGCTTGACCAAAGATGAGTCAAGCTCAACAGATACATACGCCAAGTTCATAGCAGAGCCGTTTGAGACCGGTTACGGTCACACCATTGGTAACTCTCTGCGCCGGGTATTACTATCTTCCTTGGAAGGTGCAGCGATTACTTCCATTAAGATCGATGGCGCAATGCATGAGTTTGCCACCGTCGATGGTGTTGTTGAAGATGTAACGGATATTGTTCTGAATCTTAAAAAGGTGCTTTTTAGAATGCACTCTCGCGAGACTCAGACGCTTCTCCTTTCCGCCAATAAAGAAGGTGTGGTTACTGCGGGCGATATTCAGCTGAATCAAAATGTCGAATTGGTGAATCCAAAGCAGCATATTTGCACATTGGATAAGAAGAAAAAATTTGAGATGGAGTTGGAAGTGAAAATCGGCCGTGGCTTTTGTCCTGGTGACGAGAATAAAAAGCCGGATCAAGCCATTGGCGTGATCGCAATCGATTCTCTTTTCTCCCCGGTTACTCGTGTGAAATACGCTGTCGAAAACGCTCGTGTTGGTCAGCGCACTGACTACGACCGTTTGCTCCTCGAAGTCTGGACTGATGGACGTATTTCACCTGATGACGCTCTCACTCAATCCTCCGCGATTCTCCAGCATCATCTTGATGTATTTGTAGGTTATGACAAGAACGCCGTTGAATTTGAAGAAGCGGAAACCAAGCAGGATGACGAAAAATCTAAACTGCGCAAACTGCTTAACATGAGCGTCAACGAAATTGAGCTTAGTGTTCGCGCTGCCAATTGCTTGAACAACGCTAATATCACTACGGTGGGACAGCTTGCGATGAAGACTGAGCAGGAAATGCTTAAATATCGTAACTTCGGCAAAAAATCACTTAACGAAATCAAAGAAAAGCTTACTGCGCTTGGTCTCGGCCTGGGCATGAACATCGATCCGTCATTGCTCGAAGGTAAAGAAGAAGCCAAAGCAGCTTAAAGGACAGTTGTATGCGACATCTTAAAAGAACAGCGAAATTAGGCAGGACTAGCGAGCATCGCAATATGATGCTGGCGAATATGGTCTGCAGCCTGATCAAGCACAAACGTGTAAAAACAACCTTGGCCAAAGCCAAGGCTGCCCGTTCCGTTGCCGACAAAATGGTGACGCTCGGTAAAAGTGGAACCTTGCATGACCGCCGCCTGGCTGCTGCGCGTTTGCATCAACAATCCCGCAGCCAACACGATACCAAAGAAGCCCGTGAAAAGTGGCGTAAGGAAGAGGACGTGGTGCGAATTCTTTTTGATGAGATCGCTCCCGTATTTAAAGAACGCCGTGGTGGTTACACCCGTATTATCCGTTTAGGTGGAACCGTTGGAAAGTACACCGGGCAACGGCAGGGAGACGCAGCTGAAATGGTTTTGTTGGAGTGGGTGGAGCTTCCGATCGCTGAAGTGTTGCCAGCAAAAGCTGACGCACCTGCGACTGAAAAGAAAGAAGCTACCGAAACAGCTCCGACGGGAGCCAAGGAAGCCAAGCCCAAACGCGCTGCTGCTAAAAAGGTCGCTAAGACCAAGGAAGCAAAAGCTTAAGCCAAATTGATACTATCTCAAAAGCCCGTTCGAAAGAACGGGCTTTTTTTGTTTTTAGTAGAGATTCCGGACAAAATTCTTGGCTGGCTGGTCGCAACGGTGTAGTTCACTGCATTTCCGCATGTACTCTAAATCGGATTCCTTAACTTTATGCACCACCTCAGGTGCTCCCTGGTGGCGGTTGCTCACCAGGTATCATTGGTTCGTTCTTGCAGTCGCGGCTTTGGGCTGGCTGTTCGATTGTCTTGATCAACAACTATTTTTGTTGGCGAGGGTTCCGGCCATGCGAGATCTGTTGCCTCCAGGATCGAGCGTGTCTGATGTCAACGAAGGCGTTGGTCTTGCCACAGCGATTTTTGTTCTGGGATGGGCGACAGGGGGATTGGTTTTTGGAGTTTTGGGTGATCGCATTGGCCGCGCCAAGACAATGATGCTCACCATCCTACTGTATTCGCTTTGCACGGGATTGAGCGCGCTTTCAAAGGGGTTTTGGGATTTCGCGTTCTATCGTTTTATAACGGGCCTCGGCGTTGGCGGCGAATTCGCCGTTGGTGTTGCTTTGGTAGCGGAAGTGATGCCCGATAAAGCTCGTCCTCATGCACTGGGATTGTTGCAAGCCCTGTCCGCTGTTGGGAATGTAACCGCAGCCTTTATCGAAATGGGACTGAGTAACTGGGAAGCCGATGGCGGCATGCCTGATCACTGGGTCAAGTGGCGGGTTATGTTCGTCGTGGGAGCACTGCCTGCATTCCTCGCCTTGATTATCCGCTGGCGTTTGAAGGAGCCGGAGAAGTGGCAGCAGGTTAAGACGTCCGGGGCCGCCAGCCTCCAGGTGGGCTCGTATCGAGCTTTGTTCAGTAATCCTCAATGGAGACGGAATGCTTTAGTTGGGATGTGCCTTGCCTGTGCTGGGGTGATCGCGCTCTGGGGTATTGTGTTTTTCAGTTTCGATTTAGTCGCTTCTGTCATGGAGAAAAAACTGGCAGCCGCAGGGATGTCTGGAGCGGAGCTGAAAGGAGCAGTTGGTAAGTGGAAAGGGAAGGCTTCTTTGATGTTAAACGTGGGTGCTTTTCTTGGAATGCTGGCATTCACCAAATTTACGCAAAATACCAGTCGGCGACTGGCCTTTGCTGTCGGCTTTGTCGGAGCGATGGTTTCGACTGCCATGGTATTTTGGATGCTCCGGGAACCGTGGCACGTCTATGTCCTTGTGCCGATTATGGGATTCTTCATGCTCGGGATTTTCGGCGGTTACGCGATTTACTTCCCGGAGCTGTTTCCAACTTCGCTACGAAGCACTGGTACCTCTTTCTGCTATAACGTGGGACGATTCATTGCCGCGTCTGGACCGTGGACGATTGGTTTGCTGAGTAGCCGGGTGTTTAACCATGCGGAAGAGCCGTTGCGCTACGCAGGCCTGTCAATGTGCGCCATTTTCATCGTTGGACTGTTGGTGCTTCCATTTGCTCCTGAGACGAAAGGACAGCCGCTGCCGGAGGACGAACGCGGTTTTGCACATTAAGATATTATTGGGACTTCTCGGTTTCGCGTTTCTGCGCAGCATCCAGCACGGAGGTCAAGCGACGTTTCCCTTCATCGATTTGCTCCTGAGTCATGACATGCACCACTGTGTCACGAAGTTGCCCACCCAGCTTGTCACCCTGATGTGCCGCAAGCGCCCCCCACTTGTAGGCCTCCACATAATCCTGGCGAAGGCCGTGACCCTTGAAATAGCACTTCCCAAGGTTGTATTGAGATTGGGGATCTCCTTGTTCGGCGGCTTTGCGGAACCATTTTACAGCTTCGTCGTAGTCGACCGGGACATTCTTTCCACTGTAATAAATTTGGCCTAACTTGAACTGCGCCACAAAGAAGCCTGCGTCTGCGGCTTTGCGAAACCACTTTATGCCTTCGTGGTAATCAGCCGGAACGTCATCTCCGTTGAACAGCATTTGGCCAATTTGATAGGCGAGCAAATCATTCGCCCGACCTTTCTCAAGCCACTGCGCTGCTTCGGTTTCACTTTTCTTGACCCCTTCCCCCCGGGCGTAGAGTTGAGACATCCAATAATAGGATTTGGCATCTCCGTGTTCCGCAGCAAATTTGAAGTGCTCAAGGGCCTTCGCCAAATCTTTTTCCGCTCCCACTCCCTTATACTTGAGAATTCCTAATTGATAATGGCTGGGGACATTTTCCTGATCTGCAGCAAGCGTGAACCATTTTTCCGCTTCTTTTTCATTTTTTTCAACGCCTTCGCCTTTCAAATGAATCAGCCCAAGCAAATATTGTGCGCCGATGCTTCCAAGGTCAGCCGCCCTTCGGAAAAGCTTTTGCGCTTCGGAGAGATTTTTTGGAACTCCCCGGCCGATGTAGTGAGCGTATCCCAGCCAATAGAGACCTGATGAATCTCCCTGGTCTACTGATTTTCGAAACCACTTGATTGCTTCGGCTGCGTTTGGCGGCACTCCATTACCGAAGAGGTATTTGACTCCCAGATCAGCTTGCGCCTTCGCATCACCCTTTTCCGCTTCCTTCTTGTTGAGTTCGAAAAGAGTAGGAAGGTCGTCATACTTCTCTGTTGCGGCCTCTTTCCCATCGACTGAATCGAAAATGGAGGTGCCTTCCTGCTCTTTCGCAGGCTGTGATTTTACGGAAAGCGCTTGCGAGAATAGAACAAAACCGAGACATATCAGGGGGAACGGTTTCATGGCGTGCAGAGTAGTGCTCGAAAAAAACAAAGGCAATCTCACTGATAAAGTGGACTGCCAGACCTTAAGGCTATTGCGGAAGGGCGGCGCAGAGCGGATTCTCAACCCTTCTTATTGCGATTGTGAAATTTCTCGCGTCTGGTGTGAATGTATTCTTTCACCTTGTCACGCCACCGTTTTGCCCATTCAAACTGCGTCGCGAGAATCGCCAGCCCTGCTGGGATCATGATGAATGCTGGCCCGGGTAGCACAATCATCGCGATACCGAGAAACAACACGAGTCCTCCAGCAATCCCCACGAAAATACGCTTCAGATGAACAGTCATTCAGTTAAATAAAGTCAACTAAATGCACTGCAGGGGCAATCGTGGAAAAGCACCGATCATCGTCCGGTGACAAGCTGAAACCTGCCCGGCGAACCGGTAGTTTGCTCAAGCTCCATTCTCAGACCGCTCTGTCGTTTTTTTGTATCCACTTCGAACAATACAGTTTGCCGCCCGCGCTCTAACTCCAGGATTGTGGTGGGATCAAGCGACGCAGCTTTTCCATTCAGGTAAAGCGTGAGGCCATCGACGCCGTTTACGCTGAATTGAATCTTGCCTGGAGTCGTCACCTCAAATTCGGTCCGTAACCACACCTTATTTGTTGTGCCGCTCGTTAATTCTTGGAGCGGCAAGAGTCCCGAGACGGTGCTATAAACAGGACTCCACGGGGTGGCATTCGCTGACGCTACATCGGTCTCCACAAGAGGCATTGCCACCTGCCATCTCCGAATGAGCGCGTTGGGATTGTTTGCGTACGGCCCGGGCTTTCCAAGTTCACTCAGGAAGCGGCACAGATCGAGGAACTCGGAATGAGTGAGACCCGCAGTTAGACCCGCTGGCATAAGGGAAACAGCTTTGTGTTTCTGTTCTTTAATCGAGCTTGCGGGAACCACAAATTCGGTGCGCGCAGCATCTTTAAGAACTGTCTCTTTGGCGTTTTCCCGCACTTTGATTCCCACCACGTATTCATCATCCGTAGTAACAATTTCAACTGTTTCGAAGCCGTCCTTTACGATTTTATTGGGGTGCAACAGTGACTCTATAAGATAGTCCATCTGTGAACCGCTCCCGATGGCGCTGAGGTCTGGTCCGAGTGAACCGCCCGCACCGCTGATCGCATGGCATTGGAAACAACTGAGCTCGTTCCGACGAAACACCGCTTCTCCGCGAGTGGCATCACCCTTGGCCAAGACTTCGGTGGCGAGAGTTGTCAGTTCCTGCCTGCTGAGCTCTTTTGGTTCGCTCGCAGAACCGGCCGAAGCATTCAACGCGGCCACCAGTGTTTTATCCTCACGTGCGGTTTTTTGGAGGAATCGCAGGGCGACCTTCGCACTATCCGCGTGAATGGGGGCCTTCGAAATTGCACCAGCCAACACATCGGTTCCATTTTTACGCGCCAGAAACGGCTGGAGCAGGGGAGGGATTTCGTTTTCGTGGACCGGGTTGGAAAGAATGTTTGCAGTCGTTTGAGCGGCAGTAGAAATATCCATTTCCACCAATGAACCCAGAAGAGCTTGTCGGATCTCGGCATTCTTCTCCTGCCTGAGGCTTTCCGCGAAGAAGGCTTTGCTCGAATCTCCACCGAGATAGGCCATTCCTTCAAAAGCAGACTTACGAATAGTTGCAGGTTCCTTCTCATTGCGAGCGGCCGTTTCAATCTGGGCTCGCAAGGGTTCGATCTTCCACGCTCCAGCTAGTTTGAGGGCTGCCGCGCGCAGTGCCTCATGATCGTGTTTCAGGTAGGTTCCCAGCTGGCTTTGCGATTGTGCATTCAGAACGATCTGGCGTTCCCTTGCGGCGCGAGTTAGTCCCTCCAGGACTTTCGCCTGAATCTCCGGTACGAAATCCTGCACGAACAATTTGTCCAGATCTGCTTTAGTTCCATTGTTTACAATCGCAGTGATCGTTTTTTCGAGATTTTCGGGAGCAACCTGCTTCGCTCGCAGTAGGTGGATCAACACCTTCGGATCCGATTCAAGTGCTGCATTTTTAACCAGGAACGAAAGACGTTTTGCGTCTCCACCAAAGAGCATCTTGTCCCCGGCCAGTGCCGACTCCCAGGTTGGCTTTAATGCGACAATGGTATTTTTCAAAGCCTGGTCCAAATAACGATCCATTGGAAAATCCAAAACGCCCATCGCGGCTTCCACGGAGCGGATATCAGCTATATAACTTGCGGCAATTACTGCCTGCAGGCGAACTCGTGGAAACTCGTCTTTGGCCAACCCGGCCAGCAATGAAATCGTTTCAGGAATACCATCCCGCCAATCTCTCAGGATTACCGTCGCAGCGGCACGAGCATTGCCGTCTTTCGACTGCAGTACACTTTTAACAAGGGTCGGTTCCGGCACCTTCAAGGATTGATACACCCATAAAGCTTCGATCCTGTTGTGATCGAAACCGAGGTCGTTGGT
Source organism: Limisphaerales bacterium (assembly GCA_046597605.1). GTDB lineage: Bacteria > Verrucomicrobiota > Verrucomicrobiia > Limisphaerales > JACDHS01 > JACDHS01. Next base: position 14,647 of record JBKJKE010000020.1, on the reverse strand, counting down.
GTTCAGATTCTTTACCCAACTGTTCAGCGCTGGAATGACATCTTTGGCGGTGCGCTCCGCAAGGGCACGGCGGGCCTGTTGGCGAGTGTAATCTTCGGGAGCTTTAAGATGTTCGAGCAACTGCTTCACGGAAGCCTTCGCGACACTTGGTCGGGTAACGAGCGGACGATCTTTCGCGGTGATCCTCCAGATGCGTCCGTGGGTGAAGTCCCGATTCGGATCACGGAAGTGATGCTGCATGTGGCCGATCAATGGATTGTACCAATCGGAAATATAAATGGCGCCATCCGGGCCCATTCTTTCATCGACCGGACGGAACGATGAGTCGGTCGAAACAATCAACGGGGAGGAAGGTTTCATTCCATAACCCGAACCGTCATCAGAAAACTCCCAGCTTGCCACGCGATTTTCTTTAAAGGGCGCAGAGATCAAACGGCCGTGCCAGCTTTCCGGAAAATGCCGCCCGCTGATAATCTCTCCCCCGGCGAGCTTTCCTTCCCCACCCGGAACCGGCATTGCCGAAGAGCTGCGACCACTCGTCGGTAGAATGAAGCTGCTGCCTTGTTGGCCGGAGGAATCGATAAAGTGATCGAAACCCCAACGATTCCAATAATGACCCCATGGATTTGGCGGCACGCTGTTCGCGAGATGAATGTCCAGGCGTCCGGAAGCAGGATCGTAAGCAAAGATCCCGGGCTGCCAATAGCCGGACATGGACACAATTCCATGAGCTGTTTCGATGTTGTTGTGCAGGAAGACACCTACATTAAAATGCAATCGACCTTCCGGTCCCCAGCGCAAGGTATGTCCTTTGTGGTGTGAGTCTTCCGTGCCGAATCCCGAGAGAACCACCTCACGTTTATCGGCCCGACCATCACCATCGGTGTCTCGCAGGAAGAGCAGCGTGGTATCATCAAATACGAACGCACCATCCTGATAAGGCAGAACGCCGGTTGGAATGACTAAACCGTCGGCGAACACCGTCGTCTTCTCGGCTCGCCCATCACCATCTTCATCTTCCAGAATGATGATCTGATCACTTTTTTCCTCACCGGGTTTTATTTGTGGGTAAAGCGTAGTTGTTGCAACCCAGAGACGTCCGCTTTGATCGAAAGCCATCTGGACCGGTTTGCTGATCTTTGGATCCGCTGCAAAAAGGTTTGCCTGGAAACCATCTGCCATCGTGAACGATTTCCGTTCGGCTTCCGGGTCCACCTTTGGATCAGGAATGCCAGCGACAGATTCCGTTTTATTGATAGGTATCGTCCCTGATTTTCGGGACCCGCTGGTCAGGTCTTTGCAGGCGGTTTGGATTTCTTTTTCTTCCTTCTCTGTCAGCGCAGCGAATGCCTCGATTTCGGAATACATCGGGTGTTTGATTCCGCCCAGATCGTTTTGGTAACGGGTTCCCCCAGGGTAAACGTATTCCGAATTCATCGGGCGATAATGAAACCACCATTGCCAGTTTTTATGTTGGATCGCTGTGCGGATGCTTTCGGCATCCTTCGATTTTGCTTTCCCGGACGGAAGCTCGAGTGCTTTCAGGATGACCCCCGCTGCCGCCTTGTAGCCGGCGGAATCCAAATGCACTCCATTGCTGGTCAATTGTTTGCGGCCCTGAGGAACCACGGATAAGTTGCGGAACAAATCGACGAAATTAATCCCACGCTGCTCCGCCAGCTTTCGGCTCGCCTCTACATAGCTCTGCAACTGGCGATTGTGCCCGGCTGCGTTCGGGAAGTGTTCCTTTAGTTGTTCATGGCGAAATGGCGACACCATGACAATGCGCGGTTTTGAAATCGCAGAAATTCTTTCCAGCAATTTAGCGTAGTTAGCCGAGAATTCTGCCAGTCCGGCGTCACCCCGGAATGACTCCATCATTCCGTAGCTGACGAACACGACAGTCGGTTTGTATTTCTCGAGGTAGGCGAAAAGGTCCGGAACATACTTGGGACGGGCGGGAACTTTAGGAGCAATGTGCGTTTCGACAACGTCACCGCCCCACCCGAAATTGCGGAATGCGACAGCGTTTGTGCCAGCGGACAGCGCCAGCGCAGTCTCAATATAGCCACCCTCCAGTTCGCGTTCCATGAAGACCCCGCCGACAAACGCGACACGATCTCCCTCCTTTAGTTCAAATTTCGGCACTGCTGCGGCGCTTCCGGCAGCAATGCAAAACAAAGAAACAACGATCCGAAATAGATTTCTCATAGGTAACTGTGTTGGAGAGGGGGTGCCTTACTTTTTCTTTTCGTAGCTCACATTGAAAGTTAATTTACCCGGCCACTTGTCGGGAACGGGTTTGTTCAACGTCCAATGTATTGCATTCACGAGGGTCCGTTGAACGGATTCCACCTCAAAATCTTCAGGATGCCCGAGGGTGGTTGTGAAAACGCGTCCTTTCCATTGGTTCGTCCACGTCCAGGCCACCGGGTTGGTGATCGCTGGCTTGTCGGGATCCACGGCACGACCGAGTAATAACTCCTGCGCTCCCACGGGAGGATATTCTGGTTTCACCCGGTAGAGCCAGGAGCGAACATGAAACTCCTGATCGACTCCACGCAAAATCGGATGTTCCTGAAAGCCGGGGTTTACAAAAACGTCGGTACTCGATTTGTGTCCATAATGAGTGTGACCGGCTGCTCCCCATCCTGGAGGTGAGCCCAATGCCACCTCGCCAAAAGCGTTCCACTTATAAAGGGGATGTTCTTTCGGATAATTAAAAGAGTGTGTGGAAGTGCGGAAGCCCATCACCGGCTTGCCGCTCTTCAGGTAGGCCTCAATCTTTTCGACCTGATCGGCCGGAAGCTGGCGCCAACGTAAGTAGAAGATCGCAAGATCGGCTTTAGCCAACGCATCCAATCCTGGAATGTTCTTTTCGTAACTTTCGTCCAAATCCCCTTTTTCATTCCGGGCCTGAAGAACGGTCGTGCGCATCCCGAAATTCTTTTCCAGGGCGGCTGCCAGAATCGGCATGGTTCGTTCTGAACTGTACTCATGATCTCCCGTGACAAAGACGACATGGGGAGCCTTGGTTTCGGCGGGGATTGCGGTGGAGCAGGCTAGGAACGCCATTGAAAAGAATAAGTGGAGAAAGAGTTTTCGTGGCATAGTGAGATAAGGAATGCCTTTGCGGGCGTTAGGTTTCAAGGCTGATTCGTCTTTCAGCATATCACCGGGTACCGACCGTAAAACGTTTTTCCTATCCTCCTATGAGTAGTCGTGCTAAACGGAACCTAAATATGCGAGTGTTAATTGCCACGGTGACCGCCGGCGGAGGACATCTCGCCGCAGCAGCTGCTTTAGAGGAGTCCTGGCGACAGCTGCGTCCGGATGATGTATTGGAGAAGGTAGACGTGCTGGATTTCGCCTCCAAGCTCTACCGCAAGGTATACGTCGAAACGTATGTCAAAGTGGTCGAACATGCCCCTGAGCTTTACGCCCTTCTTTTCAAAAAGACCGATAATCATGAGGAAGTGCAAAAGGTAGCAAACTTCCGCCGTAGTTTCGCGCACCATACGAACAAGGGGTTCGTTAAATATCTCAAGGAGTTCCGTCCAGACATCGTGCTCTGTCCACATTACCTCCCTTTGGAAATCATCGGGCACTCCGATGAAATAGGGGATGGACCAAAGCCTTTTACCGTCTGCATCGTCACGGACTTCGAAGCTCATGCCTTCTGGATGGAACCCTCGGTGGATTTCTACTGTGTGGCAGCAGATGAGACTCGTGGCAGCCTGATCGCTCGTGGGGCTGAGGCCGAACAGGTGGCAGTAACCGGGATTCCTATCTCAAACCGCTTTTCCGACCAACCCGACCTGTTAGCTTTGCGCCAGCGTTATGGCCTGCGCGACGACGTCCCTACGCTGCTGGTTTTAGCGGGAGGTTTTGGAATGGGGCCCGTAGGCGAAATCCTGGAACAGTTGGACAAAGTAGAACAAAACTTCGAAACCATCGTCGTTGCGGGCCGCAATGAAGAGCTTCGCCAGGAACTCGCTGTCAAAGAACGGCGGCACCCCACGCACGTGATTGGCTATGCCAACAACATGCACGAGCTGATGGCGATTTCGGACCTCATGATTACCAAGCCGGGAGGGCTTACCAGTTCGGAAGCGCTCGCCATGAGCAAACCGATGGTCATCATCAATCCGATCCCCGGCCAGGAAGCTGCCAATAGCGACTTTCTTCTCGAGCATGGCGCCGCGACGAAGGTGAACCGGATCGAGGACATTCCATTCAAACTCGAACAGCTCCTGGGCAAAGAAAAACTGGCGGAGATGTCCCAGGCTGCGCGAGGACTTGGGAAACCGCAGGCCGCAGCGGAAGTTTGCAGAGCGGTTATGGATTTCTACACACAACGTCGGCCTATACTTTTGGATGAAGCTCGCGCCAGGAAGTTGGAAGATCCTTCGCTAGGTACCGTTCGAGCCGCTTCATGAGGAAATTCGTTTGTGGCATGGTGCTCCTGTTGTCCCTTTGCGCCGGTGCGTTTGCTTCACCTGTCAAAAAAGACGAAATGGTGGTGTTCTTTCCCGGCTACGGTTCCCGCATCGGAACGGATCATTGGGAACTAACCATCCGCGGATGGATCTTTGAATCGGAAAGGCGCCCCGGGGTGGCGACCAGCTTTCGGAAAGTGCTCGGGATCTCTGAGGGTGACCTTTCCGCAGCGGAAGCAGCAAACTTTGCGTCGCGCACTCGTCTGTTCCTCGTTGATGCCGAACACGGCAAAAGGATTTCCATACGTCTTGCCGGGAAAACATTTGAGCTTCCGCCTTCGGATGCAACTGGCCATTTCTCCACCAAAATCAAAGTAAAGGAATCTGAATTAGAGGGGCGGCCGGGTAGGGGAGTTGTGCCTTTTAGCGCAATCACTGGGGCGGATGATGTGAGGCTGTTTTCCGGTACGGTTCAACTGATCGAACCCGAAGGAATCTCCATCGTCTCCGATATTGATGACACCATCAAAGTGAGCGAAATACTCGATCGCAAGAAGCTTCTGCATAACACCTTTGTTCGCGATTTTGTTCCAGCCCCTGGAATGGCTGAGCTTTACCAGGGTTGGGCAACCAACAAGCAGGTGGCTTTTCATTACTTGAGTGCCAGCCCAAGCCAGCTTTTCACTCCCCTGACCGAATTTCTCGAACTCAATAGGTTCCCGGCTGGAACTTTCCACCTTCGGGCGTTCGACTGGCGTACCGAATTCCAGAATCATTCAGTGCCAAAGAAGCATAAACCTGCGGTTTTGGATGCACTCTTCTCGGCCTATCCGAAGCGTCGGTACGTTCTGGTGGGGGATTCCGGTGAACACGATCCTGAGATTTACGCGGAGGTAGCCCGGCGGTTTCCGAAGAACGTCGTTAGAATTTTGATTCGGGACGTTACTCACGAGGCTTCAGACTCACCTCGTTATAAAGAGACGTTTAGCCAAATCAATTCGGAGCTCTGGCGTATCTTCCAGCATCCCTCCGAGTTGACTGCCGTAGGTTTGGATTGATTTAAAATCATTCCAATAGGGTCCACGATTTTTCAGTTTCGACCGGGGCACTACGCACGCCGGGCACCACCAAACTTTCTTGAGGAATTTGCGTGAAACTCCCTGGATCTCGCCACCCGAACCTCCTCCCTGCGACGGAAACCCGAAATCCAATAACCAGCCCTCAATCCCCGTGGTAAAAGTGGATGGTTACTGATATTTCGCTACGCGCCCCCCCCCCGCTAGTTTTAATTCCGAGTCCATACCGAAAAACAAAAAAGCCAGTTGTACAATTTTCTTCCCAGATCCCTTGCTACGCTATCGATTCATTCTGAAGCGACCCCCTAGCAAGGCTGCTGCGGTATCGATTCAGTCTGAAGTGACCCCCTAGCAAGCTCGCTATACTACAAATTCACTTTGAATCCACTACGTAGCAAGCTCGCTACACTATGGATTCATTCTGAAACGACCCCTAGCAAGGTTGCTATACTACAGATTCATTCTGAAGTGACTACGTAGCAAGGCCGCTACACTACAGATTCACTCTGGATTGACCCCCTATCCGCGTGGATAAGGTATCGATTCAATCCAAAGTGACCCCCCAATACGGGTAATCCATTCGATTCAAAGTCGCCCATTCGGTCCTCGGTATTCTATCTGCCCTCGATACAGCGAGGAACCGGGCATGCGATTGCCATGCGCTCGGCGCTAAATTGCCGGGAACCATTTTGCCAAGCCAATTTCGAAGCCCACCGCCGGATCAATTCCGTTCGCACAACTCCCTTGCCTTGAGTTCGGGCTCCCTCGATGATACTTCGGCATGAGAAAACCGTCCTTATCTTCGAGATTTCTTCTCGCAATAACGTTGCTGTCTACATTGGTGGGACCAGGATCCCAGCTTCGCGCGGCTGAGACCGGGCTGAATGTCATGTCTTATAACCTCCGTTTCGCTGGCTTTACTCCCCCGAACGCCTGGCCGGATCGCCGCCCCTTGATGAAGGAGCTTTTAAGAAAGAGCTCGCCGGATATCATCGGCACCCAGGAGGGGGTCTATTCGCAATTGAAAGATATTGCCTCCGATTTGCCTAAGTACGACTGGCTCGGTTTGGGGCGCAATGGCGGAAGCAGGGGAGAATTCATGGCGATCTTCTATCGTAAAGATCGTTTTGAGCCCTTGGAGTTTGACCACTTTTGGCTGTCAGATACCCCTGAGGTGATTGGCTCCATGACCTGGGGGCCGACCCTTCCGCGCATGGCAACCTGGGCAAAATTTCGGGATCTAAAAACGAAACAGGAATTTTATTTCGTCAACACTCACTTCGATCACAAGGTGCAGGAAGCTCGTGAGAAGAGTGCGGAATTGATCCGCAAGCGAGTCGCTGCCTTTGATCCCGCTCTGCCTATCCTGCTCACTGGCGACTTCAATGCTCAGGCGCAGGAAAATAAGGCTTATAAAATCCTCGTGGCAGACCACTACTTTGCCGACACCTGGGACACAGCCAAAAGACGTTCGGACGCAATCACCGGGACGTATAACGGGTTCAAAGAATTGCAGCCGAAAGGCCATCGTATCGACTGGATTCTGACCCGGGGAGATGTCGCGGTGGAGAGTTTCGAGATCGTGACCTTCTCCAAGGACGGCCTCTTTCCCAGCGACCATTGTCCTATCGTCGCCAAACTAACATTAGGCAAATAGCCAACCTGCAAAGGTTGCTGAATTGCCGTCAGGTCTCAGGCAGGGACGCGTGCTCTGCGCCGTCTTAAGAGCGTCCAAGCAATGAGGCGCTTGATCCGGTGGGAGGATGTTGCATGAACTCCTCGCACCCGGTTGGGTTTTTCTTCCAGCAGTCAACTGGGGGGTGGTGTCTCCACTAGGTCCTATGGACAAGGGACCTGATTGACCCCTTTTGCGCTCGTGCTTACGTTTTCGTGTATGGCGAACGGCAGGCCCAACGCTCGGGACAGGGGAGGGGACGTTAAATGAAACGTCCTGTCACTGCTCAGGACGGGGGATCCACGAGGAAGTCTTCTCAACGTCCCCGCCGTCACTGGTTCTGGAAAGGCCTGGCTTTAACTCTACTTCTACTCGCAATCGTTGCCGGCATCGTCCGTATCATGTTGCCTACGTATGCCAGGGACTACGTGAATCGAACTCTGGACCGCAGCCAACTTTACTTCGGCAAAATCGGTGACTTGAATATCCATCTTTGGCGCGGTGCCTATTCCATTCACGACGTCAGTATCAGCAAGAGAACCGGCAGTGTTCCGGTTCCGCTGTTTGCGGCCAAGCGCGTTGATTTCGCGATCCAATGGGATGCTCTTCTCCATCGTCGGGCGGTGGGGCGCATACTTGTGGTTCAACCGGAACTCAATTTCGTGGATGCTCCGAGCGATGAGGAAAAGCAGACGGGTATTGGCGGGGCGTGGATGCAGATTATTCAGGACCTGTTTCCCTTTAAGATCAACAGTGCCGTCATCGAGGATGGATCCATTCACTTCCGGGCCTACCACAAGAAACAACCGGTGGATGTCTATCTCTCAGAGGTGTCGGCCAAGGTGGATAACCTGGGCAATATCCGGGGGGAGACGACCCCACTCGTCGCAACCATTGAAGCGACGGCGCTGGCGATGGACGAGGCAAAGTTCGAATTTAAAATGACGCTCGATCCTTTCTCTTATCGTCCCACCTTTCGAATGGCGACCCGTCTGCTCGGTCTTGATCTCACTAAAATCAATGATCTCGCTCGCAGCTATGGGCAATTCGATTTCGAGAGAGGATGGCTGGATCTGGTGATTGAAACCGATTCCACGGAAGGCAAGTTCTCAGGTTATGTGAAACCGCTATTCCGTAATCCTAAAATCTTTACTCTTTCCGAAGACATCAAAGACGAAAATGTCATTGAGCTGTTTTGGCAGGCGCTTGTGGGAGGTGTGGTGAGTGGTTTTAAGAATTGGTCCCGGGACCAGTTTGGAACGGTGGTGCCATTCAGCGGAAATGCGACTACAACCAACACTGAAATTATGACCACGATTGGAAACATTCTGCGAAACGCCTTTGTTCGCGCCTACTTGCCACGTCTTGAGGGCGGCATCACCGGTGTGGACGGACTCCAATTTGAACCACCCGAAATCTCAGACCCAATTTCCTCAGGAGACGCTTTATGATACGCAAAAAAATGGATCCCAACATGTCGCCGGTAACACGATTGGTTCACCGATTCATGCTCTCCCTCGTGACCATAGCGGTCGCGGGCACTTGTGGTTGCAGCAGCGCAAAGAAGAAGGAACAGCAGTCCGAGTTCTTCACCTCGGGCAGCCGCGAAGCCGATCAACGCGCCAGCCAAAGAATGACCAAAGCCGAACAACTCGAAGGTTCTGGAGGAGGCACCGGGGAGAAAAAGGGCGAAGGCGAAAGTAAAACCGGTGAGGACGGCGCTGCCAAAGCGGAGGAAAAGTTGGCCCTCTACGAACGCCTCGGCGGCGAGGCAGGTATTGCGAAGATTGTGGACGACTTCCTCACCCGCGCGCTGGCGGATCCCCGGGTGAATTGGCAACGAAAGGGAATGACCCGTGGAGGATTCTCATGGAATCGCAATGAATCAATCTCCTGGAAGGGCAATCCTCAGAATGTGGCGCGTCTCAAAAAACATATGGCGCAGTTCTTCGCCCTGGCTACCGGAGGTCCAGCGCGCTACGACGGCAAAGATATGAAATCGGCCCACGGGAACCTTCACATCACGAATTCGGAGTTCGACGCGGCGGTGGGTGACTTAAAGGCATCTTTGGATCGCTTGCAGATCCCAAACCGCGAACAGAAAGAACTCCTGGCGATTGTGGAGAGCACTCGCCCACAGGTTGTGACAGACCGATGAGATGGAGAATAGTCGCAAGAGGGGTTCGATTAAAAACGAGAGTGCGGGATTGCTGATGTATCGAACCCGCGCCGGGAGATTGGAAGTGCTCCTGGTGCATCCCGGCGGACCATGGTGGCGCAACAAAGATATCGGTGCGTGGACAATCCCAAAGGGAGAGATTGAAGAGGGCGAGGATGCTCTCGACGCGGCGGCCGCGCGAATTCAAAGAAGAGCTTCGAATTGAAGCCGCAGGTCCGTTCCTCCCTTTGGGCAGCGTAAAGCAAAAAGCGGAAAAAGTAGTTCATGCGTGGGCATTTTGCGGCGACTGCGAGCCGGCGGCCATCTGCAGCAATCTTGTGGAGATGGGCTAGAGAATTCTACTTTTGCGGTGGCATTGGGGAGTTGGTCCCGGGTCCCGTCCTGAATAGATTTACAGGCATGTCGACAAAGAGCCGTTTGATAAAACCGGCGATTCGTTACAATGAGGCATTTAAAATGGAAGTTGTGAGAGAGTTGGAATCGGAAGGATTGTTTTACAGCGATTTGCAGCGGTATGGGATCAAAGGGAAGGTGGGCCCAAGCTGTGCATTAAATTACTCTTTTCCTCACAATGTTCACGCTACACCGCGGGGTGATGCCCGGCGGTTGGGCCCCTCTACGCACCATTTGAAACTGGAAGCAAGGTTCAGGGGACTTGACCGATCCTTCTCGGGAGTGCCAGTTTATCGGTGCCAACCAAAAAGGAACCAGCCGGAAGCTAAGCTTCCGGCCGGTTGCGAGTCGTTCGGATTTTAGCGTTAAATACGTCCCAGTAGAACCAGGATGATCAGGATCGCCAGAATCAGACCGACGATGCCGCTCGGCCCATATCCCCATCCGGCGCTGTAGCCCCAGGTGGGGACGACTGCCATGAGCAGCAAGACTAACAGGATGACAAGAATAGTTCCGAGGGTCATAAAAACCTCTCCTTCTTACTTGTTGTCGGTATCAGCTTTGATTTCGACTTCGGCTCCGTTCGGAGTGCGATCTACGTCGCCTTTGATTTCAATGCCTTTGTCATCACGCAGGCGATTGTTGCGATCGGTGTCGGCTTTGATTTCAACTCCGGCACCATCGCGGTCGATGCGGTTCTTCTTGATCGCTTCCCCGCCAGCGCCTTCGTTCATCTTTACCATGATATCGTTTTTGACGATTTGCACACCGTCAGCCTGGCGGGCGATCTCTTCAGCGCGGCTTTTTTGTGCCGGGCTGTCAACAAAACCAGTCAATTGAACGGTACCGCGGAAGGTATCGACCTTCACATCCATGCCGGAGACATCGGGATCAGCGAGGAGTTTGCTTTTCACGCGGGCCGTTGTGCCAGCGTCGTCAAAGGTTTGGCCTGTGCTACGGCTGTATCGATCACCCGAACAACCGGTGCTGAGGGTTGCAAGAGCGACGGCAGCGAACATGGAGGCGACTAATCCGCAGTTTGTGATGAGTTTTTTCATAATATGATTCGTTTCGCTTTAAATTTAAGTTCTGCGGATTGCGGACACAATCAGTGGGGCACCCTGTTTGCTGTTGCCCAAGTTTTGCTCAAGAGAGACAGGTGGATTTTCCCTACTTGAACTTGTTGCAGATTGGAGGTTCCAAAAGCAGTGATAATTGGAATCAGGCGTGGGATGGAAACCTGCCCCCCGGCTGGCTCTCATCGAATGACACCCGCCAGAACCGCTATCTTGATAAGGGAAAAGCTTGCTGTTAGGTTGCGCGCTCTTTTGAGAGAGCGCAATGGACTATAAGAACACACTTAATTTACCGCGCACCGATTTCGCCATGAAGGCGGACCTGGTTGCTCGCGAACCGCAACGTCTCGCCCAATGGGAAAAGGAAAACCTTTACGGCAAGATTCAAGACGCTCGCAAAGACGCTCAAAAGTTTGTGCTGCATGATGGTCCTCCGTTCGCGAACGGGGATGTGCATATCGGGACCGCACTTAACAAGATCCTCAAAGACATCATCATCAAGTATAAAACTCTTCGCGGGTTTAGTTCTCCTTACATTCCCGGGTGGGATTGCCATGGCTTGCCGATCGAATTCAAGGTGACCAGCGAAATGCGCAAAGCCGGTGATGCCAGCGCTGATGCCGCTACTATCCGCACTGCCTGCGACGCTTACGCGCGAAAATTTATCGATATTCAACGGGGCCAATTCAAAAGGCTTGGGGTGTTGGGTGATTGGGAGAATCCTTATCTCACTTTAAACAAAGAATATGAAGCGGCGGAGCTTGGCCTATTCGCTGATATCGTCGCGAAGGGTTTTGTCTATCGCGGCAAAAAGCCAGTTTACTGGAGTATTCCTTGCCGGACCGCGTTGGCAGAAGCGGAAGTTGAGTACGCGGATCACATCAGCCAAAGCGTCTACGTCAAATTTCCTGTGGTAGGACAGTCCAATACTTTTGTCCTGATCTGGACAACCACTCCCTGGACGCTCCCAGCCAATCTTGCCGTGGCTTACAACAAGGATCTTGAGTATGTCCGGGCGACGCATGACAAAGGAGGCCAGAAGGAAACGACCTACATTTTGGCAAAGTGTCGTCTCGACGAAATGGTTTTGAATGGAATCTTGCCCTCGGTACTGTCGTTTGAAGTATTTTCAACTGACCAATTACTGGGCCTCAAATATCAGCACCCTTTCATTCCTACCCGAACTAGCCAAGCTTTTGCGGCCGACTTTGTAACGAGCGACACAGGAACAGGATTTGTCCACATTGCGCCTGGCCACGGGTTGGATGACTACAATCTAGGGCGCAAAAATAGACTGCCGATCTATTCACCTGTTGACGATGATGGGCGGCTCTGCATTGTTACTCCGGAGGAGAAGACGTCTCCAGAAGAGCCTACTGATTTGCCTGTTGGACAGCAAATGCCTGCGGAGTTGGTTGGAAAATCTATTCTGGAAAAGAACGGGAAGAGTGATGCTAACGAAGCGGTTCTTTCACTCCTTCGGTCCCAGGACCGGTTGTTGCATCAGCAGGACTATCGACATAGCTATCCCCATTGTTGGAGGAGTAAGACGCCCGTTATCTTCCGTGCAATGAATCAATGGTTCATCGGCGTTGACAGGGTTCCTAACAGCAAGGAATCGCATCGCGCCAGTAAGCTCGCGACTTTCGAGCGACCGGCTGCTGGAGATGAATTTGCAAACAAGGAAACGCTCCGCATTGCAGCTCTCAATTCTATTGAACGAGTCGAATGGATTCCTGATTGGGGGAGGAGCCGTATCGAAGGAGCTATTAAATCCAGACCTGATTGGTGTATCTCCAGGCAACGCACGTGGGGTGTTCCCATCCCAGTGTTTTTTGGTCAAAATGGGGAGATTATTCTCAATCCGAAGCTTATTGATAATTTTGCGGCTGTAGTTAAACAACACGGTTCAAACATCTGGTTTGAAAAGAGCGTTGCGGAGCTCTGGGATATGGTTAGGCCGGACGATTGGAATGGTGCTGCCCCAATAGCGAAATCACAGGACACTCTCGACGTTTGGATTGATTCGGGAAGTTCGTCCCGTGCAGTGATAGAGCATCGCGATGAGATCCGCGGGAAGGAGAAAGCATTTCAGGCGGATGTTTACCTGGAAGGCTCGGATCAACACCGTGGCTGGTTTCAGTCATCGCTCTTGTTGTCGCTCGCTGGAAACGGAGCGCCCCCGTTTAAAACAGTGCTCACGCATGGCTTCATGGTTGATGCCGATCGCGAAAAAATCTCCAAGAGCAAGCAAGGGCAGGGCGGTTACGAGAAGCCGCAGACGGCCGAAGCTTACGTAAAGAAATATGGTGCAGATGTGGTGCGTCTTTGGGTCGCTTCGCAGGATTATCGCAGCGATATCGTGGTTAGCGAAGAGCGCATCAACAAAGTGTCCGAGACCTACCGAAATATTCGCAACTGCCTTCGCTATCAGCTTTCGAATTTGTATGATTTCGATCCTGCCAAGAACACTGTCACTAATGACAAGCTGACCGGCCTGGATCGTTGGATTCTCGGAGCATTTACAAAGCTTGAGGAAGAGGTTTTAAAAGCCTACGACGCCTATGAGTTCCATGTTGTTTACCAGAAGATCAGCCAGTTCATCGCGGTCGAGTTGTCCTCCATCTACCACGATGTGGTGAAAGATCGGTTGTATACCGATGCCGCGAATTCGAATCGTCGCCGATCCACCCAATCGGCTTTGCACAGGATTGTGAGCGGCCTATGTCGCATGCTCTCGCCGATCCTCGCCTTCACGGCGGATGAAGCATGGGAGTTTGTTCCAGGTAAAACGGAAAGCTCTGTGCATTTCAGTCAGATTCATCCTGAGAGTTTGCAATTGGATGCCGCCGAACAGGTGGCTTGGAATAATCTTTTCAAAGTGCGCGAATTGGTCCTGCCGAGCCTGGAACTGGAACGTCAGGCGAAGACCATTGGGAAGGCGTTGGAAGCCAAGGTAGAGATCGAAGGTGGAGACGAAGCCTTGAGATCCATCGCTTCCTATTCAGATGCGTTGCGGGAATTGTCGAATGTATCTCAGCTGACGATTCGGATCACAGACTCAAAAGATATCAGCCTGGCAGTAAAGAAGGCGGATGGTCAGAAGTGTGAACGCTGTTGGCATTCGGAAACGGATGTTGGATCACATGCGAAACATCCGGGCCTATGTGGTCGCTGCGTCGAGGCGGTGGCATCAGTTTTGCCCTGATTTGCTGCGAACATGTCTACTTGAAAAGCGCATGGATATGTTAATTATCCGGGGATGGTTCCACATATACTGTTGATTGATGACGAAGTGGCCCTGCGGGAGCTCTACACGGTTTACTTCCAGATGCAGGGATTCAAGATCCGGACTGCGGGCAACGCAGTAGACGCCTTATACGAGGTCTATTCCCATAAGTTTGACCTCATCATTCTCGACCTTGGGTTGGGGGACAGTAATGGGATAAACCTGATCGAGCCGATCAAGGGAATCCAATCTCATACCCCCATATTCATCTACACCGGGAATGACGGTTGCGACATCATTCGGGAAGAAGCCTTGAAGATGGGGGCCGCAAGGTTTCTCAGCAAATCATACCCGCTCGACTACATTGCAAATGAAGTGAAGCGGGCCTTGGCTCAATCGATGGCACAGGCGGTGAGACTGTCGATACAGCGCTAAGCTGCATTGGCTTTCTTTTTATTCTTCTTCTTAGAGCCTGTCTGAAAATTCATAATTCCCGAGGAATTACGCCAATCGGCGGATTTGAGTCCGTATCATAGCGAGATATATCCAAGCTTCTGCACTGGTTTCTGTGGTCTCGTAA
>JBKJKE010000161.1:0-2633 GCA_046597605.1 Limisphaerales bacterium | reverse complement strand
GACACTCACACCTGCTCGATTGTTTCAAATCTGTTTGCGCCCGCCCCATCGCTCAGCAGCCCGTCCTTCTTACGGCTTACCTTGATGCTAAGTCTCAAAATTGCGATCACGGGAACTGACTTTCTTCCGTTAGCAAGTTCTTGGCGGTCAAGCAATTCATTTCTGACCTTTGCCAGGCAATCCCCATGGACATTTCATCTGTTGGACCTATGGGCCTCCAATGCGTGAGGCACGCTTTTACTTGAGCCATTCCAGGAGTCCGGCGCGCCGGGACACAAGTTTTTGAGTCTTTGGCCCGGCGCCGGAGGTTCCTGGTTTGGCCGCCGGACAAAGCTTGGGTGTCGCTTGATCCGACTCCGGCGAAGAGGGTGGAAGTAAGGTTATCGGATCACAGGCCTCCTTTGATCAGTTTGATGGCCATGGAGGCCGTCATCTTGCGTTGCCAACCCGGCACATATTCCGCGTCGGTTTGCTCCCGATCCTTCTGGAGCTCGAAAACTCCCAAGACCAGATTGCGCAAGGTAGCCATGGGCTGGGCCGCTTTCCGGATTTGAGAAGCATCCTCACCTAAGGTGACGTCGCGCCGATAATGGGCCCCGATTTCGCAGGCCGACCAGTGTCCGCGGATGATCTCAAGCAGTTCCGGAGCGGTGTGTTCGGCGTGAGCCAGGCTGGCGCAGTAGAATTGGTACTCCTCCTGCGTGTCGACCACTTTGCCCTGACGCAACTCTTGTCGCTCGCGCCAGACGGCGATGAACTGCCAGCAGCCGCACAGCCCTGATTCTTCCGGACTGACCGCCACTCGTTGCAAACGCCACCGGGCTAGCCGTCCGTGGTCCGGAACCCAGCCGGTGTCATATTCCGGGGGAAAAAAAACATTGGGGTAGCTTCTTTTCTGCGCGCTCGAGGATGCCGCTTTGGTTGCCTTTAAGCCCGCAGAGGTAATCGGCCCCAAGTTCCTGGGTCACAAAGCGGGCGGTGGCTTGTTGGCAATGCATCGCGTCGGCCGTGATCAAACTGCCCGCCAACGGGAGCTTGCGTAAGAGCGGTTGGAACATGGGGATCTCGTTGGTCTTATCCTCAATGGGCAATTGGGCGACGGTCAGGCGCAGGCGGTGGGTCACAGCTGAGAGCAGTTGCAGCGGCTTGCCATCCGTTCGACCGCTGCCTCGGAGAACCTTGCCGTCCACCGCCAATCGTTCCAGGACCGAAATGTCCTGAGCCATCATCCATTGGCCGGCGGCCAGTTCAAACTCGGCCGTATCCAGCTTGGAGAGCACCCGGAAAAACGTGCTATCGCTGGGTGGCAAAAAGGCCTTCCTTTTCTCATTCCAGCGGCACCCCAGCGCTCGCAACTGCCTTTGGCTCAATTTGGAGCATTCATCTTCGAAGGCCTGATAGCCTCCAGCTCCCAAGAGCATCGCCACCGTCGCGCAAGCGATGACAAAGGGCTGAGGGTGCCTTAACCCGTGCCCCCGGCGTCGATCTCCAAGTTCTTCGAATACGTCCAGCAATGAGCCCAGAGCGGCCGCCCGCATTGGACATGGTCCACCGATCGCTTCCTCATGTTTGGCCAATTCAGCCGGCAAGCGCCCGCGGCGCAACAGAGCCGCCGCGCCGGGCCGAAGTTCCCGCAGGTAGAGTTGTTTGGGTTTCCCATGTTCGGTGTAGAAGTCGCGGCTGGATCGCCCATAACCGGCCGTCAGACCGACCTCTTCAAATCCACAGGCGCGATAGCAGGTGCCTCGGTATTTGCTCTCCTCGACAAAGCTCTCGACTAAGAGCACCGGATGGCCCCAGTGCTCTTGCCAATCCGCATGGACGCGCTTGAGGCAAAGGGCCATGACCTTGGAAGCCACATTGGGGTAGCGCTCACGATTGGTTAGGACCAAAAACCGGCTGTTGTTGACGATGAAGCACAAACGACGAGCTCGCTGCCGTGGGCTCCACTTAATCCACTTCTCGCGTGACTTAATGTTCAAGGCCGGAGCGCTAAAGGTGATCAGCGCAATCCATTGTCCATCCAACTCGGCCACATACCGCAGGCTCTGGCCCCCGAGCCGGGCACTGTGCAGATAGTGCTCTTGTTCGAGATCTTGGTCGAACCGCTCGCGTTCATCCGCCCGGACCAACCGGACCATGATCCGCTTCAAAATCTCTGATTCGGGCGCTTCCTTTGCCTTTGCCATCCCTGTGGCTTGCCAGAAGAGGCGGCAAAAGTCTAGTCGTATCTCATTAACCCCTTCGATCTGTTAAACGTCCGTTCCCAGTTGAAATAGCCTTGGCGATTCTCATTTTGGCTTTCTGATGTGTGGGGTCCTGAGTTCAGGCCGTTGTTTTGGTTGAGGCGAAGAGCGGCCGGTAAATATTTTATTTTTTTGCCGGACTCACCTTTGCCTTTTGCCGTATTCCTTTGGGCGTGGAGCAAGAGTGGTTAGTGCAGGGCAGGCGTGTGGGTGAGGCGGAGGTGGCCTTAATTGGCCAGTGGCGAGAAGCCTTTCCTTGGTGGAACCGAACGCGGCTGTCCCGGCACCTTTGCGTGCATTGGAACTGGCGCAACGGAGCCGGGCGTCTGAAGGACATGGCCTGCCGCAGCTTGCTTTTGAAGCTTGAGGAGCGCGGGCTGATCACCT
>JBKJKE010000191.1:0-21493 GCA_046597605.1 Limisphaerales bacterium | reverse complement strand
CGGTAACACGCGAAATGGTGGCAATCTGAAGCCGTCACACCCCTCCATTTCTGTTGTTTGACCCCTGTGACGGCCGTAACACCCCTCCAAAAATGTGTTTGGAGACAATCCTCGCGTAAGATTGCCCTCCATTTCTGGGTGTGACGGCATTCTAACTTGCTGGATTCTTGTTGCGCAGGAGGGGTGCGGACCTTGGCCACCGGCTTCGGTGACAAGAATGTTGATGCGTCGCGTCCAAGCATCACTTTATCCCGAAATCATTTTACGCAGCGGCTATAATTCCGCCGATCCGGCGTGGCTTAGCTCCAGCCATCTCACCCGGAAAAAATCACACTTAGTTCGCACCTTTGTTTCCCCCCAGAATATTTACCAGAAAGATGCTCATGAATAGCCGCCACTCAGCCAAGTCACCGAATCTTCGGTTCTGTACTGCAGACTTCTACTACGTCTTTTTTAAACATAAGCGCAAGATCATCGCTTGCGGTGTTGCTGGTGTACTGGCGGCTATAGCAACCTGGCTTCTTTGGCCAACAGTCTACCAAGCCGAAGCAAAGCTCCTGGTACGTTATATCAACGAAAGTAAAGCGCCGGGGCCGATCAGCGGTGAAAGCAAAATCAAATCACCCGATGAAAGGGGAGAAACGATTCTTAACAGTGAAGCGGAAATTCTGACAAGCCGCGACCTTGCGGCCCGGATAGTAACAGCAATTGGCCCGGAGAAGATTTTGAAAGGTGATAAGGATCGCGAGGAAGCGGCGGCAATGATTCAGAAGAATTTGAAGGTCGAGGTGCCGGTGAAAAGCAGTGTCATACGAGTCACATTTCGCCACCCAGATCCCAAGGTTGTACAACCAGTGTTGAATCAATTGGTTGAAAGCTACTTGAAGAGCCACGCCGAGATTCACAGAGCAGTTGGACTTTATGATGAATTCCTTTCCCTTGAGACGGGACAACTCCGCTCGCGACTTAATCAAACAGAGGAAGAACTTAGGACAGTAAAGAACCAGGCAGGTGTGTTTTCGGTCCAGGGAAGCGCGCAGTCATATTCGGAGCAGGCAACCAAAATAAGGCAGGAAATCTTTAATGCAGAAGCCGAACTTGCCGAACGCAACGCCATGCTGGCGCAAATTGGCACATCCGCCACAAAGAAGGACCCGAGCCAACCAAACGAGGTAATGCCTGAGGAACTTGCGGCACAGTATCAAAGCGTAAGAAGGCTCCTGGAGGGGCTCTATCAACGCGAACAAGGAATGTTGGTGAAGCTGGCGCCAGGAAATCCCGACCTTAAGAAGATTCGTGCTGAGATCATTCTCGCTCAACAACTTAAAGAGCAGCTCGAAGAGAAAGATCCCCGCATCGCGCAGATGCCAATTACTGCGATCCCGGAAATCGCCAATGCGGCAACGTTTGATCCATCGCTAGAGTCAGCTCGGGTGCGTGCACTTGAAACGAGAGTCACCACATTACGGAAGCAATTGGACAAAGTTCGTTCGGAGGCATCGGCGGTCGGAGAAGTAGAGCCACTCATCACTGAGTTGGAAAGAAAGAAAGTACTCCAGGAATCACACTATCGATACTTTTCTGAAAATCTGGAACAGGCGCGCATTGATGAGGCACTGAGAGCCGGACGGTTTTCCAATATCAGCGTGGTTCAAAACGCATCTCCGCCCGAGAAATACATCGGGAAACTTTACAAGGTCTTATTGGGATTGTTATTGGCGGGGGTTCTCGTTGGACTTGGGACAGCCTGGATTATAGAAGCTTATGTAGACCAGTCAGTAAAGCGCCCGATTGATGTTGAACAGCGTCTTGGGCTGCCTCTTTTCTTTTCCATTCCGGCCCGCAATCTGAACGGGCGCTCTTTATCGATCCCTCCTTCTCAGGCATTGGTCACTGATAAACACGGAGGTTCCCCTTCGAAATCAAACAATGGAACCCGCATGGAAATCGTTCCATGGGCAGTAAATCATCCGCTACGTGGCTCATTAGAATTGTTACGAGACAGGCTCATTTTCTACTTTGAAATCAAGAAAGTTGCCCGGAAGCCCAAGTTGGTTGCAATCACCAGTTGCCGGGAAGGGGCTGGCGTAAGCACCGTAGCAGCTGGCTTAGCGGCAACTTTATCTGAAACCGGCGAGGGTAATGTCCTGCTGGTCGATATGAATCTCGAGCACAATTTACCGCAATTGTTCCGAAAAGGAGATCGAAGCTTTGGGCTGGATGCGGTCCTGAACGGGGACACTCGAGAGCACGCCATGGTCCAGGATAATCTGTATGTGGCAAGTAACGGCGCTGGCGTAGACAAGGTCGCTCGCATTCTGCCGAAGAGTTTCACCAAGTTGGTACCGAGGATCAAAGATAGCGATTACGACTACATTATTTTCGACATGCCACCAATCGGCCAAAATAGTGTTACACCACAGTTTGCCCGATTCATGGACATGGTCCTAATGATTGTGGAATCTGAGCGAAACAGCCCCGATGTCATCAAAAGAGCGAGCGCCGTCATTAAGGAATCCAAGTCTAAGCTGGGAATCATTCTGAATAAAACGCGAGAGTATGTCCCTCGCTCGCTCCTGCAGGAAAACTAAAGCCTCTTGCAGGTAAGATGGGTCAACTTTTATGCGCCTCATCACCTCTTCTGCCCATGAGCTTGAGTCTAAGGAATCGCATCTACTACGGGCTCAAACCCCTTTTGCCCATTTCGCTACGGCGGGGTTTGAGAAGACTCCACATCCGTCATCTGAGTCGAAAAGCCCGAGCGGTGTGGCCCATCCTGGAATCTGCCGCACGACCTCCCGAAAACTGGCCGGGTTGGCACGGCGGAAACCAATTCGCACTGGTCTTGACACATGATGTGGAAGGGATCACCGGGCTCAATCAATGCAGGCAGTTGATGCAACTGGAAATGGAATTGGGCTTTAGATCCTCCTTCAACTTTATCCCGGAAGGGGGTTATCGGGTCGGCAAAGAAACTCGCGATGAGCTCACCAAAAACGGATTCGAGGTGGGAGTTCATGATCTTCATCATGATGGCTCGCTCTACCGCAGCCGAAAAGATTTCTCAGTCCAGGCGATGCGAATCAACCAGCACTTGAAAGAGTGGCAATCGGTAGGCTTTCGTTCGGGTTTCATGTTGCGGCAACTGGATTGGCTTCACGATCTTGATGTTCATTACGACAGCTCCACGTTCGACACAGATCCCTTCGAGCCTCAACCGGACGGTGCCGGCACAATCTTTCCCTTCTGGGTTTCGCGTCGGGGCGCGCTGAAAGCGGACGGCATATCGCCCTTTCCATCAGGGCAAGGTTACGTTGAGCTACCCTACACACTTCCGCAGGATTCCACGCTGTTTCTCATGTTGCGCGAACGCTCAATCGAGATATGGAGGCGCAAGCTCGACTGGATTGCACATTCCGGGGGGATGGCGCTAGTAAACGTTCACCCAGATTACATCACGTTTGGAAATGCGAAGGGAACCGGGTGCCAATTCCCGGTAGCGTTGTATAAGGAATTCCTCGGCTATCTCGCCGAAGAATTTGCGGGCCGTTATTGGAACGCACTTCCAAAGGAAGTGGCCAGCTACTTCCTCCGCTATAAAGCATGCCTGGATGCCTCCACGGGATTGAACGCTTTCAGCAGGCCACCGGGAGCCAACGGCGCCTCGAATTCAGTTAGACCATTTGAATCATAGGTCGGGGACGGTTTCTACAAACTTGAATATGAATGTGACCGTTTTTGGAATGGGTTATGTCGGGTGCGTGACCGCTGCCTGTTTGGCAGAGCTCGGGCATATCGTCGTCGGAGTAGATCTCGACGACACAAAGGTCTCGCTCGTGAATTCGGGGCTCAGTCCGATCATCGAGCCCGGGTTAGAGGACGCAATTCAACGCATGGTCGAGTTAGGGAGACTCTCAGCGATCTCCCACGTGAATTCAATAGGTGACATGGCATTGATTTGTGTCGGCACTCCGAGCAACGACAATGGGAGTCTCGGCTTAGATCAGATGTTTCGAGTCCTCGAGACCGTTGGTGATTTGTTGAAGAAAGCATCCAACTACGTGGTGATCAACATTCGAAGCACCGTGCTGCCAGGAACCGTTGAAGGTGCGATCGTTCCAGCACTGGAAAAAGCGTCGGGAAGATCGTGTGGACAGGACTTTGGCATCTGCATGAACCCGGAATTCATGCGTGAGACAACAGCAGTGAAGGATTTCGCAGACCCTCCTTTCACCATAATTGGTGCCCAGAACAAGTGCTCGGCGGACCGGGTTGCTGCGCTTTACAGCACGCTCTGTGCTCCCATTGAGTTCACCAGCATCAAAGAAGCAGAAATGATTAAATATGCGTGTAATGCATTCCACGCGGTAAAAGTTTCGTTCGCTAACGAAATAGGAAATTTAGCCAAATCGATGGGAATAGACAGTCATCGAGTGATGCGAATTCTGTGCGAAGACAAAAAGCTAAACCTCTCCCCTTATTACCTGAAGCCCGGGTTTGCCTTTGGTGGTTCATGTTTACCGAAGGATCTCCGCGCGATCCTCCATAGGGCAAGACAGTTAGACGTGGAGGTGCCGCTTTTGGATTCCCTGCTGGAGACTAATCGCAAGCAAATAGAGGTCGCGTTGAATCTGGTTCGCAAGACAGGCAAGAGCCGAATTGGCATTTTCGGACTGAGTTTCAAAGCTGGTACCGATGACCTTCGCGAAAGTCCGGTTGTAACACTCATCGAGATGTTGATCGGAAAGGGATACAGGTTGAGCATCTACGATGAGGAGGTCTCGCTGGCAAAACTCCACGGTGCCAATCGGCGCTACATAGAACAAAGCATCCCTCATATTTCCTGTCTATTAAAGAGTACGATCCAAGAAGTCATCGACCACAGTGAGGTGATTGTTATTTCAAAGAGAACGTCCCAATTCGTAGCCGCCCTTGAAGAAGGCGTAGGTAATTGTGCTGTAATTGATCTAGTCCGGATATCCCCTGATTCAACCAGCCACTCGAGGAATTATGAAGGCATCAGCTGGTAAAATCCTGATGCTTGTTGAGAATTCGTATCCTCATGACAAGCGGGTGCGAAATGAAGCGGAAGCCCTCACTTCAGCGGGCTACTCCGTGGCGGTAATTTGCCTCCGCAAGGATGGACAGGCCCGCTCAGAAATGGTGGAAGGTGTCCATGTGTATCGATTGCCGCGTTTTGAGTTATTTCAAAAAACACCAAGAGAGAATCCCACTCTTTTGCAAAAGATCGCACTCAAGGCAAGATCGTTGCTCGGGTACGTAAGCGAATACGTTTACTTCACCACTGCATGCCTGATGCTCAGTGTTTATGTTGCGTTGAAAGATGGTTTTGATGTCATTCACGCGCACAACCCGCCGGACACCTTGTTTGCAGTCGCATTCCCTTGGAAACTGTTGGGGAAAAAATACGTCTTCGACCACCACGATCTATGCCCGGAACTCTATCGCTCGCGTTATGGCGTGGAACATGATTTCACTGCTCGAGTGCTAAGCTGGATCGAACTGGCCAACCTAAAATTGGCAAATGTTACGATAGCGACGAACGACTCATATAAGCAGATACACATTGAACGAGGGGGGAGGCGGGCTGAGACCGTTTTCGTCGTTCGCAACGGACCCAACCGGGATCGAATGCAGATGCCATCACCATGTCAACGTTTGCGTGGCCTGAACAAGAAAATCCTGGTCTACATCGGGAGCTTAAATCCACAGGACGGGGTCGACTACCTGCTTCGTTCACTCAAACACCTCGTTTACGATCTGAAAAGAGAGGGATTTCATTGCGTAATTCTTGGCAGCGGCGACTCATTAGGGGACCTGCGAAAGTTGGGAACAGAGCTTCGCCTGAATGATTATGTCGAGTTTCCTGGTTTTGTTCCCGAGGATCAACTGCAAAGGACCCTCGCCGCGGCAGATATCTGTGTGGATCCGGATCCATCAAGTCCCCTCAACGATCTTTCGACATGGATCAAGATCATGGAATACATGGCCTACGGAAAACCAATCGTTTCCTTCAGCCTCAAAGAAACAGTGTTTTCGGCAGGGGACAGCGCCCTGTTTGTTCGTCCAAACGACGAGATGGCTTTTGCGGAGGCAACGGCACGTTTGATGGACGATGATGTGCTACGTCAGCAGATGGGTTGCTATGGTCGAATGCGGGTTGAACGCGATCTACAGTGGTCTGTTGTTAGCAAAAATCTTCTCGATGCCTACGCATCACTCAGCTTGAGGAAACAAGATGCAAAATAGAAATATTCGTGAATCTTTGATGTTGCTCGACCAGTGGGTAGAAAAGGCCGATTGGAAGGCTTACGACACCTTTGACGGTCTATCTTCTCCTATCGCCCCTTTCTTTACCTGGAATAACCCATTTCTAAAACAGGTTTGGCAGCAAGGGGTTCGGCGCTGCCCGGTGAATCTCCGGCCTGCCCTCAGAATTAAACCGGGGATGAGCACCAAAGGGATGGGATTCTTTTCGCAAGGATACCTCAGACTATACCAGGCCCATGGTGAGCCGAAGCATCTCCAAAAAGCAAAATCTTGTTTAGAGTGGCTGATGAAAAATCGTTGCCCGCAGTTTCGTGGACATGCCTGGGGAAACCACTTTGACTATCAATCGAGAGGCGGGAACATATCTCAAGGAACCCCCACGATTGTTTGGACCGGCTTGATCGGAAATGCATTTCTTGACGCCTACGAGATCATTGGAGACCGCAAGTATCTCGATACGGCAAGAAGCTCCTGCGATCTCATACTGGACGAGCTAGGTTGGCAAGAGTTCCCGGAAGGTGCCCTGCTCCGTTATTATCCCGGCTCAAATAACCTAATCCACAATTCCAGTATGATAGGCGCAGGTTTACTGGCGAGGGTGAATTCAATTAGCCCGAACGCCCGCTACCGCGAAATGGCAGAACGTGCCATTCAATACACCCTGCATCATCAAACCGCCGAAGGGGCATGGCATTACGGTGTTGGCAAGAAATGGGCCTGGATCGATTCCTTTCACAGCGGTTACGTCCTTGAGGCGCTCGCCAGTTTCATCAAATCCACTGGCGTAACAGAATACGAACCTGCCCTCAGAAAGGGCTATCGCTATTTTCTCGCAACATTCTTTCTGCCCGATGGCACGCCGCGATATTACAATCACAAGACCCTTCCCATAGATATACAGTGTGCTTCTCAAGCAATCCAGACACTCGTAAACCTACGCCACCTCCATCCCGATAGTGTCGTTATCGCAAACCGGGTGGCAGACTGGACAATAGCGAACATGCAGGATCCCTCCGGTTATTTCTATTATCGCAAGTATCCTTTCATAACCAACAAAACGCCGACTCTCCATTGGGGTCAAGCCACTATGTTTGCAGCCTTGGCCGTGCTTGAGCAGCACCTCACATCGGAAACCAGGGGAGATGAATTACGTTCTGATGAACCTGTATGGACTCAGTTAAATAGGGTATGAAGACGGATCTACCATCGTATGTGCTGATCACTCCTGCCCGGAACGAAGAAGCCTTCATCGAGTTGACGATACAGTCCATGATCCAGCAAACGGTGCGGCCCATCAAATGGATTATCGTCAGTGACGGTTCGACCGATCGGACTGATGAAATCGCAAAACGTTATGCGGCATCAAACGATTGGATCGAACTCCTGCGCATGCCCGAGCGGACGGAGCGCGACTTTGGCGGAAAAGTCCGCTCATTCAACGCAGGTTGGGAACGGGTCAAGTCTCTGCCATTTGATATTATCGGCAATCTAGACGCAGATATAACTTGCGATCACGTCGATGTCTTCGAACTCCTCATGACTCGTTTCTCACAGAATCCGCGTCTGGGTGTAGCCGGTGTGCCATTTACTGAAGGCAAAGGAACCTACGATTTTCGCTTCAGCAGTGTGGAACATGTCTCCGGGGCATGCCAATTATTTAGACGACAGTGCTTCGAGATGATCGGAGGCTACCTCCCGATGAAGGGCGGCGGAATTGATGTCATGGCGGTACTGACCGCACGCATGAAAGGTTGGCAAACGCGCACTTTCCCGGAACGTGAATGTTTTCATCATCGGCTGATGGGCTCGTCAAAAGCGAACAACGCTACTATCAGTTTCAAGCTGGGCCAGAAAGACTATATGCTTGGGCGACATCCACTCTGGCAGGCATTCCGCTCCGCTTACCAGATGTCCAAGCCGCCATTCGCCCTGGGAGGATTCCTGCTATTCGCCGGCTATTTCTGGTGCGTGATGAAGCGACTGCCAAGGGTTGCACCTCCAGAGGTGGTAGAGTTTCAGCGGCGTGAGCAGATGAAGCGTTTAAAACAATTTTTCACACGAATTTCGTTCCGAAGCCGGGGCGAATACAAGTATGCAAGGGTTTCCTAACACCACGGAAGAGAGCAGCAGTGTTCCTCCGACGTCTTTTTTTATGCGTTTCAAAGCGGAGGCGACCAAGAATGGTCTCCTGATCATCAACGCCGATGATTGGGGAGGCTGGAAGAGCGCCACGAATGCGGCAATGGCATGCTTCAGAAAACGTAGGATTACATCAGTCAGTGCGATGGTCTTCATGGAAGATTCCGAACGCGCGGCTGCCCTGGCTAAAGACTCTGGAATTGACGTGGGCCTGCATGTCAACCTGAGCCAGACTTTTTCTGATAAAAATTGCCCATCGCTCCTGCTCGCCAATCAAGAACGGACGCGCCGTTTCCTGAAGTGCAATAAATACGCCCTCCTTTGGTATCAGCCCTTTTTGCGGAAACACTTTCACTATGTCTACCAAACGCAGATTGATGAATTCTACCGCCTCTATGGGAAGGAGCCCTCCCACATTGATGGACATCAACACATGCATCTATGCTCGAACCTGGTTTTTGGCGATATCATTCCTGCGGGACTGAAAGTTCGACGAAGCTTCTCGTTCAGTGCCGGAGAAAAAGGAAATTTGAACAGAGCATACAGAACTCTTGTGGACCGTTACCTCACGCGAAAGTATATCACCACCGACTACATGTTTGCGTTGTCACAATGCATGGGCAACCGCATCGCTCGTGTGAAAGAACTTGCGAAAACATCGACACTGGAGCTCATAACGCACCCAGAAAAAGCACCCGAATATCAGTGGCTCATGAGTGACTTTTTTGTTGAGAGCCTCGGAGATTTCAGGACCGGAACCTTTACCATGCTGGCCGCCTCAAGTAACCGCGCAAATAATACATGAATAACCAATTCGCTGAAGTTAGTTTCAAAGGAAAACTCCTCACAGTGCCTGCAGCTTTTGTGGACGGACGCACCATCGTCACGACGCAGAAATTGGTAAAGGTCGCGGAGATCCATGATGAACACTGGCAAGCAGTAGGAGTGCAAGACCCGGAGATGATGATCAAGGGCTTGAAACACCAAAAATTCAAAGCTGACATATTTTCGTTTGCGCAGAAGCTCCCGCACACGAAGCCACAGTTCGATTACCCAATGGAATGGAATAACGTTGCGGCAATTCCGATCACTACCCACACGGAATGGTGGGAAAAACGAGTCCCGCAGGAAACGCGCAAGAACGTGCGACGGGCTGCCAAGCGCGGCGTGGAAGTCCGTTCCGTAAAGTTTGATACTTTCCTGGTACACAGTATCAAGTCTATTTATGATGAAGCGCCCATTCGGCAGGGGCGCCGGTTCTGGCATTATGGCAAAGATCTCTCAGCGATCGAAAAAGAGAATGGCACTTACAGGGACCGTTGCGATTTCATTGGAGCTTTCCATAATGGCGAGCTCATTGGCTTCCTGAAAATGGTACATGTAGGAAAAGTTGCCAGCATCATGCAGATCATTTGTAAGAATGCGCATTACGACAAACGTCCAACGAACGCCCTTCTGGCAAAAGCGGTTGAAATTTGTGGAGAGAGAGGAATGTCGCACTTTATCTACGGGCAATATACCTATGGTAACAACAATGACGCCTCACTGACGGAGTTCAAACGTCGCAACGGTTTTGAAGAGATTTTATTGCCAAGATATTATGTTCCACTGACCGCGTGGGGTCATGTTTGCATCAATACTAGGCTGCACCTGGGACTTCGACGCTTACTGCCGAAAGCAATCGAAAGCAGGCTGCTTCGATTACGCATTACTCTCCTTGCGAGTGCCCGGCAGCCGAATGCTCAGTCCGAAAAAGAAGAGGATGCTGCCACGGCATCAATCCCTTCCTGAATCGAGGACCATTGATCTTTTTTGCCGGTGTAGCTTAACGATAGAGCGGCTGATCTGTAATCAGCAAATGGGGTGTTTAATTCCTCCCGCCGGCTCCATTTCTTCTTCCACACCTTAGCGGCCTGCATGGCTGCGCCTTTTACCGCATCGTATGCCTGGAATCACTGGAATCATCGGAAGGCCTTCCGACAACATGTCGGCGCTTCAAACGATGGTGAAATGCATGGCGCGCGAAACCTTCTATGTGTCCGGCACCATCGTTAACGAGAAACAGGGGCTCCATGCTGGATGGACATGTCACCAGGGGTCCTTCTCTGATTGCCTTCCGGTGTGGAACGAGAACCGGGATATTTGCCTCATCTTTTCCGGGGAACATTTTGACGATCCCGAGGAAAGAGTGGCGCTGAGAAGGAGAGGTCATTGTTTTCATGGAAATAATGCAAGCTGCCTTGTCCACTTGTATGAAGAACAAGGAATTGAGTTTCTCGAGAAACTCAACGGATGGTTCAGCGGCGTGTTGGTGGATAACCGCGAGGGCAAAGTTGTCTTATTCAATGACCGTTATGGGATGGGGCGAATCTACGTTCATGAAAATCCGCAAGGCGTTTATTTTTCATCGGAAGCCAAATCGTTGCTGCGCGTCCTGCCTACGACGCGCCAACTTGACCCCGTTGGGTTGGCCGAATTCGGCTCCTGTGGATGCGCGCTAGAGAACCGAACTATCTTTTCCGGGATATCCCTGCTCCCTCCGGCTTCGCGATGGACATTCACCCTGGGTAAGCTGGCACGGAAGGATATCTATTTCGACAGAGCCACCTGGGAAAGTCAGACGACCCTGAACGATGGAGAATACTACGAAGAACTGAAATCGACCTTTGCCCGTATTCTGCCTACATACCTCCGGGGAAAGAATGCGATTGGGATGTCGCTAACCGGGGGCCTGGATGGAAGGATGATCATGGCCTGGGGGGCCGGATCCCGTCCGGGAATTCTGCCGTGTTACACATTTGGTGGAACGTATCGTGATTGCACGGACGTTACCATCGCCCGCGAAGTTGCGAGGCTATGTAAACAGTCCCATGAGACAATCCCGGTCGACGGTAATTTCTTGAAGGATTTCGGGCTTTTCGCTGAACGGGCAATTTATATTTCTGATGGAGCAATGGATGTAACCGGTTCTGTGGAGTTATACGCAAATCAGCAGGCGCGCGAAATTGCCCCGGTGCGCCTGACAGGAAATTATGGATCTGAAATCCTTCGCGGCAACGTGGCCTTCAAACCCCAATTACTTAGCTCGGCGGTTTATGATACGGAGTTGGTTCGGCTTGGTGAGAGGGCAGCAGCGACGTATTCGCGAGAGGCACAATGTCATCCACTCTCATTTATCGCATTTAAACAGGTGCCATGGCACCATTATTCCCGCCTTTCGGTTGAACAATCCCAACTAACCTTGCGCGCTCCATATCTGGATAATGAACTGGTGCGATTGGCCTATCGCGCATCCCGGGAGCAACTGATAAGCAAGGTGCCTTCGCTCCGTTTAATAGCCGAAGGCAACCCAAGCCTCAGCCGTCTTCCAACCGATCGTGGATTGCTTTACCAAGCCAATCCGATCCTGACGAAAGCGCGGCATTTCTATCAAGAGTTTACCTTCAAAGCTGAGTATGCTTATGACTACGGCATGCCACAATGGCTTTCGAGAGTCGATCATGCCCTTGCACCGTTGCGTCTTCAGGACCTCTTCCTCGGCCGGCACAAATTTTACCATTTCCGTGTTTGGTATCGTGACCAACTCTCAAAATATATTGCCGAAATCCTGTTAGACCCCCATACCCTCGGCCGACCGTTTTTCCAAAGGGCACAATTGGAAGCTCTAGTAAAGGATCATGTCCAAAACGGCCGAAACCGCACTTCTGAACTGCACCAGGCTCTCACGCTGGAGTTAATCCAACGCCAGTTGATCGATCCGTCGTAGGACAACCTTCGAGTTTCCCATGCACATCACTGTCTGCATCTGCACCTATAAACGTGCCTCATTGCTCAAGCGCCTGTTGGAGGATGTCATCCGCCAGGAGACAGAAGGCAAATTTACCTATTCGGTCGTGGTAGCGGACAATGATCGCTTGGGTTCTGCAGAGCCAATAGTGCGGTGTTTAGCGGTAACTGCTCCAATAAAGGTCACCTACTGCGTGGAACCGGAGCAGAACATCGCGCTTGTGCGCAACCGGGCTGTCGCAAATGCCACCGGTGATTTCCTCGCGTTTATCGACGATGATGAGTTCCCTCCCAAGGACTGGCTGCTCCAACTATTAAACGCATGCAACAAGTATAACGCGGACGGTGTGCTCGCCCCGGTGCGTCCGCACTTTGAGCACGCCCCCCCCGCATGGCTAGTTAGAGGACGCTTCTGTGAGCGACCGGAGCACGAAACCGGTTACGTCCTGAGTTGGCGACAAACCCGAACCGGCAATGTGTTGTTTCGGCGCAAGATTCTCGACGGTGTGGCGGAACCATTCCGTCGCGAGTTTGGAGCGGGAGGCGAGGACCAGGAGTTCTTTAGACGAATGATCGAACATGGATCTGTATTCATCTGGTGCAATGAGGCAGCCGTTCATGAAATTGTGCCACCGGAACGCTGTCGCCGCAGTTATATACTGCGCCGGGCTTTACTGCGCGGGCAAAATGAAAAAAATCTCACGAGCCTTGGCGGGATTGGAAAATCCCTGGTGGCAGTACCGGCTTACGCTTTGATGCTGCCATTTCTTGCACTTATCGGACAGCACCTTGCCCTCCGTTATCTCATCCGATTGCTTGATCATGCTGGCAAATTGCTTTCGATCGTGGGCTTGAAGCCAGCGGGAGACAGGTACGTTGCAGGTTAGTAGCGTTCGTCCGTTCGATCCTTCCTCTCCCCATCACTTGTCATTCTCCCAGTGTCACATACTTGTGCGCAGAACCCGAGCCTATGAACCAAATAATCAAAAAGCGAATTGCGGAAGAACGCTCCGGGAGCGAGCACTGTCATCCTATCAAAAAGTATCCGTTGATAAGAGGTGTCGGGGCTCATCTTTATGATAGGGAAGGCAACCTGGAGATTTGCTCCAACGAAGGGTCTTTCGATTTCGTGGTAGATGCCGCTTCTCAAAAAGAACGTGCGCATTACGACTCAGAATACGCAGACGGCGGTTGGACGACTAAAGACTCATTGGACTCAATTGACTATCACAGCCTCTGGACCTTGGACGTGTCTTCAAGCGAATATCTAAACAGCCTGGGGAATCTTTCCGAAAAAAAAGTGCTGCTTCTTGGAAACGGAACGAGCGTGAAAGAGTTTCTGTTTGTGAAGCGGGGAGCCAACGTGACCTTCACCGACCTTTCGTTCGAGGCGGTTAAATATGCAAAGCGGAGGTATCAAGCCTCCTCACTTGGCACACAGCATCCGAATGATTGCCACTTTCATGCTGTTAATGCCTACCATCTGCCCTTCCCGAAAAATACGTTTGATGTCATTTGTGCCGACGCGGTTGTCCATCACATGGATGACCTTCATACCTTGTTCAGCGAAATATATCGATGCTTGAAGCCGGGAGGCTTTTGTCGGTTTGCGGACGGTGCCTATTCCCCACTGTGGCAGGAAGCCAAAAAAGGGATCCTGCGGGGAATGCAAAAGCGATCTCATAAGAAACACGGCATCTCTCCTGAAGATCGAAAAGCCACAGAAAGAGGCGGATATACCCGTTTTGAGCTTGATCAGTTGAGAGCGAAGCTCGGTTTCAGCAATCTCTATTACAAGCGAGTTGCCTTGCTCGACTATTTGCTCTGGAGAGCGCGGTGTAAGTTCGAGGCAAAGTGGCTCCTGACGATCCGACCAGGAGTCCGTTGGCTTGATCGGATGCTGGCGAAAACGCCAATCATGGAAAAGCAAGGAATCGCCCTCGTCTTTGGCTTCGGTAAATGAGGCGCGCACTTGGATCTGCTGTGGGCAGATACGTTGTGAATTAGTCCTTCGAAACCAGCCCCTATGCTCATCGCCCTGATTGTTCTTCCCATGATGCTTTGGCTTTGTGCCCAGGAATTGCGACGACGTCCTTCGGTTTCATCGTCCGTATGGATGGTTGTGCTTTGGGTTATTCTCGTCGGCTCCCGCCCAGTTTCAACCTGGTTCGCCTATAGCGGGGAAACTGGCGGTGCTGCCGCGGCTTATGACGAAGGAAACTTCATAGACCGTTGGGTTCACATGTTCCTGATCCTTGGGGGCATCGTTGTCCTATTACGGAGAACGGTCAGCTTGAAATTATTCTGTAGCCAGAATCGTTGGCTGGTTTTCTTTTTCCTCTATTGGGCTTGCAGCGTGGTGTGGTCAGATGAACCGCTTCTTTCGATGAAGCGTTGGTTCAAGGACATTGGCAATATTATCATGGTCTTGCTGGTATTGTCAGAAACCCATCCGGTTGAAGCCATCAAAGCGGTCTTCTTAAGATGCAGTTACGTGCTCCTGCCGATGTCGGTCATATTGATCCGATTCTCAGGTTTAGGACGTGCCTATCACGTCTGGTCAGGAGACATGATGTTCACGGGAGTGGCCACACACAAAAACAGCCTGGGAGCTTTGGTGTTGGTGTGCGGATTATTTTTAATCTGGGATTTTTTTGATCAACCCAAAAAGCGAAAAGCACGAAACGATCTGATCCTGAGAGGGAGCCGCATGATACTCCTTCTCCTTGCGGGCTGGTTGCTGCTGAAGGCAAGGAGTGCAACAGCGATGGCCTGCATGATCATAGGTGTTTCAGTCATATTCGGCATGCAACTTCCAATGATTCGAAGCCGTTTTCACAACCTCGGCACATACTTGATCCTTGGTTCGCTGCTCCTTGTCCTCTTCAACGCCATGTTCAACCTCGTTGAACTCGTGGTTGTACACACCCTTGGACGAGATATGACGTTGACGACACGAACCGAGGTTTGGCCCATGTTAATTAGTCACAGCAGCAGCTGGTTTTTTGGTTGCGGGTTTAACGCATTCTGGTCCGGCGAACGGCTGGATTTAATTTACAACAAGCTGGGGATCATCCAGGCCCACAATGGATACCTTGAGACATTCCTGAATGGAGGAATGTTGGGAATAGTAATGCTCATCGCCTTCCTGAGTGCCTCGTTCAAAGTGATCAAGGAAGACCTTCAGAATCGCTCGCAGCTCGGCAAAGTTCGCCTGGCTTTTTTCCTGATCTGCATAATGTACAACTTTACGGAAGCGAGCTTCAACAAAAACGCCTTGCTCTGGTTTGTGCAATTGTTGGTATGCATCAATTACAGCCGTATTGTGAAGCCAAGGCCTTCAAAGTTCTCCCACATAGAGGCCATTCCTCTTTTCACTTTAGGTGCGGTTCAGAAGGATTGATCTGCTTTCGAGCGGCAGACCTATGGTGCCAAGCGGATTAAAAATACGCCAGGAGACCCATGGATCCAAAAGCTTACATTTCGCACCTCGTTCTTAAGGTGCCTCCGGCCATAAAGCTGAGGCCGGCGGTTGGGAACAGTCAGCAGGATCGGAACCTGGCGCTGGATTTCACGAAAGGGGTCCTGGTCTTGTTTATGATCCTATACCACTGGATCAATTACTTTGTAGTAAACGACGGATCCATCTACCGCTACTTACGATTTATCACTCCGTCTTTCATCTTCCTGACTGGGTTTCTTGTAGGGAACATCTATCTGCCCAGGTATTCGATTCGCGATACGCGGCTGCATAAGAGACTGGTCGAGCGGGGGCTAAAGCTGATTGTTCTTTTTACCTTCTTGAATATCGCAGCCACCATTGTCTCCTCCCGCAATTACACGGGCTCCTCTTTAGGACTGCGCCAATTCGCAGAGAATTTTCTTCCTATCTACTTGATAGGGGATGGACGCGCGGCAGTTTTCGACGTCCTTGTTCCTATTGGTTACCTTTTGATTCTTACGGCACCACTCCTGGTTGCATACCGATGGTTCACAGGGGCCTTCTATCTGGCATTTGGAGTATCCTTTTTGGGAGTGTTTGTTTTACGACACTACGGAATGATCATTCCTAACCTGGAACTCATTTCAATCGGGTTGCTCGGGATGCTCGCTGGAAACATTCCACGGCAATCACTCGACAAGATGGTGCATTATGCGCCTCTCTTTTTAGCTGCCTACGGGGTTTATCTCATTGCCATCACTCTTTGGAATGCGCTCTACATCCTGCAAATAGCAGGCGTTTGCTTGAGCCTTGCACTGATTTACTTGTTCGGCTCGAAAATCAGTGGCTCAGGACCGTTACAAACCCGCCTTCTTTTGCTTGGGCGTTACTCGCTTTTTGCCTACGTCACCCAGATCACTCTCTTACAAATTTTAGTTCGAGTATCACCGCAGATAAAATGGGGGCCGGTGATTCAAATGTTTTTGTTGTTCACGACATTAGCATGTACCCAAATTGCGGTAGAACTGATTGACCGGGGCCGGAATAAATCCAAAGCGTTGGATCACCTATACCGCCTTGCCTTCGCCTGACCCTTTACTGCCCTGCTTGTTCCTCAAGATTTTTCACAGGTAGCTGAGAAAGCTGCCGCCCAGACAGATAGGAGTTATGAAAATTATTTTATTTCATTCGTGGGTAAAAAGATCCCTGTTTACTGGCACTGCATTCGTACTTCTCAGCACTGTGCTTCTGCACGGGGAGATCATCAGTGCCAACCGACGCATCCAGTGGAATCCGGGAATTCCTGGCGGCATTCCAGAGCGAGCTACCATTTTCAAAACACTAACCGGCATTGATAACACCGGGGCGACGGATGTTCGCGCGGCGATTCAATCAGCACTGGATACCTGCCCGGCCAATCAAGTGGTGAAACTTCCGGCCGGTAAGTTTCGAGTCGTCGGAGGATTAGTCATGCCCAGCTATGTCACCCTCCGGGGTGAGGGCACTTCCACTGTCATTTCATCTCACGGTTCCGCAGCCAGTCTCTTCGAATTTGGAACGAGCGGCCTGCAGTGGGACCCAAACCCGATCAGCACAGGAGTTTCCGGGGGCGCCACCGCCGGATCAACCGCGATCACAGTGGCCTCCACAACGGGAATAACTGTCGGAACTTACCTGGTCATCACCGAACTAAACGACCCGGCTTATGTTTCGATTGATGGCACCATTAACTCGCCTGCTACCTGGGTAGATAGCTGGAGCACCTCCGGGCAACGGGCACGCGGGCAAATTGTTGAAGTTACATCTGTGAGTGGGAACACAATAGATATCACTCCCGGCCTCTACTCCGCTTATTCACGCACACCCTGGGCAACTCGATTCGCGGCAGGATGTAAATGGTCAGGAGTGGAAAATTTGAAAACATACGCGAACAACACCGGCACTTCCCGAAACTTCTTCTTTCAACGAGCAGCCTACTGCTGGGTGCAGGGAGTGGAATCAGACTATACGGACGGCGATCATTGCACTTTGGATTGGTCGTATCGCTGCGAGGTTCGGCGCAATTATTTTCACAATGCCTACATCCACACTTCGGGGAACTTCGACAACATGATTGGACTCAGGACCAAAACCACTGCGTGTCTTGTCATTGACAACATCACTAGGCGACTTCACTGCGGGATCATGGTGGAATGGGGAGCAGCGGGAAACGTTATTGCGTATAACTACGATGAAGGAAATTTCGACCAGGGATCTGCCAGCGGGAACCGATGGCTTCCACCCAGCATTATCGGCAATCACGGGGCACACCCGCAGTTCAATTTATTCGAGGGAAACGTGGGCCAAAAATTTCAGTCGGATTCGTATTGGGGCAGCGCCAGCCATCAAACCATCTTCCGCAATTATTTCTCCGGCACTGGCGTTGCGCATCCTCCCTATACAGGACGCGGCGTTGAAGACACCAACACCACGGTATCCTTGATCCAGGCAAACCGGGCGATTGATATCTGGGAAATACACCCGGTGCATAACGTCGTCGGGAACGTTGTTGGCAGCCAGCCTTTGCTGGCACGCAATGTCGTCCGGAAAGCCGTGAATCCAGAGGCGCGCGCTTACGACAATCCGCCCTATCTTTTCACCTATGGTTACACCTCCGAATCTGCGGGCGGCGGACCAGCGTTGGCCAACCCGACATTAACCCTGCTTGAACACGGCAACTACGACATCAAGACCGCAGGAATCGTGTGGGACCCGGCAATCAGCGATCGAAACATTCCTGATTCATTATTTCTCAGCTCAAAACCGGCCTGGTTTGGATCGCTTGCGTTTCCTCCCGTCAATCCCGCCAGTCCCTCGTTCTCCCCCATGATGATCCCGGCAGGATACCGCTGGATTAATAAACGCGATCCCGCAGCCGGCACGATTAATCTCTCACCTATTGCGAAAGCGAGTGCGAATATCACGTCCGGGACAGCTCCACTTTCTGTGGCATTCTCCAGTGCCGGCTCCTCGGATCCCGAACAGGCAAGCCTGACCTATAAATGGACTTTCGGCGATGGAGGAAATTCGACGGCGGCGAACCCAAGCTATACCTATCAAACCCCGGGCGAATACCTTGCGAACTTAACCGTTTCGGATGGCACCAACTCGATACAGGCCCTTGCGCTTACCGTAGCAGTCTCTGGGGTAATCATTCCAGGAACAGGCCTACAGGCCGCCTATAGTTTTGAAGAGACGGTTGGAACTGTGGTTGCGGACTCCTCTGGTAAAAGCCTGAGCGGTACCTTCACCAATGCGGTTCGAAGTCCGGGCAAGAACGGACAGGGCCTTTACTTCAATGGGACGAATTCACTTGTTTTCATTGATCATACCGCGGCTCTTGCAGCCACGACGGGTCTCACGATTGAAGCCTGGGTAAACCCCGCAACCCCTTCCACAACCTGGCGACCAATCGTATTTAAGCCATATGATGCCACTCGTGTCTCGTATGTGCTGCAAGGCTCGTCAGCGCCCTCCGGTGTGCCCTCTCTTGGCATTTCGGTCAGCCCAAGCAACCTGTCCGGAACGTCGAACCTGCCTGTCAATGCATGGTCGCATCTTGCCGCCACATACGATGGCACCAATATGCGTTTATACGTGAATGGAGTTCTCGTTGGTAGCAGGGAGCAAACCGGACCAATCATCACCTCGAACGAACCTTTAACGATTGGTGGCAGTGCATTGTTCGACGCTTATTGGCATGGAACGATCGACGACGTTCGTATCTACACCCGCGCCCTGGGGCTTAGCGAAATTCAGAACGATATGAAGATTGCGGTCCCTGCAATCAAAGCTCCAGCAGCACCGACTGGTTTGCGCACCGTTCAACCATAGTTCGTTTATCGCACATGGTTGCACTCTGCACCAAAACTCATGGACAATGCCAACTACGCTGTTGAGGTCGATCTCGTGAATGCTGCCACGTGGTCTGCGGAGCTCGGAGCTTTCGAAGACGCAAACATCTACCAGACCTGGCCTTATGGCTCGGTTCGATGGGGAGAAAAGAACCTCAGTCACCTGGTGCTCAAACGAAATGGAATCGTTGTTGGGATGGCACAGCTGCGCATTGTTCGTGCGTCCGGATTCCCCGCCGGAGTCGCCTACCTGCGCTGGGGGCCACTCTGCAACCTGAGAGGTCAGGCGCTCGATGCAACTATCGTGAGGCAAATGGCAAAGGCACTCCATGAGGAATATGTAGAAAAACGAGGCTTGTTCCTGCGCATTTTACCAAACGCTGTGGGAGGAACCTGCCGTGCTCAGTTGTTTCAATCAGGCTTTCAGCAATTTCAGGTCGAGCCGTTCAGTCCCGGGGATTCCTACAGAACATTCATCCTCGATCTCACCCGTTCCCTGCCAGACCTGCGAAAAGCGCTTGAACAGAAATGGCGCAATCAACTTAACCGTGCTGGAAAAAATGAACTGACGATAATCGAAGGATCTAACGCAAAAGATTTCCGGACGATGCAGGAAGTGTTCGATGAGATGTGGCAACGAAAGCAATTCAAGACAACATCCAGTATCCGTGATTTCGCGCAAATCCAACAATATCTCCCACCCACCCAGAGGATGAAGGTTATGATCTGCTTGAGCGAAGGAACGCCGGTCTCCGCCATGATCGCAACAGCCATGGGTAACTCGGGCATCTACCTCTTCGGAGGGACCACTGACCAGGGACTAACCCTCAAGGGATCGTATCTACTGCAATGGCGTATGATCGAGTGGATGAAACAAAACGGAGTCGAGCACTACAACCTGGGAGGAATCAACCCAGAAACGAACCCTGGCGTGTATCACTTCAAGAGAGGAATGGCCGGTCAAGACGTCTTGTATTTGGAACCGATGGTGGCTTGTAACAACCTCCTCAGCAGATCTCTTGTCAGGATGGCCAATGTCGGTCGTCGTACACTCTTACCCAGCCTAAGAAAGTTGTGGAAATACAAACCAATTCATCCAGCTAAGCGGCGACAAGTCACACCTCCTCCCGAAAAGAGGAAACGAACCGCTTAATTCAGGGGAAAGCTTCTAAGGCGCTTTCATTGCGCATCTATAGCGATTGCCAAAGGTAATTTCCGGAAAAGGAGATTTAGTATGGTACTTTTTGGTGAGATATGGTTGAACCTGAAGGTTGCGAAGGAGTGAGAGTCATCCCAATGGTGAGAATGGAACGATAGAAGAACTGCGCGGGGCGATGGAAGCCTCGCCGACCAAGGCCTGGTTACATCCGTCTGGCTGCGATTGACTCTCTTTTGATGGGACTCCCGGTAAGCAGAAACACATGCAAAAAGAGGAATTTCACCCGAACCAGACCGTCCGACATGGTCAAAAAAGTTTCTAAATCGACCCTGTCGCGGGTGAGATGGCTGGAGCTAAGCCACACCGGATGGGCGGAATTATAGCCGCTGCGTAAAATGATTTCGGGATAAAGTGATGCTTGGACGCCGCATCAACATTCTTGTCACCGAAGCCGGCGGCCAAGGTCCGCACCCCTCCTGCGCAACAAGAATCCAGCAAGTTAGAACGCCGTCACACCCAGAAATGGAGGCAATCTGACGCGAGGATTGTCTCCAAACACATTTTTGGAGGGGTGTTACGGCGGTGACAGGGGTCCAAAAACGTTTTTGGAGACAATCCTCGCGTAAGATTGCCACCATTTCGCGTGTTACCGACAATCTCCGAGGTGGATTGCGCTCGTTCCAGGGAACGCCCAGATTCTTCCTCTCCGATCGCCTTCGTTCCCGGGTTTGGGGAGGTTTTACTTCTCCGATTACCTTCGTTCGGCGGATTGCCCATCTTTTT
>JBKJKE010000082.1:0-2868 GCA_046597605.1 Limisphaerales bacterium | reverse complement strand
TTTTCGTTGAGAAATGACAAACCTCAACTAAAAAGAACGGGGTTTGTCGAAATGGAGGTGAAGGTGAATGGGGGAGGTGAAAAGGGAGGAGGGAGTGAGGTGAATGTGGAGATGTGTCATGGTGGAAAAGGTTTAAGTTTAAGTTTAAGTTTACGTTTTACTGCTACATAGCTCAGACGATCAGCTCACTATAAGTTGCACAATCATCAGCTCAATTCGAAACGGAAATCTCACGAAACATAAAAGTCCTATGTAACACACTCACTTACATCCCTATGAAACAAAAACCCTGTTCAACCGAACATGCACCGGGCCAAAGAGGGAAAAATGCGCTTCTGGGTCGAGATGTCAGGTCAAGTGTGTATATGTGAGGGAGTGTGGGAAATATATGAGTCGAAATAAAATACACCACGAAATAGCGCACAGCATGCATGATATACGCCTCTCTCGTAGTGCAATCTAACAATGCACATTCCATCAATCACAAACCCATCCTAACATCTCATCTCAAATCGTCTCCCTACACTACCACTATATACGAATTGAATGAAATGATATTAGAATGGAAGGAGTTTGTGAATGGAACGAAGAAACTTTCCAGTTGAAGAAAGCCAAGTAAAACGAAGAAAAGAAGAAGAACGAAAACCACGTGGAATCAAACCAGCGAATGAAACCACAGCAGCATGACATACAGAGATGTATGAAGAGGGAGGAGCAGAAGAAGAGCGAGAAATATGAGCAGACTGTAACTCACAGTCCAATTGATGACGCTGTACACTGAACCGAGGACATGACTGTAAAACATGTTCGGATGTTTCAGGTACATTGGCACCACATTCAGGACAGTCAGGAGAAGCAGCATACAAACGACAGGTGCTAGCATACATATGTCGACGAGCACTGAACGATGCGCGTCCATGACGTAAACGTGCACGCAGTCGAGCAGTGATGAGATCATCGGATTGAAGAGATGGTTCACATATCAATTGTTTACGTGAATCACCTACATACCACTGTTTGATCGGAGCATTACGAGATGGATGATGTTTCTCTAACCATGCATCTGGTGGACGAGATACATCACCTCCACCTTTCCATAATGTATAACCTCGTTTCAAACACAGGTCATGTAACTGTCGTTTCACAGAACGACGGTCACCACTGTTGTACTGTTGTAAGCCAAGTGAAGCATCACCCCATTGTCCACTGCGAATGAGTGGCTTCACACGTGCAGCCAATGGAGCGCGCTTCATGAGAGGAGTCACATAACGTTGACGTAGTGCTTTCGTGAACATATCATGAGCCGGATTGTCATCTGACAATTGATACGCAGCACGAACAGCAGTCCGCATTTGCATGTGTTCCAATATCGCACGTGAACATGGTATTCCACATGCAGCTAGTGTTCCAACCGTATGTGTACTATTTGGTAATCCTAATACGCGTCTCAATGGGATTGCCATACAACTATCAAATTGATACAATTGTGCAGATGAGGGTTCCCAGAAGGCAAGACCATAGGAAAGAATGGAACGAATCGTAGCATTCACCAATTGAATACCAATACGAGGATGAATATCACGAAGTAAACGTGTCACAAAGAAAGAAGCACGACGAAGCTTAGAACAGACATGTTCAAACTGTTTAGTTCTCCCTCCTTGTGCTTCAAACCACACACCCAGATATTTGTATGATTGAGTGAACGGTAATGCAGTGTACTGTCGATTACCCAAATGCAAACGATAACCTTTGTGATCATCATCAAAGTTCGAATGTCCTCCGTGTAATCGAAACATAACAACTGCTGATTTGTCAGTACCTGCATTAAATTTCATACGCCATCGAATCGACCAACGACCAGCAATCTTCAGTGCCTTTCGCAAAGTAGAACCAGCATGGACACGACGACGAGATTGTTCTTTTCGTAATCGAGGAATGAGAGCAAGATCATCAGCAAATGCAAGAGGTTCGCATTGAGTGTTCTCAGAAATAGAGACCAAGAGATCATTTATGTAACATAAAAACAATAATGGTCCCAACACAGAACCTTGTGGTACTCCACTTCGCATAGGAACCCATTCAGATCGAAGTTCACCTTGTACAGTTCGTGCACGACGATCTGTTAAAAAGGCAGAGAGGAACATCCATAGTCGACCTGTAATGCGAAACTGAACAGCAAGTTTATATAGTAAGGAACGATGATGAACCGAATCAAATGCTTTATGAAGATCAAGAAAGGCAACTGGTAAACGTCGAGCTTTTAATGATTTCCTTCTCATTGCATCATAGATACGTTGTTGTAAGATCGTGAGACAATCTAATGTCGATCGACCTTTTCGAAATCCAAATTGAAAACGACTCAACAATGGTTCAATGATCGCAACTAAACGACCTCGAATCATACGTTCATACATACGTGCTAGGATCGATGTAAGAGAAATAGGACGATAATTGGATGGATCTGATCGTGAACCTTTCTTGTACAAGCTTACAACATCAGCATCACGCCATGAACGAATCACATAACCTAAATGATGCATAGCATTAAAACATCGTGTTAATAGATTGATTGCAATAGGACCAGCATGTCGTACAAACATTGCATGAAATTGATCAGGACCTAATGCAGTATTCAGAGGTGCATGTGTACATGCAGTCTTTACTTCAGATTCATTCCAATCAGCATCACCCGCAGCATGTGGAATACGTGAAGGATGAAAGAGATTAGAAGGAGAAGGATCAAGGCGGGCATTTACCATAGCATCCGTAGGAGCCATACCTACTTTTGAACGATCATCACATACTGATTCATAATATGAAGCAAGATTATTGAGTGCTTGTGTTGAATTGGCAGGTAGTTGACCATTT
>JBKJKE010000047.1:0-14240 GCA_046597605.1 Limisphaerales bacterium | reverse complement strand
ATTCGTAGCGGCTTTGGCATCGCCCCATTGAAAATGATCCCTCAATGCATGTCCCGCAAAATCGCTTCTCACCCTTATCCTTATTCATTCCTCTCAATAGCTTGATGCAGCCCTGGCCCCAGAACGTCAGTCATAAGTCAAAAATCTTATTTGTTGTCAGCAACGCACTGCTTGATTTTAAAAGTAAGTCAGTTAAGGATAGAGGAAACCCTATGCAGAAACCCAAACAGACTAAAAAAGCATTCACGCTAATTGAGTTGCTCGTCGTTATCGCCATCATCGCTATTCTGGCCGGAATGCTTTTACCGGCTCTCGCCAAGGCGAAGCAAAGAGCTGAAGCTGCCAAATGCATGAGCAATTTGAAGCAGTATGCGTATGCGAACGCGATGTTCACCTCTGACAACAATGATTCCTTGCCAGGGCCAAGTTGGACCGGAATCTATGGGCACTACTCCAGCACGGATCAGACCCAGTACGGGCTCATTAACTATATCGCCAGATACATCGGCGCTGCCACGCCCAAAGCCGCTGTTCAGTATGCAAAGGTGGCGGATTGCCCAGGTTCCGTTCGACTTCGCCCAAGACCGCCGGCAACCGCGAACGTTTTGGCGACCAACGTCAGTTACCATGTGTCCCGTTGGATCACGAATGACTTCTCTAATCCACCAGCAGATATGTGCGCCGCTCCAGTGACTGCACGACTGCCCTTCGGATATCCCTCAAAATCGCAAGGTGCAGCGATATGCGGAAGCACGGCGTTTGATTATATGGGATTGAAAGTGGGTGGCATTCGTTATCCTTCAGCCAATTGGGCAATCGTCGATGTGGATAAAAAGAATACGCTCTCCAGCACGAACACAGGGACTGCGAACTATGGCCAATTTCTCCCTGACGACATCGTTCACGGCACCAAGCGCAATTACCTGTATCTAGATTGGCACGTCGAAGCCAAAAAATAGCTCTTGCGAGATAGCAGCTAAACGCCGTGGGCTTTCGAGGTTCACGGCGTTTTCGTTTACAATCCGGCGTTACGTTTCACTGATTTCCTTAGCAACCAAATTCCAAGGGGTATTGTCCCTGCAGAACAGGAGACCTATCAAGAACGGAGAGGAGCCCTCAAATGGAAAACGACCTCCAACGGGTGATTTTAGTCGCGGGAAATTCGGGAACCGAAGAGAAAATGAGATTGAAAAGTGCTCCGGTTCTGGAACCGAAGGGAAATTCAGACTGAAAAGTGCCCCGGTTCTGGAACCGGAAGGAAAATGAGACTGAAAAACGTCTCGGTTCTGGAACCGAGGGAAAAATCAGACTGAAAAGTGCCCCGGTTCTAGAACCGGAAGGAAAATGAGATTGAAAAACGTCCCGGTTCTAGAACCGGAGCGAAATTCAAACCGAAAAACGTTCCGGTTCTGGGATTTCTGGCCTCTGAATGACAAGAAAAAGGCAGGAAACATAACGTTTCCTGCCAAAACGTTGAGGCCGACTGCCTTTGATTAACGACGTTTCCGCTTGGCTGGACCAAAATAATAACCGCCGCTCAGACGAACTCCCTGGATCTTGCGTTCCGTGCGGGGTGGTTGATTAGGTTTTTCTTCTTCAAACAGCGCAGTGTATTCGTAGTTAAAACCTTCCAGACGGAGGCGTGGAATCTTCTGGCTGATGAAGCGTTCGATCCGGGTCACGTAATTGGAATCTTCCGCCACCATGAGGGTGAAGGCGTCGCCTTTGGCTTCAGCACGACCGGTTCTTCCAATACGATGGATGTAATCTTCCGGGTGCATTGGCACATCGTAATTAATCACATGACTGACATCCGCGATGTCGAGCCCGCGTGCTGCAATATCGGTGGCAACCAGAACTTCGAAACGACCATCACGGAATCCTTTGAGCGCCTGTTCCCGTTCCCGTTGGGTGCGATTCGAGTGGAGCACTGCCACGGCATGTTGGTTTTTGCGAAGCAGGGCAGAGATCTGGTCAGCCCGATGTTTCGTGCGACAGAAAATGATGACTGAGTCGTACTTCACCTGGTCGAGTAGCGAGCGGAGCAAATCCTGTTTCTGACGTTCGGCGACAGGATAAATAACGTGTTTAACCGTTTCAGCTGGGGTGCGACGGGCGCCGATTTCAATCGTTTCCGGATTCTTCATCGCCCATTTGATCAGCGTTTCGATCTGGGGAGGAATTGTGGCGGAGAATAGATTGCTTTGACGATTGGCGGGGCACTTCTGAACGATGCGCTTAACGTCCGGGAGGAAACCCATGTCGAGCATGCGATCCGCTTCGTCCAATACGAGATACTGGATGCTATCCAGTTTGCACGTCCCCTTTTCCATGTGATCAAGCAAACGACCCGGAGTGGCGACGAGAATATCAACCCCGGTCTTCAACGCATCGATCTGCCGGCCGTAAGCCACGCCACCGAAAATCACTGCCACCGTGAGATTGGTGAACCGGGCAAAATCGCGAATTGCGGTTTCCACCTGGGAGGCCAATTCACGGGTTGGTTCGAGAATCAACACTCGGGGCTTGTTATGATGCTCGCCCAGCTTGGAAAGGATCGGCAAGGCAAACGCCG
Source organism: Limisphaerales bacterium (assembly GCA_046597605.1). Classification (GTDB taxonomy): domain Bacteria; phylum Verrucomicrobiota; class Verrucomicrobiia; order Limisphaerales; family JACDHS01; genus JACDHS01. Next base: position 11,665 of record JBKJKE010000047.1, on the reverse strand, counting down.
CCGTTTTTCCGGTTCCGGTCTGGGCGCTACCGATTACATCGCGTCCTTCGAGGATCAAGGGGATGGCGCGGAGTTGAATTGGCGTTGGGTCGGTATAACCCATCGCCTTCACTCCTTCGAGCATCTGAGGAGACAAACCAAGGTTCGTAAATGACATATTAAAATTTTAGCTGAACCGCTGGCTGTCTGATCAGGGGCTGCTCAGGAAGCAGCAGCATGCACAGGAACCGCGGTTTTCTTAGGTTGAACGTTAGGAACAGAAGGACCTTCCGCTTGTTTAAAGTGAACTTTTGAACGGAGAATCATAGTGCCCAGCAACACGTCTGCGAGCGGAAGAACGACGTTGAAGTTCTTGTGCATGCATGAAGAAACGATGCAAAACCCATTCAAAGAAATTGAATCAATGTTCCATGCGCTTCTGAGGTGCCCAACATCGGGTTCATAATCTGGACGGTAGATTCCACGCTTCAGAAGTGACTATTAATCGGAGGAACATGGCATTTCCTTCGTTAAATGCAATCGATTTGGTGAAGCAAAGCTTGCACTGTCAAACAGTATCTTTCGATTGTCCGCTCAAATTGACGCACTCCAAAATCCTTATTTCGCAACCAGTTTGCCTGATGACTCGTCGAATTTATGGGGCCGGATCAGGACTGCGCCGGCGCCTCAGCGAAAGAATAGAGCTTACTGGGCCTGATTCGAAAAAAAACCGCCTCACCGGGCGGCCTGCATCGCTTTCGCGAGATCGTTGGCTGACCAAAGATTGTTATCAAACTGTTTGAAGATTCGGCCCTTCGTGTCCAGCACCACGGTGCGGAGATTGTGCGAAAAGCTACCTCCTTCGCGGCTGAAACGGAAATCCAGTCTCGGCGCAACCGAGCTCAGAACATCTGGTGAAATCGCTGCGAATAGCCAGCGATCATCATTCCCGTGGCGATAGGTATCCCCATAACGCTTGAGGACGGGTGGTTTATCAAACTCAGGATCAAAGGATATAGAGAGAAATTGCCAGTTGGTCGAGGCGGACCCGTCTTTCAAGAGGAAGTTGCGTGCCTCATCAAAGTGTTTGTTCATCCGCGGGCAATAGTCGGGCAGGGGACAACGTGAAAAGATGAAAGTGAACGCGACCGCTTTTCCCCGGAAGTCGGATATGCGGATGCTTTGGCCAGACTCGTCAATGAGAGTTACGTCGGGGAGCAGATCGCCCGGTTTCAGCTCCGACAAAAGCTTTTCGGAAGGAGCAGGTGATGTATCCGTTTTCGCCTCATTGGATTTTCCAACCTTCCGGATTTGGTCGATATAATGACTCTCTTTATCCACGACGAGGTTGAAGGTGATGAGGTCGCCTTCCGAGATGGATTTGAGTTCGTTGGTATTCTTGACCGTCAGTTCCATCGTCATCTTCGGCATGTAGTCGGGAATCTCTTCGTGCCTGACGACAATGGATTTCCGGTCGGGCGAGACCTCTCGCACCAGTCCCCGAGTTTCAAACGTGCGAATGGCATTCGTGGACGATTCGCTTCCGGGAACCGCCGGGGATTGAGCCCCGAGGAAAAAACATTGGAAGACCAACAAAGCTGCCAATGCGATAGGCTTCATCGTTGTGCAGAGTCAGAACGGAGATGCTGTATCGCATCGCCGATTGATTGGGGGGCGCTTGATTGCATCCCGTTGAAATACCGACGCACCTTTCCACTTCTATCCACGAGGGCAATTCGATCCGTATCCAGAAAGCCGCCAAGCTCGGGGTTGATCCCCGCACCAGTATGACGACGGAGGAAGCTGTATTCGATCAGATCATAAACTTCGGTTTTATCGCCGGTGAGGAAGAGCCATTTTTTTGAGTCTGCGCTGAATCGCTCGGCAAACTTCACGAGTGCGGGAGGGGTATCGGAACGAGGATCGACTGAGAGCGACAAGAGTTGGACATCGGCTTGGTCGGCGACTAACCGCTGCACTTCGGTCATGCGTTTGTTCACCTGCTCGCAGGAAATCGAGCAGCCGGTATGGATGAAGTTTACGACCAGGAATTTATTCGACAGCGACTCACGCGAAACGTCCGCTCCAGAGCGCTCGGTCAAAACAAACGGTCGCAATGTTCGGTCAACATCGGGCGGTGATCCTGCGGCGGGCAGATCCGCTGGTGGATTGCGCAGGAGAACGAATATGCCGACAAAGACCGCCAGTGCGAGGGACACAGCCACTCCCAGGAAAATCTTCACATCTGCCTGACCTCGTTCTTCGGACATACTGAATCAGGGTTTGGGCTTAGCTCCGAAACCAGCTTCCTTGATGGCGGTGAGAAGTGTGGTCTGCGAAAGCTGATTGGTATCGATGGCGACAGTCGCCACCTTGTTGCTGAAGGAAATCGAAGCAGAGACAACGCCAGGGAGTCGGTGCAGCTCGGAGGTGAGCCCTTTAGCACAGGCGTTGCAAGTCATCCCTGTGATCTCAAGGAGATTAGTGCGATTGGCAGTCAGGGCCTTACCCGGGGTTTTGACTTCGGCTGCAAACCCAACTGCCGAGATGGCGGCAAAAGCCAGCGTCATCAACACACGATTATTCATTCGTCGCATCAGTAGCATGTTTTGGGAGAAGGGGCCAATACTTTTGGGAATGGTGGGAATATCGTGATGGCTCCGAGCGAAATTTGCTTGTCCTTACGGGACCTCTTCCGACACAAAAGGAGTTGATGAAAATGAAATGCGTCTTCCGTGCCTTCCTCCTTTTTACCGTGACCACCTTTTTGGCCGTCGCTGTTTCCGGGGCTGCTGATATGAAAATAGAAGCCAACAGGGAAAAGAGCCTGGGCGACTCCTCGACGATTATTGTTCCAACCGTTTATCTGAAACTGCCGGTCGCCGGAAAGGTATTCTCCGCAAAGCAAAGCAGCGGGCTCTCCATTCTTGGTGGGGGAAGCGGTAACAGTGTGAAGGCTAGCGCGCATTACACCGTGGATGGATTGAGCAAGGAATACGCACAGGCACTTTCCGCGAAAGTCTACGCTGACTTCGTCGCGCAATTGCGTCAGGCCGGCTACACGGTGAAGACCTACGAAGATATCAAAGATTCGGAAGGGATGAAAAAGGCGCAGCGTGAAAAGCCCGACGCAAAGCTCGGAATGCCGTTGGAAAAGGAAGTTTCCGGAAACACCGTCTTCGCAGTGGTCGCGCCAAGCGATGATCAGGCATTCAAAAGTGGCATGGGCGGCGCTGTCCTTGCTCCCTTTATGAAGTTTGGCAAAAGTAATTTGGGCGACGGTACGATCCTGATCCCTACCTATGTTATTGCAGCGCCCCAGGCGTGGGCCGAGACCGGCAGCGGTTATAAGACCATCTCCGCTTCCGTGAACGTTGCTCCGGGCATGAATCTCACCTTTGCAATGGCTCAACTGCTTACATCGAAAGGCGGATGGGGTGACGTTCGCACGAAGGAGCAGGTCATCAATATCGGTGAGAACGTGGGCGAACTCGCCATGCAGGATACCACCTCCAAGACTGGAAATGCATTGAGTGGTGCTTTGTCCGTCCTCACCGGTTCAGGCAAGATCAGCGGCAAATCAGGAGATTATCAATTGAAGATTGATGCTGCTGCCTACGAGAAGGGTGTTTTGAACGGGACGGGTGCATTCAATGCCGAGGTGGCGAAGGTTGCGGCAAAAGTGCGCAAGTAAGCCATCTTTGCTAACATACCCTGTGCTCATCTTCATTCCCCTTTTTGCCGCGATACGACGCACGTTTACTACGATTGCCGTGGGTGTCGGACTTTCGATCAGCTGTGCAACGGCCGCTCCCGGGCCGGCGTCAGACCGTATTGTGGTCGTGGTGAGCCTGGATGGTTTTGCCTCTTTCTATCTCAATGATCCCAAAGCGGATCTGCCCACCTTGCGACGTTTGGCAGACGAGGGGGTTGTTGCCCGGGGAATGAAGGCTTCATTGCCGACAATGACCTGGCCGAATCACACGACGTTGGTCACTGGAGTTAGTCCCGGGCGACATGGTGTCATCGCCAATAATTATTGGGACAGAGAAAAGGCGGTTTCAAAGACTCTGATCGCCGATCCAATTTTCCTCAAGGATGAGATCGTCAAGGTGCCCACTGTTTATGACGTCGTGCACGACGCTGGTTTGAAAACAGCGGGAATCAATTGGCCTGCCGCACGTGGCGCCCCCACCCTGGATTGGACACTGCCGGACGTGCATAGCAATTCTTTGTTCACGGCTTACGCCACGCCGGGATTGTTGGATGAAATGCGGTCCGCCGGGATTAAGTTCGATCATTTCGAAGAGTGGAGCAAGAAAGGCGAGTCTCACATGCGGGACGAGCTGTATACGAAAACGCTCGTGCATGTGATTAAGGAACATCGACCAAATCTCGCGTTGGTTCACTTGATTGACGCGGACCATCTCCAGCACCTGCACGGACCACGCAGTCCTGAAGTGTATAAAGCACTTCGAGTCCTGGACGACTATGTGAAGGAGATTTGGGAGGTGATGGAGAAAGAGTTTCCAGGCCGAGCGACGCTCATGGTTGTTTCCGATCACGGATTCAGCGAGGTGCGGCAAAAAATCCAGCCGAACGTCCTGCTAAGGCAAGCCGGGCTTCTGCAGGTTCGCGGCATGGACATCACGGAACGTCGCGTCTTCGCTTTTCCCCAGGGAGGGAGCTGTTTTATTTATGTGCTCGATAAGAAAAATCGGGGAAAACTAAGCAAGCAAGTTGCGGCGATGTTTAAGGGGGTTGAAGGGGTGGATCGAGTTATTCTTCCGAAAGATTACAAAAAAAGCGGCATGATCCCGCCGGACGAGGACCCTCGCATGGCTGACCTGGTTCTGACCGCAAAGGAAGGCTATACGTTCTCAAACGTCGCAGCCGGCGACGTCTTGGTTACTCCTGCTTCCGATAAGTTGACCGGCACCCACGGCCACGATCCTGAGTTCGATAATTTGAAAGCATTGTTCATTGGCTGGGGAGCCGGGGTGAAGGCTGGTGTGGATCTAAAACAAATCGATAACCGCGACGTCGCACCAACAGCCGCAGCTTTACTTGGCGTAAAAATGAAGAACGTCGAAGGTCGGGTTCTGAGAGAGATGTTGAAGAAATAGAGGTGATCTACGGGAGGGCGAATCGTTCACAATGTAACGCTGCAACTGTTCAGCGGTGTAACTACTCCGACTCTTCCGGCGGTGGCAATTTCTTCACTAGTTTCAACATTGCTACCCGGGGACCATCCATTTCCTCCACTCGTAACTCGTAGTCTCCGATCGAAGTGACGTCACCCTTCTTGGGGAATCCGCCGAGTGTCTGGGTGATCCACCCGCTCATCGTACTGACTCCCTCAGACTCCAGTTCGACTTCCGTGATCTCTTCCACCTCACGCAAAGGCAGGTTGCCTGCAATCTCCCATGTGGTGTCGCTTTTCTTCACGAGGAGTGGCTTCTCCTGGTCGAACTCATCCTGAATCTGTCCAACAAGATCCTCCAGCACGTTCTCCAAAGTCACCATTCCAACGGTACCTCCGTATTCGTCCACCACGATAGCGAGATGCAACTTACGCTCCTGAAACAATTGGAGGACGCGTTCCAGATTGGCAGTTTCCGGCACGTAGATGAGTTTTCCCGAGGACCGCAGAAGATCCGCCGCACGTTTGGCTTTGAGACGTTGTGCAAACAGGTCCTTGATGTGAACTACACCCAGGGTCTTATCGAGATTCCCTTCTTCCACGATCGGAAAACGGGAGTAACGGGTCTTATCTGCGATATCGAGACACTCAGTGATGCTGGCATCTGCATCCAACGCGGTGATGTCGTTGCGCGGCCGCATGATATCGCGAACCGTGCGATGGCGCAGATCCATCGCTTTTAAAACGAGATCGCGACCGAAATGGCTGCCTCCGGAATGTTTCTGGGTGGTGGAGAAAAGAAGCCTGATTTCTTCCTCCGAGTGCGCCATTTCTCCTTCACTCACCGGCTCCACTCCAATTTTCCGAAGCAGCGAGCCGGCGGCCTTGTTCAATACCCAAATCGCCGGATACGAAATCTTGTAGAACCAGGTGAGTGGCTGGGCGACAAAAATGGATGTCTGTAAAGGCTTTTGAATCGCCAGCGATTTGGCGGCCAGTTCTCCAACGACAATATGCAGGAAGCTGATGATTGAGAATCCAACGCCGAACGAAATCGAATGTCGCATTTGCTCCGAATCGATATTTAACCCCAGGAGCACAGGTTCCAAAATCTCAGCGATGACCGGCTCGCCCACGCGGCCCAATCCCAGGCTGGCCAGGGTGATACCCAGCTGGGTGGCGCTCAGAGCCGCATCAAGGTTATTGAGAATCGCCCGGGCAATCTTCGCCCGCTTATGACCTTTGTTGACGAGCGGTTCGAGCTGGGTGTCACGAACTTTGACGAGGGCAAACTCGGCCGCAACAAAGAATCCGTTCAGAAAAACGAGGAACGCGACCGCCAGAAGCTCCAGTACGATGATCGAATTCGAATCCATTAGAGCGTCACCTCTCCAAAGATCGCTTTCAAAATGTCCTCAATCGTCACGATCCCGATTTCACGATGATCGCGACCCATCACGATTGCCATCCGTTGGCCGCTCCGTTGCAAGCGGCGCAAAGCTTCCTCAAGACGCATCCCCTCGTTCAGGTATACGGCAGGACTTAGGTACTCAACGACCGATTTCTCCTGCTGCAGGTTCGTTAGGTAAAGCAGTTGTTTGACACTGATAATCCCGATGATCTTGTTGCGGTTGCCTTCTTTCTTCCACACCGGGTAGCGAGCATGCCTGGAATCGCGGGCGAACTGGATCACCTCGCTCACTTTGGTGTTTGAATCTACTGACGTGACATCCGCCAGAGAGACGGTGAATTGGCGCACCACCCGATTCTGCAATTCCAGCACACGATCGATCATCACCCGCTCGTCTGTGCTCAGGCTCTGGGCCGATTCCTGCAAGAGGAATCGAAGCTCATCACGGTTGCCGAAAACGTTGGAAACATCTTTATCGCCGGTCAGTTTTAGAAAGCTGTGGGACAGCCAGGCAACAATCCAAACCAGCGGCGATAAAGCGAGATGCAGGAATCGGAAGGGCACTACACAAATGAGGCAGAGCCGATTCGGAAACATCCGGAACAACATCTTGGAGAGGAGTTCGCAGATGCAGTAGAAAACGAAAAAGGCGGCGAAAAATAGCACGATTGCCAGGAAGCGATTAGTTGGGAGCCACTGGTATATCCTCAGCGCAGTGATAGCCAGAACGATGAAGTTGGAAATAGTATTCCCAATCAGGATCGTCCAAAGGAAGTTTTCTGGTTGCTGGAGGTACCTTCCCAGCAACTCAGCGCGATGGTGCCCCTTCTTGCCCATTTGACGGATGCGAATTTGGCTGAGTGCCAGAACGCCTGCTTCCATACCGGATAACAGGAACGAAAGAGCCACACAGAAAAGAAAGATCGCCGGGATGAGGAGTTGATTATCCATATCAACGCTTGCGCGCCACCTCCACCAGCAACTCACGGATCCGTCGTTCGTCTGTGACCGTCGCGGTCAGGCGCAGACCACGGAACATCACTGATTCCCCATTTTGTGGCACAACTCCTAATTGGCTCATCAAGAGTCCGCCCATCGTATCCACTCCCGTGACCTCGCCGATCTCGGCGTACTCACGGCGAAAATCGTCGATGCGCAATGTGCCGTTGGCGCGCCAGCGACCGTCCGCTATTTTTTCCATGACGAAGTTCTGAGCCTCACCTTCACTGCGAAGTTCGCCCACAACCGCCTCCAATATGTCTTCCATCGTCACGACGCCGGCCGTGCCGCCGAATTCATCCAGCACAATGGCCAGCCCGCGCTGCTGTCTCTGCAAACTTTTGAACAGTTGCAGCACATTCATCGTTTCGGGAACGAAGGAGGGAAACTCAATCGCTTCGGCTAAATCGATGTTCGGATTCAGGAGCAGGGTCCGCGCATTGAGGATCCCGACAATCGTGTCAGGCGTTTCGTCGTAGATCGGCAACCGCGTGTGTTTCAGTTTACGTGCTGCCTCGATCATTTCTTCCACCGACAAATCATCCGAGATGCAGGCCATCTGAGAGCGTGGTTTCATCACATCCTTCGCCGCGCGCCGATCGAGGCTGATGATTTGCAAAATAATTTCCTTTTCGGATTTACCTAAAGTTCCCTGCTGGCAGGCGATCTCCAGCAATTCCTGGTATTCCTCTTCTGTGATGCCGAATTGTGGCTTCAAGCTCTTCGGGACCGCCACTCGCAGGAGAGCCTCGTTGATCCATTGAGCGACATGACGGACCGGCTTGGTCAGGCGGAGAAACAAAAGCATCGGCGTCGCCACTCGTACTGCCCAAAACTCAGGAGCTCGGACTGCTAATGTTTTGGGCAACACTTCCGCGCCCAGCAGAATCGCCAATAGAGCCCCGGCCATGGCCCAGAGCATGGGCCAACTCCGGTAATAGGTCATCCAAAGCACGCAACCGATGATGAACGCATTGGCAAAAGTGTTTCCAAAAACAATCGTCCCCAGCAAGTCCTGGGGATGACTCAACAACTTGGAAACCTTCGTCCCGGCGCGCGGGGAACGCTCGTTGATTTGGCGGACTTGATATTTCCCCAATGAAAACAAAGCAGATTCGGCCAGAGCAAAAAAGAAGCTCACGGCGGCGAACACCAGCAATGCCACAAGGGCCAAAATCGGGGTCATCGGTCGGAGGCAATATTTAGTATAGACCTGCGAAAGCAAAAGTTAAATGTGCCGGGAGAGGACAAATGGTTGAATGGTTGAATCGAGTTGCGAGGAAACGAAACTCCATGCAACTCTGCCACGATTCATCCATGCAACTGTTATGAAGCTCCATTTTGCTAAAGAACGGGTTCTCGCCATCGTCGCCCATCCAGATGATGTCGAATTGTTGTGTGCGGGAACTTTGGCTCGGGCCAAGGCGGATGGAGCTGCCATCGGAATTTGCGTTCTCTGCCAGGGCGACAAAGGCCAACCAGACAAACCCATTGCAAACCTCGCGGCAGTGCGGCGCCGCGAAATGGAATCTGCGGCAGCGGTTCTGGGTTCTGAGTTGTTCCTCGGTGAATTTCTCGACGGAGCCTTGGTGGACGGAAGCGACGAGCGTTCGAAAACGGTCGAGATCGTACGTGAATTCAAGCCTACCTTAATTTTAGCTCACGCCCCTGAAGATTATCACCCAGACCATCAAGCGGCCTCCAAGCTCGCAGAAGTTGCCTCGTGGTCGAGTGCCTCACGGGGATTAAAGACGAAACTCGCTGCCACCAATGTGCCACCAGCCCTGTGGTTCATCGACACGATCGACATGAGCGGTTTCTCCCCCGGTTTTTACATCGATATTTCTGCTTACGCTGATCTGAAGCAGCGCATGCTGGAGTGCCACGCCAGTCAGCTCGCGCGCGGTGATGACGGAGATTTCTCGCCCCTCGCGGAATTGATGGAGATTCAATACCGAGCGCGCGGGATGCAGAGCAATGTCTTTGCAGCGGAAGCGTTTCGTCTGCACCACGCTTTCAAGCGGGTGCCAGCGTGGTGATTAGAAGTATGAAGTGGCGAAGCCGCGAAAGGTAGCGGCTGGGCGCGCTGCGCCGGCCCCGACCGCGTACCAGCGGTCGGAATCGGACCATCGAGAGCGTCAGGCGAAGTTTGAGGAATCTTTCAATAACTAATTACGGCCACAGCTTAACTCATACACACCCACAGGCTTCGTGGCAGTTCCGCCCGCTGCACGCGGCCGGCATCGGCGAGGTATGAACTATAGGAAGAATAAACGGATTCTCGGTCAAGCGCGCCCAGCTCTACTTTCAGGCGGCCTTGCCGCCTCATTGTTCTCTGCGTAACGGCGCGCGGCAGTGACCTTAAGTTGGCAGCGGCTGATCCTTAGTTTCCGGCAAAAAGAATATAACCACGAGTCCGAGCAGAAATACGCATCCCAGGATCGAGACCGCTACTCGAAGATCCATGCCAGGCAGCGACTTCAAGGTTCCTGAAGCCCACAGCATCGAAGCGGCGAGGATTCTTCCACCATTAAAACAAAACCCTGTTCCCGTCGCTCTCAAGTGATTTGGGAAAAGCTCCGGAAAATAAATGGCGTAGCCTGCGTGCATTCCCAGGGTCAGAAAACCAAACACGGGCAAGAGAATCAGCAGTTGTGTGTAAGAGGTGGGCAGAAAGCAGGTGATGGGAACGATAATGAAGGCGAGGATGTGCATCAGTGCGAATGCTTTTCTGCGACCCAGGCGGGCGCAGAGCGGTCCGAACGCGAGCAGACCCAAACCGCCGCCGATGGTTTGAACAATGCCATAGGCAAACTTTCCTTTTTGGATGGCCTCGCTCGAGTTAACTCCATTGCGGATCAACATCTCTTTGGCCAGATCTTGTCCCGCCACGGTCACACCCCAAAAACTGCCCAGGCCAACGGCTGCCAGAAGCATTCCGAGGATCGCTCGAGAGGCCCAGCGCTTGTTCAACAATAGGTCTCGGAAACTACCCATTTTTCCCCCAAGCCCTTTTTTTGCTTTTTCACCGGCCTCTTTCCAGGACTCAGGCTCTTTCACGCTCGATCTTACCCAAAGAATCATCAGCGCAGGCAGCACCCCTATTAGATAGGCGTAGCGCCAGTTCGCCCCCACGGCGAGGCCAGCACCGGTCGCGAGAAAGGTTCCAAGGACACTGGTAGCGTGGAAGATGCCGGATGCATGAGCCCTGGCCCTGGTTGGAAACACTTCTGAAACCAACGCCGCCGCCACGGCCCATTCTCCACCCACGCCCATTGCCACCAAAAACCTCAAAACCGCCACTTGTTCCACCGTTTGCGCGAAATAGGTGAGGCCTGAGAAGATGGAATACATCAGGATCGTCAGGATCATGGTGCGCCCACGCCCTATTCGATCGGCCAATGTTCCAAACAGGAGCCCGCCCACCGTTCCGCCAATCAAAAATATCCCCAAAAACAGGTCCCCATACTTCATTATCTCCGGTGACCCGAGTGGGACTTTTAAAATATCCGCCAACATCTGATTGCGGGTGATGTTGAAGATCTGGCCCTCGTAGACATCGAAAATCCACCCCGCAGAAGCCACCATGAGAATCAGCCATTGATAGCGGCTTACCCCGTCGTACCATTTTCCAGATGATTGCGCGGCAGAGGTTTGGCTCGATACAGGGTCTTTGGCCAGATTCATGGGATACGGGTAGGAAAGAAGTTACGACAGGCAAAGTCAACGATGGATGGCCCGCTGTGGGGGAACTCCACTGCCGTTCAGTTAAAGAGGGCGCGAAAGCGTCAGGAAGGTAGCGGCTGGGCGCTGCGCCGGCCCCGGCCGCGTGCAGCGGGCAGAACCGCCAACGAAGCCTTCGGCGTGAGAATGCATCACACGCTCCGTTTGTCTTAGGACAGGCATCTAAACTTCGCACGACGCTCTCGATGCTCCGATTCCGACCGCTGGTACGCGGTCGGGGCCGGCGCAGCGCGCCCAGCCGCTACCATCGGCGGCTTCGCCGCCGTTTTCGTTAACTAGTGTCTGGCCGGAAACTCGTGTTTTTCAGCGAGGGGCGGCGGAATGGGTTGATGTCTTATGGCAGGTGTGTCCGATTTTTCCAGTATTTGGGTGTATTCCGCCTCAATAAC
>JBKJKE010000028.1:0-39873 GCA_046597605.1 Limisphaerales bacterium | reverse complement strand
CGTGACAACCCCTGCAAATCAGGGGTCAATAACCCTTCCCAACGTGCAGAATGTGGGGTCGAACCAATCGCGTTCGCTATACCATTCCCGAGAATGTGGGGTCGAACCAATCGCGTTCGCTATACCATTCCCGGGAATGTGGGGTCAAACCAATCGCGTTCGCTATACCATTCTCGGGAATGTGGGGTCGAACCAATCGTGTTTGCCATACCATTACCGGTAGTAGCCCGAGGACAACCGGAGGGGTTACTAACGTTCCATTTACTGCACCTTCTCATCCGTTTTAAATCACGCCCTTCTGAAACAGATGTAATTGGACGTGGATAAGATAATTCCAAAAAGAATCCCACTGTTGGTTTGGCTATAAGTTGAACGCTCCCGGTTAACGAAAATGCCCCTTCGCGGGTCCCGCAGCTCCGACTTTTTGCGATGAACGCTGGTTAGCGGATCCTGCTGGACCGGCTTTTTGCACTGGGTAGATATGTCGCAGCCCGAGCGGCGAGCCTTTTAGACAGCCGGGCGGCTCTTCCGCCAGCGATTGACGCGCCAATACATGACGCCAAAAAAGAGGGCGCCACACGCATTTACCCCTACCGTGTAGCCGAGCTTGTAGGTGCGTCCAGTGTTGAGAGGTGCGTAGATCGTTACGTCATTCCCTACCACCAGATTGGGCATTGCCAGGGGCATCAAAGCGCCCTGCATCACGCCGTGGATAAATCCAGCCGGTTCGGTGCCTGCTTGCAGGCGTGCTTCGATTCTATGCAAAACCCAGCCGATGCACACGGCGAGAAGACAAAGTGTTGCGAGTCGTCGAAGTAGATCGAGCAGCCGTGCCACGCGGGTTCGAGGTTGGGTTGGAGAAGAACTCATGGAAGGGTTTGCGCAGTATCATTCGTTAAGATTCGAGGCGAAGCTTTCAACGGAGGACCCTTCAGGTTTCTGGAAGTCTTGAAGTACCATTGAAACCAGCGGATCGTATCCGACATTGGGCTGATCTTGCTCTGTTCATCTCGGTAAATCACCTGGATCGGGACGGAGCCAATGAGGTGCCCGGCCCTCGCGAATGCCACCACCATCTCCGATTCGATCTCGAAACGGCGGGTTTGGAAACTAAGCTCATGCCAGACCGATAGATTAAGCAAACGGAAGCCACATTGTGTATCTGGAACGTCACATCCAGCGAGGTCCGAAATCCAGTTGCTCATCCAACGATTCACCATTTTGCGGACAAACGGCATGAGCTCACAGTTGGACATGCGATTTCCAATGACCAAAGGAGCCGTGGGGGTGAGGGAGAGAAATCGTTCAATGTCTTCTGGAGAATGCTGACCATCACCGTCCATCAACAAAGCCCATTCGAATCCTTCCGCGAAGGCTAATTCCAAACCGCGCAGGAGGGATCCGCCCTTGCAAAGCTGTTGTTCGTTACGGAGCACTCGAGCGCCTGCGCGGGTCGCCAATTTCGCGGTGTCGTCAGAGGAATGATCATCCACGACTACGACATTTGGGATGACTTTGCGAACCTGCTCCACCACGGCGCCAATGAACCGCGCTTCATTGAAGCACGGAATAATGACTGCGACCTTTGTTGGCGAAAGCACAGGGGTAGGCTAGAGGATGTCCCGCGTGGCTCCAATGCTTTTTGGCGGCTCGTCAGGGTTTTTCTGAGTGAAATTGGTTTGCTCTCCAAGGATACCTCTGACTTAACTAATGTGTGACTCCACAGTCATTCCTCCCAGATATACGTAGTTTGCAGGCGACCGGGGCAGCTCAGACCGAGCTACACGAGCGCGCCTTTGCTGCAGGGCAGAGTCATTTTCATAAAGAAGTCTTCGTTCGGGCGGTCGTCGAAGTTTCGAATTTTTGCCGCGAAAACTGCAACTACTGCGGGATGCGGCGGGACAACAAGAAGCTGAATCGCTTTCGTGGAAATCACGAGCAACTCGCGGAACTGATCATCAATAATCGGCCGAGCAGTGTGACCGATCTCAACATCCAAACAGGTGAAGATCCTGTCGCGGTGCGCGAGGTGGTGTTGCCATTGATCAAGACCCTGCGCCGTGAGACCTCTCTTGGGATCAGTGTCTGCCTCGGAACGCTGAACCCGCAACTTTACGCCGACCTGAAAGAAGCCGGAGCCTCGATCTACATCATCAAATTTGAAATCGGTGATCGCGATCTCTATGGCAAGATGCAATCGCCCGGGACCTACGACGAACGTTTGCAGAATATTCGGCACCTCGCTGAAAAAGGATGGAACGTGAGTTCCGGGTTCATCGCTGGATTGCCCGGGCAAACAGATGAACAGATGCTCACAAATTTCCGGGTAGCCCGCGACCTTCCATTAGCGGGCTGCAGTGTGAGCCCGTTTATCCCAGGAGACGAAACTCCGTTGGTCGATGCTGCAACCGCGAATCTCGATCTGACGTTGAACTCGATGGCAGCGTTGCGGTTGATGCAGACTGATTGGGTTATACCGGCAGTAAGCGCTTTGAATATCGCGGATCCGGTCCTTGGGTATCGTAGAGGTCTGAGGACAGGAGCCAACCTGGTCACCATCAACATGACTCCAAGCGATGTTCGGGGAGATTATCTTCTCTACAAGCGTGACCGCTTCATCATGACGGAAGAACGTATTCTTGCTGCTCTGGCAGCCGAACGTTTGACCGCTTCGAAACTGAGCCTGGCGGATTTTTACGAGAAGAAGTCGGCAATGAGAGCTTCAGACCCTGTGGCAGCTTGATTACTTTATTAGCGTGGCTTTCAGCACATGCTCGATACCATCGGCGACGCCGTGGCCGCAATGGAGCGCGCTGATAAAACCATTCTGTTGTCTCACCTGTTCTTTCACCTGCGGAATGGCGTTGGAGTTGGTCACAAGCCATTTCGCATGCTCCGTCTTTAGCATTGGCAAGTCGTTCATGTGATCTCCCGCTGCCAGAATATCATGTGAGCTGATGCCTAAACGGCGCCCCAACTCTGAAAGAGCGGTTCCTTTGTTGTATTTAACGTGACTGAAACGGGCATACACATCGTTCCGTACCACAACGAGATTGGGAACGCGCTGGCAGTATTCGTCGAGAAATTGGTGAATAGCTTCTGCATCCCCGGTTTTCTCTGCGATGAGACAAAATGGGGAATAGGGATCTTCGTAGATAGACGCTTTGGTGAAGCGAGCGCTCACCCAACCAGTGAGATAGTCGACATCCTTTCGAACCTGTTGAAAGATATCCTCATGCTCGCGGGTGCAGGCGTCGTTCCACTCAGATAAGCCCACATACTTTAAATTGTCGTGAGTATAGATTTCGCGTTCCACCAAAACGAGGTAGTCCGGCTTGATTGTCAGGTGAGCGCGTCCCATTGCTTCCATCAAGCTTGCCATTTCCCGCCCGGTGTTGATCACCCATTTCACCCCTTGAGCCTGCAGGTTGCCAATGAGCTCCTGAAGTTTCTTCGGCACCGGTGGATTTTCAAATTCTGCAAAGAGAGTGCCGTCGAAATCCGTCGAGAGTAGCTTAAATGGAAGAGACATTGAACTTTGAACTTTTTTGTTGGGGGCATACATTCAATCGACAGACCGGTTTGTCAAAATTTTTATGACGTTTGAGGATCAATACGACGACGCAATGTACGATTTCAGCACAAGCGATTACGATTCCGCAATTGCCAAGCTGAGCGCGATCCTTGCGGAAGAACCGGATCATTTCGATGCGCAACTTTCATTGGGCATGGCTTATTATCGGAAAGGGGATTATCCGACTGCTATCGTCGAAGGGCACAAGGCAGAGAAGTTGAACCCTAAAGAACAGCTCGTTCACACAAATCTTTCACTGTTTTACATGAAGTCCGGCGACAAGAAGACCGCCGAACACCATGGATTGCAGGCGCGTATCGCAGGTTGGCGTGAAAACATGACCGCTCCCGGAGCCGACGCCGCACCAGCCGGAGATCCTGAGCTGCAGATGTCGCAACCCAAACCTCCGGCCATGAAGGTTCCAGAAAAATTTCCCGACATGCCCTGGAAGAAAAAGCCACCCGTAGGTGGCAGCGGGGAAGAGCACAAGCATTAGGGTTCAGTCCGCAATGGTAGTGCGCGTTACCGGGCCTCGACCCCGCCCGGTCCTTTCAGCGTATCTGTCCAATGGGTCAGAAAGAATTTCTTCTGTTTAGGAAAGAAAGTGTCCGCGGTTCCGACAATCGGACGCAACGCTGTTACCATTTGGAGAATCACCAGCAGAAAAACGATTGTCCAAACCTTGAAACCACTGGTGGTGCGGGCCGCAGAATGGAGAAACCCCGATTGCAGAAACCGCAGGCCAAAGGAGAGTGCAATGACCGCAAAAATCAGATGTAGGGCGCCCATCCAGGCAGCCGATTCAGTTGATTGCGAGAACACCCAGGCCACGGGCGCAAAGCCAATAAGCAATATCATCATCAAAGCGAGCAAGCCCGCTACCATGCCGCCAATTTCTCCGAGACGGGCTTGTGATCCGCTCAAACAGGCGAAGATGTAAAGACTCGGCAGGCATATGAGTGCCGCGACAAAAAGCCCAAGCGAAACCTTGAGCGGCGCAACCCACAACTGGTCGCCGCCCGAGAAAGTTCCTACGACCACCCCATAGATCAAACTGCAGATGACGGCGATAAGAATCAGTGCTGTCGTAATCGAACTACTTCCGCCCTGTCGCAATTGAAACAGTAATCGCCGGGGATTGCGCAACATCGATTCAATTGTGTCTTGGACACCGCTAATTGGCACTTTTTCCTCGGGAATGCTGCCGAGCGGGGCACTGGGTTCGTTGACATGTACTGGGATAATGGGCGGGGGCTGCTGTTGGTTCATTGGTTCATTCATATGTGTTGTTGATTTGTGGCTATCAGAAAAAAAGGCGGCGGATGATGTACAAAACGCTCTCGTAGAAGTTGCCTTCAAGCGCGTCGGAACGAACAAACTGCACTGGCAATCCAGGTGTCCCGATGAAGGGGCGCAGGATCCATGAGAGTTGTGCGCCGAAAAATAGATTGGCCACCAGCCATGAGAAAAGGATCTTCATGGCGGCACTTCGATCACCGAGAGAAAGCGACAGGTAGCGGAAAAGTTTCAAATTCCCGACAGTGCCAGCAAACCCGATGGCAAGCACGTGGATGAACAGGATCAAGTCGTGCACCATTCCGGCCTGACCGGTGGCGCCTATTGGAGGAACATTCCAAATCAGGAAAAAGACGATTGGGCTGAACCCACCCAATATGGCGGACGCGGTGGCAAAACTCATCAGCACGGCCAGGAGCGACTGGCGGAAGCGCAGCTTTGCTCCCAGGAGTGGAGCGAGCATTCCGTTCAAAAAGGCGTTTCCGAAGCTCGTCAATAAAATCAGCAGGGGCAGCTTGATTGCGGTATAAAGTGCTTGGGTTTCATCTCGCCAAATTCCCACGGAGGCACCGTAGGCAGAGGTGCCCGCAACGATCACGGCCAGGTTCAAAATCAAGTGCCTCGTATTCCAGTTCTCGACCCAGGCGCTAAGAACCTTTGGTTCTCCGCTCAAGAGGGAGGCAAAGTGCGGATTGTTCGCCGTGCTTTTCATCAGGCGAGAACAGCATTCTGTGTGAGCAGGAGAATGGAACGTTCTACCTGATCAATGATGAAGTCGGGCGTCGAAGTGCCAGCGGTGATACCAACAGAATAAACGCCAGCCAACCATTCTTCGCGCAAGTCCGCTGCCGTTTGCACGTGATAAACGCGTTTGCAGTAGCGACCGCACGTGGCGACGAGTTCCCGGGTGTTGTTGCTGTTCGAGCCGCCAACCACCACAACGACATCACACTCTTTTGCCAGATCGATTGCAGAGGATTGCCGCTGTTTCGTTGGCTGGCAGACCGTGTCGATGAAACGGACTTCTGATTGGGGAAAGCGCTTATTCAAAAGTCCAACGAGCTCAAGAACTTTGGCTACCGGTTGCGTCGTTTGCGACACCACGCCAAACCTGGGTCGTTCGATAATCGCATCCACTTCTTCTGCGCGCAAAACAACGTCGCAGGCATCGAAATCTTCGGTGAGACCGCGCACTTCAACGTGATCGTGTCTTCCAATTACGACAGGATGATATCCTTGTTCCACTAACTTCCGCAGAGAGCGATGGGCGTAGTGGACGAGCGGGCATGTCGCTTCGAGAACGTTATGCCCACGATCCCGGACGTGACGGATTAATTTGTCGGAAGCCCCGTGGGCCGTGATCATCACCGTGGCGGTCTTTAAGTTTTCCGGACGGGTCTCAAACCCAACGCCGCGTGATTGCAGATCCTCGAGAACGGCGTCGTTGTGAACCAGGTCCCCGAGGACTGTGACTTGTTGAGACGCCGCGGTTTGCTGCGCGAGTGCGATGGCATCCCGCACTCCGAAGCACATGCCCATATGTTTTGCTCGAATGATTTTCATACGTCAGAGAAAGTTAAGAAGGTTCACTTTGTCCGGCAAAGTATCAGACCATGGATTTTCGTTTTCGTTCATTTAGGAAATAGAGTTACTTACCGCCGCGGGTTTGTTGCACGATCTGTTCAAGGAGGCCGATGTATTGGGAGAATGCTTTTCGGCCCGGTTCAGTCAGAGAGCAGGTGGTCAATGGGCGATTGTTCTGAAACGCTTTGGTAACAGCCACATAACCCGCTTCCTGCAGGGTTCGGATGTGAGTTGTTAGATTCCCGTCGGTCATGCCAAGAGAGTTGCGAATATCAGTGAATGAAAGCTCCGCAGTCGCGGCGAGCAGCGACATGATGCCGAGGCGCCCCTTCTCGTGAATAATGCGATCCAGCTGGAGAAACGGTTCGGGATTCACGCCGCATTCTTCCTGTTTTGTTCGGTGACATACAAGTAACAGCCATAGAGCAAGTGGATGATTCCGAACGCGACTCCCATCACGATGTGGGCTTGTTGCAGGGTTATTACGCGCGCGTTTACAGTTTCAGGCAAGTAGAACGCCCCGAGGAAGACAGCACACCCGGCCAATACGAAAAACCAACCGAACAGCTTGATGCCTCTGGGCATGAACGAACCTGCTGAACACAGGGCGCAGCCATAAAGAGCAAGCCAGGCAGGGATGAGCGTGAGGGCGAGTACCGGATACTGCGATTCAAACATCACAAATGGAAAAGCAGCTACCAAACCGACAAATAAGGGGGGAACGGCAGCCTGCGCTACACGCCTGGTAGGAAGCGACCAAAACGGTTCCACCTCGCGTAAAGCCTGACGGCGAATGAGAAGAATAACTCCCGTGACACTAATTAATCCGGTGACCACCCAAAAAAGAGCGAACCCTCGCGCAGAATCAATCTTTTGCCAGACAGCCACTCCACTAGCGATGGTCCCGACGATCCCGGCAAAGATCATCACTGGAGCGAGAGCGCGACGATAAAGGGCCGACCGTTCCATCAAAGTCCGAATTACCTGCAGATTGTCAGCGGCCCATTTGGGATCCATGGAGCCTACTTTGTCGGACAAAGTGAGCGATGTCAAGACCTGGCCTCATGGAGTAACAATTACTTTTCCATTTACCGTGCGATGCCGCAGCGCGTGAAATGCTTCGGCTGCGTGCTTCAGGGGGAAGGCTTGGTGGACGGTTGCTTTCAACTTTCCCTGCGCCGCCCAGTCAAGAGTGTTGATGATGTCTTGGCGATTTCGCCCGTAGCTTCCCACCAGTGACTGCTGTTTGACGAAGAAGGGCCATAAATTGATCTGCACATTTTTCCCGGTAGTTGCACCGCAAGTCACAACGGTTCCACCTCGCGCCAGGCATTCAAAGGATTTCATCAGGACATCTCCGCCGACATGCTCAACCACAATATCCACACCCCGTTTCTCGGTAATGTGGCGGACGTCCGACGACCAATCAGGAGCCGTTGAGTCAACCACATGATCAGCGCCCAGGTTTTTGGCGAACGCTCTTTTGTCTGCCGTGGAACCGGTGCTGATCACGTAAGCACCAGATTGTTTCGCAATTTGAATCGCCGCGGAACCGACGCCGCTGGCGCCTCCGATCACAAGCACCCAATCCCCCTGACGCACTTTGGTCCGTTTCGTCAGCATGTGCATAGCGGTGCTCCCCGCCAGAGTAAGCGCCGCGGAGCATTCGAAGCTGACCTCGTCTGGTAACTCCACGAGGAGGCGCGCTGGCACGGCGATCATTTCTGCAAAGCCACCATCCCGCTGCACGCCGAGTAGTTTTCCATTCAGACAAATCGACTCCTCGCCCTCCAAACAGAATTCGCATTCGCCACAAAAAACATTCGACTGAACCGCCACACGGTCTCCGACCAAGTGCTCTTTGACCTCCTGGCCGAGGGCGATGACCTCACCTGAGATCTCGCCCCCTAAGGTTCGCGGCAATTCCATTTTGATGGGCAACCCGTTCTCTTCCGCCCACAAATCAAGTCGATTCAACCCGCAAGCCCGCACGGCAATCATTACTTCATCCGGGGCTGGTGTTGGATCGGCGACATCGCGGAGTTCAAACCTTCCGGGAGTTCCGTGGCCAACAAGTTGAAACGCTTTCATGGTTAATGCAAAATGAGCGGAGCTTTCAACTTTTTCAATCAGGTGGACTCTCTTATTTTGAGGCAGATGAATAGAGTCCGTATCGCTGACGCCAAACAACTTGCAGAAGGACAGACACTGAAGTTCGACTTCAGGAAGAATGGCAGGCCTATGGAGGGGTTTGTCGCGCGGTTCAACGGACAGTTGGTTGCGTATGAAAATGCATGCCGACACGTCGCCATCAGTCTGGATTATGGGGACGGCCGTTTCTTTACGCGCGATGGCAAGAACTTCATTTGCCAGTCGCATGGAGCGGTGTACGAGCCGCTCACAGGCAAGTGCATCAGTGGGCCCTGTGCGGGCGAAAAGTTGAAGCGGTTAGCTATCTCGGAAGAGGACGGAACGATCTGGCTGAAGGAGAATTCGTAACCATCCGCCACGGTGGGACGTCCAGAGAAGCAGAGTTCATCGAGAACTCTGTTAACGAATACTATGAAATTGATCAAATTGACTGTTGCTGCCGCTATCGCCTTCATGGCCATCACCTCACCGAGCTTTGCCGCCAAAGAAAAGTCCACGGACAAAGAAGCAAAGGAAAAGACCGTCACCATTTCCGGTGAAGCCAAATGTGCCAAGTGCGCTCTGAAAGAAAGCGACAAATGCCAGACCGTGATTCAATCCGAGAACAAAAAAGGCAAGATGGTCACCTACGTCCTCGCTGACAACCAGGTCGCCAAGGATTTCCACAGCAAGGTTTGCAAAGAAAACAAGCAGGTCACTGTGACCGGCACCGCTAAAAAAGGTGAAGGCAAAGGTAAGATGGATTTGGCTGCCACCAAAATCGAAGAAGTGAAATCCGAGAAGAAATCGGAAAAGAACTAACTTAGTTAGGTTCTATACTTTCACATCCGCCAGCAGGGAAACCTGTTGGCGGTTTTTTATTATACACGAGGCTAAGTTAACCCGCAGTTTGACGACCGGCCCCGATTTCTTCGATTGCCTTCCGGCAGTACCACTTCACGGCATTGGACATCGGGGGTTGCAGAGCCTCCAGCTCCTCGACCAAACACCAACGGATATCGTGGTGCTCTTCCGCCGCGCACTGGGCATCGGCAGAGTTCCGCGGGCGCGCCCAATAAATCATGCCGATGTGTTCATGGGTATCGCTGATTCGGTGTATGTCCAAAAAGCGTGGTGCAATCAAAGCGCGCGTGCCGGATTCGCTAGTGGGTGGACGGTCCCCTATCAGCGTCACCTCAAAACCGCATTCTTCCCGGGCTTCCCGCAACGCTGCCATTTCCGGATCTTCCTGCAGTTCAATGTGTCCTCCAAGTGGTAACCACTTATCCAGCTTGCGATGGTGAATGAGCAGGATCTTGCCTTCGTGAACGACGAAGATAGCTACGGTAAAGTCGATTTTTTCGTGAATGTGAGGCATGTGTTTAATTCCTGATCAGCGCTTCCAATCGTTTGTGAGCATCCCATACACCTCCAGGTCAACAAAATGATCGTAGATCCATTCGGCTTCGCGCAGTACGCCTTCGGCTTGGAATCCGAGCCGTTCCGGAATGGCTCGGCTTCTTTCGTTTTTCACCGCGCAGCGAATCTCAACCCTGTTCATCTTCAGGTCGCTGAATGCATAATCCACCAACGCTTTGCAGCTACGAGTCATGATCCCGCGACCTTGTGCTTCAGCGTCGAGCCAATAACCCAATGAGGTAGCGCGGTTCGAAAAGTCGAAACGATGATATCCAATTTTTCCGACAATTCGGTTGTCCCACCAGATACAGAATTGAAGAGCCTCATTCTTCTGTGCCTGAATGCGACAGGTCTCAATGAACTGGAGAGTGTCTCCAACCGCTTGGGTGTGGTCGAGCCATGGCAGCCACTCTCGAAGATACGAACGATTCCGGTTCGTTAGAGTAAAGACCTCCTGGGCATCCGACGCCTGCACTTCTTTTAACCAAAGGTCCGAATCAACCTTCAGACACGACCCGCTCACTCTTGCTTCCCTCGCAGTTGGTTCAATGCGGCTTGCGCGGCTTCACTTTCAGCCGCTTTCTTGCTCTTGCCATAACCGCGACCAAGTTCTGCTCCCGTGTGACGAACAATGCATTCGAACACGCGGTCATGGTCCGGCCCGGTGGAGGAAATCATTTCGTATTGCGGCGCCTCTGGAGAGTTCGCCTGCAGCAATTCCTGCAATTCGCCCTTTGGATTGTCGAGGTTCGGGATGTCGCTGACCTCGCCGAAGCTGTCACGAAATGCCTGTAAAATAAATTGGCTCGCCGCATCGAACCCACCATCCAGAAAGATCGCACCGAGAACAGCCTCGAAGGCATCGGCGGTGGCCGATTCCCTGGTGCGGCCCCCGCTGCTCTCTTCGCCGCGACTCAAAATGAGAAACTCCCCCAATTCGATTTTTCTTCCCTGCTCTGCAAGCGCCTTGCGATTCACCATTTGCGCGCGCGCTTTTGTCAGTGGGCCTTCGCTGAAATCAGGAAACGTGACAAACAATTCGCGAGTGAGAATCAGCCCAAGGACAGAATCCCCGAGGAACTCCAGGCGTTGATTGTGCTCAATGCTTGGGCCTTGCTCGTGCGCTACCGAGGGATGGGTGACGGCGAGACGGAGGAGCTCGATGTTTTTGAACGTGTATCCCAGCCGGGATTGCAATGTTTCGAGTTCAGCCACAAAACGTTAGTTAGGTTTAGCAGGTTCATCTGCCGGCGCTGGATGCGGTTCGGAGGCTTCTTCTGCTTGCTCAAGGGCAACGGCGCCTTCAGCAACAGGTTCTTCCGGGTCCGGCATTTCTCCGGCAACCACTTCCGTTGGCGTCGGATCTTCACCGGGGACAGGTTGCGCGACTTCTGCTGGCGCAGGCTCAGATCCAGGCAAGCCGTGCTCGAGCAGGTTGCCAACATCGCGCTGCACTTCCTCCAGTTGGTTCAACTGCAAATCAGGATCTGCGATGGTGAACATGTCACCGCTTTTGGGATGCTCATAAATGATGATCCGTTTGCCATCCTGTCGGATCTGCTGTTTCTCTTTGAGCAACCGTTTGCGTTCCAGCATCACGGCGAGAATGAAGCAGGCACCCGCATGAGTAGGATCGTTCAGTTCGATCAATTTACGGAGCAACGTTTCCGCAGTGTCTTTCTGAATGGCCTCTGGGGGGGCGGCGGGAGGAGCCTCGTAAACGCCCTGCCAGCGGGAGATGACATTGACGCCGGGAGCTGCGTTAGGATCGAACTTCTCCTTCCAGCATGGCTCACAGACATCCGACCGTTTGAGCTCATGCTTTTCCTGGAAGAGAAGAGTGAAATAGTGCTGCTTGTCGGCAAACTTTTGCTGGCAACTCTGGCACGCGTGGGCGCGCGACTGAATGTTCCAATCGATCATGGCGTCTCTTTACCGTTCGCGGTTCCGGTTTCAGTCGCCAGTGTTCAATCTGTCGACTTTGTAGACTGAACACTGAAAGCTGGATGCCTTAAAGCCGCTCCAAAGAGTAGGAACAGCATTTCTGCGAAAACAAGTTCAACTTTTGACAAAAAATGAAACAACGACTTAGCTGTTCACCAATGCATTTCTCTCGCTTTCTATCCTTTACCGCGCTGCTTGTCTGCCTGGGGCACACCCTCTCCGCCGCCGAACTTCCGAAGATCGACATGAAGGTCGCCTATCCTGAGATAAAATTGGAGCGGCCGCTCTGGCTCAGCGAATCGGCGGATGGCACCAAACGCATCTTCGTCGCTCTCCAGGGTGGCAAGGTCGTGATCCTGCCAGCCGACCGAAATGGAAAGGAAACCAAAACCTTTCTCGATCTCTCGGATCGCAAACCCTGGGACAAGAACGAAGAAGGACTGCTCGGCTTCGCCTTTCATCCACGGTTCAAGAAGAACGGGAAGTTTTACGTTTATTATTCCCAGCAGAATCCCAAACGGAGCGTGATCAGCGAATTTCTCGTGTCGAAGGAAAATCAAGATCGGGCCGATAAAGCCAGTGAACGCATCCTCCTCGAGATCCCGCAACCGGATTGGAACCACAACGGTGGCCAGATTACCTTCGGCCCGGACAATTATCTCTATATCGCGCTTGGCGATGGCGGCGGCGCGAATGACGTCCATCAAAATGGGCAAAGAAAGAATACGATGCTCGCCAAAATCCTGTGCATTGACGTCGATAAGAAGAGCGAAAAACTGCAATACGGCATCCCCAAGGATAATCCTTTCGTTAAAAATAAAGAATTCGTGCCTGAAACCTGGGCCTGGGGTTTACGCAATGTCTGGCGCTTCAGTTTCGACCGCAAAAATGGTGATCTCTATGCCGCGGATGTAGGACAGGCCAAATGGGAAGAAATCAATATCATTAAAAAAGGGGGCAACTATGGCTGGAGTTTCCGCGAGGGTTTTCATGAATTCGGCACAAACCCGCCTCCGGCAAACGTCAAAGCAGAGGATCCGATCCTGGAATATCCCCATACCGTTTCGCAGACAACCAACCACACGCCCGGTTTGAGCGTTACCGGTGGCTATGTCTATCGCGGTGAGAAAATCCCGAGCCTGAAAGGTGTTTATCTCTATGCTGACTTCCTTTTCGGAACTCTCTGGGGTTTGCGCTACGAAAACGGAAAAGTGACCACGAGCGGCGTGCTCGTTGCCATGCCGAAGGGACAAAACCCGCCCCGCCAGATTGCCAGCTTCGGCGAAGACAACGCCGGCGAGGTCTATGTTTTGTCGTATGACGGCCGGATCTATGAACTGGTCTCTGCGCCATAGTCTATGTACCAACCGATCCTTGCCACGACTTTTTCTGAACCAGCCGTGGTTTATTCTATTTTCGGATGGATGGGGCTTGGTTCATTGGCGATTTTGAGCGCACTTTGCGCGGCGATAGTCTCATCCTATCCGGCGCGGGTGGACGCCAGCCTTCGCATCGCGATGGTTGCGGTCTACCTAAGCGGTTTGGCGGCTTGTTTGGCGGGATTTGCGTTTATCATCGACGCGGGTCGGACGCTCGCAGCGGAGGTTGGATTTTTGTTTCTATTCTTGTCTACGTTCGCCCTATTCGTCTCATGGGGATCCGTCTTCTGTTGTCGGAAGCAGAAGGGGATCCGCTCTCAGGCATCTCCCCTCGATGTTTGATGCCGGATTGCTTGTGAAGGGGACGAATCCGGATGATGGCAGGCAGCCTCTTTTAGGCGCTTGCCGCGGAAATTCCTGTTTTCCCTGCCGAAGGGGAGTGACCATGGATTTCGGTTGTTGCATGCTCGGGATTGTGAAAGTGCCCTAAACTCCGGAACGAAAAGCGGGGTTCGCAGAGATTTCTCCTTCGGCAACGAATAAAAAGATGGCCGATCGCGTTTTTGCACTGTTTCGAGGAATGAAAAGTTACCAAACCGGACGAAAAACGGTTTTTAAGGAACGAAAAGTTAACGAGTTTTCCGAAAAACGGAGATTAAGGAATGAAAAGTTAACGAATTATTTGAAAACCCGATTTTGAGGAATGAAAAGTTAACAATATTTTCGAAAAACCATTTTTAAGGAACGAAAAGTTAACGAGTTTTATAGTTTACCGGATTTTCGGAGCGAAAATCGGCTGATTCAGGGGTTTAGGATCTTTTTAGTAATAGAACGAGAGGAGGATGCTCGTGAGGGAGTTTTACACTGGTCCATGGCGGGATCTCCCGGTCCCCGCCCGATAATCCCTGTCTTCCCGGCAGAGGCCCCGCTTTAGTGGCGAGATCCTGATCGGGCGCGGTTTCACTCTCTGGTGAATTTCCTTTGTGTCTTGGCGGGTTGGTGGTTAATTGTCCCTTCTTTTTATGCTGAAAGCTGGAATTGTTGGCCTGCCCAACGTCGGAAAATCTACCCTGTTTAATGCGGTTACACGTACTCGTAAGGCGGAAGCGGCTAACTACCCGTTTTGCACGATCGATCCAAACGTTGGTATCGTCACCGTTCCCGATGCGCGTCTTTACGTTTTAAAGGATATTGCGAAAACCACCGTGGTAATTCCGGCAGCCGTTGAGTTTGTTGACATCGCCGGCCTCGTCAAAGGGGCCGCTTCCGGCGAAGGACTGGGAAACAAGTTTTTGACCCATATTCGTGAAGTAGACGCCCTCGTCCAGGTGGTGCGTTGTTTCGAGGACGCTGACATCCATCACGTTGCCGGAACTGTCGATCCCGTCCGGGACATCGAAACGATCAACACCGAACTGGTCCTTTCCGATTTGGAAGCAGTGAAAAAACGGCTCGGGAATGTGGCGAAAGATGCGAAGCGTGGCGATAAAATCGCGGTAGCTGAAGAAGCAGTTCTCAAGAAATTGGAACCTCACCTGGACGCAGGAACGCCCGCGCTCTTGCTGGAACTCACCCCGGAAGAGAAAGTCATCTCAAAAGGATTTTATCTTTTGACCGACAAGCCGACCATCTTCGCGGCAAACGTAAAGGAATCTGATTTGGCAAACGCTGAAGCAAATCCTTATGTGCAGAAAGTTCGCGAATACGCCAAGACCCACGTTCGTTGCGAAACTGTTGTAATCAGTGCGCAGATCGAAAGCGACCTGGTTGATTTGTCTCCCGAAGAAGCACAGGAATTTTTGAAAGAACTCGGCGTCAGCGAATCCGGCGTCGGTAATCTGATCCGTGCTACCTATCACCTTCTTGGCTTGCGAACCTATTTCACCGCCGGTGAGAAAGAAGTTCGCGCCTGGACGATTCATGCTGGTGACACCGCGCCAAAAGCGGCTGGCGTCATTCATTCTGATTTCGAACGCGGGTTCATCAAAGCCGAGACTGTCGGTTACGAAGCCCTGGTGCAATGTGGCTCAGTAGCTGTCGCGCGTGATAAAGGATTGTATCGAATGGAAGGCAAAGAGTATGTCGTCAAAGATGGCGACGTGTTACTCTTCAAGTTTAACGTATAATGCGAGTTGGTGTTCTATGTCGTGCTGATCAGTTGGACTGGGCGCACAAGCTCGGATTCCGATCGTGTGAGATCATGCGCTTCGCAGAGAGTGCGATGGCGCCGGAAATCCAGAACTGGCGCCCACATGCCGAAGAACTGGCGGCCAAGGCAAAAGAACTCGATATCCGCATCTCCGCGATCGGAGCACTCTACAAAAATCCGCTGGATCCGAAACAGACAGAATATGCCAGGCAGGCCTTCTATCGCGCGATCGATGTAGCGGTGGTGATGGGGGTGAAAACAGTGGCGGGATTTCCGGGTGCGGTAATCCAAACCGAGATTAACGAACGCGGTGGCAACCCGGTTTACAAGCCGTTTGAGAACCACATGCCGGAACTGCTTTCGTTTTGGCTTCCGATCGTTTTCTACGCGTCCGACCAGGGCGTGCGGATTGCCTTTGAGCATTGCCCGCAGGGTGCATGGAACTTGCCGATCATGGGCTACAACATGTTGAGCCAGCCGGCGATGTGGGAACGCTTCTTTAATGCGATCCGTTCTGAGAACGTGGGGATCGAATGGGATGCGAGTCACCTGATCTGCCAGTTCATCGATCCCATCGAAAACATTCGCCGTTTCGGTTCCCGCATCTTTCATGTGCACGCGAAAGATGCGTATGTGAATCGCCAGCTCCTGGATGTCTACGGCATCTGTCACCCCGGCGTGGTGGAACATCGCTTCGTTGGGATGGGCCAATCCAATTGGGCTGAGATCGTCCATGCGCTCCTGCGAGCGGGATACAATTCTGATCTGAATGTGGAAGGATGGCACGATCCAGTTTTCCGCGATCATGACGCCGCGGTGCCCGATGATCTTCGCCACCAGAAACCGAATCTTGGCGGACGCAAATTGGAAGAGGCCGGTCTGCTGATCGCAAAGCGCACATTGGAGCAATACACGGCGGGAACGGAGTAGCGTGGAAACCGAGCCCATTGTCCGGCGGCCGCTAAAGACTCGAAACACCAATAGCAGTTCGCTGCGATCATCAGCGTGATGCTTCTATATGCAGCCGTTCGCCGCGGGAATTCCGCCCGTTTCCTTTCAGGGACCGAGGGCGATTCAACTCACGGAGACCAACGAGACTTTCTCGTTCTTCTCATTGCGGGCAATCCCTTGAGCACGCGGATCGAGGGTGGGTTTGCCATCGATCACGAACTGGTAATGATGATGCCCATGGGTTAGATCAATCTGCGTGGCCCAATTACCATCGATTTGCCTCTTCATTGGCGTGGCGTTTGGGGTCCAATCATTGAAATCGCCTACCAGGAAGACTTCCTGGGCGCCAGGGGCCAGACAGGTGAAATTCACCGGTTTAGCCATTTTCTTAGCGCTATAACGATTTAAGCCGCCGGGGGAATAGTTGAACGAGGACATGATCGTAAATTCGACAAATCTTTTGGCTTTTTTCTCAATCTTTTTTGGGCACTGAGAAAAAAATCAGAAGGGCTGGTTTCGATCAAGCCGATTTGTAATCAAGGTGAGTTTCTGACCTTCTAAATTTGAAACCTGGAGAGCCCGCCCCGATCAGGATTCCGATGCCGAGAAACTTCGCCTTGTTTCAATGGGGGACAACAGACATGGAGCGGCTTTGCTATTGGGGAGGGAAAGGCAGGCCGGTGTCCGGGTCAATGGCACTTGGTTCGGGTTCAAGGTCTGTATCTTCCCCATCAGGGGAAATGATTTCCCCGTCTTCGTTGCGCGGCCTGTCCTGCTCTGAGCCTTCGGGGAGACCATCTTCAATGATGGAATTACGCTCGAGCATTTCATAATACTCGCTCGATCGGAACTCAGATGCCTGGAATACAATTCCCGATGAAGAGGTGCCAAAGGCTGGTTGCTGTGCCGGAACGAGCCTGGGATTCGGAGGGATAAAGCCGGGTGGAAAATTAAAGTTAGGGTGTGGAGCCCCTTGAGGGACACGCCCATCCGCTAAAATCTGTTCATTTTCGCGAGTAGCAGGATCGTCTTCAACATTGGGATCAAATTGATTAAGTGTCGGAAGAAATCCCATTGGCTTGCGTGGCGCCCATTTTGGCTTTGCTGTCCTTGCGATGATTACATTGTCCCTCCTGGATTCCTCACGACCGTAGGCCTGTTCCGCCAAATCCAGCCAACGAGCCGCTTCGTTTTCATCTTTTTGCACCCCTTGCCCAGTCGCATAGCGCATCGCCATCATTGCTTGTGCATCGGCATGGCCATTCGCCGCGGCTTGGAGGAACCATTTATTCGACACTTCGACGTTATGGGCGTTCGCACGTGCCATTTCAAATTGCGCGTCTACGTCTCCTGCTGCAGCTAGTTGGGCTAACTCGACTAGCGCTGGATCCGCAGCAACGACGCTCGCAGGAGAAACTTCGGAAGCAGACAAACTCGGAGTGAACTTCGCGACAGCCTCTGCGTCAGAAACATTTTGGACGGTGGGTAGAACTGAAGTCCTTGCTCGCTCAGTTCGGCTGGGGCGTTCCTCGATTGAACGAACCTGGGCAATCGGCTCAACTTCTTCCACTACAGCGACTGACTGCTCGGGCGCATCTGCAATTTCAGTAGCCACGGTCGAGGATTCGACTTCGGTCTCTGCCGTCGGAGCTGGTTCCGAACTGCAACCAGCTAGAATGAGGGCGGCCAACGAGAGGGCAGCTGCAGAGGAGTCTCGACCGAAACGTTTCATTTTTGACACCCTGAGGGATTCCCTGAACTGACGCAAGCACCTAATCCAGACGGGGTGGCCTAGTGTGTTTGTATCTGTTTTTTGTGGAGCTGAGGAGGTTCGTGTTCTTGCAAACAGGATTGTCGCGGTTCAAACTGGACGTTCTCCAAAGAAAGAAATGACCCGCTTGTCCAAACTAAAGCTGCTCAGCTGTTGTTGCGTCTTTTTGGCGTCGTTCACACTCCCATTGACCGTCACGGCCGCGCCGAAAACCGGCGTTGTATTCAATCATGATATCCGGCCCATTCTAGCGGAAAACTGCTTCGCATGTCATGGACAGGACGGCGGCAGTCGTGAAGGAGGGCTCCGGCTTGATGTGCGGGGGGATGCCTTGAAAGGTGGAAAATCCGGGAAGCCCGCGATCGTCCCGGGCAAGCTGGAAGCCAGCGAATTGCTCGCGCGGGTTACCGCACATGGAACCGACGACGTCATGCCGCCAGCCAAAACCGGCAAGAGCATCTCACCGTCACAGCTTGCCACTTTGAAGAAATGGATTGCCCAAGGTGCAGAGTATCAGGGGCACTGGGCTTTTATCCCTCCAGAACGTCCACCCCTTCCCTCGAGCGAACCGAAGCACCCGATCGACAAGTTCGTGGCTTCCGATCTCGCCACTCAAAAACTTTCGTTTTCTGCCGAGGCTAATCGCGCCACTCTGTTACGCAGATTATCTCTGGACCTTACCGGCATTCCTCCGACACCGCAGGAACTCGAATCATTTCAATCTGACAACTCAACGGGCTCCTACGAGAAGCAGGTCAATCGATTACTCTCATCGCCGCGGTTTGGAGAAAAATGGGCGCGGCATTGGCTCGACGCAGCACGCTACTCGGATAGCGATGGTTATGAGAAAGATCTGCCGCGAAATCAATGGCCCTGGCGCGATTGGGTGATCAAAGCGATTAACGCCGACATGCCCTATGACAAATTCATCATCGAACAACTCGCTGGCGATTTGCTGCCAAACGCTTTACAGGAGCAAAAGGTCGCCACTGGGTTTCTACGAAACAGCATGGTGAATGAAGAAGGGGCGATCATCTTTGAACAATTTCGGACCGAAGGAGTAATCGACCGCATGGATTGCCTCGGCAAAGCCGTCCTCGGCATTACGTTGCAATGTGCTCAATGTCACACGCACAAGTTCGATCCACTGACGCACAAGGAATATTTCAGCCTCTTTGCCTTCATCAACAATGATTACGAAAAGATCTCCCCAATCTATTCACCCGAGCAGTTGGACGCCGTTCAGAGAACGACGCAAGAAATCGCAACGTCCGAGGCGGCACTAAAAGCGGCGCATCCTGACTGGCAAACTCTCCTGCAGAAATGGGAGGCCCAGACGCGAACTAATCTGGTTTTTTGGGAGGCACTGAATCTGGACGAATACGAAGTGATCGGCGGCATTGCGCATCCGGAAAAACTCCCTGACAAATCGATCCTCACGCTTGGCTATCGACTCCCCAATGGAGAGCTGTTCGTGGTGACCACCAGCCCGCCTGCGAGGATGACCGGACTGCGCCTGGATGCATTGACGCATGGCGACCTGCCGATGAATGGGCCCGGCCGAAATGCCCAGGGATCGTTTGCTGTTGCTGAACTCGTCGTGGAAGCAGCCAATCTCGGGAGCAACAACTGGCGCAAGATTGAGCTTACGAATGCGGTCGCAGAGTTCGAAGAAAAGGAACACCCACTGGGAGAACCCTTCAAACGTGCGGATGACAAGCGGGTCGTGGGATCGGCCAGCCTTCTGATCGATGGCAAAGATGAAACCGCGTGGGGAACGGACCGCGGCCCGGGCCTCCGGAACCAGGACCTCAGTTGGGCGGCACAATTCAGTCCCACCAATAACTGGCCCTCCAACCAGTGGCAGATGAAGATCACCTTTAAGTTTCGCCACGGTGGAAATGACAGCCATGGGCGCGAAAACAATTTCCTCGGGCGGTTTAAATTGAGCATCACCAGCGATGACACACCGGTACGAGAGATTGTTCCCGTCTCAATCCGAAAGATACTCAAGATCGCATCAGAGAAACGGACCGCCGATCAGACTGCGCAACTGTTTTCCTTTTGGAGAACGACTCTCCCCGAATTTCAGGCAGCGAACGAGAAGATCGCAGCGCTTTGGAAACAGTATCCGGAATTCACCAACAGCGTCCTGAACCTGGAGCAACGTAAAGGGGAATTCGCCAGGGAGACATTCATTCTCGATCGCGGCGACTGGCAGAGGCCCACCGACAAAGTGGCCCCCGGTACTCCTGCGTTCCTGCATCCTTTTCCTAAAAGGGCGCCACTCAACCGGGTTGGTCTTGCGCAGTGGTTGGTAGACACCAACTCACCAACGACAGCGCGTGTTTTGGTGAATCGAGTTTGGCAAAACATCTTTGGCCTGGGCCTCGTCGAAACGCCGGAAGATTTTGGCGTGCGAGCGGCGTTGCCGACGCACCCGGAACTGCTTGATTGGTTGGCGATAGAATTTATGGAGCCGCAGTTTGCCGTTGCCTCAGGCGAACAGGCCTGGAGCTTGAAACATGTTGTCCGTACAATTGTTACGAGCGCCACCTATAAACAAAAATCTGCCGTGACGCCGAAACTACTTGAGCAGGATCCTCTCAATCGCTATCTCAGCCGCGGCCCTCGCTTCCGTCCAGATGCGGAGGTGATCCGTGATATCGCGTTGTCTGCTTCAGGCCTGCTGCACGAACAATTAGGCGGACCGAGCTTTTTCCCTCCTGTTCCGGAAAGCGTCTTCGCGCAGAGCTTCACTAAGATAAACTTCTGGGAAACGGCCACTGGCCCTGAACGTTATCGAAGATCTCTTTACGTTTTCCGGAGGCGCTCCATGCCCGATCCGGCCATGTCCAGTTTTGACGCGCCCAACGGCGATGTCGCCTGCGTTCGCCGTCCACGTTCCAACACGCCACTCGCCGCTCTCACTTCTTTGAACGAGACCATGTTTGTGGAGGCCGCCCAGGCGCTTGCCTTGCGAACCTTGAAGGAGGGTGGAAAAACTGATGAAGAGCGTGCCGCATATGCTTTCACTCTTTGCACAAGCCGTGTGCCGGAGAAAAAGGAAGTTCGGGCAATCCTCGAACTGCTGAAGTCCCGACAGGACAAGATTGCGGAAGGTTGGCTGGCACCGAAAGAAATCGTTCTCGATACCCCGGAGAAGTTGAAGCAACTGCCGGTAGGCACCACTCCAAACCAGGCTGCAGCATGGACGATCGTCAGCCGTGTGTTGTTGAACCTGGATGAAACTCTTTCCAAGAATTAGCACATGAATTTCCACAACGAGATACAGCAGGAAACAAAGAAGCTCATCGCCCGGCGCTGGTTCTTGCGCGACTGTGGTATCGGCCTCGGTTCGATTGCATTAGGCACTTTGCTTGGCGGTGGGAAGGCCACGGCCAAACCCAGCAAACCAGCGAGTCCGCTGGCACCTCGACTCCCCCATTTCCGACCCAAAGCCAAGCGGGTCATTTACATGTTCATGGCGGGTGCTCCGAGCCATTTGGATTTGTTCGACAACAAACCGGAACTCTCCAAACGCAGCGGGCAACTGCCTCCCGCTGAGATGCTCAAGAATTACCGAGCCGCCTTCATCAAACCAAACTCCGCGTTGCTGGGACCGAAGTTCAAGTTCAACAAACATGGGAAGTCTGGAATGGAGTTGTCGGAAGTGCTTCCGAAGCTGGGCGAAGTGGCCGATGACGTTTGCCTGATTCGCTCCATGCAAACAGATGCGGTGAATCATGCGCCGGCTCAGATCCTCATGAACACCGGGTCGCAATTGTTTGGCCGTCCCAGTCTGGGTGCATGGTCCCTCTACGGCCTCGGCAGCGAGGCTGCGGACTTGCCTGGTTATGTGGTGCTAAGTTCGGGAAACGGAACCAGTGGTGGCGCCAGCAATTGGGGTTGCGGATTCCTTCCAACGATTTACCAGGGCATTCCGTTTCGAAGCACTGGTGACCCGATTTTATACTTATCGAACCCACGAGGTTTTGACGAAGAAACCCAGCGCGCTTCGCTCGACACCTTGCGCCAACTCAACGAAATGCAGATGGCTTCCATTGGTGATCCTGAAATCTCAGCGCGTGTGCAATCGTTCGAGATGGCACACCGACTCCAATCCAGTGCCCCAGAATTAATGGATCTGGCCCGGGAGCCCAAGCACGTCCTCGACATGTACGGAGTGGATCCGGCGAAACCCGGCTTTGGGCGTAACTGTTTGCTCGCGCGTCGTCTCATCGAACGGGGCGTGCGCTTTGTGCAATTATTTCACGAAGCATGGGATCAACACGGTAATTTGAAAGGTGGCCTGACAAAAAATTGCCAGGAGACCGATCAGCCGAGTGCAGCGCTCATCAAAGATCTAAAACAACGTGGCCTGCTCGAAGATACCATTGTGGTGTGGGGCGGCGAATTCGGACGCACTCCCATGGTGCAAGGGGGCGACGATGGTCGGGATCACCACAATCGCGGTTTCAGCATTTGGCTGGCGGGTGGGGGCATTCGGGGTGGCCTGACTTATGGCGCGACGGACGAACTCGGCTTCAACGCCGTCGAAAACCCGGTGCATGTTCATGATCTCAACGCTACCCTCCTGCACCAACTTGGATTCGATCACACGCGCCTGACCCATCGTTTCCAGGGTCGTGATTTCCGTTTAACCGATGTGCATGGAAATGTGGTGAATGGGATTTTGTCGTAAGCAGGGATCAATTGATTAAGAGTCAATTGGTCTACCAACTCGAGAGTGGCCGCGCAGTGTGCTACCAACTACCTGAAGACCCCGAATGCTATTCCTTCTACAACCTCTGCACGAAAAAAGGCAGAGAGAACTATAAGAATCAGGTATGAATAGCACAGGAAATAGCCAAAGAAGAGGACACTCGTCTTCTTCGCTTTTTCACCCAGCAACCTGCGCAAAAGAAGAATGGCTATTAAGACGAGTATGCTAAGCCCAAAAGCACTCAACCATGCACTTTGTTGGGCATTAAGGATTGGCTCTTTGGGTTCCATTCTGAGACCGATTTCCTCGAGTCCCATCGCAATCATCACTGAGGCGAACAGCACAGTGCTGGTGGTTACCGACGTCACAAGCAGGAGCCAGGGCCACAGACGGTTCGGCCATTTTCCATAAAAAGCAGCGGTGGCAGGCACTGCCAATAATAGAAATCCGAAGATCCCGAGGCCTGCCAAAGCGAACAGAGATAATCCTCCTGAGAGAGAAGCATAGGCTCCGTAGAGCAACATTTTCCTATCCTGATTCTCCGACCTCGCGGTGCGATCCGCATCAATCAATTCCCTTGCCTCCCTGCTTCTTAAAAGCAGGCTCTTTGCCGCTGCGGGACCGAGCCGCTCAGAGAGGTAGGTCAATGTCACCTCGTCCTTGATTTTGCTGCGCTCTTCATAGGAAGCCGCGTTGAAATCCGGAATCTCCTTTCCGAGGCTACTCGCCATGGCTTTCAAAAGACTGTCGCCTAAAGAAAGAATTCGAAACCGATTTAGAACATATTCTTCTGCCCACGGGGTACCTCCGAGCTTCTGCCACAATGCTAAATATTTTTTGAAAGCCTCTCGGTCGTCCGCCTCAACTGCAGCCGTCATTCTGGTTTCCAAGCCTCGTTTTATATTTCCTACGATTGTAAGTACTGCGATATCTGGCGCCAGGTTGTTCGCTTCGATTGCTGCGTCCAATTTCGAAAAACCTGACCGTTCAAACAGGCTCTTAATATAAAATGTGGAATGTTTATGGTCCGCCACCCAGTTCGTCTTTTCCGAAGCAATCTCGAGGGCGTCGAGCGCACGGTCTCCATCGCTTGCCTGAAAAGCACTAGAAGCTTCGGCCAACCATAATACGCCGTTTTTCGGGTATTTAGATTGAGCAATTTTGATGAGTTCAGACGCGACTTGCTCTCGAACTTCATCGACTTGCGTTCTCCGCTCTGTCTCTTGTGATCCAAATCGTTGCTGGGAAAAGGCGCCCCACAAAAGAAGCGGATGATTTGCCCATTCCTGCGATGATGGTGGTTCAATCCCGGAGTAGCCGCCTGCGGACATGGCTCTCACATAATAGTCTGGAGCCCGGGCGGAGTTCCTTTTGAGTTCCTCCTCATACTGTTCGGTGAACCTGATGTTAGGAACCGTGTAGACAACGCAGCCCGGTGGTTGTCCTTGTACAAAAGTATTGGAACGGAGATAGAGCAGAAGCCGAACACTCATCAGGTGCATCTCCCGTGAAGCCGGAACGATCAGCGTGATCAGGAAGAACAACAGCAACAGCCGAACTCCCAACGAAGGACGCCCTAGCCATTGCTTCATAGGGGCAGGGTAGGCACTTCACCGCCTTTGAGCAACGAGGATCGAAGCCACATCATTGCCGTGAAGGGCAGTCGAAACGCCTCCACATTAGCTGCGCATCAAACAATCTCTGGATCTATCTCCTCTGGCTGCCAGAGCAGACGCCCTTCCATCCCGCCGGCGATTATCCAGGTTTGTCCGGTGATATGGCGTGCCAATGTATCCGAAGAGAGGAACACCGTGCTGTTGGCAATGTCATCGGGACGGGCGATCTGGGGAAGCGCCATTGTGGAGGTGACTTTGCGGACGCTGGCATGGTTCGTCAGCTTGGGTGCTGTGCGAGGGACAACGGTCCATCCGGGACAGATACAGTTTACGCGGCCTCCGCAATACTCTTTGGTGTGCGGTGCGATTCGGGAAATTTCATTTTTTAAGGTTCGCACGAGGCCAGACGCCATCGCGCCTTTGGCGGCGGCGTAATCAGCATGGTTTGCCTCCCCGAACACTCCTGCAGTGGAGGAAATCAAAACCGCATTACCGAATTTTTGTTTAGCGACG
Source organism: Limisphaerales bacterium (assembly GCA_046597605.1). Lineage (GTDB taxonomy): Bacteria > Verrucomicrobiota > Verrucomicrobiia > Limisphaerales > JACDHS01 > JACDHS01. The sequence goes on along the minus strand of JBKJKE010000028.1, from coordinate 14,821 downwards.
ATCCGGAAGAACTCACGAACGGAAAGGAATGTCGCGGTAAGAACGTTCTCCTGAGTGTTGCGCCACTGTTTCAGTGACATCTCTTGAATTGGCACATCCCGCGTCTCCCAGGAGCCGGCATTGGCGATCAAAGTATCCACCCGTCCGAACTGTCTCATCGCGTGGCCGAAGAGGCGCTTCACTTCCACTTCACTGGTCAGGTCTGCGCGAATTGCGATGCAACGATCCTTGCCGAGCTCTCTTCGCAAGCTTTCTGCCCCGGCTTTATTTTTCCGATAGTTCAGCACGAGTTGGGCTCCCTCCTCCGCGAACTTCCGCGCAATCGCTGATCCGATCCCACCTGCCGCACCAGTGACTACCACGACTTTGCCGGACAATTTAGAATTCATGATGGTTGGTTTAATCCGTGTAACTGGATGCGGATCAATTGCGGGGTCGCGCAGTTGGACAAACTTTGGCATCCGCCCATCACGGCTTATTTGCTTCCACCATCATCACCGCCGCACCCGCAATCGTGCGAGTGATGATGATGTCCATCGGCGGTCGCACCATCTCCGCCTTTGGACGGATGGGACGACTTCGCACTGCTGGATCCAGTCGTTTTTCGTGCCATCACGATCATAAGGACCACTGCTCCGATGATGAGGGCGATAACGAGAATTTCCATAGAATTAGGAATCTTTGCCGGTGGCGGGCCATTTTGCAAAGAACTAACAGCCCACAAAACTCGGTCTCACTGATGGTTGGGGAACGTGCGGCATCCCGGCCCTCAGCGACAATGATGGAAATCTTCCATTGCTTTTCAGAACGAAATCTCAAAAATCTGGAGCACAAACAACATCGGAATCTGCTTACGCAGGAACAATTTAATAGAAAGAACTTATGACTGAAAAAATTGGATTTGTCGGAGTCGGCCGGATGGGTGCCAACATGGCCCGCCGTTTGAAAGAATGTGGTTACACGGTCGCAGCAGTTTATGACGTGGATGGTGCCCGCGCCCAGACCCTCTCCACCGAATTGAGCTGCACCGCCGCGCCGGATCTCGCAACGGTGACGAAACTTTCCGACGTGATCATCACCGTGGTTACCGACGACGCAGCCATGAAATCCATCTTCAAAGGCGGATTGCTCAAGCGCTCCAAGGGTAAACTGTTCATCAACTGCGCCACTATTTCCCCGGCAATGCACGTCTGGGTGGAAGAAAAGGCGGAGAAATCCGGCGCTCAATCACTCGAAGCCTGCATGGCTTCCAGCATCACCCAGGCCCGGGAAGGTTCTCTATACCTAATGTGTGGTGGCAAAGAAGAAGTTTTCAATCGCGCCAAACCCATTTTGGACAAAATGAGCACGGCCTTGCGTTATGTCGGCCCCACCGGCAGTGCCGCTAAGGTGAAAGCGCTCGTCAACATGGTGATGAATATCAACACGGCTGGTCTTGCCGAAGGACTAGGCCTGGGTGCAGCGCTCGGGTTGGATCTCGGAGTATTGCGAGAAGTCTTTTCCCAAACGGGTGCGAATTCGCGCGTTCTGCAGACGGACGGCGAAGACATGCAAAATCGCGATCATTCCTGTTTCTTCTCTGCTGCCCATGCCGCGAAGGATTCAGGCATCGCCTTGAAATTGGCCAAAGAGCAGAAGCTCAATGTGCCTCTGGCTACGGCGACCAAGAAGCAGTTCGATCTCATGGTCAAGGAAGGTCTGGGCGAATTGGACAAATCAGGTATCGCCGAACTGACGTTCAAAGGCCGTCATCTGAACAAGTAATCAGTTCTGGAAGAAGTTTTCAGAAAGGCGAGCCGGGAGGCTCGCCTTTTTGTTGGGTCAAACACGCCCGCGCATGTGAGTCGCCGAACGCTGTTCAGTGGATGAGTCCCCTCCAGGTGCGGAGGCTGCCCGGGTTTCCGCACATCGGATCCCGCACGGGAATGCTCTCGTCGGTTTTTGCGGACTGGATTTCCCTGCGCGGGACGTCGAAACAACTCTTGCGACGCCCCTCCGCACCGTGCGAGACCCCGCCGCAAGTCCAGCGACACCCCTTCGCACTGCGCGAGACCCCGTCGCAAGTCCAGCGACACCCCTCCGCACTGCGCGAGACCCCGTTGCAAGTCTTGCGACACCCCTCCGCACCGTGCGAGACCCCGCCGCAAGTCCAGCGACACCCCTCCGCACCGCGCGAGCCCCCGCCGCAAGTCCAGTTTCGAGGCCTCGCACCGGTTTTGGATCGGTGCAAGTGGCTGATTGGGTGTGGGTCAGGAAAAAGTGCCGGGGTTCCTCGCTGTTCTCCGGTGAACTGTTTTTTGTCTGATAAGCCAAGGACCAATGCACCATCGACGAGCCCCTGGTTCAAGCCTGGGACCCCCCTCAGGTTCCGTTGCACACCGCTCCGCGGTTTCGTTGCCAGGCGGTAACGAAACTCATCCGCCGTATCATCGTCGCCTATGCCTGTCCTTGCTGCGATACGTTCCAATGATTAAGGTTGAGGCCTGCATGAATGTTCGCCTATGCCGGATTTCACTACTGCCATTATTGATTGCCCCGTTGTTGCTTTGTATTGGGTGATACTCGCCCTGGAAGCCCTGGAAGAAAGAAAAAAAGCCCGAGATTTCGTTGGTTGAAGCTCACGCGAAAGCCATAGAAGCGCTCGGACCCAACCATATCGAGTTTTATTGCGTCGGCGCATCCGTTGCCAGAACTGATTCTCGGTGCGACTGGGCACTTCACTTTGTTTCTCCGAATAATCTCGAAAGGTGGATTAGAGTTGGAACGGATAAGGTCATGGTAAGTGACCAACCACCTAGATATTAGATTTCCCAGCGCTGCACTTCTGGGCGGGTCCAGAATCAAATTTCCTTCCCCCCGAACCTCTGCAGAATCTCTGCCCAGCCATTGATACGATCCGTATTCGCCGCACGCCACGTAATCCCGTGCTTCGCATAATTCCGCAGCGACGGTCGTACGATCGCTCTGCCTCGAGAACACACCCGCGCCGGTGCTCCCATAATCATTTTGACACTTCACCGCCTTCGATTAGCCTCGCCGCACACGCTTATGAGATTCGGAATCAATACCTTTCTGTTTACCTCTCCGTTCACCAACGCGAGCACGAAACTGTTCCCGCAATTCAAGAAATGGGGCTTTCAAACCATCGAAATCCCCATCGAGGATCCGTCCCATATCGATCCTGCTCATGTGAAGCGTGAGCTCGATAAGAACGGTTTGGTGTGCGGATCGATCTGTGCCTGTATGGGACCCGGTCGCGACTTCCGCGGCAGTGCCGAAGACCAGAAAACGGCGATGGATTACTGCACCCAACTCATCGACCAGATGGCGGCCCTGGGCTGTCCTTCCCTGATCGGGCCGGTTTATTCGGTCGTCGGAAAAGCAGATGCTGTCGAACCAGCCCAAAAGAAAAAAGAGTGGGCTCTGGTGGTCAAAAATCTCAAACAGCTGGCTAAATACGCAGAGAAGAAAAAGGTGCAGATCTGTGTCGAGCCGCTGAACCGTTTCGAGACCGATTTCCTGAACACAGTGGACCAGGCGTTGAAGCTGGTGGCCGATGTGAATTCGCCCGCTTTGAAGATTCATTTGGATACTTTCCACATGAATATCGAGGAGAAGGATCAAGCCAAAGCGATCCGCAAAGCCGGCAAGTTGCTGGGTCACTTTCACGCCTGCGGCAGTGATCGCGGAACGCCCGGCAACGACCACATCGACTGGAAACCGATCGCTGCAGCTTTGAAGTCGATAAAATATAATGGCGACGTGGTGATTGAATCGTTTACTACCGACGTCAAAGTAATTGCCAAAGCGGCTGCAATCTGGCGGCGGATGGAACCAACGACTGAGGAAATTGCAGTGAAAGGATTGAAATTCCTGAAGAAAACTTTGGTTTGATCCAAAACGTAACCTTTAAAGATATGAAGAAACTGATCTTAACGACATCAATGCTCCTTGCGCTGGCCCTGACGGTTGGCGCACAAAACGACGACAAGAAACCGAAGAAAGAAAAAGGCGAAAAAGCGGACAAGGCCAACCAGGGATTCAAAAAAATCTTTAACGGAAAGAACTTAAAGGGCTGGAACGGAAACCCAGAAATTTGGACGGTAAAAGACGGAACTATCCACGGGCAGACCAGCGAAGCGAATCCGATCAAGCACAATACGTTCATCATCTGGACCAACGGCGCGCCCGCAGATTTCGAATTACGCGTTTCTTATAAGTTGACCCCGAACAACGACAAGAATGCCGCGAACTCTGGAATTCAGTATCGCAGCAAAGTTTTGGACGAGAAGGAATGGGTCGTCGGCGGCTATCAGGCCGATTTCGAAGCCGGTCCCAAGTATTCCGGCATTCTTTACGAAGAAAAGATGACCCGCGGTATCATGGCCGAACGTGGCGAGAAAGTACTGTGGACCGCTGATTGCAAAAAAGAAGTGACCGGTTCCGTTGGTAAGTCAGAAGAGATCCAGGCAGGAATCAAAAAAGACGACTGGAATGAATACACCGTCATCGCCAAAGGCAACCACCTGCAACATTTCATTAACGGCAAACAGACTGTTGATATTACGGATGAATGTGAAGCGAAGCGAAGCAAAGATGGGGTGATCGCCTTCCAGATTCATACGGGTCCTCCGATGACGATCCAGTTCAAGGACGTTCGTTTGCGGGAGTTTAAGAAGTAATTCGATTCAGCTTTTCGGGAATGCCGCCGTGTAGACGCACGGCGGCATTTTTCATGGAGGCGTCAATTTTTGAATTGGGTTGGCTTTCAGAATATCGATCGGCAGCATGAATTCCGAAACATCAACCCACGTCTGCTTCTACTCATGAAACGTTTGCTTATTTTGTCGCTCGTCTGCGTCTTGGCTTCATCCATGAATGGAGCTGAGCCCGCAAAGAAAGCTGAAGGCAAACCTGCGGGGAAACTGAAGAAGGAAAAAAAGCTTAAAACTCAAGAAGCGGCCAAAGACAAAGCTAAGGGAGAAAAGAAAGAAGAAGAGAAGCCGTCTCCACCTCCTTCTGGCCCACAGAGCGACGGGCATTTTCGTAAAGTTATTTTAGACTCTGATCAGAAGGTCGGGGACAAATACGAAGATACTTTGGTCGATCCCATGGAGCTCACGCTTGCCCCGGATGGCAGATTCTTTTTTGTTGAAAGAGCTGGGGTCGTGAAGATGTGGACTCCCGAAACGCAAAAGTCAGTGGAGATCGGTCGACTAAAAGTTCACACCGGCCAGGAAGACGGGCTGCTGGGAATCACTTTGGATCCTAAGTTTTCGGAGAACAGTTGGATCTATCTCAATTATTCGCTTCCCGAGACCCGCACGAATGCCGCAGGAAAAAAATTTGGCACCAATCGAGTGGCGCGGTTCACCGTCAGCGGTAGCAAACTTGATCTCAGCTCAGAAAAGCCGTTGCTCCACATTCCCACGCAGCGGGAACAATGCTGTCATGCGGGTGGCTCTCTTGCGTTTGATCGGCATGGAAACCTGTTCATTGCCACAGGTGATAACACGAATCCCTTCGACTCCGATGGTTTTGCGCCAATCGATGAACGGCCCGATCGATCCCCCTGGGATGCTCAGAAATCGTCCGCCAACGCAAACGATCTGCGCGGCAAGGTGCTCCGCATTCACCCTGAACCGAACGGCACTTATACCATTCCTGAAGGGAACCTTTTCCCGGTTGCCGCGAATTCTAAAAGTGGGCATCAGGCAAGAGGAGCTGAGTTGTTAACCCTCCATGATCCCGCTCCCGCGACGCGTCCGGAAATATATGTCATGGGCTGCCGGAATCCTTTTCGCCTCTCCATCGATCAACAAGCCGACACCCTATATTTTGGCGATGTGGGACCGGATGCTAAAGAATTCAAGGAGAGCCGGGGTCCTGCTGGATTTGATGAAATAAACCAGGCGCGAGCCGCGGGAAATTTCGGATGGCCGTATTTCATCGCCGAGAACAAGCCTTACTGGAATCGAGACTTCACTGCTCCGTCAAACGACGTTGTTAAGATTAAATTCGATCCAGCCAACCCACTAAACGACTCCGCGAATAATACAGGCATAAGAAAGTTGCCTGCCGCCCAGCCTGCCATGATCTGGTATCCAAACAGTGCTTCCACGAGGTTCCCGGCAGTGAATGGAGACGGAGGCCGATCGGCCCTGGCAGGTCCAGTGTATCGCTACAACGAAGATCTGAAATCGAGCCGCAAGTTGCCGAAGGAATACGATGGGACCTTGTTCATTTATGACTGGTCGCGGAACTGGATTATTGCAGTGAAGTTGACTCCGAATGGCCAAATAAAACTGATGGAACGGTTTTGTCCGGGAATGACATTCAAACGTCCAATCGATCTTGAATTGGGCCCGGACGGCTGTCTTTATGTGATCGAATGGGGAACTGCCTGGGGCAAGAATAAGGATAATCAGATTGCGCGCATCGAATACGCAGCAGATTAGCGCAAACAAGTTAATGCTTGAGCCAGTCGAGCAGATTTTTGAAGAGCTTTAGTGCCTCTGGGTGCGTTCGAGCACCTTTTCGTCGTGGCGCTTCATGACACGTCTTGCGTCCTTTATCTCGACCTCGTCGACCATCCAATGGGTGTAGCGCCCCTCGAGGTGACTGCGAGCGTCTTCTTCAGCGTTTTTGCGATCCAGATAGGCAGCTGTGATTGTTTCGCGCTGACCGTCTGGAAGAGCCATGTGTTCTTTCACCAGATAAACTTTCATAAGTGGCGGATATCTCCCTATTGCAATTTATCACAAGGATCAACTTAGTCTACGGCTGGGTCTACAACATTTACCAGGTCAGGTTGTTTCGTAGGGAGATGATGGATTTCCTGCTGTAACGCCGGTCTTTGCCTCTTCTCAATTCGTTCCAGCATAGGCCTATTCTTTTGCGCTGACTGATAAAGCGCTTCGACAGTCTGCACATCGATCAAGCCTTCCGTTGCCCGACGGTTCGGAACTCAAGTCTTGAGGCCCGAATGATTCCTCGCATTCGTGCGCCGTCATTGCGAGCGGCTTTTCGCAAAGCACATGAACTCCAGCCTCCGCGGCTCAAATGGCATACCGCATTCCCCGAAAAACCGCTTGCACCCACTTGTAAAGCTCGCTACGTTTCGCCGCGCTTCATCCGGAAGGATGCGAGCACACTCGGTGGGTTGGTAGCTCAGTTGGTAGAGCAGTGCCCTTTTAAGGCATTGGTCCAGGGTTCGAGTCCCTGCCAACCCACCATTTCTTTTTCTCAGGAAACCCGCATGAAATAAGGCTGAAACCGCGTTTTTGTGCTTCACTAGGCAAACACAAGCATTGGGTGGCAATCCGGGCCAATACGAGGTCTTTTGGCAACCGCTGACAACCGCCCCTTCAGTCAAAATTGCGGAGGAATCTTGTGAAGAATGTTAGGATTTCTTTTTCCTGCTCCGTTTTGGGGAATCATCTGATTCGTCCACCACGTGGATGTGCATGAATGACATGTCAGGTGCTGCCTCCAAATCGAGCTTGATGCGATTATCCTCTGCAAGGGTCAACAGAAAGCGCCGCGTTTTCCACCTGATCAAGTCCCCCACGTCAGTTGCGATTGTCGATTCCAACAAACCCTTCAACGCACTCAGAGTCTGTTCGTCATGTTGCTGGAGAAGCTTTTTTTTCTGCGCCCGCAGCAACAGAGCCATCGTAGAGACCGGAATTGTTATGTATTCGGGAGCCAAGTCTGTATTGATTTCGGCAATCTTCCGTTTGTCCTCGTCAGTAAGCGCAGGAGACTCAGCGAAAGCCCTGTGGAGCTCATAATCTGATCTCGTGTATTCACCTTTTCCGCTGCCCAGTCCAAGAGCAGTCAGGCCCTTCTGCGGCTTAGCGCTAGTGTTGTTGTCCATCAACCATCCAACGTTTACGCCAGTCGCTTGAGCGACGCACATCGCCAACTCTTCGCTCATTGGAAGTTGTCCCAGCTCAACGGCTTGAATGGTCCGCGGAGCGCGGCCAACCAAGTCGGCGAGTTCCTTTTGCGTAAGGCCTATGGTGGTTCGGAGAACGGCCAACGTATGCTTCAACGGTGAAACGCGCATCGCGAATACCTAGCACATGTGCAATAAACATCAACATTGAATTGGAAAGAATGAGCCCCAATGTGCTTAATACATGTGCATACGATATGAATGCTTCCCAACAATCCTCCGCGCGGTTAGCAACCATGGATCAGCTTCTCCAAACGGTGATTCCCGCCTACCTGACACCAACTCCGAGCGCAGAAACGTTGCGTTCCTGGTTCAATAAAGCGCGAATTCCGCGGTTCAAATCAAATCCTGCAGCGCGACGCGGTGGAGGTCCCGTTTTCTATTCCGTAAGTGCCGTCGAAAAATTTCTGCACAATCGCACACTCCCCTCACGCCTCCCAGCGGCTCCGCTCTCGGTGGACACCCGCGAGTAAAACCGATCAGAAACATTCTATGAGCCAAAATTCATCCACCCACGAAGATCAGCACAACCCGATCCGTCGGCAGGCAGGGGGAATGCCTAATCACTATTTATTCCGAAAACCAGCCATGATCAGCCGACGGGTCGCGGAAATTTTGTTCAGAGGGATGCGGTTACGCGAGCAAGCAGGTGTTGCTGTCGCGGATTTGAGGGGGGAAACCGTTTCGTGGCGAGTGACCCGAGGTATCTGGACAACGGTACACTGGTTCACTGTTACATCATATGCGCCAGAGCTTTTTCGGTTACGGAACGATGTAATCGCTTCAATTCCACGGAAAATCTGGCCTTTTCCCCGGCCTGAGAGAGACCGTTTTGAACTGACGTTTCACTGCTCAGAAATTGCCGAAGACTTAGGACAACCGCTTTTCGCATTCTGCTCCGTTCGGGAAGAACCAAAGGTAATTCTCGATTGGCCCTTGTTCGAAGGGGAAAGCACCTATCCGGGATATGCATGGACTCAAAAAGCACGTCAATTTGTTGAACAGAGCCAAAAATCGTGAACCCAGTGGCAGACAATCTGGACATCCGGCGCCCGGGAATTTCAGCAGCGATGTTGAACCGGGCTGGTATTCGACAGGTGAACGCCAAGGAAGCAGAAGGGCTGTGCGCACTCGCAACGCCTGGTCTTTTCATTCCGTATCATGATCCGTCTGGTGCGGTTGTTTGCGAAAATGGCAAGCCATACGGCCGACTGCGCTTGCACCAACCCAAGGGACCGAAGAAGTATCATCAGGAATTCGGAACGTCGGTGCATGCATACTTGCCGCCTGGGTTACAGGAATTTCAGCCCGGCGCTGGGTTATACGTGATCGAGGGTGAATTCAAGGCATTAGCGCTTGCGGAAGCCGGCTTCGCCGCGATTGGGATCTCTGGGTTCTTCGGTTTTGCCAAGAAAGGCGGGGAAGAGCTCGTGTCAGAGCTGTCGGCTGTCATTGAAAAATTGAAACCAGGACGCATTTATTTCTGTGGCGATTCTGATACTGCATTAAATTATCAATTTTCAGTAGCAGCAGTCCGAGTAGCAAAGTTGTTTGCTCCAGCACGCGTCCTTCTGCCCCGGATTCCGTTAAATGGCGCGGGAAAAGGGGTGGATGATTGTCGGGATGCCCTTGGGGATCGCTTCATTTCATGGTGGCTCGAGCGTGTTCGTATGGCTATTGAGGTGAATGTTGACTGCGATGCAGCAGTTCTCGCCATCGAACTTTTTGAGAGCGAACGCGGCAACCTCTGCCAATTGAACGGTCAATTGCGGCTGGCAGCTGAAACTCGTGCCGTGAAGCTGGCAGCAGCATTGGAACACCAGCCAATGATGCAGGAACGTTTGCTCTGTTGCCTAGAGAAGGAGCTGAAACTCCCTCGGAGGGGACTGAACAAGGCAGTTAAAGCTGCGTTGAAATGCGTGCGAGAAGCAGCGGACCCGGAGCGGATCCAGGCATGCTACGATCCAACCCGGAAATGCTATTGGATTCCAAACAACCGGCAGGAAATGATCGAGATCACGGAGACGTCATTGCAACGGCACCTCTGCTCTGCCGGCTTTTCCGCGGATCCCGAATCTGGTGGGTTGAGTGCTTTGGGCGAAGAGATAATCCGAATTCAGTGTGAACAGGATGTTTTGTATGCTGGGCCGCTTGCTGGGCACAGCGTCGGGCTGAAAGAAATGTGTGGCCAACGTATTCTTGTGACTCGGGCGCCCAAATTGCTTGAACCCAAACAGGGTGATTGTTCCACCATTGAAAAGCTGATCATCGGCCTGTTGCAAGATCCCGAGCATGATCAGGTCAGCTCCCTCCTGGGATGGCTGAAAGTAGGTTATGAAGCTTTGGCTCAGGGACAATTACGTCACGGTCAGGCTCTGGCCATTGCTGGCCCACGCGATTGCGGGAAGTCGTTGCTGCAGAACCTCATTACCGAGGTGTTTGGTGGCCGGTCAGCCAAGCCATATCGCTACATGTGCGGAGCAACCGAGTTTAACGGCGACTTATTCGGTGCCGAGCATCTCATGATCGAGGATGAAGTCGCCTTCACGGATATCCGAGCCAGGCGGCATTTCGGTGCCCGGATCAAGGATTTCACCGTCAATACGGTGCAGTCGTGCCATGGGAAGAACAGGCAGGCACTGAGTTTGAAGCCGTTCTGGAGGGTGAGTATCACGTTGAACGACGAGCCGGAAAACCTACTAATTCTCCCGCCCATCGATGAATCCCTTGAGGACAAAATCATTCTCCTGAAAGCGAAGAAAGCGCCAATGCCCATGGATACAAGCACCCTGAAGGGACAGCAGGCGTTTATGGCGAAACTGCTTTTGGAAATACCCGCCTTTCTATATGTCCTCCAAAACTTCCAGATACCTACAGGAATGAAGTCTGAACGCTTTGGGATAAGTCACTTCCAACATCCCGCCCTGTTATCTGCCTTGAGCGAGATGTCTCCAGAGATGCGGTTGCTTGCTCTGATCGATGTGGCACTGGAAGAGCGGGAGGATGTTGGAGAATGGGTCGGCACTGCAACAGATCTGGAACGGATGTTGTTTGAATCGAAATCCGGCTTTGAAGCGCGACGTCTTCTGGACTGGAACAATGCCACAGGAACCTATCTTGGGCGGTTGTCCAAGAAGCTGCCGCATCGGATCAAAGCGCAACGCACAAATTCATCCAGGCAGTGGAGCATCTCTCCTCCTCACTGGTTCTTCCCTGACTACGAGAAGAGCGCCCAACTCGCCCCCGTCGAATAGTTGATCCGTCCACGACTGCCTCTCGGTGACACCCTCGTCGCCTTGCGTGACACCTTAAAATCAGCAGAAAGCACAATCCCAGAGCCGCTAGTGACACTGTGACACCCTTCCACTGACATTGGACCTGTAGATATTATTTTCTGTTTATTCCTGAACCGATTACAAAATTAATTTTTTCCATTTAGATTATGAGGAAAGGGTGTCACGGCGTCACAAGACAACAAAAGATACGGAAAGACGGGCGTTTTGAAGTGACACCCTCACTTGGAGTAGGGGGTCACGGGCAATCAGCGGAGCCACAGCAGAATTCAATGATCAGCGGTGGGGTAAAAGTAGGGCAAGAGTGGGACATTTGCGAGACAGGGGGAGTAAACCAGAAGTAGCTTAAGAGCAGGCAGTTTTTCGAGGTCTGCTGACTTGGTAAGCGGATCCAAAGTATTGGCTAATGTCGGCGAAGACGCTGACGGCAGACAGAGCAGCGGAAGTTGAGTGGGAGTTCAATCCAACCCCCCCCCGAAAGGATTATTGGTTATGAACCTCATAGTCCTTCAGCTTCGGATTGAACACACTCCGAGACTCGTGTGGGTAATTGTTGCCGACCAACTCGAATACACTGGCGACATCAGCAAAGCTTACTTGTTGTAAGCCTTTACTACGCTGACGATCGGAGCACAACAACATGAAATCAAGGTGGTGTTCTTCGGTAAATCCAAGCTGAAAAACGTAACTGTGTATTACTTGATCGCATAGAAATGGCAGTGTCACAGATGAAGGGACCCCCCGGTCCAAATAGAAAAGTTTATCAGTGTGATGCCAATTAATGAGTGTCACAGCCTTTGATGTAGGCGGATACAGCAAAATTGATATTTGGTGCGTACGTAATGAAGTTGAGAGCTTTTGTGCCTCGAATAACTTGCGAATTGGATAAAATCCCAAAAACACCATTTTCTCGACCGCTACCTCCGATGCTTCCGACCATCGTCGCTGTTGAAATTTCTTCCGTAGGGATGCGGAATATCGAAGAAGGTCTGTTTTCCAGTAATGAGATTCCCCAATCATGAATGCGGAAACAGTAAAATGTTCGTATGACCTGGGCAAGGGTTGTAATGGGTGCAGGACATCTCGGGGCGGGCATGGGGGTCGGTCCAGTCGACCTACGTGCGGCTGAGCGGCGTTAGCGGCGAAGCCGCCGCGATTTGTTAGAGCAGTTCGAGTTGGTGAGCCTGGGGGGTGTTTCTGATGGCTTCGGCTTCTTCCTTTGTCTCTGTTGTCGCCAAGATTTTGGCCAAGCCGTTGCAGATACACCAGCGCTGGAGACGGGGCGACCAGCTGATGATCCGCTCGGCTTCTGCTTCACGAATGTCACGAGGGTCCAGGCTCATGATCTTTTGCATTCGCGGTTGTTGGCTTTCGCATCGTCCTCAGCCTGCTGCATTGTATCGAAGTAGCGGAGCGGAGCCCCGCAGCGGGTGCAATTCGTCCAACCAGCGGGACTATAGACGTTTCGATTGTAGCAGCGGATTCCGCAAACTGCCCATTGCACGGTGTTCCGAATTCGGTATGCCTCGGCGCGCTGGCGACGGCGAGAGTCCTTTTCTCTTTCTTCTTTTTCCTTCGCAGCTTCGCGGGCGGCGCATTCGGCTGCTTTGGCGGCGATCTCTGCATCTCGCTGGGCCTGCTCGGTGTCGCAAATGGATTGTTCGAAAGGGAGGAAAGTCTGATCTGAGAAGTGTTTCATAAACAAGGGGGGCGGAGGAATTCCCCTCCGCCCGTTGGTTTGGTCAGTCTTCGTCAGGGAGCATCACGGTGATAGCGGGCTGTGGGTCGTCGATGTCGAGTGCACTGCAAACAGCACTCAGCTTTACCTGACGGGCCCGAATGTTGTCGTTCCGGACATAGAGCGGAACTCCGATTCGGTCTGCACCTTCGCGGCTATTCTGGATTGCATAGCGGAGCATCCAGACGATGTCCCTTATGCCGAGCTCGGCATAAGGGACATTATGCCGAGTAGATGGTTATGCCGAGTGGACATTAGAAGAATCAGAATTCGGCTGATAATATGGGGTTTTGCTCTCCAAGTGCTCGGCATAATTAAGTGAGTCGGCGACATGGGGAAACGTGATGGCATTTGAGAATGCCAATCAGACAAATCTCATTTTTTGAGCAAATCCGCATGAATTGGGCGATACACGGTCTCCCACGATCTCGATTCGCGAGCGAGGAGGCCGTCGGAATTATGCCGAGTAGAAAGGGCGTAAAAGTGGTGATTCACTGAGCTTTCTGAGAAATAACTCCATCAACTCGGCATAATTGAGCACTCGGCATAATGTCCCCAAGCGGCCAGCTTCGTCCTGGCCTGCCACTCCCTCGGGAACGGCAACGTATGTTTCGAAAACTGAACGGGTGATGAAAACCGGAAACTTGATTCCGGCTTCCTGCGCGGTCTTCGTGACTTCGATCTGCACGCCGTCTGCCACTGCTTGCGCACGGGTGTAGATGTGGACGGTGTCGAATAGGCTCAAGATTTCTGGATCTAAGCCGTGAGGATTTGAGTTTTCGTTTTTCATAAATGTAGAAGTCAGGGCGGAGACTGGCTCCGCCCCAATGGTGTTTGGTTATGCCGCTCGCATGTCGGCTGGGAATTTCGAGCCATAGCGCTCGCGTGGGTCGTATGAAGCGGGAGTCTTCATCGGCTGCCCGCATGGGTGCTGCCATGCCTGGCGCTTGTTGTTCCAATGGAAACCAAGCTGGGAGAGAACGGCAGTGACAGTGCGGGGCTGCTTCTCACCGAACTGGATCCAGACCCAGTTGCCCACCACCTCGGCCAATTCAAAGAAACGCGGGGCTTCCTGCTGAAGGAGTGAGAGAACCTTGTCAGTCGGAAGTGTGCGGTTTTGTCGACGGAGGTCGTAATCTAAACGGGGGAGCTTGTCGCCGGATGCCTTGTCTGGAGAGAGCTGTTCGGATCGGCTCTGGAGCTCTGAGTCGGAGTCCGACTTCCCTATATTAACTTGTTTGTTTTGAATGGATGTTTGCTTTGTTTTCATGGTCTTTTTTTGAACTGAGCTGTTCGTCTTCGGTCTATCGCCCTTCACCGAATGAGTGCGCGCATGAGGGCGGCTGGTGGGAGTAGTCTTCAGAGGGCACCGCCATGGAGTTGCCCCCTCATGGGAAAGCGCACCGGTAAGGGCGATAGATTGAAGAACGAACCCGGTGAGGTTCAAATGACCTGAAAACAAACAACGATCCTTGAAGAACAAAGCGTCGCGAAGCGGTTCCCTGTATTCCCAAACGCTGGCATGGCGAAGCCTTGCCCGTAATGAACGGAGTGAATGATGTTCAGTTGTGTTCCTGCGAACCGCCTGACTGCTATTGCGAAGTGAAAGTGGGTGGCGTGAAGGATGCGATTGAACGGCTGGCGCGCGCACTGCCCAGACGAGGCGGGGTCTGGATCAGCAGTGAGCGTGACAGTCGTTCAACCGAGATTGGACACAAGACGCTGTTATATTTTCATGAACCGGGCCGCCGGATGGTTCGGTGGGTTTGGCGGGAGGCGGCGGGGACCCAATGGCCGGAGGTTCTGCGCCAGCGGATACCGGCATTGGGG
>JBKJKE010000021.1:0-15099 GCA_046597605.1 Limisphaerales bacterium | reverse complement strand
GCAGAAATTGAAGTGACCACTTCGTGAAGAAAGTCCACAGGGAGAACGATGGACGGATAAACCCAGGGCGGCGTAGCCGCAAGGACGGACTGCGGTTGTGTGCGAAGCACCAGCCGCAGCGCACGGAAACGGGGTGGGAGATAGGAGTGATCGAGGCTGGCTACCGATGCAACGTGCTGCGGCTGGATCCTTCGGACACAGCCGCGGTCCTCTTCGGAATTAATACTTCGGGACGTCGTGGTCGATTTCGTCCGACCAGGCTTCGATACCGCCTTTGACGCTCTTCACGTATTTGAATCCTTGCTGACGCAGAAAATCCAAAGCCTTCATGGAGCGCTTACCGCTCTTGCAATGCAGGTAGATAGTTGAGTTCGGATCCAGTTCGGTGAAACGCTGTGGAAGCGAGCCGAGCGGGATTTGGGGTACCCCTTTGATGTGCGCGATCTGGTATTCGTCGGGATCGCGGACGTCGACCACCTTGATTCCAAGGTTCGGATTGTCCAAAGCGCGCTTCATTTCTTTCACATCGACCTCGTCGGGATTGCTCCCAGCGGCGACGGGTTCGTTAGGGATCCCACAAAACACTTCGTAATCGATCAGTTCTTTAATCGTCGGATTGTCTCCGCAGATCGGACACTTCGGATCGCGGCGCAGCTTGAGCTCGCGGAACTTCATGTCGAGGGCGTTGTAGAGCATCAAACGATTCACGAGGGTGCTGCCTTTGCCCAGGGCCAGTTTCAAAATTTCAGTTGCCTGGATGCAACCAATGATGCCGGGAAGCACACCGAGCACGCCACCTTCGGCGCAGCTTGGAACCATTCCCGGGGGCGGAGGTTCAGGATAGAGACAACGATAGCAAGGTCCACCAAGATGCGGGGCGAACACGCTGGCCTGTCCTTCGAAACGAAAAATGGAACCGTAAACGTTTGGCTTCTTCAGAAGGACGCAGGCGTCATTGGTGAGATAGCGCGTGGGGAAATTGTCGGTGCCATCGACGACGATGTCGTAGTCCTTGATAATATCGAGGGCGTTCTCACTGGAGATACGGGTGTTGTGAATGACGACCTCAACATTCGGGTTGATGCTGTTGATGGTTTCCTTCGCGGACTCCGCTTTGGGACGTCCCACGTCGGCCGTGCCGTGAATGATCTGGCGCTGCAGGTTTGAAAAATCGACCACATCGAAATCGACGATGCCGATCTTTCCAACACCGGCGGCGGCGAGATACATGGCGATGGGTGAACCGAGGCCCCCTGCCCCGATGCAAAGCACGCTGCTGGAGCAAATCTTCCTTTGGCCAGCCATTCCGACTTCGGGAAGGATCAAGTGACGGGAGTAGCGGCGGATTTCGTCGTTGTTCAATTGGTGCATAACAAGGAGGTATAGGTAATAGGGAATGAGCTTTTGGAAAACAACCTTTCATTTTCCCCGCGAGCCCTGCTGGCAACAGCCCGCATGAGTTATCCTAGGTGAGGTGCGGTGTTGGGGCAAATTGCCGAAAAATTGCGGGGGATAATTGTCCGCGATTGAATCGATGGTCTCTCTGTGGTTCTCTGCCTCATGCTCGGATCGTTGTATCGCATTCCCTGCGTATTGGTTGCGCTGGCGCTTTTTTCCGGTTCTTCGGTTCAGGCGAAAACGGTGGCGTTATCGCAATTCGCCGGTCTCACCTGGCAGGAAGAACGGCTGGCACCCGGCGTGCAGTTGCGGCAGCAACATTTTACCAATCTGCTCGGAGGGGCGCAGTTCATCAGCATCGTTTCGGTGGAACTGAACCAATCATCATCCAAGATCGGCTTTGCGGCGGCTCATCAATTCGGCAAGAAGGAGATGATAGTCCCTGAACTGGGGGAACGCTCTGGAGCACTCCTGGCGGTAAACGGCGGTTTCTTTGATGAGACGACGAACGCGAACTGCGGGATTTTGAAAATCGATGGCAAGCTGATGCCCTTTTCAAAGGAACAACCCGAAGAACTTTGGTTTGTGGGGGGTTCTGCGATGGGATTCGATATTCAGGGCAAATGGCATTTCATGGTGCGCACCAATTCTCTGTGGCCGGCAGACTGGAGTGCAGTGAACAACGCCCTCGCGGGCGGACATCACCTGATTATCGACGGGAGCATCAATCCTCACGTGGAGCTCGCCCAATACGATCCACGTCGGGAACAGCGTCATGCGGGTGGACCGAATCCCCGAACTGCCTTTGGTATCACAACGAACAAAGTGGCATTGATCGTTGCTCTCGATGGGCGGCACCCGGGCCGCGCTGAAGGGATCACTCTTAAACAACTCGCACACTTTATGAAACAACTGGGCTGCGAGAATTCCATCAACCTGGATGGCGGCGGTTCCACAACTCTATGGGTGCGAGGTCGTGGCATTATAAATTATCCCTGCGACAACAAGAAGTTCGATCACGAGGGAGCGCGCCTTGTGCGCACGGCGGTAATCATAACGACGAAAGAAAATCAGTGATCAGACTGTGGTAACTACTCTTCTCTCTTCCGGCTTCGCAACGTATTTCCGGTGTTCCCGCAAATGACTGCGGACATCCAGCGCAATCTTGAGCGCCATGAGAAGGAGCAACCCGAAGGTTGGCGAGTTAAGAGCCATCATTAGCGCACCTCCGATAATGATAGTTACATGCAGCACCATCACTCTTCCATAGGGCTGCATCATCAACAGGCTTAGCGAGGCCTGTTTGTATTCCCCTCGGCCGATATAGTTTGTAGCGAAGGAAATCGCGTGACTCACAGCCAAACCGACGATTCCCCAGATGAGATGCTCTCGCCGAATCGTATCCCAAACAGCCTGAGCGTTGGGGAAACTGGCGGAGCGCATCCCCTCGTTAAAAACAAACATTACAAATACCCCGTGAACGAACGTAAAGATCCCATAATGCACCGTGAAGAATGGAACAATGAATAGCTTCCCCATCCAGACCGCGGGATTGTCGGGGGAGCAAAACAACATCTTCAATACGTTGAAGATTCCGATAAGGACATTCTCGATCCAGAAGAGAAGCATGAGCGGGTAAGCCTCCCAGCCCAGGAACAGAACACCGAAGACCGGTACGAGGTTCGAGACCACCAACGCGATTACGGATGGAAGAAATGATTTTTCAGGTTTTGCTTCGGAGTTGTTCATCATGAAGCTTTGCTGTCGGAAACCTCCATCAGACGTGCGATCACCTTTGCGGCACGCTCCGCGGCTCCGGGACCGCCCAGTGAAGCCACCACTTCGACCAATCTTTTTCTTATGAATGCATTTCGTTTTGGATCCTGAAGGAGCTCAAGGGCCGCGTTGGAAATGTTCTCGGGGGTAGCAGCGTCCTGAATGAATTCAGGGAAAATCATTTCGTCGCCAAGGATGTTCGGCATGGAAAGATACTTTACCTGCACAATACGTTTTCCGATCTGGTAAGTGCCCCAGGAGGTCCGATACATCGCCACCGTGGGGACCGCGAAATAAGCGCATTCCAGCAGAACGGTTCCAGTCGAGGCGATAGCTAGCGTCGCCCCAGAGAGAGCCTCTGCGAGGTTGCCAATTTGAAACTGAAGATTGTCGACCTTTGGAACCAGACTCTGGGCAAGGTCGAACAACTCCTTGGTTGGCAGCACCATCGTGAACTGCATCTTGCGCTGCGCAGAAATCAATTGTGCCGCTTCCACCATCACAGCGGCGTGCCGTTTCAATTCGCCATTTCTACTTCCCGGCAGCAAAAGCACGTTCGCACCCTCATCCTCACGCACCTTCTTTTGGAAACTGGCGTAGCGATCAAAGATGGGATGTCCGACAAATTCCACTTTGAAATCGGGGACCCGCTTGGCATACCAACTTTGTTCAAATGGGAAAAGGCAGAGCAACAGATCAAAGTCTTTGGCCATCTTCTCGGCCCGACTGGGACGCGATGCCCAAACCTGCGGAGAGACAAATTGAACTATCTTTGGAGACCAGTCGTATCCCTTTTGTCGGATCGTTTCCCGAATCGCTTTGGCGAAGCGACGGTTGAATCCGGAAAAATCGACGAGCACGATGAGGTCCGGCTTCTTTGCAACGGCCAGCTTTAGGAGGTCATTAAAAATGCGACGAAACTTGGTGTAATTGCGCAGAACATCTCCAAGACCGATCACGGCATGGGAAGTCATATCGATGGTGAGATTGACTCCTGCCTCAGACATACGTGGCCCGCCCGCACCGAAGAATTCTGGAGAAGAGCCCAGTGTCTTGCGAAGTTCTGAAACCAACTCGGCAGCCAATGCATCCCCGCTCGCTTCGCCTGCCACCAACATGACTCTACCGCACTTCATCAGGAGAATTGTCCTTCTGCTTCACAGAGTTCAACAACCCGACGATCTTCAATGGAAGCATCCCAATCGCAACGCCAAAGGCGAAGTCCGCCAGGTGTGCCGCAATCTTGACCAGGAATGGCAGATCATTCTTCTTCCACACATCGTTTTCCAGTCGATGGATACTGGTGGGAACCGGAAATCCCTCGATCGCGACAAACGCGGTCGGTTGCGATGTCTTCATGAAGGAGAAAAAAGCACCGAGCAACACGCCGATCACGAGCAAGACCTTGAATCGACTCCGCCAGACAAGAGAAACTTCCCCGCGCTGCAAGTGCCTGATCGCGGTGAAAATAATCCAGGCAGAAATACCGAGCACCGGAATAATAAAGAGAGCACCCATTTACTTGTCGTTTGACTCCTGAATTTGCCGGGTGATTTCAAACGCGAGATCGAGGGCGCGTTTGGCAGATTCCCCGCTGACCTTAGGGGTCTGTTGTTGTTCCACACATTCCACGAAATGAATCAACTCCAGCTTCAAAGGTTCCTCTTTTTCAATCGGCACCGGCTCGCGCACGATTCGCTTTCCTCCGAACTCACTGACAATCGCAGAGTCTTTAGCGCGTAACAATTTCTTCAATAGCGAGGATTCTTCCTCTCCCTCACGGGCAATGCGGTAGATGTAGCCTTCCTGCGCACGGTAGTCGAGCGAGACGTAGCTGGTCATTTCTCCACTGCTAAACACGCGAATCTTGCGCATCCGCTCCGGGCTGATTCGGCTTACCGTAAGATTCGCGACGCAGCCATTGGCAAAACGTAAGCGGGCATTCGCTATGTCTTCGGATCTGCTCAAAACCGGAATACCCACTGCATCCACGCTCACCACCGCTGATTTTACAAAAGCGAGGACCACATCGAGATCATGAATCATCAGATCCAGCACTACTCCAATGTCAGTACTGCGCGCGGGAAATGGAGAAAGACGATGTGTCTCGATGAAGCGAGGTTCCGTCGCAACCGTTTCAAGGTATTTGAATACCGGGTTGAACCGCTCAACGTGTCCCACCTGCAAAACGCATTTTTTCAGTTGTGCCATTTGCACCAACTCGGCGGCCTGCGCTGCATTATCGGTCATTGGCTTTTCGACCAGCACATGTTTCCCCTGCTCCAACAGCTTGTTCGCAATGGCAAAATGGGTAACAGTCGGGGTAACAACACTGAAAGCGTCCGCCGCCTGGGTCGCCATTTCAAGTGAACTGAACACGGGAACTTTCAGTTTCTCCGCAACCTTGCGGGCGTTTTCGGAAGAGGTATCAAAGACACCCACGAAGTGGATCCTGCCGGTCGCGGCTAAATCCGCATAAATGCGCGCATGCTCTTTTCCCAGGGAACCAGTTCCTAAAACGGCAATCTTCAGGGCATCAGACATGGCGGATGTATAGGGGTCGACGCAGCAATGTGCAAAGTCATTCTGGAGAAACACCGGGTGTGCCAACCTGATTTCTGCCTTGCTCAATCCTCTTCAAGACCGGTGTGTGCGTGTTTTATTTCAAACCGGAAGAAAAACAGCTCCGATCCAACCAGACAGTGCTAACCACCAGCGCGCATGCACCAATTCACGACTAATTGTGAAGGCAGAAATTAGGGTTTTGACACAGCAAAACCCCACCGTACAGGCATGCCCACAACCCTGCGTCTAAATCTCTGAATGTGTAACGAAAAAAGAGTGACTGGAGACCAGTCACTCTTCGTGGATATTTTTGTAAGAACCGGGCTTAGAACTTACCGCCGTAAACCGCGTTGCGGCCGAGTTGCTGTTCAATGCGGAGCAACTGATTGTACTTCGCAGTACGATCGCTGCGGCTCAACGAACCGGTCTTGATCTGACCGCAGTTCGTAGCCACTGCGATGTCCGCAATGGTGGAATCTTCCGTTTCACCCGAGCGATGGCTTAACACAGCGGTGTAGCCATTTTCTTTGGCGAGTTCGACCGCGTCCAAAGTTTCGGTGAGGGAACCGATTTGGTTTACCTTCACGAGAATGGAGTTCGCTGTTCCGGTATCGATGCCTTTTTGCAGGAACTTAACGTTCGTGACGAATAGATCATCGCCGACCAATTGGACTTTCGAGCCGAGCTTGTCGGTGAGCTTCTTCCAGGTGGTCCAATCGCTTTCGCCGCAACCGTCTTCGATGCTGATAAGTGGGTACTTGCCGCAGAGTTCGACGTAGAACTCAACCAGCTCGTCACCAGTCAATTTGCGACCGGAGCTCTTCTTGAAAACGTAGTTACCATTGCCCGTGTAGAATTCAGAGGCAGCAACGTCGAGAGCGAGAAAGATTTGTTTACCCGCTTTGTAGCCCGCATCTTTGGTCGCTTGGAGAATTGCTTCGATCGCGGCTTCAGCGCTATCGAGCTTCGGCGCAAACCCACCTTCGTCACCGACGGCAGTGGACAAACCTTTTTTCTTCAACACCGCTTTGAGCGCGTGGAAGATTTCGGTGATCGCCTGCAAACCATCCGAGAACGTGTCAAAACCCTTTGGCACGATCATGAATTCCTGGAAATCGATCGGGGCGTCCGAATGAGCACCACCGTTGATGACGTTGGCCATCGGGACAGGAAGTACTTTCGCGTTGGGTCCACCGAGGTATTTGTAGAGCGGCACGCCGAGGACATTCGCGCCGGCTTTGGCGGTCGCCATGGAAACAGCGAGGATCGCGTTTGCGCCGAGCTTTGCTTTGGTTTCCGTGCCGTCGAGTTCGATCATGGTGCGATCGATTTCGAGTTGATCGAGGGCGTCGAGACCTTCGATGGCCGGAAAAATTTTCTGGGTAACGTTTTGAACGGCTTTGGAAACCCCTTTGCCTAAATAGCGCTTCTTATCGCCATCGCGGAGTTCCAGCGCTTCGTGCTCGCCAGTGCTGGCGCCGGAAGGAACAGCGGCGCGCCCTGCGGCTCCGCTTTCCAGGATAACGTCTACTTCGACTGTGGGATTACCGCGTGAATCGAGAATCTCTCGTGCTTGGATATCAATGATTATGCTCATGTTTAAATGCGGGCGCAGTTTAGAGTGGAGGCTAAATGAGTCAAGAATCGTTGACGCAAGAGGCACAGGCGCGGAGTCTTGGGGTATTGGAGTGGTGGAGTTTGGGAACACTGGTTGGTATGTCCTCTTATTGGATCAATTGTCTCCTAATTTACAATCCGCCACGGGGAGGTTAACCACGGATAGACACGGATGAACACGGATGGGAAACATCAATGAAACTGCAGAAACGAGGGTCTTTCGTTTCCCTATCCGTGTTCATCCGTGTCTATCCGTGGTTGAGGTAGGATTTTTGGTGCCTGAGAAAGCCATTCTCCGACCTGGAGGCTACCCTCTGGAACGCAAGATGCTAAACCATCCGGTTTAGAGCGCTCATTTGGGTGCTCGGGTGCCCAATATGAGCAAAAATTGCTTTCCGAACGAAAAAGAGCTGTCCATCTCGAAGATCCTCATCATCGATGACGAACAAGCTCATGTTAAACTCCTCGAATGGACTTTGAAACGCGCAAGCTTCCTGAACGTCAAAAGTTTGAACGACCCCACCCTGGCGGCAGTCACTTTCGAAAGCTTTCAACCCGACCTCGTTCTACTCGACTGGAACATGCCCGATCGCGACGGACCCACCGTTATCCGGGAATTTCATGATTTATTAGCTCCTGACGACTTTGTGCCGATCCTCGTCCTGACCGGAGCGAACACCGCAGAAACTCGCAAAAAAGCCCTCGAAGCCGGTGCCCACGACTTTCTTGGCAAACCCCTGGATTACACGGAGGTGATGCTCCGCATCAAAAATCTGCTCCAAACCCGCCTGCTCTACCGGCAAACAAAAGAATTGAGAGCGGAACTGGCCGCTTTGAGCGGGAATAACAAACCCTTCGAGACGCTCACGACCTCGACTTCATCCCTATGACCCCTTCTGAAGAACTAGACCAGTTGCTGGCCGCGATGATTCAGAGTGCGGAAGGCACTTCCGATTTGCTCTTCGTGGCTGGCAAACCGCCACAGGTAGAGAACTACGGCAAACTCCAGGCGTTTGACCTTGAACCACCGAATTCAATCCTGGATGGAGCATCCATTCAACATATCGCGAGCGTCATCATGAACGGGAACGAGCGATTGATCCAGGACCTGGCAAAAACAGGATCCTGCGATTGCAGTTACACCGTTCCGAATTTTTGCCGGTTCCGCGTTAACATCTATCGCCAGAATGGAAACCACGCCATCGTCCTGCGACGCTTGCAGTCCCAGATTCCTTCGATGGATGGACTGAAGCTGGCTCCTGTTTTTCGGGAAATCATCAAAGAGAAGAACGGAATCATCTTCGTCACCGGAGGCACAGGAAGTGGTAAGACGACCACCCTGGCGGCGATGTTGAATGAAATCAACCAGGAGAAGGAAGTTCACGTTGTCACCCTGGAAGATCCGATCGAATTTTTGCATCCTCATCTTAAGTCGACCTTCAGCCAGCGAGAGTTGGGCCGGGATTTTTATACCTTTCCAGATGGGCTTCGCGCTGCCTTACGACAGGCGCCAAAGATCATTCTGGTCGGTGAAATCCGGGATCGTGACACAATGGAGATTGCGCTAACCGCTGCCGAAACAGGCCACGTTGTTTACAGCACCTTACATACAATCAGTGCCGGACAGACGATCAACCGCATCCTGGGAATGTTCACCAAAGAGGAAGAACAACAGGTGCGCGAGCGTTTGTCGGAAACGTTGCGCTACGTCGTCAGCCAACGGCTCGTCCCGAAAACCTCAGGGGGTCGATTATTGGTCACAGAACTCATGGGAAGCAGCCTTCGCACTCGCGAGGCCATCGCACTGGGTGAAAACGAACATCGTCGGTTGTCGGACATCATTGAGGCCGGCGCAACCATGGGTTGGCACAGCTTTGAACAAGCGTTACTTAAAGCCTATGAGGAAGATTGGATCACCGAGGAAACGGCGATTCTCTGCTGCACAAACAAAGCGCCGATGCGTCAGCGGATTGATGTGGTGAATAAGACTCGCCAAATTGCCAGCGCCAGCACCTTGAAAATGAAGTCGGAATTGGGAGGCGGCGGAGGCTCACGTCCTCCCCTGCCCGCGAATCTCAGGCTCTCGGATAACGGGACCGCCCACGAGCCATCGAGCGTGCCCCTGCCATCCCTTCGCATGCCGCAATAGGAACAACGCCCACGCTATAGCCGAGAATTTGCGGCAAAGTCTTAAAAGGAGCCTTTTTCGCTAAAAAGTGCGGCCAAGTCTCCAGAACCGAGACCTTTTTCCTTCGGTTTTTCCCTCCGGTTCCAGAACCGAGACCTTTTTCTTTCGGTTTTTCCCTCCGGTTCCAGAACCGGGACCTTTTTCTTTCGGTTTTTCTCGTCGGTTCCAGAACCGAGGCCTTTTTCTTTCGGTTTTAGCCTCCGGTTCCAGAACCGGGACCCTTTTCTTTCGGTTTTTCTCGTCGGTTCCAGAACCGGGACCCTTTTCTTTCGATTTTTCTCGTCGGTTCCGGGTTTCTCTGGGTGCTCACCGGCCGAAATACGGGCGGATGTCCAACGTTTCCGTTCTTGTTTCAAGATGCTTTCTTGGGAAAATAGAATTGGATGTTGGATTTTCTCACACGCCGGGTGAAATGGCTGATCGCTGCTTTTACGATCCTGGTGATTGTTGTCACGCAAAGTGGGTGGCTTGAGAATGCAGGTATCTGGCAACGACTTGAAGGGACAACAATTGATCATCGTTTCCGTGCCCGCGGTTCAGGTATTGCGCATCCGGACATAAAAATCATCGGCATTTTGGGTTCCAGTATGGTGCTCGATTCCGAATCTGGCCTTTGGCCTGAGGAAATTGCTGCCAGTCCGGCATTGCAGCAGATGCAAAAACCCTGGCCCTGGGATCGCAGCGTCTACTCCGCCCTCCTGGAAAAACTCGTGGACGCAGGAGCAAAGGTGGTGATGTTCGACCTTGTCTTTAAGAGTAGCACGGAGGGGGATGAAGCCTTTGCGGCAGCTCTAAAGAAGTATCAGGACAAAGTTGTTATTGGTTCCATGTTCACCCAGGCAAGTCGCGCGGCGAGAGAAGAAGAAGTGACTTACGTCACACCCAACGATGCGCTCTTTCCAGACCAGTCCGCCCCCATCATAGGGTTCGTCAACACTTGGGCTGACGAGGATGGGATAACGCGGCGGGCCAGGGTACATACCACATTGCTTAAACAGCAAGGATCCGACTTCCCGGATAGTGACCCCGGGGTACTTTCGTTGAGCGGAATGGCCGTGCAAAAATTCCGTGGTAAAGCAATCGCGCCTCCCGGCGAAAACTCGAACTTCATCAATTTCGCCGGAACCGCTGGCAAATATGAGGTTTATGCGATCGAGAAATGTTTTGTAGACAAGCTCTGGGAAGCTCCGCCGCTAAACAATGGGGAAATTTTCAAAGATAAAATCGTATTGGTCGGGCCATACGCCGAGATCCTGCAGGACTTTCACCAAACCCCGTGGGGCAATATGCCTGGCCCGGAAATCCAAGCTAATATGCTCGCTTCTTTGCTTGATGGCTCATTCCTCCACGCTCCCTCTGCGAACGTGATCCGGACGGTAACTTTCGGGATGATCCTCTTCGCCGCCTTGGTTTGTATCTTTATGCGGAGCGCCCTAACTCAAGGCATCTTGCTGGCCATTGTGGGCGTTGGCTTTTTCTTCATCGCGCAACAGTTCTTCTCTGGAAGCAATCTCGTGATTCCCATGGTGCCGCCGCTGTTTGGTTTGATCGCGACCGGAATGGGAGGCATAGGCCTGCGCTACCTCGTTGAACAGCTCGAACGGAAACGAGTCCGTTCCGTGCTCGACCGATACGTTTCCAAAAACGTCGCAAAAACCATTCTCGGCGATCGACGTAATTTCGTAGACAAGCTTCGCGGCAAGAAGCAGCACGTCACTGTTTTGTTTTCCGACATTCGCGGTTTCACCAGCATGACGGAAAGCACAGACGCCACCCAACTCGTGACTCAACTGAACGAATACTTCGTCGACATGGTGGGGATCGTTTATAAGCACGAAGGGACCCTGCAAAAGTTTATCGGTGACGCAATTATGGCGGCGTGGGGAGATACGCATTCGAACGGATTGGAAGTCGATGCGCGCAAAGCGATCCAAAGCGCCCTCGACATGAGAGCGGCCCTGACCAAGCTGAATCAGACATGGGAGGGTAAAAACGATCGCACGAAACTGTCCATCGGCATCGGCATCAATCACGGGGAAGTCGTGGTGGGAAACATCGGGCATGTCGATTTCCGGATGGAATTCACCGTTCTCGGCGATGGCGTCAACCTGGCTGCCCGCCTCGAGAGCGCCACCAAACAGTTCAAAACAGATATCCTGATCGGCGAAGAGGCCGAGAAGCTGACCCGCAACGATTTTATCTTCCGCCGCGTCGGGGCGATCGCCTTCAAGGGAAAGACCAAGCCCGTGGAAGTATACTTTCTCCTCGGGGAAAAATTTCAGCCCACCCCACCCTGGCTGGCGGAGTATCATCAAGCCGTTTCGCTCTATCGGGAACGCTGTTTTGACCAGGCCATCGCTCATTTGAAAGCGGTGAACGAGCAACTCGGGGGAGATGATTACCTCTGCAAAATGTACCTGGAACGCTGCCATGAATGCGTGGGGAAATCCCTGCCTGAGGCATGGGACGGTGCTTTTGCGTTGACCGAGAAGTAGCTGATCCGTTACACAGGCCGCATTATGCGAGCTTCTTCGAGCGCTATTTTCTTAACCACGACGGTACTGGTTTCATCGGTCAGCTTTGCTGCAGATATCAAACAATCGACATTTACCCAGATCGTAAATGACGTGAAAGTTCTGGAGCAGGCGACTAAAACGACCAAACCCGCTACTCCAAACGATATCTTCAAGATCCCGGATATGATCCGGACCGGCCCCTCTTCGCGCGCCGAATTGATCGCGGAAGACAAGACGGTCACCCGCATTGGGGCGAACAGCATTTTCTCTTTTGATCCGTCGAATCGCACCATCAACCTGGAAAAAGGCAGTCTTCTTTTCCAGGCGCCGAAAGGTAAAGGCGGTGGAACGATCAAAACCACCTCTGCCGCTGCTTCTGTTCTCGGAACGACGATGATTGTCACCGCGACAGACGATGGTGGTTTCAAAGTGTTGCTCCTGGAAGGTAGCGGGAAGATCAAATTGCCAAGTGGCAAGGCGGTCACGTTGAAGCCGGGCCAAATGGTTTTCGTGCTTCCAAACGGCGGATTCTCCCCCGTCGTGACCTTCAAACTCCAGGAACAGGTCGAAGGCAGTATGTTGGTGAATGGATTTGCCAACCAACTTCCTTCCATGGGCCTGATCAATCTTGAGATCACCCGCCAGAACAAATTGATCGCCAATGGTGATGCCGTTGATACCGGCTTATTGGTGACCGATGTTGCGACTTCCCA
This sequence comes from Limisphaerales bacterium, assembly GCA_046597605.1. Lineage (GTDB taxonomy): Bacteria > Verrucomicrobiota > Verrucomicrobiia > Limisphaerales > JACDHS01 > JACDHS01. Next base: position 2,326 of record JBKJKE010000021.1, on the reverse strand, counting down.
AGGTGTGCAAGTAATTGATCCGGAAATTCTGCAGCAATATTTCCATGATCAGGAAACACTTCGCGGGCACGTCACTCCGCCACCAGTCGACCCGCCCATTGATCCTCCAGTTGAGCCGCCACCACCGCCGCCATTCTTTGACGTTGTCATCAACGAAGATTTGACCGACCAGGAGTTGGTCAATAACGACGGTTCCACTGCGATCGAGGGCAACAACGTCCAGGTGGTCGGCATGAGCATCGACACCAGTGCCTCAGAGAATTTCGACCTCTTCATCGAAGCAGCCAACGTGATGGAGTTCGCTCAAAACGAGCTCAACGAATACAATTTCAGTTCCAGCCAGTTCGCTCTTGGCGACCAGCAACTGGCCGTTGAAGGCGGGGTTGCGAACCTTTACCTGGTAGCAAAGGAGTTCCGTTTCCCGGATTCTTTTTACCTCTCATTCTTCGGAAACTCGTTGTCGCTGGTCAGCTTGAATGATTTGACGATTGGATCCAAAGATTCAGAACGCGGAGCCCGCATCGATGCCTCGACTGAGTCCGGAACAGGTGGAGCTCTAACCTTGAGAGCCGCAAGAAACATCAATCTCAGCGGCAATGTCCGGTTGTATGGCAACACCCTTTCTCTTGACGCTGGCAACAACTTGACGATGAACGACGGATATCTGGGATTCCTCTACGGTGCGAATCTGACCGCTGCCAACGTTTTGACCATGAAGGGCGTTGGTTTCGGCTTGAGTCAGACCCAGAACATGACCATGAGTGCGAAAACAATTGCCTTGGAAAACATTAGTTTCACCGGCGGAAGTTCCATTTACCTGCGTTCGGAAATTGGAGAGCTCGCCGCAAACCCGAACACCGGCAAAGCAGTTCGCCCGGGCTACGTAAACTTCATTCGTAACGTGACTTACGGTGGAAGCCCTGCGCAAAACGCCGTTGGCGAAGGCATCTTCATCAGTCCACTCAACAACAATCCGCAGAGAACCAGATAAGACGTTAATTTTTCGTTTCAAAACTTCATGAAAAAAACCCAGATCTTAGGAAGTTGCTTCGCATTATCGCTTTGTGCGACCGCTTACGGACAAAACAGAGTCGAGCAATCCGAGCAATTCCAACGTCGCCAGGAAATCACCGCGCCCTCCATGCGACTGGAGTCCGGCACGGCGGTCCCGGAACTTTACACGGGCGAAAATGAGGACGTCGGTCCCCAGCGCGTGTTGCAGTTGCGCAAGCGCCGGACCTACTTCGAAGTGTTGGTCGACAGCCAATTCATGTGGAGTGACAACGTCACCCTCGCCGACAATAACAAGGAAGAATCGACGATCTTCGTTAATACCCTCGAAGCCGCATTCGCTCCAAGCGGTCTTAACTGGAATGGTAACCCCATCGAACCGCGCATCGGTCTGCGGAATCAATGGTATAACTATGGTCTCACTCCCGGTGGAAATGACCGTTTCCTCGGATCACTCGATTTCGAAGCCCAGACCTTGTTTGCAGAAGCACGCTATCGTTTTGCGGGAGACTGGTTTGCGCTCGCCGGTATCGAGGCTCAGCAATTGGTAGATCAATTTGATTATAGCGATGATTTCTACAGTCACATCGCCCCTTACTTTGGATTCCAATGGTTCCGTGCTCTTTCGGACACCAAAGCTTTGGCCGCAAGTTACCGTGGATCCTATCACTTCAGTGACACCGACTCCTTCTTCGCACCGAGCGATGTGAATGACCGGACCGATCACAGCCTCACCTTCTCCTACAGCCAGGAGCTCGTGCCTAACCTCGTTCTGCAACCGTTCTATCGCTTCCAATACACCTACTACACAGCACAGAACGAACGTCACGAAACTCTCCATGACCTCGGCATCTCATTGGCTTATCATATCTGCAAGAATGCTAGCGTGCGCACGTTTGCCGGTTACCAGATCAAAGACACCGACGACAGCAAGTCGGTCCTGACCGATTACGAGAAGCTCGACATCGGAGTGGGTGCGACCTTTACGATTCAGTTCTAAGGGACACCGTCTCATAACTTCGAAAGGCGCATACATTGTATGCGCCTTTTTTGCTTTACGCTCTGGACTCGGCGGCACTGCCGTTTAGTTAAGGCAAAAATCTGCGCAAAACGTCCGCATATCCGAGACAATTTTCTGGTTCTTCGCTGTTTCCGGTGGAATGGCAATTGGCATTCACTCTGGGACCTCCCACAGATTTTATCCCGAAGGGATATTTGATACATAGGGGTAGGGAAAACGGATTAACGTTTCCCCTCCCTCCAAACCGGACGGGCGGATTTCCCGCATCCGGCTTTCCAGTCAGCGGGTTCTTAG
>JBKJKE010000241.1:0-18903 GCA_046597605.1 Limisphaerales bacterium | reverse complement strand
CGTGACAACCCCTGCAAATCAGGGGTCAATAACCCTTCCCAACGTGCAGAATGTGGGGTCGAACCAATCGCGTTCGCTATACCATTCCCGAGAATGTGGGGTCGAACCAATCGCGTTTGCCATACCATTCCCGAGAATGTGGGGTCGAACCAATCGTGTTTGCCATACCATTCTCGGGAATGTGGGGTCGAACCAATCGCGTTTGCCATACCATTCCCGGGAATGTGGGGTCGAACCAATCGCGTTTGCCATACCATTCCCGGGAATGTGGGGTCGAACCAATCACGTTCGCTATACCATTCTCGGGAATGTGGGGTCGAACCAATCGCGTTCGCTATACCATTCTCGGGAATGTGGGGTCAAACCAATCGCGTTTGCCATACCATTCCCGGGAATGTGGGGTCGAACCGATCGTGTTTGCCATGCCATTACCGGTAGTAGCCCTTTCCAATCGGGGGGGGGTTACCAACGTTCCATTTACTGCACCATCTCACCCGGTTTAAATCACACCCCAAATTATTTCGCCCCTTTAATTTTTCTCGCCAAAGGTTGTTTTAGCAGGCAAACACTGCTCCCTTATTTTTCTGATTAGATGAACGAGCAAATTGTCATTCTCGATTTCGGCTCTCAATATACGCAGGTGATTGCGCGGCGTATTCGCGAGTGCAATGTCTACTCGACGATTCTCCGCTACGACACGCCCGCTAAAGAGATCGCGAAATTAAATCCAAAAGGGCTGATTCTGTCCGGCGGGCCCTCCAGCGTTTACGCCGAAGATGCGCCGATGCCGGACAAAGCCCTCTTCAAGCTGGGCATTCCTGTGCTCGGGATTTGCTATGGGGTCCAATTATTCGCCCATTTCCTCGGAGGAAAAGTTGAACGCGGCCAAAAACGCGAATACGGCAAAGGAACGCTCACGATCAAGGATACCGCCTGCGCCCTTTTCAAAGGTCTTCCCGCAGCGCTCCAAGTCTGGAATTCGCATGGCGACAAGCTAACAAAGCTGCCCAACGGATTCAAACCAGTGGCAGCAACTGAGAACTCCGACTACGCCTCCATTGAGAATCGCGAACGCCGCTTTTTTGGGCTGCAATTTCATCCGGAAGTAGTTCACACGACTCGTGGCCGGGAAATTGTGGCAAACTTCGTTCATGGCGTCTGCGGCTGTGGCAAGAACTGGACGATGCATAGCTACGTGGAGATGGCGGTAAAGGAAATCCGCGATACGGTGGGAAAAGAGAAAGTCATTCTCGGACTGAGCGGCGGGGTTGATTCCAGTGTGGCAGCTGCGCTGATTCACGAAGCTATTGGCGATCAACTCACCTGTATTTTCGTAAATAACGGGTTGCTCCGAGCCAACGAAGCCGAAACGGTTCAAAAGGTCTTCGGACGCCATTTCCATATCAAGCTTCAATATGAGGAATCCACCCGGGAGTTCCTGTCGAAGCTAAAAGGGGTCACCGATCCCGAGCGGAAACGGAAAATTATCGGCAAAACGTTCATCGACGTTTTCCAGGCGGCGACCAAGCGGGCTGGTAGCGCCAAGTTTTTGGCGCAAGGGACCCTGTATCCCGATGTGATCGAGTCAGTGCCAATCGCGGGTAATCCGGCTGCGATGATTAAGAGTCATCATAACGTAGGAGGCCTTCCCAAGAACATGAAGTTCAAATTGTTGGAACCTCTGAAATGTCTTTTCAAAGATGAAGTCCGTCAACTCGGTGTTGAACTCGGTCTGCCGAAAGAAATTGTTTATCGCCAACCGTTCCCCGGACCCGGCCTGGCTGTGCGCATCCTCGGTGAAGTGACCAGGTCCCGTTGTGAAATTCTTCGAAATGCCGACACAATCGTCGTGGAAGAAATGAAAGCGGCGGATCTTTACTATAAGATCTGGCAAAGTTTTGCGGTATTGTTGCCGATTCGCAGTGTGGGTGTAATGGGGGATGAACGCACTTACGATTATACAATTGCAATCCGTGCGGTTGAATCGCAGGACGGAATGACGGCAGACTGGGTGAAGCTGCCGTACGAGTTGCTTGAGAAACTTTCGAGCCGGATCATCAACGAGGTTAAAGGGGTGAACCGTTGTGTGCTCGATATCACGAGCAAGCCGCCCGGAACCATTGAGTGGGAATAGTGTTTTTGGATTTGCAGGTGGGATGTTGGTGATCGTTGAGACCCTTCCCCTGCTCCACTGCTACTTTCCACGTTGCCTGCTGTCGCGACGGGCCCTAGATTGACCAGACTTTTATGAAACATCAGTTGGATTTTGAGAAGCCGATTACTGAGCTGCAGCGCAAACTCGAGGATCTCAAAAAACATCCTGAGACCCACTCCATTGGGATCAGCTTCGACGAAGAGATCACGCAAATGGAGAGGAAGATTGAAGAAACGCGCAAACAGATCTTCTTGAATCTAACCCCCTGGCAGCGGGTTCAACTGGCCCGGCATCCCAAGCGCCCTTTCACCCTCGATTATCTCAAGCACGCGTTCACCGATTTTCAGGAACTGCACGGAGATCGTCTTTACTCGGAAGACCGCGCGATGGTGGGTGGTTTCGCAAAATTGGGCGATCACAAGGTCATGGTGATCGGCACTCAGAAAGGTCGCGACACCAAAGAAAATATCATGCGCAATTTTGGATCGGCGCATCCGGAAGGCTACCGCAAAGCACTTCGTCTAATGCAGATGGCAGATAAGTTTGGCCTCCCCATTATCACCTTGATCGATACTGCAGGGGCGTACCCCGGGATCGGTGCAGAGGAACGACACATCGCCGAAGCGATTGCAGTGAATCTGCGGGAGATGATGTTGCTCAATGTTCCAATTATTGCTGCGGTGATCGGCGAAGGCGGATCCGGCGGAGCTTTGGGAATTGGTGTGGCTGAAAAAGTTCTAATTTTGGAAAACGCCTATTATTCGGTGATCAGCCCGGAAGGGTGCGCTGCAATTCTCTGGAAAGATCGTGCTGCGGCCGCAAAGGCGGCGGAATCTCTAAAGATTACTGCGAAACACCTTTTTGATTTAAAGCTGGTGGATGAGATCGTTCCCGAACCGCTCGGCGGCGCTCATAATGACGTTTTGGCGACGGCGGATAATCTGAAGAACGTTCTGCTGAAAAATCTGATTGAGTTAAAGAAACTCAGCACCACCGAGCTACTCAGTCTTCGTTACAAGAAGTTTCGCGCCCACGGTCATTATGTCGAAGTGCAACAGACTCAGGGCGATTCGCAAGCGAACGCGGCTTAGATCTCGTTCTCCAGATGTTGTATCCATTGACATTCCGGCCCATCTTCAAAGAACGCATTTGGGGCGGTAGGAATATTGAACGACTCTACGGGAAAGCTCTGCCGCCGAATGTAGCCATCGGCGAATCCTGGGAGATTTCGGACAGGCCCGGCGACGAAAGCATCATCTCAAACGGACCTCTGGCGGGAAAGTCGTTGCACTGGCTGATGGAGAATCACGTAGCTGACCTGCTCGGTGAAGCTGCGCTGGGGACTACCAATAGGTTTCCGTTGTTGATCAAGATTCTGGATGCCCAGGAAAAACTTTCATTGCAAGTGCATCCTCCTGCCAACAAGGCTCGCGAACTCGGCGGCGAACCCAAAACGGAAATGTGGTTCATTGCAGACGCGACCCCAACAGCAGATCTTTTTGTTGGTTTACGAAATGGAACCACTCGCGCGGAATTTGAAGAGAAGGTTCGCTCAGGAACGGTGGCGGATTGTTTTCATCGGATCCCAGTAAAGGCTGGTGACTCAATCTTTCTGCCAAGCGGACGGGTTCATGCGATCGGTGCGGGTAATGTCATTTTTGAGATCCAGCAAAATTCCGACACAACCTACCGCGTTTTTGACTGGGATCGGGTTGAGCCCAACGGCCAACGCCGGGAATTGCATGTGGATAAATCTCTGGCCAGCATTGATTTCACAGATTTTGAACCACCGCTGATCACCGCTCCATTCAAAGAAGACGGTTCGTTGCGATTTCTGGAATTGGTAAAGGATCCACTATTTCGAGTGGAACGCTGTGAGTTGAATGCCGCCCATCATGCAAAGCCTGCGGGAACGATGCAGATTTTGGGAGTTCTCCAGGGAGTCTTGAAGATCGAACATCCCACAAACCCGGTGACATTGAAGGCGGGAGAGTTCGCATTGGTTCCGGCAAAAGTAAGCGCGATTCTGGCAAGTGATTCCCCCACTTCCTTTCTTCGAATACAGCCCGGGAACTGAGACGCTACTTGTATTTGACGCTGATCTGCTCGATGTTCGGCAAACATGAACGTACGTTCAAAATCTTTTCTCTCCCGCTGGATCATTAGCACAATCGCTGTGCTCGCAGCGGAGAAGATCGTCCCCGGAATTCACTATCTGAACTGGACCGATCTCTTCATTGCGACCCTGCTGCTGGGAATCCTTAACACGTTTCTAAAACCAATCCTGATGGTTCTCTCATTGCCCCTGGTAGTTTTGACGCTCGGGCTTTTTCTGGTCGTGATCAACGCCTTGATGTTGCTCCTTGTGGATATGCTCGTGCCCAACTTCAAGGTGGACGGATTTTGGTCCGCTTTTTTCGGCGCTCTCGTTATCAGCATCATTTCGCTGATTCTCAATTCGTTCTTTGGCACCAAGGAACCCCGTGTGGAAGCGAAACGAGATAATCCCATTCCTCCCAGCCATCCCCGTGATGATGGCAGCACCGGGAGTGGACCGATCATTGATGTGTAACAGTTTATTTCAGGCGATAAGCGACCGCCTGGGTTGGAACACCACGAAGGTGAAAGGTGCGTTCGAAATCGGTGGTTACAGCAAGTAACGTTTGAGGGGCAGTTACTTTTTCAAAGGCCTGGTTGGCATCGAACACCTCGTTCATCTGCTGGAAATAATCCAGATCGTCGGTGCGGAGGTAAACCGTTCCTTGCGGGATCAATACTTTCCGGACGAGTTCGGTAAAGTTCTCGTTGATCAAACGATTTTTCCGATGCTTCCGTTTCGGCCACGGATCGGGGAAATAAACATGCACAGCAGAAATTGATTCTTGCGGCAGCAGATACTCCACCAGGTAAGCGGCTTCCAATCGCACCAACTTCACGTTCTGCAAACCTGCTCGCTGCGAACGCTTATCTATTTTTCGCAAGCGCCCAAGCAGGCGTTCTACCCCAACAATATTATGCTCTGGATGCAATTTGGCGTATTGAACGAGGAAAGAGCCATCGCCGGCGCCAAGTTCCAATTCGACGGGTTGTTCTTTCGGAAAAAGTGTTTTGAAATCAAGACGATCCAGAATCGATTCAAACTTATGAATCAAAGCGCCTTGCTGGTAGGGAAATTGGGGCTGCATTAAACGCGATCAACTTTGAGTTACTGGCTGGAGCGTGACATCGACGAAAAGGTCCTGTGCAATCTTTTCCAGATCCGAGCGTAAATCGGCGAGAGTGCAACCCTCTGGCAAATGTAGTTTGGCTTCCGCTTTGAACAACGTTTCTCCAGACATCGGAGCGCTCGCAAGCTCAGTGTTCAATTCATCGACGTTTACCTGTCGAGCAGCCAGCGCCTTGGAAATATCTCGAACGATTCCAGGCCGGTCACTCCCCATCAATTGAAGAATTGCGGTGGATTGCTTCTTTTCAACCGGAGTCCGGGCAATCTGAAACGCAACGGACAGCCCTTTTGCTTCCAACGATTTCAGGGCTGCAGCAAGGGCTTTTTCATTCTCCTCAGGGATTTGGATCCGCAGCATGCCAGCGAACTGACCTCCAAGATGAGCCAACCGGCTTTCCAGCCAATTGCCTCCATGTTGGGCAACAATTTCTGCCAACATTTCCACCAGGCCCGGCCGATCCGCACCGATCACCGTCATTACGAGAGATTGCATGGCTTGTTGTTAAGCCGCGGACCTCGCTCTGGCAAGTGTTCTCAATCGTTGCGGGAGCCGTCGCGATTTCCCATGGTGAAGGCAAACACAATTAAAACACCGACAAGGAAGAAGATGATCATTGCTGTGAGCATGAGCCAAAATAGCCTGACACTGCTCCAATGCTATTAGGGGGAACAGCGCCCAAAAGTATCCTCCCCTGTCCCATTACTGAAATCACCTACCCGGTTGCACCCGCATCAACTGTTGTATATCTTTCGCCCTCTTTTAAATTTTTGAACATGAAGAACGAACGGGAAAATAACAGTCCGGCCGCAACGGAGTCGAAGCAGGAAGCCGACGGGAAAAACCAACAGGCACAAGGGCTTGAATCCTTAACTCAGGAGCAACTGACAGATTTAAAGGACAAAGCTGGCAAGGCAGACGAATACTATGCTCGTCTTCTGCGGGAAGCTGCGGACTCCGAGAACTACAAAAAACGCGCCGCCCGCGAGCGTCAGGAGGCGATCAAGTTCGCCAACGAAGGCTTGCTGCACAAACTCATTCCCATCATCGATAATTTTGAGATGGCAATGACTGCCGCGAACACCCCATCAACCGACCCGAGCGTTGAATCACTAAAAAAAGGTGTTCAGATGGTACACTCATTGTTGAAGAGCACTCTGGCGGAAGCGGGGTTGGAGGAGATCGATGCGACAGGGCAGCCATTTGACCCGAACTTCCATGAAGCGGTTTCCCAACAGGCAACGGCCGAAGTGCCCGAAGGACATGTCGTTCAGCAGATGCGCAAAGGATACAGGTTCAAGGAACGATTGCTCCGTCCCGCCACCGTGGTGGTCGCCAGGAAACCCTAGTCATTTCAATCCCCGCTTTTGTCTCACTCTAACTCTATGGGCCCCAAACGCGATTACTACGAAGTCCTTGGCATTGAACGCGGCGCAACAGCTGAAGACATCAAGAAGGCTTACCGAAAGCTGGCTGTAAAATTTCATCCAGACAAAAATCCCGGCGATAAACAGGCCGAAGAGAGTTTCAAAGAATTGAGCGAAGCGTACGAGGCGCTCAGCGATCCTCAGAAGCGTACCGCTTACGACCAACATGGCCATGCCGCTTTTGACCCTCGTCGACGCGGCTTCGGGGCGTCTGGCTCCGGCGGAGGTTTTCATGACCCGTTTGAAATCTTCCGCGAGGTATTTCAGGGTGGAGGCGGCGGTGGTGGTGGCGGAGGTAGCATATTCGATGATCTGTTTGGAGGTGGACGTCGTGATCCCAATGGAGCTCAGCGCGGGTCCGATCTGCGTTACGACATGGAGATCAGTTTCATGGAAGCCGCTCTCGGGACGGATAAAGAAATTTCTGTTTCCAAGCTCGAGGCTTGCGATGGTTGTGATGGTACTGGCGCGGAGAAAGGTTCCACCATCAAATCGTGCCCCACTTGCGCTGGTCGCGGACAGGTTCTCATGTCCCGTGGCATCTTCAGTATTGCCCAGACCTGTCCCCGGTGCCAGGGCGCAGGTAAAGTTGTCGAGAAACCTTGCAAGGTTTGTCAGGGCGTAGGACGGAAAGAGAAAACATCCAAGATCAAGATACGGATTCCGGCCGGTGTAGATAATGGGGCGAGACTCCGGTCGTCAGGCAACGGTGAATCTGGAACGCGTGGTGGCCCTCCAGGTGATCTCTACGTTGTGCTGCATGTCGAGGCTCACGAGTTATTTGAACGCGAGGGGGACGATCTCATATGTGAAGTTCCCATCAGCTTTGTCCAAGCCGCGCTTGGAGCTGAGATAGAGGTCCCTACCCTTACCGCGAAAGCTGAGATCAAGATTCCGGCCGGCACACAGTCCGGCACTGTATTCCGGTTGAAGGGAAAAGGAATCAAGAACGTACAAGGCCACGGCACTGGAGACCTTCACGTGCGAGCGACCGTGGAAGTGCCCACCAAGCTGAATAGCGCGCAAAAGCAGAAACTCCAGGAATTCGCCGAGCTTTGTGACGAGAATGTGAATCCGATCAGCAAGGGATTCTTTGACCGGGCGAAAGACCTCTTTCGTTAGGAGAACCTCGCCTGAGATTATTCACCCGTCCGAGTTTCAAGATTTCCACCGGTGCGCCAGGTAGGTTTGCCTCGGCCTACTTTCACACTACTGTGCTCTATGGAAACACTAGAGCACACCTTTCCCATTCCCGAAATCGAGACCCATAAGCTGGACGTAATTCGGGAGCAACTCCCTAAAAGCGCGAAAACTTATGCCAGCGATCATGCCTGGATGCTTGTAGCGGTGAGCGGATTGGCTGGAGGTGTTTTGGGTTTACTCTGGCCCCGGAAAAGCCACGATCGCGATTGAAGTTCTCCTTGCGGTCGTCTGCCAAGTCCTTTTACTTGGCAGATGCATCGGTTTTATCTTCCGGAGGTTCCTAGCGATACCTCGATCGTCTTAAGCGATCGCGAGGCTCATCATGCTGCGAATGTCTTGCGATTGCGTAAAGACGATGCTGTAACGGTATTGAATGGCCGCGGTGGGGATTTCAGGTGTGAAGTTCAAGAGGTATCCAAAAAGCAGGTTGTTCTTCGCCTGATTCAGAAAAATTGTGTTCCCGCCCTGCCCTTCCAGATCACCCTTTTACAAGCCATCCCCAAAGGGAAACTTATAGAAAGTATTATTCAAAAGGCCACCGAACTGGGAGTAACCAGGATTGTTCCTTTGCTTACGGAACGTGTGATAACCCAGGTGGGGGACGATCGCGCGGAAGTGAAGCGCGAAAAATGGCAACAGGTCGCAATTGAAGCGATTAAACAATGCGGTCAGACGTGGCTTCCCAAAGTGGAGGCACCGCAGTCTCCCTCTGATTTTCTGCTCAAAGCCGTACCTCTGGACCTTCCTCTGATTGCCTCGTTGCAGCCAGGAGCCCGCCCTCCGCGAGAGTTCTTTTCTGCGTTCCAAAAGCAACATCAACGCATACCGCAGTCGATTTCCATTTGGGTAGGACCCGAGGGCGATTTCACACAAAGTGAGGTCGAAGAGGTAATTTCGGCAGGTGCATTGCCTATTTCCCTTGGAAGATTAGTGCTGCGATGCGAGACGGCGGCGATTTACTGCCTTTCGGTGATTAACTACGAGCTACAAGCGCAACTCTGAGGGGTTGGAGGCCCAGCACGGAGCCTGAGTGCCGCTCACGGAAGTTTGATCGTCTTTTTCAGACCTAATCCTTGTTTTGTTCCGTCAGAAGCGTCATGGAATATCTCACTCGGGGGCCATACCGCTAGATTTCATTGCCGAACACCATTACGTGACATTCATCTGCTCCTGATCTTGCCAAGTCAGCCCGCCCCGATTAAAACGGCGCAGATGAAATTACTCTCACTCTGCACCCTGATCTCTGCAGTCGCCTTTTCTGCCCTGGCGCAAACTGATGCCGGCAAGCCTCTTCCCGAGCAACCCGACAACAAAGGTTGGATCAAAGTATTCGATGGAAAAACGCTGAGCGGCTGGAGCGCCGTCGATCCCGGCCAATGGGAAGTCAAAGACGGTGTTCTTATTGGTCAAGGCAACGTCAGCCATTTGTTTAGCCCAAACACTTACACCAACCTCGAATTCAAAGCCGAGGTCAGGACGAAGACAAACAGCAACAGTGGAATGTATTTTCGTGCTGAGCGTGGTTCCGGTTGGCCAAAAGGATACGAAGTGCAGGTAAACAATACCTACAAAGATCCTCAGAAAACCGGCGGCCTTTATAATTTTAGTAAGATTACTGAATCCCCGACCAAAGATAATGAATGGTGGACACAGCACATCATTGCGATCGGCAACCGAACCATCGTCAAAGTGAACGACAAGGTAGTAACCGACTTCGTGGATGAGAAGAACACGTTCACATCCGGTCACCTTGCCTTCCAGCAACACGATCCCGGCAGTTCCACTGAATATCGCAATGTCATGGTGAAACGTTTGTCGAATGACGATAAGGAAGCTCTTAAAGAAGCCCGTAAAGACGTTCCCGAACTGAAGGGCAAAAAACGGGGTGATGACACAAAACCAAAGAACGATAAGAAGGAAAAAGAATAGCCAAACAGCTAATCACTTCCCTATTTGGACAAAGGACGAGCGTTTGCTCGTCCTTTTTTATTGCCTCCAATGGATAGGTGAGCGATGCATCGCTTGTCCTGTAAAATAAGACTTTCAATCATGCTAAGCCCTTATGGCACGCTGCAATCCCGCGAATAACGTACCATTAATGAAGATTGTTGTTAGGGATACAGAAACTTACTCGTATATAAAAGATGAAGGAAACTACACCTCCAACACGGACGAAGCTCGCGATTTCACCTCCATCACGGAGGCTAAGAACTTTTGTCGAAAAACCGGTCTGCGCCGGCACTCGGTTCTGCTTCTTTCCCAGGAGATGGTAGTCAGTGAAATGCATCTTGGGGATTGCTAGGGTGCCACTCAACCCCCGGGGGGCTGACGACCTTTGAAACTCCACAGATAAAGAGTTGCAAGAGGCTTCCCTCGAAAGTTTGAGGCCGACTCTGTGATGGTCAGAACAGTTCGAAGCATCTGCTAAAAGTCCATCTGGAAAAGCAGCTGAAAGCACCCTTCTTAGTTTTAGCAGGTTTAAAATAAGGCCTCCCCCTACTCAATCCTCAGTTACCTACGGATGGCGACCTCAGGTTTCATTATTTATGCTTCATAGGCTCTATTACTGTTTTGCGCGCCATCGCTAAAATATGAAATCACAACCTATTTCAAACGTCCCTATTTCCCGCAAATCCCCAGCAACTCTTAAAGCAACCGTCTCGAAGAACGGAAGCAAACTTGATAGCAAGCATGGCTCTGTGGTTCCTCATCCTCCGGATGGTGCTGCACCGATCCTAGGTGCGACCGAATTGCTGAATGCTTTGAGCGCCATGAAGAAGGGAGATTTTACCGCTCGCCTTCCGCTCAGCTGGACCGGTGTCGCGGGTAAGCTGGCTGATCTTTTCAATGAAGTCGCAGAGTTGATGGAGCAACAAACCATGGACCTTAGCCGGATCAGTCGCGTGGTCGGTCGCGAAGGACGCATCAACGAACGACTTTCCACCGGGCACGTGAATGGCGGTTGGGCTGAGCGCGTCGATTCCGTGAACATGATTATCGAAGGTCTCGCTCATCCAATTAGCGAAACGGCGCGCGTGATCGGTGCTGTGGCTAAAGGCGATCTTTCGCAAAACATGGCGTTGGAAAAAGATGGACGAAAGTTGGAAGGCGAATTCTTCCGCACCGCCAAAACGGTGAATACGATGGTGGACCAACTCGGTGCCTTCGCTTCTGAAGTGAATCGTGTGGCGCGCGAAGTCGGTACGGAAGGTAAACTGGGTGGTCAGGCGAAAGTTAAAGGCGTGGCCGGCACCTGGAAGGATTTGACGGATAACGTGAATCTGATGGCGTCCAACCTGACGCTGCAGGTGCGTAACATCGCTACTGTGACCACTGCGGTGGCGAATGGCGATTTGGCCAAGAAGATTACGGTCGACGTTAAAGGCGAGTTCCTCGAACTCAAAGACACCATCAACACGATGGTGGACCAACTCCGCTCCTTCGCTTCTGAAGTGACCCGTGTGGCTCGCGAAGTCGGCACTGAAGGTATTCTCGGTGGTCAGGCACGAGTGGAGGGTGTGTCCGGTACTTGGAAAGATTTGACTGACTCCGTGAATTTCATGGCGTCGAACCTCACAGCGCAGGTGCGTAACATTGCAGAAGTGACCACCGCTGTGGCGAACGGTGACTTGTCGAAGAAAATTACGGTCGACGTCAAAGGCGAAATTTTACAACTCAAGATCACCATTAACACGATGGTGGATCAACTCCGCTCTTTCGCTGCTGAAGTGACTCGTGTGGCTCGCGAAGTCGGTACTGAAGGTAAGCTCGGCGGTCAGGCAGACGTGAAAGACGTAGCCGGAACCTGGAAGGATCTTACCGATTCGGTAAATTCCATGGCATCCAACCTTACGGCGCAGGTCCGTAACATCGCTGAAGTGACGACTGCTGTGGCAAAAGGCGATCTCTCCAAGAAGATCACGGTCGACGTCAAAGGCGAAATTCTCGAACTGAAAGACACCATCAACACAATGGTGGACCAACTCTCGTCCTTCGCAGCTGAAGTGACCCGTGTGGCCCGCGAAGTCGGGACGGAAGGCAAACTCGGCGGGCAGGCAGATGTGAAAGGTGTCGCAGGTACCTGGAAAGATCTCACCGACTCGGTGAACTCCATGGCTTCCAATCTTACAGCACAGGTTCGTAACATTGCTGAAGTGACGACGGCTGTGGCGAATGGTGACTTGTCCAAGAAGATCACGGTCGACGTCAAAGGCGAAATCCTGCAGCTGAAAAACACCATCAATACGATGGTGGATCAACTCCGGTCTTTCGCTGCTGAAGTGACCCGTGTGGCCCGCGAAGTCGGGACGGAAGGTAAACTCGGCGGCCAGGCAGATGTGAAAGGTGTTGCAGGTACTTGGAAAGATCTTACCGACTCTGTGAATTCCATGGCTTCCAACCTTACGGCACAGGTCCGTAACATCGCTGATGTGACCACCGCTGTGGCAAAAGGCGATCTCTCCAAGAAGATCACGGTGGACGTGAAAGGCGAAATCCTCGAACTCAAAGACACCATCAATACGATGGTGGATCAACTCTCCTCCTTCGCCGCTGAAGTGACCCGTGTCGCACGCGAAGTCGGGACGGAAGGTAAACTCGGCGGTCAGGCAGAAGTGACGGGTGTTGCCGGTACTTGGAAAGATCTCACCGACTCGGTGAACTCCATGGCATCTAACCTTACTGCACAGGTGCGTAACATCGCTGAAGTGACGACCGCTGTGGCGAACGGCGACTTGTCCAAAAAGATCACGGTCGACGTCAAAGGTGAAATTCTACAACTCAAAATCACCATCAACACGATGGTGGATCAACTCCGCTCCTTCGCAGCGGAAGTGACCCGTGTAGCCCGCGAAGTCGGTACTGAAGGTAAACTCGGCGGTCAGGCAGATGTGAAAGGTGTGGCAGGTACATGGAAGGATCTCACCGACTCGGTGAACTCCATGGCTTCCAACCTTACGACCCAGGTACGTAACATTGCTGCTGTGACAACGGCCGTGGCGAACGGCGATTTATCCAAAAAGATCACGGTCGATGTAAAAGGCGAAATCCTGGAACTGAAGAACACTGTCAATACGATGGTGGATCAGCTCTCCTCCTTCGCTGACGAAGTGACCCGTGTGGCTCGCGAAGTCGGTACTGAAGGTAAACTCGGTGGACAGGCGAACGTCCGTGGTGTTGCCGGAACGTGGAAGGATTTGACCGACTCAGTGAACTCCATGGCGTCGAACCTTACTTCCCAGGTGCGTAACATCGCCGCTGTGACGACCGCTGTGGCAAACGGTGACTTGTCCAAGAAGATTACGGTCGACGTCAAAGGTGAAATTTTGGAACTGAAAGACACCATCAATACGATGGTGGATCAACTCCGCTCCTTTGCTTCTGAAGTGACCCGTGTGGCTCGTGAAGTCGGTACTGAAGGTAAGCTCGGTGGTCAGGCAGACGTTCGCGGTCTCGCCGGTGTGTGGAAAGATCTCACGGATAACGTGAACTTCATGGCCGGTAACCTTACTTCCCAGGTGCGTAACATCGCTGCCGTGACGACTGCCGTCGCAAACGGTGACTTGTCCAAGAAGATTACGGTCGACGTAAAAGGAGAAATCCTCGAATTGAAGAACACCGTCAACACGATGGTGGATCAACTATCCTCCTTCGCTTCTGAAGTGACCCGTGTGGCTCGCGAAGTCGGTACTGAAGGAAAACTGGGCGGACAAGCTGAAGTGAAAGGTGTTTCTGGAACCTGGAAAGATCTCACGGATAACGTGAATTTCATGGCCGGTAACTTGACCAACCAGGTGCGTGGTATCGCGAAGGTTGTGACGGCGGTTGCCCGCGGTGATTTGAAGAGAAAGCTACTGGTTGAAGCGAAAGGCGAAATCGCCGAACTCGCAGATACGATCAATTCTATGATCGAAACTCTGGCAACGTTCGCTGATCAGGTGACAACAGTGGCTCGCGAAGTCGGTGTCGAAGGAAAACTGGGCGGTCAGGCGAGTGTGCCGGGTGCTGCAGGTACGTGGAAAGATTTGACGGATAACGTCAACCAGCTCGCGGCGAACCTTTCAACTCAGGTGCGCGCTATTGCGGAAGTTGCAACGGCTGTGACAAAGGGCGATCTCACACGGTTCATTCAAGTGGATGCCAGCGGTGAAGTTGCTTCGTTGAAAGATAACATCAACGAAATGATTCGTAACCTGAAGGATACGACCATTAAGAACAACGAGCAGGATTGGCTCAAAACGAACCTCGCGAAGTTCTCCCGCATGTTGCAGGGGCAAAAAGACATGCTCACGGTCGGTAAGCTTATTTTGTCCGAATTGGCACCGGTCGTCGGGGCCCAACACGGCGTCTTCTACGTCGTCGAATCCCCGATCAGCACGGCCGAAAGTAACGAAGCCTACCTCAAACTTCTGGCGAGCTACGCCTTCCGTAATCGCAAGAACGTTGGAAACAAATTTGCCCTGGGCGAAGGTCTCGTCGGACAGGCCGCGCTGGAGAAGGAACGTATCCTGATCACTAATGCGCCAGCCGACTACGTGCAGATTACCTCTGGTCTCGGAGCTGCACCGCCAACAAACATCATCGTGTTGCCAGTTCTGTTCGAAGGCCAGGTCAAGGCTGTTATGGAACTGTCGTCCTTTGAACAATTCAGCCCGATTCATCAAGCGTTCCTCGATCAGCTCGTGGAATCCATTGGTATCGTGTTGAACACCATCGAAGCGAATACCCGAACGGAAGATTTGCTCAAACAGTCCCAGTCGCTCGCGAAAGAGTTGCAGAGCCGACAGGAAGAATTGCAGAAGACCAACCAGGAACTGCAAGACAAGGCCCGACTGCTCGCCGAACAGAACGCGGAAGTCGAACGCAAAAACCAGGAAGTCGAACAAGCCCGTCAGGCTCTCGAAGAAAAAGCGAAGCAGCTGGCGCTTACTTCGAAATACAAATCCGAGTTCCTTGCAAACATGTCGCACGAATTGCGCACGCCGCTCAACAGCTTGCTCATTCTCGCCGACCAATTGGCGCTCAATCCGGACGGAAATCTTACTGGAAGGCAGGTGGAGTTCTCCAAAACCATCCATGCGTCTGGAAACGATCTACTCACTCTGATCAACGACATTCTGGATCTTTCCAAGATCGAGTCTGGAACCGTCACGGTCGACATCAACGAACTGCGGTTTACCGAACTGTCCGATTACGTCCAGCGCACGTTCGGCCATGTGGCGGAAGCGAAGCGGCTCGAATTCAAGGCAGATCTGGATACGGAATTGCCGCGTGGAATGTTCACCGACGTGCATCGACTGGAACAGGTCATTCGAAACCTGCTCTCAAACGCGTTCAAGTTTACAGAACGTGGGACCGTTATTCTCAGCATCGCCCCGGCCACGTCTGGATGGAGCGTCGACCACGACACTCTTAACGGTGCGCGCTCCGTTATCGCCTTCTCTGTCAGCGATAGTGGTATCGGCATTCCTCCAGAGAAACAGCAGATCATCTTCGAGGCTTTCCAACAAGCCGACGGCAGTACCAGCCGTAAGTACGGCGGCACCGGCCTCGGTCTCGCCATCAGTCGAGAAATCGCTCGTCTGCTTGGTGGTGAAATTCGCCTTGCCAGCGCATCTGGCCAGGGAAGTACGTTCACCCTCTACCTGCCGCAAAGTTACGTTCAGGCACGCCCTGCGCGCCGTGACATCGGCAGCGGCAGTGGCACGAATTTCCTGCCGAAGAGGGAGATTGCTCCGGTCACCATTGATGTTGGCTCTCCCATTGATGTTCCCAGAGAGCTTATCGATTCGATTGAGCCCAGCGTCGTGGACGACGACCGCACCCGATTGGGTGGGGGTGAGAAAATCATTCTCATTGTGGAAGACGATCCGACCTACGCCCGAGTCCTGGTTGAAATGGCACGGAGTAAAGGATTCAAAGCAGTCGTTGCGGCGCGCGGTTCTGCAGCGCTCGCTCTCGCTCGTGAAATCAAGCCGGATGCTATCACGCTCGATATACACTTGCCCGACGTAGACGGGTGGCGAGTGCTGGACAGGCTGAAAGTTGATTTGGCAACTCGCCATATTCCGATCGAGATCATCTCAATTGATGCCAATCCGGAACCTACTCTTTCCCAACGAGCTCTTGGATATTTTACCAAGACGGACAAACCGGAATCGCTGGAGGAAGCCTTCGATCAAATTCAGGAATTTGTGGATCGTCCGATGCGCAATCTGCTTCTCGTGGAAGATGACGAACTGCAGTCGAATCACATCAAAGATATCATCGGGAACGGTGATGTGAAAACAACCGTGGTGGCCAGCGGCAAGGCTGCTTTGGAAGCCATCAAAACAGGTAAATTCGATTGTATGGTGATCGACCTTGGTCTTCCGGATATGCCCGGAATCCAATTGCTTGAGGAAATCAAAGACACTGAAGGTCTTCGAAGTATTCCAGTAATCATCTACACCGCGCGAGACATCCTGAAAGAGGAAGAAAGCAAGCTGGAACGCCTCGCTGAATCGATTATCATCAAAGATGTTCGTTCGCCTGAACGGTTGCTCGATGAGACGGCGCTATTGCTCCACCGCAATGCTGCGCGTCTGCCGGACAAGCAACGCAAAATGCTCGAAGCACTGCATCATCGAGTGCTGGAAGGCAAAAGAGTCCTTCTCGTGGATGATGACATTCGAAACATTTTCGCCATGACCAGTGTTCTCGAACGCTTTAAAATGAGCGTGATCTCCGCGGAAAACGGGAGAGATGCGATCGAAATCCTGCTAAGGGAAAAGAATATCGATGTGGTCCTGATGGATATCATGCTTCCGACCATGGACGGATATGCAACGACACGTGCCATTCGAGAAATTGCCGACTTTGAGCATCTGCCCATCATCGCCGTGACTGCAAAAGCGATGAAAGGCGATCGCGAAAAATGTATTGATGCCGGAGCTTCGGATTATCTTTCGAAGCCGGTTGATGTCGAACAATTGAGATCTGTGTTACGCTTGTGGCTGCACCGTTGATGCAATCGGCTAAAAATTACAAATGAAGCAATCTGCCGAACAAGTAATGCCAGAACCGCTCCCACCAGAGGGCGCGGCTCGGCGAGCAGCCATGGATTTGCCAAAGGTGAACATCCTTATCGTCGATGATCGTGACGATAAGATTTTAGCCCTCGAAGCCGTCATTTCATCCTTGAATGAAAACATCATCAAGGCGCGTTCTGGAAAAGATGCTTTGCGTCATCTTTTACAGACCGAGTTTGCAGTGATTCTTTTGGATGTGGCAATGCCAGGAATGGATGGTTTCGAAACCGCCGCCCTGATTCGCAAACGTCCCCAGAGCGAACTTACGCCAATCATATTCGTCACGTCACTGAACGCTGCTGAGAATCAAATCACACAAGGGTATTCTCTTGGCGCTGTCGATTACATCCTCAGTCCGATTGTTCCCGAAGTGTTAAAGACGAAAGTCTCAGTCTTTGTTGAGCTCTACAAAAAGACGGAGCAGATCAAGCGACAATCGGAACGGATCCGTCAGATCGAGCAGATCGAACACAAGCGACAGCTCGCAGAGGCGGTGGATCGCCTGGAAATGGAGACGCAACGAAACCGTTTCTTTACCTTATCCATTGATCTGCTTGGTATTGCTGATTTCAACGGTCGTTTCCTTCAGCTCAATCCATGCTGGGAAAAGACTCTCGGTTACTCTGAAGCAGAGTTGAAAAGCATTTCAGGCTTGGAACTAGTGCATGAAGAAGATCATCCCGCGATGTGTGATAAGATGAGATCTTTGCAGGAAGGGTCGACTGTTTACAGCGAAGCGCGGTATCGCTGCAAAGAGGGAGGCTATCGCTGGCTCGCCTGGACGGCGGCGCCTTTTCTGTCCGAAAAATTAATTTATATCTTCGCACGGGACATCACCGGAAAAAGGGCAGCTGAAGAGGAGATCAAGAGCCTGAATCTTCAATTGAATCAACGAGTGAATGAACTCAGCGAGGTCAATAAAGAGCTGGAAGCGTTCAACTATTCTATTTCCCATGATCTGCGGGCACCGCTTCGTGCCATGCAAGGCTTTGCGCATATGTTGGTGCAGGAATACGGCGGCGTCCTGGATGAAACCGGCCGGCAATTCGCCCAGCGTATTGTGAACTCCTCCATGTACATGGATACTTTGCTCCATGACCTTCTCGATTACAGCCGCCTGACTCGTTCCCAACTCGAACCAGCCACAATCGCACTGGAAGGGATTTTAAGTGAGATCATCGCACATCATCGGAAAGACATCGATGACGGCAAAGTGCAAATTAACATCAAGCGTCCACTTCTCCCAGTGAATGCGCATTTGCCGACGCTCCGCCAGGTCTTGAGTAACTTGATTACAAACGCGATGAAGTTTGTGGTACCGGATAATACACCAAGTATTTCGATCTGGACCGAGAACCGCGACGGAGCAGTACGAATCTGGGTGGAAGATAATGGAATCGGAATAGCCACTGAACATCAGGAACGAATTTTCGGTTTGTTTGAGCGCCTTCACTCCCGGGAATATTCAGGGACAGGAGTCGGGCTTGCTCTGGTCCGCAAAGGCGTGGAACGAATGGGGGGACGCGTTGGGGTTGAATCAGAGAAAGGTTCCGGCAGCAAATTCTGGGTGGAGTTATCTCCCTGCATCCAGTGAGTTAGCAATGCATCCTGTCGCTGGCCAACCTTTCGAACCATGATTCAACTGTAAACAGACCGTTTGCAGGAAAGAGAGAATAGTTGAGAAGAACCTGTTTCAGGCCTCAGGCCGGTAACTAGTGTCTGGCCGGAAACTCGTGTTTTTCAGCGAGGGGCGGCGGAATGGGTTGATGTCTTATGGCAGGTGTGTCCGATTTTTCCAGTATTTGGGTGTATTCCGCCTCAATAAC
>JBKJKE010000167.1:0-11625 GCA_046597605.1 Limisphaerales bacterium | reverse complement strand
GGTCTTGAGCCGCACGAGCAGGCGGGCGGCACCTGTTTAACAAAAATTTCTCCCCTTGGAAACTACATTTCTTCGCCCACCAAAACGTGTCCTCCGCGTCGTCTCAACAGTTAGATTCAGCCACAGAATCGTGGCTTAATTCGGTGCATGCCTGCGACCCTAACTTTGCACTTTACCCTTGTCCAGACGCATGTCGGTGTAGAAAGGAGCCGGTACTATTGATACGGCAAAGGCAACAGTCTACCCCGTGTCTGCACGATTGCTTCGGCTCAGTCAAAACGAAGTTCCCCATCAGGTGTTAATTGCCTGGATAAGATCTCGCGCATTTTCGTGGTCTTCGTCGTGCAGCAGCCACAATTCAGTGATGAATGGCATGCCAACTTCAGTTTGCGAAACAGCTTCATTCCGAAGTTCAAACTCTATGCCCTGCGAGTCCAAAAGACTCTGAACTAATCCGATCCGCGCAGAATCTGGTGAAGAAAAGAGGTATTTCATAAATAAAAGGTTTATGCAGTCGAACGTAAAGGTCAGCGATCGGAGCCAGCCACCACTGACGTTCGATTTGTCTCGGCGCGAATCGACTGGCTCCGATTCGCTGCACCGTTTGGTTTGGCTTTCATCTGCTTGCCATCCCATAGCTGTCTCATCTGCGAATTGAAAGTCTCCACAAATGTTTCATCAGCGGTCTGCACGGTGAATGACGGCGTGTCGGTGTAATGCGTCCACGTCCAAATCTCAAATGGACCGTCGATCCTTCCCGTGAACTGCGACTTGTCGTCCGAGGAGAGCTCCAGGATTCGGTAACGTCCGTCTTGGAACCAAACACTCGCCTGCAGCTTTCCCGCGTAACTTGCCCAAGTCGCCATACTGATCTGCATGGAAATCTTGTAGGCGTAAAACCAAATACTGACGCCGAGCGCGACTGACAGCGCCAACCAAGACAAGACGATCCACCCAAGTCCAACCTTTCGCTCTTTCGCTCGCATCCAGAATGTTGAAAGCGGATTCATGCCGAACAGTTGAGTCTACCTACGATGGAGGGTAGATCAGAGTTCATCGGGGTTACGCTATTGAGCTGCGGTCGGGCTGTCTACAGCAATTCAATGCAGCTTCGAGCTTTCTCGTTTCGTGGATAAATGCCGCTCCTGTTTAAGTCCCCCTGGACGCCAACTTCATGAAGCAACAGCTGTAAACGGATTAATCGCTCCCGGGTTTGTGGGGACGGGCCGTCCCCACTCCCGGGGGGCCGCGGATCATCCGGGGAGAAGGCAGAAAGGAGGGACGTTCGCGGCGAAACCTCCCCGCCCTTCGCGGTGGACCGAAGTGAGTTCCGGAGGTATTTTGGAGACGCTAAAAACCGCCGGAAACGTGTTGCGGCGGATTTTCAGCCACGCTGAAAACCTCTGAAATTATTCCCGCGCTCATTTGGCGGCGCTGGAAACTCTTGAAATTATTCCCGGACATTTTTAGCGGGGCTGAAAAGTCATGAAAATATTCCCGGGCTTTTTTTGGCTACGCTAAAAACCCGTGAAATTATTCCCGCGCTTTTTTGGGAGCGCTGAGAACCCTTGAAATTATTCCCGAGGACTTTTGGGGGCGCTAAATTCCTCTGAAATTATTTTCGGGCGTTTTTAGCGTCTCCGAAATCTCTCTGTTGAGCGCGCCCAACCGCTTCCTTTTTGGCTGCTTCGCCGCCTTTAGGCTTACTCCCCGATTGGCTGAACTCGCAGACGGAGATAGCGGGTCGAATTTTGCGTCATCGGGAGGGAATCTCGAACCACGATGGTTTCGTATTCACCCAAGGGCGTGCGGCTGACTAGATTGGTCGTAGGCAACGCCTCCCAGGCGGTGAGATTGTTGGAAACTTCCACCTCGACTGCCACATCCCGAGCCATGCGACTCCGGGTGTAGGTGACGGTGAAGTAACTATTGGTAACTGTATTCACCGCTACCGACCGAACACCCCCGAGGATCCTGGCAGTGCCCGGTGTTCTTGGACTGAGACCGAGTGTATAACGCATAAGGTTGGGGACCCCAAAGTTTCCGGGGTCGGCGTAGAATCCGCTGATGTTCACATTCGTGCGCTCCTGCGTGGTGAAATATCTTTCGCGCCATATTGAAAAATAGGCAGGCAGACTTCGAGGCTGCGGGGTAAACTTAGCCACTCCTATCTTCCCAAGCCAGGTGTTCCAATTGGTCCCTTCAATGATGTCCAACACGGAACTGGTCCAGTTGGTGTTATACAGGTGGAAGATGTCGGCGGGATAATTATTCCCCATGTTCACAAAATCCCAACCCCAGCGGGTGCCTCGTGCGAGGGTGTTGTCGAGGATTGTAGTCATCTCGCTATTGGAAGTAGGGAAGCCTCCGTTGGCGGTCATGTGCTCACTGATCGCCCACCCCTTCAATTGGGCATTATTCACTCGATGCACGTCATTCCACGAAGTGGTTCCCCAGTTGGGAGCGTGTGGTGCCACCTGGATGACATTCGCCCCCTGCACTGCTCCGAGAAAAGAATCCGGGTTGCCCATGCGCAGACGATTCGGATCGTCGAAACGGTTGTTATAATCGACGGCGACGTAGGCATCCACCACGACCGAGCGGATGGCTTGAATATCGCCGGTCACCCAACGACCGAGAGCATCACCGCGGAATTGATTGAAGTTAGTATTCCCAATCGAGCTGTCGCGCTGGGCCTGGGTGGTGGGCCAGGTGTAATTGCGGCGAGCATCTCCCACGGGAAAAGTCAGGCGCCACGCTTCGAAGGCAATTCGGGCCGATTCACAGTAATCGACCGCGGCCCGCCGTTGATCGGAATCGACGTTATTGCGTCCAGGATATTGTGGTTCCACGGTCGTTTCGACGTAGAGAAGCTGCGAGGCGCGCTCGTCGCCCATGGCCCGGAGAAAGTTGCGAATAAAATCGCGGCTCCATTTCAAATAGCGCGGATGATGAATGGATGGGACGTATTTCCCGGTGGACTCAACATACTCAAGATCGCGGGCTTCCTCGAGCAAGGCGTTCCGCCCAATGATTTCTGGATACAATTGGAAAAGCTTCGTTGGAACACCGCCACCGCCGATGTTGTACGTTTCAAAGCTGAGAGAGATGAAGATCCCACGCGCCCAACAATGGTCGATGACCCGTTTGATCGCGGTCATCCCTGCTTGCCGATCCGCATCAACGATCCCATCTGCACCTGCATCGAACTGATCCGGGTAGATATTCAGGATGATGTGGTTGTAATCGAGTTGATCGATCAGGATGTTGATGTCTGCGATGAAAGGGTCGCCACTCGTCGCTGAACCAAAGCTGCGCAGGAGTTTTCCTGTCTTAAGAAAAACCCATTGATCGTCCACGTAAAAACGACCATTGCGGATGGACCAGAACCGCGGACGACTCGATCCACCTGGTACTTTGGAAGTGAAGGCGTCTATTTCGACGTAACGCGGCTGGAGCAGGTTGATTGAGGTATCGTCGAAAGAGTTGAGTCGCAGATATCGAAAACCAACGACTTCCCCCGGTTGAAACGCGTAGGTGACATTGTTAAATAGTGGACTGACACCGGTCCCGGCTTGGACCAGGAGATCTTTGTAAAGTGTTCCGGGAACTTCTGTGAACGAGACTCCGTCTGTGGAGACGGATATGGAACCGAAGAAACCTTTTCGTCCCGGATCATGGGAATCGATGTTGACCGAAAAGCTATCGAGTTGCCGCAACGCCGGGGGGATATTCGTCCCAAGATCCCAGGTGATCCGATAGGTCTGGCCGTCGGGAAACCAGAAAATATTCTGCGATGGTGCGGTGGGGGATGTCGCGTTACTGAACGCAGCCGCATTATTACTTCCCCCTGAGCTCGTGGAATGCAGCGGTGCGCTCATTTGCCCTACTTTCCCATTAAGGTCGTCGAACTCGGACTGGGTCAACGCCGTCCCTTCCTGTTTCATGATCTGCACAGCGTGAAGCAGACCGAGCTGGCCAAGCAGAAAAATAAACGCCAGGAGCTTGAAGCGAAGGGCGCTTCGAATACGAAGAAACGCAAAATGCGCTGGGGGGCGCGGTATCATGTGTGTTGCAGGGTAGATTCCAGAGGGACACGAAGCAAGATATGCATCCAGGCGATCGCTGCCTTCCGGGCAAAACTGACATCCCGTCGCGGAACCATTCTGCTTGCCTGAAGAAACTGGGGTCGCATAATCCGCGCGAAATATGAACGCAACTCCTATTCGTGTCGCAGTAACCGGCGCGGCCGGCGCCATCGGTTATTCACTTTTGTTCCGCATTATTTCCGGCGAAGTCTTCGGTCCCAACCAACCTGTCATCGTCAACCTCGTGGACATCGAACCCGCCCTGCCCGTCCTGCAGGGTGTGATGATGGAACTCGACGATTGCGCGTCTCCTTTGCTCAAAGGGTTGAACGCTACGGCTAACCTGGACGAAGGTTTCAAAGACGTGAACTGGGCGCTCCTCGTCGGCTCCGTTTCCCGCAAGCCGGGCATGGAACGCAAGGATCTGCTTAAGATCAACGGCAACATTTTTGTCGGACAGGCCAAGGCACTCGAAAAGAATGCCGCTAAAGATCTACGCATCCTCGTGGTTGGCAATCCGTGCAATACAAACTGCCTGATCGGCATGAACAATTCTCCCGGCATCCCGAACGATCGCTGGATGGCCATGACCCGGCTCGATGAAAACCGCGCCAAGACCCAACTCGCCAAGAAGGCCGGTGTTGGAATCGAACAAATCTCGAACCTCGCCATCTGGGGCAATCACAGCCCAACCATGTTCCCTGATTTCTACAACGCGAAGATTGGTGGCAAGCCTGTCACCGACGTCATCACCGACCAGGCCTGGCTACAAGGCGACTTCGTGACCACGGTAGCAAAACGTGGAACTGCCGTATTGAACGCTCGCGGTGCCGGCAGCGCAGCAAGTGCTGCCAACGCCGTCATCGACAGCGTTAAATCCATCATCAACCCGACAAAAGCCGGTGATTGGAACAGCGTCTGTGTTCTTTCTGATGGCAGCTACGGAGTCGAAAAAGGAATCATCTGCGGATTCCCGACGCGCAGCAATGGTCAGAAGCTCGAGATCGTGCAAGGTTTGAAGATCAATGAGTTCAGCCAATCGAAGATCGATGGAACGGTCAACGAATTGAAAGAAGAAGCCGCGATGGCCCGCGAGCTCGGCTTGATCAAATAAGACCTCTTTAAAACACAAAGGCCGCTCAGGAAACTGAGCGGCCTTTTCTGTTTAAAGCACCGATTAGCGATACATCGAGATACCCAAGCGGAACATCGAGCTCTTCTCATCGTAACGCACCAGGCTCTCGCCGTAGCCAGTGAAGTACTGCGCGTGCAGATACATACTGAAGTTGCTGTAGAAGAAGCGCATTAAAGGATAGGTCAGATCCAACTGCAAAGAACCTTTATCGAAACTATCCCCAGCGCGCACGGTGGTGGAGAGTTGCAGCCCACGTCTCCAACCTACGATGGCACGGAGATCGGCATATCCGCGGTAATCAGCGATATCAGGATTCCCTTCCAAATCGCCGAGGTAAACCCAGGCGCGCGGTTGCAAGGTCAACTGCAAGTCCTTGTCTCCACCAATGATCAACGTCGGGCGAATGTAGGCAATGTTCAGGCTCCTGGAGTCCGCGCCACCCTTGCCGTTCGACTCATGCTGCAGGCCGGCTTGCGCATCCAGGCGATATTTTTGTTCCGGTTCTCCTCCGAGCACTTTTTCCCACACATAGAGCACTTCCGGCTTATAGCTGCTGTCGAAGAACGGTGCGGAATCAGCATCCCAATCCCAGAGCGAGGTCTGGGTATAGGCGATGTGAAAACCTTGCAACTTCTCCCAACGATGACCGAGGTAGCCGTTTCGATTCAGTAGCTGGTATTTGAAACTGATTTGAAACTTGGCGTTCGGCGACTCGGTTCCTGCCACGAAATAGAAAGGCTCGTAACCAGAGATGTGATCTTTGAAAAAACGTGTTGGATCAAATCCCTCGGGAGATCCTTCCGGGGCGACATCACGCAGCATATTGACGATGCGCGATCCCGTAGTGGTGGGAACTTCTGGAGTTTCGTCTCTAGGAGTGACCCTGAAAAATAGGTTCGCGGGCGGTTCGCTCTGTATCGCCAGAAGCATTCTGTTAGTAGAAAGCGTGGGTACAGCGAATGAATATTCGACCATGGCGAATGTTCCCGGCGCCAGAACAAAGCTTCTCTCTGACTTGGGAGCCGCCTCGAGCACGACTGACGGGTTCAATTGCCCTCGTTGCACTTCCGCTTCCAGCGTGCTCGGAGCAGTCCATTTGATTTCTCCAGGAGAAGAGTTTAACGCGTTTAGAGTGACGTAGGCTCTAGTTCCCGCCTCCAGCACATTGTTTGTGACGGAGAAGATCAAGGTGGGTCGAGCGTGTTCAGCAAACCCAGCTGAACAGAAAACGACAACGCTCGCACAAGCGAGAGTTGCCCAATTCCACGGTTGAAAGGATTTTTTCGAAATCATAATTTTGCGTTGTCGATGAGTCGGGTCTTTCCAATGAATACAGCGAGAGCCATCTGTGTTCCGCGCTGCACCATCTTTGATTCTTGTAGAGTGATTGGATCGAAGAACTCGATGTAATCGAGCTTCGCCTCGGATTGAGATGAGATAAGTTTGGTCAATTTTGCTTTCAAGGTGTTTGCGGAAACAGAGCCAGCGCGCACGGCCACTTGAGCCTGTTTGATCGCGCGGGAAAGAACGGTCGCCTGCTCACGCTGCAACGGATTCAGGTATTTGTTCCGGGAACTCATGGCGAGGCCGTCTGGTTCACGATGAGTGGGGGCCACGACAATCTTCACAGGAAAATTCAGATCCCGAACCATCCGTTGGATCACCGCAGCCTGCTGAAAATCTTTTGATCCAAACACGGAAACGTCCGGGAGGACCATGTTGAAGAGTTTGGCTACCACGGTAGTGACGCCACGAAAATGCGTCGGACGGGCGGACCCTTCCATCGTTCGAGAAAGTTTTTCTTCAACAACGTAGGTGCTGAATTCTGCGGGATACATTTCCTTGTCGGTCGGGACAAAGAGAAAATCTACTCCAGCCTCACGGCACATCTGCGTGTCGCGAGCGAGATCCCGCGGGTACTTGCTCAAATCTTCGGTGGGAGCGAACTGGGTGGGATTGACGTAAATACTGACGACTACCTGCCCTGTCTGGCCGACGATCTGTCGCGCGCGGTTTACCAGGCTGATATGCCCCGCATGCAGATAACCCATCGTGGGAACAAACCCGATCTGAACACCTTGCGCTTTAAATTTTTTGGCCATCCGCTGCATCGCGGCGGCTGACGTCAGGACTCGCATCGGCGGGGACAGTAGTGGTTGGACGAAGACTCTGTCTAGGGTGCTTTTCCCTAAACAGAGGATTTGGGGGAGGGTTACATGGTGAATGGAAGCATTGTTTCATCGAGGGGAAACGATGCCGAGGACCGCGGCTATGGGCGGAGCCCTAGCCGCAGCGCGTGGAAAGCAAAGGCGCTTGGAATACTTAAGCTGACAGGCGATGCCAACCCGCTGCGGCTGGTCTTTCAGACACAGCCGCCGTCCTCCGTCACTTCTTCGCAGTCGCGAGTTCCCCTTTGATCTCCTTGATCATCGCTTCCAGCTGACGACCATACTTCACGTAACTATCGTAAACCACCTTGTCGTCCGTCTTCACGGTTGCGTCATGGAACACCACCGCAACATGAGGTTCGATAGAAATCCCCGCATCGTAGCCGCGGGCAAATGCATCTTTCAGCACATCGCGCACACGCGCTTTCCCTTCGCCAGGGTAATTGTATTCGGGCTCATCGTGTCCCGGGCGGGCTGTCGCATCCTTAACGTGGATGTGAGCCACATGATCGCGAACATTCACCCAAAACTCCCATGGATCCTGCTGTGGCCAGGGCTTCGATTTGCTGCGGTCTGTATTGAAGATCGGATTCCCAACATCGTAAACCCACTTCAAACCGGGGCATTTTTCGAGCAGCTCCAAACCATGCTGCCAGCTCATGCCACCATAATTCATGCAGTTCTCATGCACCGGCTGAATACCTGCATCGAGAAACATTTTGGTCACGTCACGAATACGCTCGAACACCACTGCGGGAGTCTTGTCGTCGTCGGCCTTGGGTTTGAAACTCATGATGCGCACGAACTTCGTCCCAAGCTTTTGCATGCGCGGGATACAACGTTGCACTTCGCAAACAGTAACATCCCATGGGGTGTCGATCGTCTTGCCCCAGTTGGCAATCGCCGAACCAAATGCGTAAACGCTGATGCCATTCGACTGCAGCTTCTCCACGCAAATGTTGAAGGCCTCTTCCGGGATATCGTGGAAATTGCCTTTGGGAAACCCGGGCACTTCAGCCAGGCGCATCTCCAGGTGTTTCCAACCAAGTTCTTTGGTTGCTTTAATCTGCGCGTCGATGTTAGCGCCCGCTTCGTCTCCAATTCCTGTCAGGATCATAAATTTTTAACGGGTAAATGATTTGGCGAAATCTTCGCCGGAGATCTCCACGACTTTCTTTTCGAACTTCGATTCGGAAATCAACTGCTTCAACTTGCATTCGTAAGCGGCGCTGTCCATCGGCATCTGCACCGTTTGATCAATGAGCCCGGAATACAAAAGCACGTTGGCGAGCTCGATCGAATGAATGCCTTCCTCTCCCGGAGAGATCAATGGAACGCCATCGAGAATGGCATCGACGAAGTTCTGCATCAGCGTGGCATGTTGTGCTGGAACCGTGGTGATCGGCACATCCACATTCCAAACCTCCGGTTTTTGAAAGCCGAGCTTCGCCGTCTTCGACTGCTCAATCATCGAGACCTCGTTCCGTGTAAACGTCAGTTTATCGTTTTCTAAAACCAACTTGCCCATGGTGCCAGCGATTTCGAATCGGTTCGTTCCCGGAGCTTCTCCGGTGGACGCGGTGAACACACCGGTCGCTTTGTTTGAAAACTCCAGATACGCCGTCACCTGGTCTTCCACTTCGATGTTATGGAAACGGCCGAGTTGCACGAAGCTCCGGACCTTCGAAGGCATGCCAAGCAACCACTGCAACATATCCAACTGGTGCAGGCACTGGTTGATCAGCACTCCGCCCCCTTCCCCGCGCCAGGTGGCGCGCCAGCCGCCGCTCGCGTAATAAGCTTCGGTCCGGAACCAATCCGTTACGATCCAGGAAAATCGCACGATCTCACCAAGCGAACCATCCGCGATCAGCTTCTTGATTTTGACGTAACGATTCTCCGTGCGGAGCTGGAACATCGCTCCAAACACCAGCTTCGGATGTTCCTTGCGCACTGCTATGAGACGTTCGGCATCTGCTTTGTGAGCAGAGATCGGTTTTTCCACCATCACATGTTTACCCGCCTTGAGAGCAGCGATGCCCAAAGAAGTGTGCTGATAGTGCGGAGTAGCAATGACGACAGCGTCGATGTCCGAGGAACGAATCATTTCTTCGCCATCGGAAAAAATCATTATCCCGCGTTGCTTGTAGCTTTCGAGCTTCTGGGGCGAGGTGCTACAGACTGCGGTCAACTCACAGCGGTTCACTTTTCCCCCGAGGATATATTCTGCATGGTGTTTACCCATGTTCCCCATGCCGATAATGCCAACGCGAACTTTGTTCATGCTTTTGCTTTTGAGCGTAAAAGTATCGGGTTCGCTGCGAAATGGGAGCAAGCAGATTCTAAATCGACGAAAGCTGAAAACCGGGTTGCGCGTAACCTACCGAAAGATCCAAAGCAGCCAAGGCGCAATGGCAAGACTGGGAACGTAATCCGCCAATTCGATCTTTTTAAGACTCAGGATAATCAGCGCCACACAAAAGATAAGCAAACCGTTGGTCGCATTGATGGAATCGATCAAACCGTGCTGTAGGAGAAACGGCTGCCAGTATCGTGCCAGCAACACAATGGTCCCCTGCCAGGCAATCAACGGAATGATCGCAAACAAAACGCTCCAGCCAAAAATCGAAATAAAACTCAGGGCCGCCATCCCATCCACCGCCGCTTTGATGATGAAGGCCAGTGAGAAGCCATTGAGCCCCTCGTCCACGGCGGCAAAAAATCCAAACGGATTGGCGCAGAGCAGCAGCGACGTGACCACGAATCCATCGTTGGCAGAGCCTTTGCCGCCTTGCACACGGGCCAATTTATCCGTCGCATATTTGCCGAAAGAATTGGAGAGCTTCTGCAGGCGCATCGCTTTCCCGAAGAACTTCCCGAGCGACATCGCGATCATCACAAGGAGCAACTGTTTCATCACGGAGAGGAAACTTCCGTTGAACCCTTTCCAGGATAAATGCAAGCCAACCGCAACGGTCGCCGCACCCGCCGCGACTTTGAAGAATGATTCGTTGGCCGCCGTTAACGGCACCTTCCGGAAGAGTCCCACGAGTCCTCCGATAACAACACCGACTGCATTAATTCCCACGCCGAGCACGGGATGAATCTCAACTCTTGCGCAACCATTGTCAGTTCCTTTTTCTCTCTTGCCTTCCTTCCCAAAAGCGCTGTTTACGGGCCGAACTAGCTTTTCGGTCCGTCTACACGCCTTGTACTCGGGCCGGAATCCCTTTCTTGCACGTGTACAAGCCTTGTACACCGTTCGGAATTGCTTACACGCCCGTTTACACGCCTTGTACTCGGGCCGGAATCCCTTTCCTGCACGTGTACAAGCCTTGTACACCGCCCGGAATCGCTTACATGCCCGTTCACACACCTTGTACACGGACCGGAATCCCTTTCCGGTCCGTGTACAAGCCCTGTACGCCAACCGGAACTGCTTACGCGCCCGTTTACACACCATGTACGCGGGCCGGTTTCCCTTTCCGGCTCTTCTACAAGCCTTGTACGCCGACCGGTATTGCTTAACGTTCGTAGAAAAGCGCTTGCACCCGATTCTAAAACGCTGCCGCACACTCCTATCCGGCTTGTGCCTGATTGTTTCGGGAATCCACACAAGTAGTCTCGTTGTGCATGAACATTCTGATCGACGCTTACCAACAACATCGCCTGCATAGCACCGGAGGAAATCCCAACGTTACGGACAATGTCGCCGAGTTGGACGAACTTCGCCGCAAGGTTGAAGCCTTGTCGATCGCTTGCCAGGCGCTTTGGGAAATCATCCAGGAGGCAAACAACATGGACGAATCGGCGATTCTCGCGAGAATGCAGGAAATCGATGGTCGCGACGGTAAATTAGACGGCAAAGCCACTCCCGCCGTCCTGGAATGTCCCCAATGTGCCCGCCCCAGCAATGCATCCAGAACAGTTTGCCTTTATTGCGGAGGGTCGCTCTCAGGTGCGACAGAGTCCGATCCTGCAGCAGTTCTATCTGCCACCGAAACGGGCAGCGTAGATCAGCCTTGAATCCAAGGGTGGGGACAGCCTGTCCCCACAACTAACTCAACTTTCAACTTTTCCATGGGGACAAGCTGTCCCCGCCCCCCTCGTTTGTGTTCAGCAATTCTCATTTTACGTGAGGGAAGTGCTGGAGGAAGAGGAAGGCAGATGCAGTTGAAAATACGGGGAGAAGGGAGAAAAGGTATGGAGGGATGAAACGCGGGCAAAGCGTGGC
>JBKJKE010000009.1:0-2842 GCA_046597605.1 Limisphaerales bacterium | reverse complement strand
CGTAATTTCAGTGCGAGTCGTTTTGTGCAGGCTTGGCTCGGGTTGTTTAAGCATCAATCCCTATCCCAAATACCCTTTCCACAAAGCGACTCTTTTTTCTATTTCGGAGTTCGGGTTAAAGGGTCATTTCAATCCAATCGATGTTCGGTTGTCGCCGACAGTTTCTACGAGTGGCGACGCGAGGAGCATCAAAACAACCCGTTCGGTTCATGCTCAAATCCGAAGAACCGTTTGCTTTTGCTGGAATCGAAGTCGAAGCTCACAAAGCTTTCGTGATCGTCACCACCGAACCCAACGACCTCGTCCGGCCGGGTGCACACACGAATGCCGGCGATCCTGAATCCTGCGGACTATCCTGAGTGGCTAAGTCCCGATACACCCTTCGAACGACTCATAGCGATGCTCTATCCATTTCCTGTTGCGCAATGAAGTCTTACGATGTAGATCCGATCGTCGGAAGCGCCAGAGTTGATTCTCCACAGTGCATCTCTCCTTCCGCCCTGCCCAAGGATCACTGTTTTAACCTGGGTTTCCCGCCCTCAACACTCTCAGCGAAAAACCTCGTCCATTCTCATTGGGTTCCACTTTGCCGGTGAAGTTCCAGATAGACCGCCAAGCGCCAAGCAGCGATATCCAACCGGTGTAGGATCTAGGAATTGACGTGTTCTAGCGCACCAAGCCACCCGATGCGGTAGGCTTGGAACTCCCAAGCAAGATCGTTGAACTGGCGATATTCAGCGTTCCCGACTTTCGTGAGAGGGTTATGATGGTTGTGCTCTACTTCTCGCCTTTTTCGACTGTTGCGTGGTTTGAATTCCACCATTTTATCCACTCACGACTTGCCTTTTCCTTCCGTTCTCTCATGGATACTTCGCTGCCAGCCTGGGAAAACTGAAAATCTAGGTTAAAGCGATCGACGGCTTCCCACAATGCCTTCAAGGCCTTTTCCTTTTCGCGTTCGGAACCTATACGGAGGGCCTCGGTGACAGGTCTGAAACCTCTGCGATCTTCCTGCGAAAGCAATTTAATACCCGATTTCAGTCGGATTCCAAGTGTCTTATCATGCAATCCGCGAAGGCAGAAGTCCTGAACCCGGGGATCGTTCGAATATTGAACTGCCTCAAACATGACCAACCTGACTACAGGGCTCGACTCCTTCTCAAAAGCATCCAGAATCGGAGTTAGTAGTTTCCCCTGTAATTTAGGGCCGAAACGTGCTACAGCGTTGAAGTAGTTAACACGTTGTGTTTCATCCTTATCCTCAATTACTTGCGGCAAGAGCTGGAGTATTTCGGCGATGCCGTAGTTTGTTCCCGCATAGGTCACCAAATCGGCTTCACCAATAATTGCCTGTTTAGCCAAAGCGCTATTTCGCGTGAGTTCCAGATCTGCGGCTTTGCCTTTTGGCACCTCTAGCTTTTCTAAGACTTGCTGAGATTTGGGTTCAACATCCTCAGCTTGAGTCGCAAGGTGAATCGCCAAAATGCCGACCGTGAATAGTGTTTTCATTATTAAGTTAATCGCAGCTTTCCTGAATTTTTAGAAGTACCCCCTGCAAGGAGCCAGTGTTGTCAGTGCTGTCCAATCCAGTCACCGCCTTATTTTGTAATTCCCAGTGATAAGCTTCACACTCCGTCGCATCTCCTCCAAGGCCAGTGTGGAGGAGCTCATGGCAAATTGTGCTAGCCCCCACGTTCTCAGTCTCCCATGAGTCCGTTCCGAATTCTACTCCGCTCAACACGTCGGTGCAAGCGTCGGCAGGCTTCCATCTACAGGTGATTGTAGGAGATGGAGAGCATGTCACGCTGCTGAAACCACCTTTAGTTAACGCTATTGCAGCCGCATATTTAACTTGAAGAAACTCAAAGCAACAGATCCATGACCCAGTGATTGCAGCTACAGTTTTAATGTGCTCAAACGCAGGCATGACAAGAATCTTTTTGCGTCCAACCTCCTGACCCCCAACTTTAGCAACGATGTGAACATACATTGGGCGGCAGTACTTGGCCGTGCGGGATTCCATCCAAGAAGTGTAGACCCACATGCCAGCGACTTGAGTTAATGTACCCATCGAAGGAGGAGCATAGGTAGGGGTTGGGTCCACCATTAATGAGGTCACCTTCTCAATGCTTAGGATTGCGGTGGCAACCTGAGGACCACTGATGTCGACGATTGTTGTGTTATCGCCGGCTGGCAGCGTGCAAGTAAGCGGAATGTCCGTTCGGGCATATACCCGGTTTTTATTTGGTTTCAAGTCTAGTACCTCCATCGCTCCGACAGAATATGTATAGTTACCACTCACTTGCGGGGTAATGTCGACGGTTGTCCCCCGTGGAAAGTCTTCATAAACCCACGAAGTGCCAGGCTCAGGATACATTCCCAATATACTAATTTCGGAACTAGGAATTGTGGCAAGTTCGCGCCCTTCGCTAGCAATGCTATCAAAAGAAACAAATTCATGCCCTCGAGCCTGAGCACTAAGAGCCTGTCTGAAAATTCATAATTCCCGAGGAATTACGCCAATCGGCGGAGTTGAGTGCGTATCATAGCGAGATATATCCAAGCTTCTGCACTGGTTTCTGTGGTCTCGTAATCGCGTACCAACCGACGTTGGCGCATCAACCAGGCAAAGGTTCGTTCGACGACCCAACGACGTGGTAAAACCTGAAACCCAGTAATGTCATCAGATCGTTTGACGACCTCTACTTCGAGTTTGGGTCGCATGGTTTTGACGAATTGAGCAAAGGCGTCTCCGGTATAACCACCATCAACCCAGAGCAGGCGCAACCAGGTAAAGTATCCGAGGAAGCGGCTCAGCATCGCTTGGGCACCTACCCGCTCA
>JBKJKE010000193.1:0-17371 GCA_046597605.1 Limisphaerales bacterium | reverse complement strand
TTACGAGACCACAGAAACCAGTGCAGAAGCTTGGATATATCTCGCTATGATACGGACTCAAATCCGCCGATTGGCGTAATTCCTCGGGAATTATGAATTTTCAGACAGGCTCTAAGCACTAAAATTCACGACTGACTGTGAAGGCAGAAATTAGGGTGTTGACGTCACACCCCAGCTTATGGAATCGCTCAGCAAATGTTATGCGGTCGCATTCGTGACAAGCGGATTGCTGTTATTTTGCTCGTTTTGGTTTGTGGTGGCCCGCGTCAGCGGCCCAGGGAAACCCGGCACCAGCCGCCTCCCTGTTATCCAGCGGACAGAGCGTTCAGCTTCACTGCTAATTCTTCGGTGCGAACCGGTTTGCTGATGTAATCGTCCATTCCACAGGCTAAACATTTTTCTCTATCTCCATCCATCGCGTTTGCGGTCATAGCAATGATATGCAAGCGAACAGAACCGCTGGCTTTTTCCATCGCACGAATACGCGCTGTGGTTTCGTAACCATCCAGTTCGGGCATCTGACAATCCATCAAGATGATGTTGTAACTGATGCGACCAATGGCTTCTAGGACCTCGAGTCCATTGGCGGCTGCATCTGCCGAGTAACCCAGCTTTTGTAGCTGCCGCAAAGCGACTTTTTGGTTCACGATATTGTCTTCGGCCAGGAGCACCCTGACATGGCGCTGTGAAGGAACAGAGGGCGGCGCATCCAATTGCGCAAGATGGCGTTGGGGAGGTAGCGAGAGAGACGATTTGAGAGAGCTCAAAAGCTTTGAAGGCTTTATTGGTTTGAGCAGGCATGCATCGACAGAAGAAGCAGCCATAGTTTCAGGTGATAGGCGGTTGCCGATCGAACTTAGAATAATGATTCGGGTTGGTGCCGCGCCGGGGTCAGATTTGATGGCCCGAGCTAAATCGAGGCCGTCCATCCCGGGCATCTGCATGTCGAGAATGGCGAGGGCGAAGCTTCGCCCGGCTGCAGAGTGGCGACGTACCAGAACCAATGCTTCGTCGGCATTGGATGCAGCCAGACTGGAAATATTCCACGAGCGCAACTGGTTCTGCAGGATTTTGCGGTTTGTTTCATTGTCATCAACCACCAGTAGTTCCAAGCCGGCAATATCCGGTTCAGCCAGAGGATGAGTGCCAATTACAGAAGGATTCGCTTGTTTTTCCAAACGAGCGGTAAACCAGAAGTTCGAGCCTTGGCCGAGGACGCTTTGCACTCCTATAGCGCCGCCCATCCGTTCGACCAATTGCTTGCTGATAGCCAGGCCCAGGCCGGTGCCGCCATACTTTCTGGTCGTGGAGCCATCTGCCTGGGTAAATGGTTGAAAAAGCCTTCCCACAGCTTGGGGGGCAATGCCGATGCCGGTGTCCTGAATGGAAAAGCGAAGCAAAGCTGTGTTTCCGGGTTGGCCTGTTATACTGACGGTCAGAATCACCTCTCCCTGTTCGGTAAACTTGATTGCATTGCCGAGCAGATTTGTGAGGACCTGTCGCAACCGGCCTGGATCCCCGCACAGCAACCGCGGCACATCGGGCTCGATGTTAAAAGCGAGTTCCACTCGTTTTGACTGAGCGCGTTCGGCCAATAGATCCACAGCTCCGGCGACGGCGTCCTCCAGTTCGAAGTCAATGATCTCAAAGTGAAGTTTCCCTGACTCAATCTTAGAAAAATCGAGAATGTCATCAATGATCGTAAGAAGTGAATCTGCGCTTTTGCGGACCGTATCGGCAAAGTCGCGTTGTT
Organism: Limisphaerales bacterium; assembly: GCA_046597605.1. GTDB lineage: Bacteria > Verrucomicrobiota > Verrucomicrobiia > Limisphaerales > JACDHS01 > JACDHS01. The sequence continues at coordinate 15,618 of JBKJKE010000193.1, read as the reverse complement.
CCGGGTCAAGCGGTGTTTCGAGAAGGAGATTAGTCATGCCGATCACGCCATTCATAGGTGTGCGGATTTCATGGCTCATGGTTGCGAGAAACTCGGACTTCAGACGTGATGATTCGAGTGCGAGGTCCCGGGCGACAGCCAGCTCTTGAGCTGTCTTTTGACGTTGGGCCAGATCGTTTTTTGCAACCAGGTAAAGAAGGACCAGCAACACAAGGATGACAATCGTCAGGATCGCAAAAATCAACATGGCTCGTTGAGCGGCGATCGCCGATTTTTCCTCCCTGCGGCTGAGAAGATCCACTTCGGTGTCTTTCATGCGGTGAACGATGGACTGAATCTCTTTCATGGCCGCTTTTCCAGCACCCGTCTGAAGAAGCGCGCGCGTGGCCGGAAACCCCGAAGTATCTTGAACCGTGAGGGCTTTGTGCATGAAGGCTACCTTGTCGGCGACCGCAGCTTTCAACCTTGGAATTTGAGCTGCCTGCTGGGGATTATCAGCCACCAGGCGTTCCAATTGCTTGATCTGGATCTCACCCTTTCGGAGCGTTAGTTCGAACTCCACTCTATAGTCAGGATCCTGAGTAATAAAAAAACCCCTACTGCTGGATTCGGCTTCACCGATCGCCACAAGGATGCTTTCCAGAGAACGAACAACTTCGTGTGTGTGAGCAACCAGTTTGCTCGTAGCCACAAGATCGCTGGTCGTGAAATGAGCAATTACTCCGAAGATGCAGGCGCAAATCAACGCAAGGCTGAATCCGATGTTCAGCTTCTTTTGCACCAGGTTCATCTAGGCAGAGGAAGATCCCGGGCGTAGATGTAAGCCAAGGCTTTCAGGGCAAGCTCCATCGGAAGGAATGGTTTAGCGAGCAAGTCTGTTCCACCGCTCAAGGCTGAATCTGCCCGGGCATCAAAGCCGTCCAAACCCGTGACAAACACAACAGGGGTTTTCTGGTTGGCGGTTGTTTTTCGGAGATCTCGACACAGATCGAATCCGTTTATATCCGGCATTTCAACATCCAGAAGAATAAGATCGAACGCATTCTCCTGCCCCAACTTCAACGCAATGCTGGAGTCGGCAATCGCGATGATTTTCAAGCCTATCTTCGCTAGAGCATGAGCAACTGCTTTTCGCGCAAATTGGTCGTCATCGACTGCCATCACAGTGAACGAGGCCGGGAAGCCGGTGTTTCCCCTCGTGTCGAGCTCTGGTAAAGAAGGCAACAGGTCGAGCGTCGAAGCTATCGTGCGGAGAGTGGACGGATTCACCTGATCCGGCTTTTGCACAAGGTTTTCGAGCAATGCCTCCAAGGCTGCTGCAAGATGTGCAGTACGACGCAAGTTCAACGCGGCAGCATGGCCAGTAAGCTTGTGGGCCAGGCTCACGAGCACAAACAGAAAAGTCAGGTGCGTGGATTGTTCACGAGACTTGCTTAAATTTTGGAAAACACCTCGCAAAGCGCTCATCTCGCTTGAGATTTCTTTGACAGCGTCGACATCTGCTTCACTTGCCAAAGAAGATCCAGGTTCGGAAGTTGGATGTGAGCGGATCCCAAGAACATGCATCAGTTCATCAGCCAAAATCCGGGGGGTGGTGGAGCCCTTATCGAGAACCCGCGCGACCCCAAGAGCTTGTGCTTCTTTGCCAATTTCCTGCAAAAACGAATTAGTCAGCACGAATACCGGCAGAGTTTCGAACTGTTTCTGGGCACGGATCTTTTTCAAAATGTCCAAGCCACTAATTTGAGGCAGCATCAGGTCAAGCACGACAGCCGCAAATTTAGTGTCATGAATGCGATAAAAACCCTCCTGCCCATCATGGACCACCTCCACGGCAAAGCCTACTTCTTGAAGTTTCTTGCGATAAAGCATCGAAACCAATTTATCATCGTCGACGATCAATATTTTTTGCATGGAGATGGTGTTTTTTATTTGAAATAAAACTCGAAGAAATTTCGCACCTGCTGCAACTGGGCCTGCGCCAGGTCCACGGTGCGCGACGCCTCAACTAAATCGCCGGAACGAGAGGCAGCCTCGAGTTTTCGAAGTGGGTCAGCAACCGAAGTTATTCCACACGTCAGACTGGCACCGGCACAAGAGTGCGCGAGTTGCGAAACCCTCAGGGCATTGTTAGCGGTCACGGCCTCGTGCAAATCAGCGATCTGAGCTTCTGTTTGTTGATAATATAACTCCAACAACTCCCGCATTTCCTCGCGATTACCATCGGTCAGTTCGGCCAACCGCGCGAGATCGACCAGTGATGTTTGCACGATGGGAATTTACACGGAGTGCCGCGTGATGCGATGCTAAAACGTTCCTGCCGGCTTAAGCGGAGGCCGATAGATCCTTGAGATCCGCCCGCACCTGCTCATAGCTGGTGCAGTAGGAGAGAACCTCAGGGTCCGGCGTCTCGCCTTTGCTCTCGCAGGCATTGCGATAACAATCGGGCCACCAATTCCGATGATCAGTCAGGCCTTCGTCGCGCCATTGTTTCCACCCCATCAAAACCTTGGACCAGCACTTGTCTCCGTATTCCACCCCCTCTTTGGCATTCGTGAAATTCTTCAAATACCAATCGCGACCGATCCGGGCATGAAGAACTTCATCCGCCCAATCAAAATCCTGGAATGTGGCGCTCAATGCATTCTGTGATTTGATTCCGACTTCCCATTCGTAGCGCTTGCCGGTTTTGGGCATAAGCCCTTGCTCGATGTAATAAAGAACGCCATGGCGTTCAATGGGGGTCAGCTGGGAATTCAGACCGAGCGACCAGGTGAAATTGATCATCACGTTTTTCGGCCAGTCGACGCCCACGCTGGCAAAGCCGACTTCACCCATCATGGCATGACGCGCCTCGTCCCAAAGCTGCCGCGTCATATCGCGGTAATAGTCCCACGGCTTGCCCTGAGTCTCGACGATGATACTGGCCTGCATTTCCGGGACATCGATCTCGCGCAAGCGTTTGTAGAACATCATCAACACTTTGGCATCAGCCGGCTTCGTCTCGTCATAGAGAAAGACCTCAGCGTTAACACCCATGTTGTAGGGATCCGGGAAACGCTCGTCACGTTTGGGAAGCTTGTCGTAGTTGAACGGTTGGGCAGAATGTTTTCGTGATACGACCCCATTGGAATGCGGCTTGGAACCATCCAGTTCTCCAGCGCCAAGAAGCAAAGTATCCAGCAGCACCAACCAATCCTGCATCTGCTTCCGATCTTCTTTGCTGACTAAACAGTGAATCGCTTTTGTCCCGTAATCGATCATTTGATCTACTTCGAGGAGCGCAAAACGACACAGCCGAATACTTGGTGCATCCGCAAGCGGGTTGGTGTCTCTGACGTGATTTTCGAGACCTAGTTTGAGCGCAGGCAAAGCTTTCTCATAAATTCCGACAAGCAACTGCCGCGTGTCGGGCGCACAAAGAATTTCATCCAGGAAAATATTAAGGCTCGCGTCGGGCACGGCGTCCAGGCCGAGAGGTGGTTCCCGCATTTCACCGACCCGCTTGGCGAAAGTAGAGACGTGCTCCGCGCAGTAATGGCCATGCAAGGAGAAGGCCATCTTCAATTCGTAAACCGGCTCGGCGGTCAACCGCGCGAGAAAGGTGTAGTGCAGTCGTTTGAAGACCCAGTGATAACGCTTGAGCCGCGCAACACACTTTTCAATGGAAAGACCCGGCTCCGCCGCCTGTTGAATGGTGCAAAGTCCCGCAAGGGCAGGAAGACCTTTGTAGGATTCGTAGGTGTTCATGATTTTTAACTCTGCACAAACCGCGTCAAAAAACCAGCCTGCTTTGCGAAGAAGCAAACTTCCACAACTGCTCGCCCATACCTTCCCGAGGAGAAAGAACCATAAGGGCGCACTCAACCTTCCAATCACTCGATCGTCAAGGGTTCTTGGCGTCGTCCAATGCTCGCCAAACGTCGGCGATGTGGCGTGCATGGGTGATATGCGATTCGGGTGTGTTCCCGGCGTAACCCCATAGATGAAAACTTTTCACGTCACAGCGTTTGATCAGCGGAAAATCGGGATCATTGGCCGCAGCAGAGGAGTCGAGCTCCACTTCGGCGAAAGTACCTCCAACTTTACTGGAGATCGCCTCAGCACACTCTGAAGAGCCGGCATACGGGCCCGGCAACACTTCCGAGTACGTGATCACAAACGTTTTTTCGCCAAGTGTGGCAGCCTGAGCAAAAGGAATATAAGGATCTATTTGAGAATTAATCGGCGTCTTGGTGTCTGAGCCATCCGCGTCCTTCGCATAATCCGCGTAGATGGCCCCGGCAATCACAACCCGTTTGATCAATTTCTGATACTCCGCGGATTGTAGAATTTCACGAATCGCAGCGTAGCCGGCGCCGTAGCTTGAGATCGAAACTGCAGTAATCTTCGTCGATGCAGGAGAGCCTCCTTCTTTCAGCTTATCTTCAACGATCTTCATCCAGCGGCCAAACCTGAGTGTGTCCTTAAAGGGACGTTGATACTTTCCAGACCCATCCCCGCCGTGAAAAGCAATCATTGGATGATTCAGGCCACCACGAAGGTGTTCTTGAATGGCAAACCAGGTAGCTCCATGGAAATTAATCCTCAGGTCAACTTGCCCCGATGCGGGGGCCTTCCATTTCGAAGGAACAAATAAAATAAATTCGTATTCTCCGTCCTGCAGCACATTAGTTTGCCCCGGGAGCGCACCGATTGGTCCTATTTCGCGTTGCGACATTGCCGGCGGATAGGCCGGCTCGGCATCCACGGCGTGGAGGGATAAACTGGTGAAAACGAAACTGCAGACCGAAGCGATTGTTACTAACTTATTTTTCATTTAAGAACTGAGTTTGGGTTTGGAAAGTTCTATCCAGAAACAGCTGCCTTTGCCCAGCTCAGAAATGACGCCCACGCGTCCTTCGATTCTTTCGGCAGCTTTTTCTACAATGGCGAGTCCGATGCCCGTCCCGGGAAACACGTCATTCCCGTGAAGGCGTTCGAATACCCGGAAAATTCGATCCTGATGTTCGGCGGCAATGCCTATGCCGTTGTCTTTCACGTAAATGCGGGTACTATTCTTTTTTACCTCGGTCCAGATCTTCAACTGCGGATTGGTTCCTTTGGCCACGAACTTCAGCGCATTTCCTATAAGGTTGCTGAAGATCTGTTCCAGCAATGTTTCATTGGCCCAGACCCGGGGGAAAGGCCGGGATACTTCGACCTTGGCATTCTTCTCTTGGATCACCGATTGAAAGTCGCACATGACCTTCGTAAAGATACTTTCGGCATCGACCCAACCGAGATGAATCTCTGCGTGGGTCAGCCTTCCATACGTGAGAAGGTCATCGATCAATAAATCCATTCGCTCGATGGAGGCTTCCACCCGCTCACAGTATTCGTGTCCAATCGCATCGAATGACGTGCCGTAATCTTCCGCAATTGCCTGGGTGAAACCGCGAACGGAGCGGAGCGGCGCACGCAAATCGTGGGCGATGCTGTAATTGAAACGTTCCATGGAACGAAGGGCCTCCTGGAGCTTCGCGGTCCGGCGTTCCACCAGCTCAGTGAGGTGATGTTCCCGTTTTTGCGTTCGCCGCAATCTCAGGGCATTAATCCCCATCCCGCAAAGAACCATTCCCAGGACACACGCCGCGTAAAAACCGCGAGTCTCATAAAAATGGGGTGCCAGTGTAAAATGGGTTGTTAAACCGATCTCGTTCCAGACTCCATCATTGTTACTGGCCTTGACCCGGAAACGATATTCACCCGGTCGAAGATTTGTATACCGCGCGACGCGGCGAACACCAGCGTCCACCCAGTTGGTTTCAAACCCCTCAAGGATATGTTGATACCGCACGCGCTCCGGCGCCTGAAAGCTGAGCGCAGCATATTGGAACTCTATCTGCCCCTTGCCGGGTGGTAATTGAAAGTTATTCCGCACCTTCATCGGTTCGTCGTCGACAATTATGTTCTGAATGACCAATGGCGGTGGAGCGTCGTTGCTCGAGATAAATTCCGGATCGAACACCACCAATCCCAACATGGTCGGAAACCAGATTCGCCCGTCATGAGTTTTCCAACCTGCCGGCTGAGCAATGCCGTTGCACTGCGCCCGTTTCATACCGTCGCGCTTGCCATAGGATACGACTTCTACGGAAGCCTGCTGCCCTTCGACAAAAGAGTTCAGGTGTCTTTTGCTGATTGAAAAAATGCCGTTTCGCGTAGAAAGCCAAAGATTCCCTGATTGATCCTCTGTAATGTGCAAGACACGTTCCGTCAGTGTTGGGGGCGAGGCCGAGAAACCACTGTTCAATTTACGATGGATCCCTCCATGCTCAGTTGCGACCCAGAGGTATCCTTCCGAGTCTTCGAAGACCGCGTTGATCGTTTCGTTTGGCAACCCGTCGTTGCGGCCATAAGTGACAACTTCTTTTCCCCTTAGTGCGGTCAACCCGGAAAGTGTGGCAACCCACAAGGTACCATCGGATCCTTCGATGATCTCTTTGACGTTTGCTTCGGGATAACTCTTATCATGAATGAACGCAGTTCCATCAAAGCGGCTAAGCCCGGCATTGTGACCAATCCAAATCTGCTTTTGAGAGTCTTCGAAAACCGCGCGAATTGTCCGTTCCTGCAGCCGGCTATCTTTATGGTAGCGCTTGATTGTTCCATCCTTGAATCGAGTCACTCCACTGAGATCCGATCCGATCCAGATGGAACCATCACTGGTTTGCCACAGGCCGAGCACGAAATTGTTGGGCAATCCCTGATTCGTGGTAAAAACCGTGATGCGGCCTTCGGACAACCTCCCCAACCCGCCCCCATAAGTTCCAATCCATAGATTGTGGTCACGATCCTCGAGCACGGAGGTGATCAAATTGTGAGGCATTCCGTCATTGATGGTGAGCGTCTTGATTTTTTGCAGTTTTAAACGATTCAACCCGACGTTGTTACCTACCCAAAGATTTCCTTCATGGTCTTCGGCGACACAATATACAAACGCCAGGCCCTCAAAATCGATGGTGGCACTGTCACCCACGCGGGCATTCAGAAATAGACCATCTTTAAAACGCTGCATGCCGCCCTGCGACCCAATCCACAAATTGCCGGAACGATCCTCTAAAATGGATCGTACCGTGTTGTGAGCCAAACCTTCATCGGTGGTGTAATGCATCGGTCGACCGTCCACAAGGCAGGTTAAACCTTTTGAGGTACCGATCCAAAAACGGCTCTGGCTATCTTCAAAAAGACACATCACCCCGTCAGAAATCAAAAGGTCAGCGGTGGTAAATGCCTGAAATTTGCCATCCTTCATCACACTCAGCCCCTTGGCGGTTCCAATCCAGAGATTGCCTTTTCGATCTTCCGTAATGGCGCGAACAGCCTCCAGAATCAGGCCAGGCTGATTGGTATAGCTGATAAATTGGCCATTTTCGAAGCGGTTCAAACCCGAGGCAGTCCCCACCCAAACATTGTTTTTACTGTCTTGAAAAATAGTGAGAACGTAGTTGGTCAGCAGACCATGAGATGCATCGTAGCGAGTGATGTTCTCGTTCTGAATCCGAACGATTCCACCGTTCACGCTCGAAGCCCAGATGCTTCCGTCCCGGGTTTCAGTGATGCCTGCGATCCACCCATCTTTTCTCTGACTATTGGTGGCTACTTCAAATTCCTGAAAGCGCTGGCCATCAAATCGGGCGAGTGATTCCTCGGTGCGAAACCAAAGATATCCGTCTTTTGCCTGAAGGATGGCTCTGACAGTAGGAGAGCGGAGTCCATCTTCTGTACGCCAGATTTGATGCAGGAACTCTGGTTCGTTGATATTGAGAAGATTACAACCTTCGGCAAAAGCGTGCGCGCGAATCGTGAATAGCAGAAAGCAGAGGAACAACGCATGACCGCGCCATCCCCAGTTTGACTGACGTTCCACAGACATGCAGTGTTGCTGTATATCAGCGGAATAGGTGCTGCGTCGAGCACGCTTTATCTGGTGCCACGAGGATCAAAGGCGTCCCGAAGGCCGTCTCCCACGAAATTGAGAGCCAACAGCGTCGACACCAACATTCCTCCAGGCAAAACGAGCAGCCACCAATAAATTCGAATCGGGTTGATCTGTTGCGCCCCTTCCGCGATCAACGAACCCCAACTCGCCTGTGGTGGTTGGATCCCGAGCCCCAGATAACTCAAGAACGATTCGTAGAGGATAATCGCTGGAACGGTCAACGTCAGATAAACGATAATGATCCCATAAACGTTGGGCAAAATATGCTTGAAGAGAATGCGAGTATGGCTCGCTCCCAGCGATCTGCTCGCTTCAACGAAGTTCCTCGTGCGCAAGGATAAAACCTGGCCTCGAACAATCCGTGCCATGGTCAGCCAGGAAACCGCTCCCAGGCCGATGAACAAAAAGAACATGGGAGCCTTCGCGTTGATCGGGGTTTCGAAGGTCATCTGAAACGTTTTCTCCAGGAACGCCTGCAGCCCGTTCAAACGTATTTTCAAGGAGGACTCAAAGATCGTGAAGAGAACGATGACGAATATAATAGAGGGCAACGAATAGAGAATATCCACGAAGCGCATCATCAGATTATCTGTCTTGCCTCCAACGTAACCGGCGATTGCACCCCACAAGACGCCAATGACCAAACTAACCGCAGCCCCGACTGCCCCTACGAGTAATGAAATCCGGGCACCATGAAACAATCGACTTAATAGATCCCGTCCATGGATGTCGGTGCCAAACCAATGACTGGAATTCGGCGGCTCAAATTGCGCATCCGTTACCGCATCCTGCGAATAGGTCATCGCCTTCGGCAAGTAAGCAGCCAAACCGTCGTTGCTGAAGAATGGCCAGGCGATCGCCAGGAAAATGATCACCAAAACAAACCAGGCCCCGATCACGGCTGGCTTGTTCTTTTTGAACCTGCGCCAGGCACGCTGATTTGGACTCAGGTGTTCTGTTTTTTTAGCCGGTCGCACCGTCTCTGCGGGAGCGGTCAATTGATCACTCATAACGCACCCTCCTATCAAGCACACCGTAACTGAAATCCACCAGGAGGTTCAGGACCAACAACAGGACGGCGTAAAGAAGAACCAAACCTACCACCATGGTGTAATCGCGGTTTAACGTGCTGTTCACCATGAAGACTCCGATTCCCGGGATGCGGAAGATGTTTTCGACGACGAACGAACCCGTTAATAAATCCGCTAACATCGGACCGGAGTAGGAGACAACTGGCAAAACCGCAATTCGAAACGCATGCTTCCAAAGAATAGCCGGTTCGCTGAGACCCTTGGCTCGCGCGGTGGTGATGAATTCTGAATGCAAGGTGTTGGACATACCTTCCCGCATCAGACGGGCGATACGTCCTGAAAAATAAAGTCCCAAAGCAACCGTAGGCAAAATAAAATGAAGCGGCGTTTCCCACAACGCGACCGGGAAGATCTTCCATTTCATCGCAAAGAACATCACCAGCAGCGGACCGATGACAAAGGCAGGAATACAAAACGCCAGCAATGCAAAGAAGCTTCCAATGTAATCACCCCATTCACCGCGACGCACCGCCGTGTAGAAGCCAAGTGGAATTCCAACTCCCATCGCGAAACAAAAAGCAAAGCCACCGAGCATCAATGACACCGGCAGAGCTTGTTTGATGATGTCGTTGACGGTGTGATTGCGATATTTCAGGGAGGGACCCAGATCCCCTTTCGCCAGGTCTCCCAGGTAGATGACGTATTGATGCCAGAGCGGTTTATCCAAGTGATACTTGGCCGCGAGATTGCGCTCGATCTCGGGAGAAGCTGGTTTCCGCTCCTTGTCGAACGGTCCACCAGGAGCCATACGAATCAGGGAAAACGCCAGGAAGCTGATTATCAACAGCAGCGGAATCATCCCCAGAATTCGTTTTATGAAATACATGATCAGTGTTTGCTGTCCGCGATCGCTGTTGCGCTTTGCCTGGGGATTTCCGCGTGGCTTGCTCCCCTGCTCCCTCGACTGATCCGGCGGATTGCCCAGACGGGATGTTCATCAAGTATGTTTGGATAAATTCCGCCGAGTTCCTCTTTCCGATAAAAATTGATTCCGGCGTAGAAGTAGATCGGAGCAACAATCGTCTCCTCTCTGACTAACAGGATTTCAGCTTCCTGCAGGATCTTTTCACGTTCCTTCGGATCTACCCGCAGATTCCCCTGGCGAATAAGCTCATCGTATTTGGCACTTTTCCAACCGGTCCGGTTGTTCCCGTTGTTGCTCATGAACATGTCCAGGAAGGTATTGGGATCGTTGTAATCACCGATCCAACTGCTGCGAGTTACGTCGAAATCCAACTTGCCCTGCATAGCGAGGTAAACCTTCCACTCCTTCTGGTTCAACTCCATGTTGATACCCAGCTGTTCTTTGAACATCGCCTGCATCTCCACGCCGATCTGTTCATCCTGCTTGCCGATTTTAGTTAAGTAGTTAAACGATGGGAAACCTTTACCCCCCGGAAAACCTGCTTCTGCCAGTAACTTGCGACCCTGCTCTGGATCGTAGCCCAGACCCGGAGGTGGATCATAAACCGGCATTCCTTTTGGAACAAAATGGTCCGCTGGTCTTTCCCCGCCACGAACAATCCGTTCGCAGATTCTTTTCTTATCAATCACCAGCGCCAGGGCTTTCCGAACGCGAGGATCGTCAAACGGTTTCTTGAGGGTGTTAAAGCGCAGGAAGAAGGTGCCGAGGTAATCGAACCGATGGCAATCCTCACGTTGGCCGAGCACATCCATCAGTTCGCTTGGAATTAAAGTTTTATCCCAAAGGATATCGGCCTGTCCCGACTCGTAGAGATTCATCGCGGTCATCGCAGAATCCATCGGGAGAAAATCCACAAGGTTATTGGCCACATTCGCAGCATCCCAATGCTTCGGATTCTTTCGGATGCGGACGCGATGTTGAATACGCCAAGATTCCAGCAGGTGCGTGCTGCTGCTGGGCAGATTAGCCGAAGTGAGCCAACGATCCCCATATTTCTCGATCGTCCAACTGGGAACCACCGCAAGAGTTGGGAAGGCGCACAGATCCAGGAAGAAAGGAGTCGGTCCCACGAGTTCGACACGCAACGTTTGATCGTCGATCGCTTTCACCCCCACCTGGCTGAAATCCTTTAGCTTGCCGGTGTTATAGTTTTCGGCGTTTACAATGGGATAAAGTTGTCCGGCATAGTCCGCCGCAGTTGCCGGCTCAAGCACGCGCTTCCAGGAATAAACGAAATCATTCGCGACGATTTGCTTTCCAGTGGACCAGACTGCGTTGCTACGAAGATGGAAAACGTAAGTCTTCCCCTCGTCCAGCAGTTCCCATCGTTCCGCGATAGCCGGGACGGGACCAGCCGTCTTTGGATTCAACCGCACCAAACCCTCAAATAATGTCCGCACAATTCGGCTTTCCGCCTGCCCGGTGATGATGGCTGGATCCAGCGATTCCGGTTCCGGTCCGTTCACCACCACAAAGTCGGCTTCTTCTTCCTTTTGCGCACATCCGGACAGAAAAATGGACAAAATAACCAAGAGGCTGCACCAGCGGAAATAATCGATACCGAAGAGCTCGCTGAAAGGGAATGCTCCCTTGGTCGAATGGTTTGCGTTCTTCTGAGGCATATCAATCTGCTCCAACAATAGCGCACTGAATCAATCCGCTGACAATCAATGCCATAAAACAAAAAGCCTTCCTAGAGATTTTCCAGGAAGGCTTTGGAGAAAACTAAACGCTCTTAGCGATTTGTCGTAGCTGGCGCTGACGGAACGACTGCAGGGGCCACCTGCGGAGCGGCCGGGGCAGTCGGTGCCACGTTGCCGGTTGGCGGCAAGGTTTGCGGGGCGACCGGTGCCGTGGTTTGGGAAGGTTGATTCTTCAAATACTCCTGCACGTCAGAAGAGGTCTTCTTATTACGAGCATGGAGTGTTGCCAGCGACAGCGTGACAACAAAGAAGATCGTCGCGGCATATTTGGTGATTTTGGTCAAAGCGGTTCCAGAACCAGCCCCGAACAAAGCATCGCTCGCCGCACCGCCGAACGCCAATCCGGCGCCAGCTTCTTTTTTCGGCAATTGCACAAGTACGAGCAGCACCAGCAACAAACAATCAATCAGCAACACGGCGGTCAGCAACCAAATCAATACGGTAATCATATTTCCTTAAATCGAATTTTTAATTATGTCAGCAAAACTACGAATGTCCAGAGCAGCCCCACCCACCAGCGCACCATCGATATCGGCCTGCCCCATCAATTCTCGAGCGTTCTGTGGTTTCACACTGCCGCCGTACTGAATACGGACACGACGTGCGATCGTTTCATCAAACATCGAAACCAGCAACTTGCGAATAAAGGCGTGAACATCCTGCGCCTGTTGGGAAGTAGCTGTTTTGCCAGTTCCAATGGCCCAGACAGGTTCGTAAGCCAAAACCGTTTCTTCCATCTGCTGCTTGGTTAAACCAGCAAGACTGCCCCGCACCTGCGTTTCCACCACCTTTTCAGTCTGACCCGAATCCCGCTCCTCCAACGTTTCACCAACGCAAACAATCGGTTTCAGCGAAGCGGCATGTGCGGCCAGCGCTTTTTTGGAGATGAGTTCGTCGGATTCTTTCTGATACTGACGACGCTCGGAGTGGCCGAGAATAACGTAACGAACGGAAAATTCTCGCAACATCCCGGCAGCGATCTCCCCGGTGTAGGCACCAAAGCTGTGTTCGCTCATGTTTTGCGCCCCGAGTCGAATATTGGATTCGATGATCTCTTTGGAGACCGATTCCAGAGCGGTAAATGGAGGGCAGATCACGATATCGGCATCCTTCACTTCGCGAAGCTCACGCTTCAATCCCTGGGCGAGGATCACCCCTTCGGCAACCGTTTTGTTCATCTTCCAGTTGCCCGCTATAATCAACTTACGTTCTTTATTCATCTTGAAATTGGAGTGTTGGTTAATGAAGCAATTAGAATCAGGGAGTTCAAACCTCCGCTACTCCATCTCTTCCAATCTTCTATTACTTTTCGCTCAATGCTGCAACCCCGGGCAAAACAGAGCCTTCCAGGAATTCCAAACTTGCCCCACCCCCGGTACTCATAAAAGTCACTTTATCACCCAGTTTGGCTTTGTTGAGTGCTTTCACACTGTCACCGCCGCCGATGATCGTTTTCGCACCATTATTCTCTGTTGCTGCGACCACCGCTTTTGCCACAGTAAACGTTCCTTCAGCGAAACGAGGATCTTCAAAAATACCCATCGGACCATTCCAAAGCACAGTCTTCGCGCTGCTGATTACATCCGAGTAAGTCTTGGCCGTCGCAGGTCCGATATCCACGCCTTCTTCGGTTTCCGGGATATTCGGTTCACTGTTGACCCGATGATTGTGAAGTTCAATAACCGGCTTGCCCTTTTTGTTCAGCTTGTCGGTTTTGACCGGAGTCGCGACCACGTTATCGCTCGGAAGGAGGAACTGCACTTTGCGTGCCTTCGCTTTTTCCAAGGCTGCCTTCGCCACGTCCACCATGTCGGGTTCTACAAGCGATTTACCGACCTTCAATCCCTGGGCGAGCTTGAAAGTATAGGCCATCGCTCCACCGATTAGAATGGTGTCGGCTTTATCGAGCAGAGCGTCGATCACCTTGATCTTGTCCGAAACTTTGGCACCACCAAGGATCACCACAAAAGGCTTTACCGGGCTGGCGAGTTCATCACCGAGATACTTCAACTCACGTTCCATCAACAAACCAGCGGCGCATTTGCCGCCGCGCTTTGCAACGATTCGAGCGATTCCTTCCGTAGATGCATGAGCACGATGCGCCGCACCGAAGGCGTCGTTTACGTAAATATCAGCGACCTTCGCCAGGCTTTCGGCGAAGGCAGGGTCATTGGCTTCTTCCTGCTCGTAATAACGAACGTTCTCCAGTAACAAAATTTCGCCATTCTTCAAAGCAGTGGCGGATTTTTCCACTTTTTCACCAATGCAATCATCCACGAACTGAACGGGACGACCGAGCATTTCGGAAAGTTTGGCGGCAACCGGCTTAAGCGACATGGAAGGCTCGCGCTTGCCCTTCGGACGACCGAGATGAGCGGCCAGGATCAGTCTTGCGCCCTTTTTGGTCAGAAACTCGACCGTGGCCAACGTTTCCTTGATGCGAGTGGAGTCGTTGATGAGCATCTGCCCATCTTTTTCTTCCATCGGAACGTTGAAATCGACGCGCATGAACACGCGTTTTCCGGCCACATCAAGATCGTTAACTGTCAGTTTCGCCATACTAAAATAGGGCGCGCAGAATAGCGAAGCTGGCCGATGAGTCAAAGGGTAAATCGGCAGGCTAATTTCGGGCAGTCAGGAATGCGGTCAAGGCAACAGCGCTCTGGCCCTCAAAAACGCTCACGGACGGCCCTCGTTTTCCCACCGCTTCCGCAGATGAGAAAAGTCCTGGATCTACGACCAATTTTTCACTCTGTTTAGGGGCCCTTCCAAAGGCGAAAAGGTTTTTGGCGGGGCCGCGACGACTGAACTGCTCCCAAGGGCTAAAACCCAACTCTACCAACGACTTTAGGCGTCCGGAATGCATTTTCTCACCACTCGGCACGAGTTTGCGAGTAGTGAGATAATTATTTGAGTACTTTTTAAGTCCTCGGGAGTAGGGAAAAAATTATTTGAGTAGTCGCGAGATCTTCGGAGCACGTCAGAAAATTATTTCACTATCCCAAACACTTCCGAAGACCCTAAATAATTAACTCACCACCCGCGAGATCCTTGCGACACATCAAATATTTATTTGAGTACTTTTTAAATCCTCGCGAATAACGAGAAAACGATTTCAGTACTCGCAAGATTTACCGGAGTAGCTATAAAATTTTCTCCCTGCTCGCGAAATCCTCGGAAGAGGAAAAATATTCATTTCGGCACCTCCCAGATCTTTTTTTGAGGAGAAAAAAAGCTTTCAGAACAGCCGACGATTTCGGTCCAGGATGGCAGGAAAAAAGAGACTGATTTAAATCGCGGCGTCAGGCCAATTCCAAGAGGCAAAGAAGTCCGCCAAAAGCAGTAAGGAAAAGGGAGGCGGCTCTCCTTCCACAACGCCATGCGCGAAATCACCCCTCCGCAAACGACGGAATCCAAAAACGGCCCCTAGCGTCGCAATCCTGCGACGCCAGTGCGGCCATTTACGATACCAATCCGGTGAAAACTTCGATGCCAATTTGCTCCGACCCATCCCGTCGTACGCGTACGACCAGAACACGGTTATTCGGCCACCAATTGCGATGCCAGCCCGGCCATTCGGCCGAAATCCCTACGATCCCAATTGGGGGAAAAATACGATGTTAAATAAGTTCGTAACACCTACTCGGTGGTTCTCCAAGGCTGGCTCCAGAAATCGTTGAACAGTTCATCCTCGCCCAACTCGACCGCGCCGGCCTCGGCCACAACACCTTCACCCAGGAAGCTTTGGCCCTCATCGTCCGCTCCGGCGATGGTCTCCTGCGACGCACACGCAACCTGTGTGTGAGTTCCTTGATCGAAGCCGTCCGCGACCAAACGCGCGTTGTCGATCTCAAGCAGGTCAACCGCGTTCTCATTCAACCCCACTGGAGGAAAGACTGTGACCAACCACTCTCT
>JBKJKE010000190.1:0-13927 GCA_046597605.1 Limisphaerales bacterium | reverse complement strand
CCCTTCGCCGAAGTTGGTTCCACCTATGGATCGTTTGGCTATCGGAGGCGGTATGATCTGACTAAAACCGGCCTCGCTCCCCAAAAATTATCGTCCTACTTCGGAGTTCGGGTTAATAGCAAAGCCAACCCCCTGCCAGAGAAGGCAAATAACAGGGCAAACCGGCAGGTTGTGCCCCACCGGTTTTGGCTAGGAGCTTCCGCTCCACCTCCTATCTGGAAATTACTTTGGCAATCGGTATAGATCCCGGAGAAGAAAACCATTTGGTAGACCGGAAACAATTTGCCATCCGGCAGATTGCCTCAAACACTTCTTAAGTGCAGGAAGCAGTTGGCGTCAAAACTCGTGAGTATCAGGTGTCGGTAAAACGCTTGGTCGAGTTCGTTCTGCGCACCGGCGACCTTGCCTCGTCTTCTGGGCGCATGCCGAGCAAAGTCCGGGCGCAGGAGGGAAGCCGGGCTCATCGCAAGCTCCAAAAATCGCGTCCCGCCGGGTACGACTCTGAAATCCCGCTCTCCCACAAACTCGCTGGCGCAGGTTTTACTTTGGAGATTGCCGGGAGGTTGGATGGGGTTTGGACAAAGCCAGAGGGAGTGCTCCTGGAGGAAATTAAAACAGTCACTTCGTCGTGGGATTACCAGGCAGATGATCTGCATTGGGCGCAGCTTAAAATTTACGGATGGATCTTTTGCCAGCAGCAATCGATGGCGGAGATTGATCTGCAACTCACCTACTTCTCGTTGGAAACGGAGCAGGTAACTCCATTTCGCGAAAAACTCTCGCTGCAAATCTTGAGTGAGTTCACGGAAATGGTGACAAGTGAATATCTGAGGTGGATTGCAAATTACGACAGTTGGATTCAGCTAAGGAACAATTCGATCCAGGCGCTTCGATTTCCTTATGCAGATTTCCGCAAAGGACAACGGAACTTGTGTCGCGCGGTTTACAAAGCCGTATTAAATTCCCGCAATCTTTTTATCGAAGCGCCTACGGGAACGGGCAAAACCATTTCGGTGCTGTTCCCAACTATCAAAGCGTTGCCTTCCGTCAATGCAGTGAAAGTTTTCTTCCTCACGGCCAGGAACACGACCCAACAACTCGCGCTGAAAGCGCTCTCCGATATGGCGGGCGCGGGTCTTCAACTGCGCTCGATCACACTTACCGCAAAAGAGAAGGTCTGCGCCTTCGATGGAAAAGCTTGCGATGTGGTGACTTGCCCCATGGCGAAAGGATATTTTGATCGGCGCAAACCTGCCATTCGTGAAGCGCTCCATTGTCAGCAGATCACTCGAGAACGCATTGCAGAGATCGCGCAGCGATACCGGGTTTGTCCGCACGAATTGTCCCTCGATATTTCTGAATGGGTCGACGCCGTCATCTGTGATTACAACTATGCGTTCGATCCCCGAGCGCATCTCAAACGGCATTTCGGAGACGAGGGTGGTGCAAATGTGCTGCTCATCGACGAAGCGCACAACCTCGTCGATCGTGCGCGGGAAATGTATTCGGCAGAATTGAGTTCTGCTCAGTTGTCTTCCGGGAAAACAGGATCTGTTTCTTCCATCCTGAAGAAAAGCATCTCCGCGATGCAGCGGGAGTTGATGAAGCTGGTCGGAGAAGGGGAACCCGTCACCGTCGCCACTGAGTTGCCCGGTCCGTTCCTAAGGAAGCTGGAAACGTTCATGGAACGCGCCGAGCAATTCTTTGCGGAAAACCCAGGCGTAACTATTGCCGACCCCTTACTCGAAACGTATTTCGCCATAAATGCTTTCCTGCAGATCAGCGAATACTTTGGAGCGCACTATCGAGTCATCGTGGAACGTTGTTACGAAGACCTGCGTATACGTTTGTTTTGTTTGGATCCCGCACTTTGCCTGAAGGAAACGTTGGAAGGATCAGCAGGGAACGTTTTCTTCTCAGCGACTTTAACTCCGCTTGAACATTTTAGAATCGCTTTAGGCGGGAGTGAGACCGATGAGACGTTTCGTTTGGCCTCGCCGTTTCCTCCCGAGAATCTACAGGTGCTGATCACTCCACAGATCAAGACCTCATTTCGTCATCGGACGGGGAGCATTGATGAGGTCTGCCAGGCGATTGTCACCTTTGTCGCCGGAAAACGGGGCAATTACCTCGTCTACTTTCCTTCTTACGCCTACTTGGGTGAAGTTTTGCCGGGTGTCCAATTGCGCCTGCCGGAGGTCGAGTTCATAGTGCAGACCTCTTCCATGGGCGATGCGGCTAGGGACCTGTTTTTAGAGGGGTTCAAGGTGCAGAGCGAAAAGCGGATGATCGGCTTTGCCGTGATGGGGGGAATCTTCGGGGAAGGAATCGATCTTCTGGGCGATCGTCTGATCGGTGTGGCAGTGATTGGGCCCGGCTTGCCGCAACTTTGCCTGGAGAGAAATCTTATCAGGAACCATTTCGATCAAAACGGAAAGGATGGATTCGATTACGCCTATTTGTTTCCTGGCTTGAATCGCGTCCTGCAAGCGGCCGGTCGCTTAATTCGTTCTGAAAAGGATCGTGGCCTGGTCATGCTGGTGGATAGCCGTTTCGTGGAACAACGTATCTACTCTTTATTGCCGGAATGGTGGACTTTGAACGTGTGCGCAGACGAAGAGACTTTGAGATCCGATGTTCAAAAGTTTTGGAAGCAGGCTGGACGATAAATCAAGTCCTGCCAGCGCCCCTTTCGGCATAAGAGGAGAACAATTTTGTCGAAATGGAAGTGTGAAGTGTTTACGGTCTCCAGACGGTAACCGGGATAATGAAGTTCCTTGCTCCCTATGCGTTTTATTTTGCTGCGACCATTCCAGTCGTGGTCCTCTTTTATTTACTGAAGCGTAAGCGCGTGGTGAAATTGGTCTCCAGCACTCTTCTCTGGCAGAAGTTTCTCGCGGAAACCCAGGCCAATGCACCCTTTCAAAAATTGCGACACAACTGGCTGTTGATCCTCCAGATCCTTCTCCTTCTGTTAACGATTTTTGCGCTGAGCCGTCCTTACTTCAGCGGGGATTCCAAGAATAGCGCACTACGGGTTCTAATCCTGGATGCATCAGCCTCCATGCAGAGCACCGATGTTGCACCGTCTCGTTTTCAAAAGGCGCAAGCGGACGCGCTTCAGTGGGTCGATGGTTTGCGAGATCAGGATCAGATGATTGTCTTGCAGGCGTCGGCAAACACCGAAGTAAAGCAGTCTGCCACCGGGGAAAAGTCCGCACTGCGTCGCGCCATCCAATCTGCTGCGGCGACCGACTCGGGCACCCGCCTCAAGGAAGCTCTCAAGTTGGCAGAAACTCTGACGAAGGATCGAGTGGATGCTGAGGTGCATCTGTTCAGTGATGGGGCAGTGGGTGACTTAAGCGAATTTGAGAACAAGGGATTAAACATCGTTTATCACAGAATCGGAGAACGCTCGGAGAACCTGGGAATT
The DNA here is from genome assembly GCA_046597605.1 of Limisphaerales bacterium. Taxonomy (GTDB): domain Bacteria; phylum Verrucomicrobiota; class Verrucomicrobiia; order Limisphaerales; family JACDHS01; genus JACDHS01. The sequence continues at coordinate 10,494 of JBKJKE010000190.1, read as the reverse complement.
GTCACTCTCGATGCTAAAGCCAATCCGGAGGACGCCAGCCAGCGCGCGATATACACGAGCGTCCAAAACTTTTCGGATAAAGAGCAACAGACAACTCTTGAGCTGCGATTCGACGAACAGGTCCTGGAGGTGCGTAATCTGAAGATTGCACCCGGTGAAACCTCTCCCCAGGTCTTCGTTGCAACCCAGAGCCGCAATGGAACTTTCAGCGTGCATCTAAACGCTAAGGACGACCTCGCAGCCGATAACCACGCATCGGTGGTTAGTATTCTTCCGCAGCCGATCAAGATCCTACTCGTGACCCGAGGAAATCGATTTCTCGAAAGAGCACTCAGAGCGTCACCGGGAGCACAGGTCTCTGTCGCACCGGATTCAACAGGTCCCGCTACCGGGTTTGATATTGTAGTGCTGGACGACGCTGTTCCCTCCGTTTGGCCGAGCGGGAACGTCATGGCAATTCATGTTGCAAACACGAATTGGTTTGAGCGGGTGTCACAGCTCGACAACCCGGCCATCGTTGACTGGAGAAATACCCATCCATTGCTGCGTTACGTCAACTTCGACAACGTGCAGATCAGCGAAGCGATGGCGGTAAAGACTCCTAGCTGGGGCGTATCTCTCGTGGATTCGCAGCAATCACCTCTGATCGTCTCGGGAGAGTTGGGGGCACAAAAGATCGTCTGGGTGGCATTCGAAACATTGCAAAGCACCTGGCCTCTACGAATCTCGTTTCCAATTTTCATTGCCAATGCAGTCGAGTTTCTCAATCCCGCTTCCACCCGGAACAGTCAACTCTTTGTCCGGGCAGGGGAGCCGTTTCGCTTTGCGTTGTTAGAGAAGGCAACGGGAGCTGAAGTTACGCTGCCGAATGGGACAAAACGACCTCTGGTATTGGATGCCAACGCACGCGAGATCGTATTCGGAGAAACAACGATGCAGGGCGTTTACCAGCTTAAGGTTGGCACCAACGCGATCTCTTTTTCCGTGAACCTGCTCGATGCTGCGGAAAGCAACATCAAACCTAAAACTGAATTGCACTTCGGTAAGTATGTTCAAACACAGGCTTCTACCGTTAAGCGAGCGAACATGGAAATTTGGCGTTGGATCGTGCTGGGTGCTCTTGCGGTGTTGTTGTTTGAATGGTGGTACTACCATCGGAGGACAGCGTGATTTTTGGAAGTGCTTTGTGGAAAGGTTTCCTTTGGATCGTCGTCCTGGCGGGTTTTGTGATAGTGGGCTGCGGTGGTAAGGAGAACTTCGTAGTCGTTTACACCTCTCAGGATCAGATTTATGCGGAAGAGGTCTTTGCGGGATTCACCAAGCATACCGGAATTCAAGTGCGGGCTGTTTACGACAGTGAAGCGGTAAAAACAGTGGGACTGGTGAATCGATTAATTGCAGAAAAGAATCACCCGCAGTGCGACGTGTTCTGGAACAATGAAGAACTGCGCACTCGCCAATTGGAACGCGCTGGCGTTTTGCGGGAAAAGAATCCCTGGGCTCCCTTCGCCTTTCGCAAACGACAATTGGTCGTCAACACAAACGCCATCGATAAACTGAATCTTCCCCCGACCCTGCTTGCGTTTACAAATGCAAATTACCGGGGAAAGGTCGCTCTGGCCTATCCACTCTTTGGCACCACATCCGCACATTTTCTTGCATTCCGCCAAACGTTGGGTGATGAGGGATGGCAGAAATGGTGTCGCGCGCTCGCTGCGAATAAACCCTTTCTCGTGGATGGCAACTCGGTGGTTGTGCAAATGGTCGGCAGGGGCGACGCCTGGATCGGTTTAACTGACTCCGACGATATCAAAGCCGGGATTCGCCAAAACCTTCCAGTTCAAGCCATCGACCTTACAGATCACGGTTTCCTCATTCGCAATACTGCAGGGGTGATCCGGAGTGCTCCGCATCCAGAACGAGCGGAGGCTTTATTCGAGTTTCTTCAAAAGAGCATAGTCAACCAGGTCCTGACCAACGCCGGGGCCAGTGAAGGTTTTTGGACGAAGGAGGTTGAGGGGACCTGGAGAGAACCGAATTGGGAGCAACTACTGGCAACGCAAGAGGCTGATTTGCAGGCTCTCAAGGAATTTTTTTTACGATGAACTCTTGCAACTATATGCGATTGAACGCAGAGATCGTTGCTGCCAAGGAATGAACTGGTCCTTGCTCCAAAATAGTTTACTGGTTGCATGCATTACCACTGTGATGGCTACTGTTTTGGGTTTTGCTGCAGCGCTGTTTGCGGGTGGCCTGCCTAGGGGATTGCGCCAGTTGGTGTTGATATTTGCGATCGTTACTGTCGTTCTACCCCCATTTCTGGTTACCAATTGCTGGTTGCACTTTTTCGGCATGAACGGTCCGTGGAAAAGCTGGTTGCCGTTCAGCATCTTTTCGCTGCCCGGGACGATTTTAATCCTGTCGTTGATCTTCTGGCCGATTGCCATGTTCTTTACCCTGGCGGCATGGAGAAAACTGCAACCGACTCACCTTCATGTAGATCCTTTGCTCCAGGGAGGTCCCCTTATTCGTTTACTTTTGATTCCTGCCGCCCGCTCAGAGTTAAGAATAGCCGTGGTGCTTATTTTCATCCTCGCGCTAAACCAATTTGCAGTTCCGGCCATACTTCAGGTGAAAGTCCTGCCGGCAGAACTTTGGGTCAGCTTCAACACCAGTTTCAACTATCCTTCGGCGTTGAAGCTGGGATGGCCGTTGGTAGTAATCCCGACGCTGCTGTTGCTCTGGGTGCGCACTAAGGAATTGCGTTGGCCTCGCCATGCAGCGGGCATTCCAGCCAGGCAATTTAAAGCAAAAATAGGAGTAGCATGGTTCACATCTGCAGGTGTTCTCTGCGTTTTGATCCTGGTAATGTCAATGTTGCTCCCATTGTGGCAAATCGTCTTATCTCCGGAAACGTGGAGCGCACTCCATCCGGCCTTCGTGGCAGGGGAAAGTGCAATTTTTCATTCGCTGCTTTTTGCGATGAGCAGTGCGTGCGTTGTGACTTCTCTGGCGGTTCTGCTCTGGCGCAATTCACTTCCATCTGGGGTTTGGCTTTGCTTTCTCATTCCTGGGGTGGTTCTGGGAATAGCCTTGATCTCAATTTTCAATTGTCCCTCCTTTGATTGGTTCTACCAGGGTGTCGGCATCGTAATCTGTGCATTGGCGCTCCGTTATTTTGCTCCAGGCTGGACGCTGATTTCGCAGGCATTCAAAAGTGCGGACCGCAACTTGATTGATGCGGCCCGGTTGGAGGGAGCGAGGGGCTGGGCTCTGTGGCGCCATGCCTATCTTCCGCAACTGCTGTTTCCAGTCTGCCTCGGATGGTACACCACGTATTTGTTCTGCTTGTGGGACGTTGAGACTTTGATTCTGATCATTCCGCCGGGACAAGAGACAGTTGCTGCGCGCATATTCAACTTGTTGCACTATGGATATAATTCGCAGGTGAATGCCCTTTGCCTTCTTCTACTGATGGCGGGTGGGTTGCCGCTATTGTTGTTTGCCGCTTATAAAATGAACGCCAACCGGAGAGCGTTGGCATCAATCTTCCTCGCGGGAGTTTCGCTGGTTATGGTTTCCGGTTGCTCCGAATCCCATGGAAATGCAGATCGAAGGTCCCCGATAGAAAGCGGATTTTTCAGTCATGTCGAAGTCATCGGCTCCCGAGGAGTTGGAATGGGGCAATTCAACAAGCCGCGATCTCTTGCCATTGATCGAGAGGACAATGTGTATGTAGTCGATATGACAGGTCGGGTGCAGAAGTTTTCGTCAGATGGTAAATATCTGCTCCAGTGGCAGATGCCCCAGACTGAGCTTGGGCGTCCCAAAGGCATGGGGTTGGATGCCGAGGGCAATATCATCATAATCGAGCCGCATTACTCCCGGGTGAACCATTTCTCACCAGATGGCAGACTGATTTCGCAATGGGGCGTTCATGGGACGAATAACGGGCAACTTGCTTTTCCTCGTTCTGTCGCGATTAACTCTCGAGGAGAAATGTATCTGACTGAATTCGTCAGTGCAGACCGGGTTCAACAGTTCTCATCTCGCGGTGAACAGTTTATCAGGCGCTTTGGGCAGGCCGGAAAACGGGAAGGCGAATTCAACCGGCCCGAAGGAATCTGCGTGGATGCCAAAGATCGGGTTTACGTCGCCGATTCCTGCAATCACCGCATCCAGATGTTTTCTCCGGAGGGAAAATTCTTGCAGAGTATTGGCAAGGCTGGGAGTGCCCGTGGGGACCTGAGCTATCCCTACGACGTGAGATTCGACAGCAACGGCTTTCAATTTGTTTGTGAGTTTGGCAATAGTCGTATCCAAATTTTTGATTCCCAAAATAGGTCCGTTGAAATACTGGGTGGGGCAGGGTCGGCCCCTGGCCAGTTTGCCAATCCATGGAGCATTGCCTTTGATTCAAAAGGAAACCTTTACGTAGCCGATTCGCAGAATCATCGGGTACAAAAATTTATCCGGAAGGGTGGGCGGCTGGCCCGGGATAAATGATGAATTTACAATTTACAAATCCCCTCTACCTGCTGCTTCTCGCGCCGGCGCTGGGATGGGTCATCTGGTTGGCGGCCAAGTCCGATGTGCAGGTGAGTGTGTGGCGACGCTGGGTTTCGTTCGCGCTTCGCACAATCATTGTTCTCGCCCTGGTGTTCGCGGCAGCCGGCCTGCAATGGCGCAAACCGTTGGAAGGAATGAACCTGACATTTCTGCTGGATCGTTCCGACAGTATCCCCCCGGTTCAACAGGATGCCGCGCGCGCGATGGTCAACAAACTGGCCGGCGGAAAGAATCCTGAAGATACCATTAGCGTGCTCGTTTTCGGAACTGACTCAGCCATAGAACTGCAGACCAATTTTGCAGTGAAGCTGGAAAAGGTGCAGGCGGTCGTCGGAACAGAGAGAACCGACATTGCGTCCGCTATACGGCTCGGGACGGCGGCCTTTCCTGAATCAGGGCAGCGCCGACTGATCTTGATGTCCGATGGGAATGAGAACGTGGGCGATGCTATGAACGCGCTCTTGGCGGCCCAACCTCTCGGGGTTCGCTTGGACGCGCTACTGCTTGGTGTGTCTCGGAAGAAAGATGTGGCAGTGCAGAAGATTTCATTGCCGAGCAATCTCAAAAAGGGCCAGACATTCGACGCCAAGATTTTTGCGCAAGCAGATGAAGCCCAAAACGCTGTAGTCAGACTGTATCGGAACGATCAACTGCTTGGCGAGCAACAGGTGCAGCTGGCCGCTGGCAAAAACCTTTTCACGTTCCCGCAGACGCTGAACGATCCGGGTTTCTACAGTTACAACGTGCAAGTCGAAGCGGCAGGCGATCTTCTTCCGCAGAACAATAAAGCAGTCAGTTTCACCAGTGTTCGTGGAAATCCAAGGGTGCTCATTCTTTCCGCAGACCCGCAGCAGGATGCGCAATTGGCGGCGGCCCTGCAGGGTTCGAAGTTGGAAGTGAAGTTGATCGATGCCAAGGCATTTCCCGACTCGCTGGCGGAGATTCAAAGTTACGATGCAATCTTCTTAAGCAACGTTGCCGCTGGGGACCTGGGAGATGATCGAATGAAGCTGTTGGAAAGCGCCGTGCGAGATTTTGGGATCGGTTTAGTTTGTGTCGGCGGGGATCAGGCATTTGCAGCGGGTGGTTATCGCGGGACGCCGTTGGAACGATTGCTTCCGCTCGACATGGAGCTTAGTAGTAAAAAAGTCCTTCCAAGTGGTGCGGTTGCGCTCGTGATGCACGGTATGGAGTTCATGAACGGGAATGACATGGCGCGGCAGTGTGCCCTGGGAGTTTTGGACGCGCTTGGGCCGCAGGATGAAATGGGGATTGTCTTATGGGATGGCAGCGATAAATGGCTCTTTCCCATGTCGAAAGTCGGTCAGAAGAAAGATCTCGCAAAACAAATTGCCGGAATGAACCAGGGCGATCTACCAAGTTTCCAGGGCGTGATGACCCTGGCACATCAAGGTCTAAAGAAATCCACTGGGAACCTGAAGCACATGATTATTTTCAGCGATGGTGACCCGGGTGCCCCGACTGCTGAACTGATGAAAGCGATCGTTGCTGACAAGATTACGGTGAGCACGGTGTTGATTGCCGGACACGCCGGGCCAGAGACCATGATTTCGATCGCTGAAAAGGGAAGGGGACGTTTCTATGACGTTCGTTCCCCTGAGCAGCTCCCACAGATATTCATCAAGGAGGCGGCAGTGATTTTAAAGTCTGCGATTGTGGAGGAGCCGTTTAAACCGCAGTTCGCCGCGAACAGCGAACTTCTTCGGGGAATTGGGGCAAACGAATATCCGATCCTCCGTGGTTATGTTTCCACTACATCCAAGCCGCGCGCGGAAATTCCGTTGTTGTCAGAGAAAGGCGATCCTCTTCTGGCGCACTGGAATTTTGGACTCGGCCGTGCCGTTGCGTTTACCTCCGATGCTAAACCCCGCTGGGCGAAGGATTGGATCGGATGGGAAAAGTACCGTCAGTTCTGGTCGCAGATCGCACAATGGAGTCTTCGAAAAGTGGAGAATGCCGATTTCGTCACCGAAGTTTCAGTAGATAACGGGGAAGGACATATCTCCGTTGAGGCGGTCGACGAGCTGGGCAATTACCGCAACTTTATTGATCTACAAACAGTGGTGGTCAGCCCAAAGGGGGAACGGCAAACCGTGCGCCTTGAGCAAACCGGTCCCGGGCACTACGAAGCGCGGTTTCCCACCAAGGAAGTAGGCGCATATTTGCTGAACCTCATGGAAACGAAGGATGGTCAATTGCGCGGTTCCCAGGTTCTTGGTGCCAGCGTTAATTATTCACCCGAGTTCGCTGCTTCAGAGCCCAATATCAATTTGCTGCGCCGCCTCGCCGAAAGTAGCGGAGGTAAATTGTTGGATTCGGAAGTCGACAATCCTTTTCAGCTGGATCGCAAAAAAACGTTCCGACCGCAGGATCTCTGGGACAAGTTGTTGATGCTGGGAATTCTTCTGTTTCCACTCGACGTGGGTATTCGTCGAATTCTGATTGGTCGGGAAGAATGGCAACGGTTTTTTGCTTTCGCGAAAAGGAATCTATTCTTTTGGAAGGGGCGTGAGAGAAGTGTTCAGGCAGATCAATCTCTGACTTCGCTATTGGCCCGGCGGGATGAAGTGCGATCAAAACAGCCATCTGCTGCAGAAACACCAATTCATGTGATACGGACGGAACCCAAAGCCGATCTGTTTAAGCCAATTAAACCGATATCGGTTGTCCCTGACGCGCCAGAACCCACCGCCTCTGAGGGGCAAAAGCCGTCTAAACCCGAAGACAGCGTAACAAGTCGGTTGTTGGAAGCAAAACGGCGAGCCAAGAAGTAATGCAGCCAGCGACCGTTGGTTGCACAGATTCCAGGGTTGGTTTCGTCCACTTGACCCGAGTCTACATGGTTCCCTCACAAGCCTCAAGGCTGACGCCGTTTTGGTCGAGAACCTAATATGGCGGGCCATGAAACTATGGGGAATCACTCTGCGCGGTTGGGTCGATTATGCCGCGCGGCTTGTTATTCTCCGCCAGTGGTTTGCTTGGCACGTCCTTGCTTCTTCTCCTGTAGCGATTGCCAAAAGCAAATTCCGGATAGGTCCCAATTCCGGGTTTGGAGTTAGCCCTTCTCTCACTGCCCTGGTAGGTGGAGGCGTTGGGCCAATTTCTGCCGTAACTAAACGGCAGGATAATGGTCGATTTAGAAACTTTTTTGACCATGTCGGATGGTCTGGTTCGGGTGAAATCCCTCTTTTACATGTGCTTCTGCTTACCCGGAGTCCCATCAAAAAGAGAGTGAATCGCAGCCAGACGGATGTAACCAGGCTTGGCCGGCGAGGCTTCCATCGCCACGCGCAGTTCTTCTGTCGTGCCATTCTTACCATTGGGATAACTCTCACTCCTTCGCAACCTTCAGGTTCAACCATATCCCTCCAAAAAGTACCAATACTAAATCGCCTTTTCCGGAAATTACTTTTGGCAATCGCTATAGTTATTTGAGGGACACTACACTAGTAGCTGTGCGTCCTGGAAACGCTTTCAAGGGGTTGTAGTTAGTAGCTTGGCCTCTCGGAAAGCGGTTTTGCCGGGGTCGGATCCCACACAAATGAAGCAAAAGGGATGTCATTCGAAGATATATCCATCGATTCGACCGTTTCCCGGCATAAACAGTTCCCGTTGCGTTGTTCATGAAAGAGGGAAACCGCTCCCAGTCGCGTTAATTTCGAGAAATCCATTCTTTCATCAGGTCGGGAGAGTCAGAGAGCACGGCTCGTGCCCGGATCCAAGAAACTGAACTGTGTGCGAAAGGGACTTTCGCAACTGCACGAATTTTCTCTTCGCCTCTGCGCGCTTTGTTGTTCAACTTGTGTCCGTAGTGAAACAATTCGATTTTCTAGTCCTTGGCAGTGGCATCGCGGGTCTTTCTTTTGCGCTAAAGGTGGCCGAGAAAGGACGCGTCGCGATTGTTACCAAGAAATCCAAGGCAGAATCGAATACGAACTATGCGCAAGGCGGCATCGCGGCCGTGACCAGCAAAGAGGACTCTTTCGAGGAACATGTTCGCGATACGCTCGAGGCTGGAGCTGGTTTGTGCAAGGAACCGGTCGTTCGAATGATCGTCGAGGAAGGTCCCGCCCGAATTCAGGAACTGATCGAACTCGGGATGAAGTTTTCGGAAATCGAAAACGGTGGTGGGTCGAAAGAGCTCGATCTTGGGATGGAGGGTGGCCATTCGAAGCGCCGCATTCTCCACGCAAAGGATGTGACAGGTCGCGAGATCGAACGCGCACTTCTCTCCGCCGTCGCGGCTCAGCCGAATATCGAAGTTTACGAAAACAATTTTGCGATCGATTTAATCACGTCTCAGAAACTCGGTTACGTCGGGGAGAATCGTTGTCTCGGAGTTTATGTGCTGGATAACAAAACCGGCGTGGTCGAAACATTTGCCGCAAGCCAGATCCTGCTTGCGACCGGTGGCTGCGGAAAAGTTTACCTCTACACCACCAACCCGGACATCGCCACTGGCGACGGAGTGGCCATGGCTTACCGCGCTGGTGCCGCGGTGGCGAATATGGAGTTCATCCAGTTTCATCCCACCTGTCTCTATCATCCCAAGGCGAAATCTTTTCTCATTTCGGAAGCAGTGCGCGGTGAAAGCGGAGTATTGAAGAGCAGGGCAGGGATGGAGTTCATGGACAACTATCATCCGCTGAAATCGCTGGCTCCCCGTGATATCGTGGCGCGCGCGATCGACGGCGAAATGAAAAAGAGCGGTGCGGAATGTGTTTATCTCGATATCACTCACAAGCCCGCCCCTTTCCTTATCGATCGTTTCCCGAACATTTACCAAACCTGTCTCCGCTTCGGAATCGACATCACCAAGGAGCCCATTCCGGTGGTACCTGCGGCGCATTACCAATGTGGTGGGGTGCTCACCAACATGAATGGTGAGACGGATATTGGAGGTCTCTATGCCGTGGGCGAAGTTGCCTGCACCGGATTGCACGGCGCCAACCGTCTCGCCAGTAACTCTCTGCTTGAGGCGTTGGTTTGTGCAAATCGTGCGGCGGAAAGAATACTCTCCAGAACACAGCCAAAGAACGAAATTCCAATTCCGGAGTGGCAGTCGGGCAATGCTCATAATCCAGATGAGTTGGTAGTGGTTTCGCATAACTGGGACGAGATTCGACGGTTGATGTGGGATTACGTGGGAATTGTCCGCACCAACAAACGGTTGCAGCGAGCCAAAACCCGAGTGGCCAATTTGCAGGAAGAAATCCAGGAGTATTATTGGGATTTCAATGTCAGCAGTGATCTTCTCGAATTGCGCAATATCGCGCTCGTCGCAGAATTGATCATCGATTCCGCCCTGCAGCGCCCGGAAAGTCGGGGACTCAACTACAATTTAGATTATCCCGAAGCTGACCCGCAATGGGCTCAGCGGGATACGGTTGTGCGTCGGCGGTAATCCAAGGTTCTGCAAACGTTCAAACTGCCGCAAAACTCGTTTTTCGATGCCAGCAGGTCGAAACGGACCCGGTATTACCAATTCCAAAGGAAAAAATAGTGGCCGCATTCTGCAAGCCGTATGAAATAGATGCATGCATGCTTGCCCGCGAGACCGATCGATCCTTTCGACTAAAATGGTCCACGGTTTCGGTGTTTCCCATTGCGATTCGTGTGCCGGTCTCTGGTTGTCGGGTGATTTCGTGGCAAACGCTGTCGGACCAGTTGCTGGCCCGAGTTTTCCACTGACATGGGTGGCCTCGACTTCTCTTCGCTGTCCGAGGGATGGCTCAACCATGGTCGAAGTTCATCATCGAGGGGTAGAGATCGACGTTTGCAGGTTCTTCGCTGTTTTCGGTGGAATTAAATGTGAAAGTATTAGAAAGAAGGCTCGCCCTCATCCAAACCCCAAAGCCTTCGAAAAAGCGTTGCAACCCTGTTGCGGAGGATTTTCGAAGCGTT